>JAPPGZ010000001.1 GCA_028874905.1 Gemmatimonadota bacterium
CCTGGCTGGACGGGGAGGCGCTGGCCGCGAACCTGAACGGCTATGGCCTCGCGGGCGTGCGCTTCGAGGCGGTTCGCTTCGTGCCGGAAAATCCCGGCGACGGCAAGCACGGCGGAGTCGAAGTGGGAGGCGTGCGGCTGGTCGCGAGCGACCCGGGATACGATCCCACCGAGGCCGCGGTGGCTGCGCTCATCGAAGCTGCCGCGCTCTCCGGCGACCGGTGGGAATGGCGCGAAGCCGGCTTCGACCGGCTCGCGGGCACCGACCGTCTGCGGCTGGCGGTCGAGGCGGGGGCGTCCCTGGAGGACGTGCGCGCCGCATGGCAGCCGGAGCTGGACGAGTTTCTGCAGATTCGAGAACGGTATTTGCTGTACTGAGCCCGGCTCCGCGCTCAGTTGTCAGGGCACCCGCCCGGGGCTTCTCGGGCCCCGCATGAGATCGACGGCGCTCGTCCTGGTGCGCTGTAGGATAACCTGACCGCTGGCGGTCATGCCCAGCACTCGTCGATGAATCGAGTTGCCCGCGAGACCGTCCCAGATTGGGGCAGGCTGGCGGTCGAAGATCGGGCTTACCAAGTGGTCGCAGACTCGACTGTCCCAAGCCAGCGTTGCGGGATCGCGGTAGACTGTGACCAGGTCCAGAATCGTTGCCGCGGGAAACCGACGGTAGTCCGGATCACGCAAGGGAAGCTTGTCCGTCGCGAGCGCCTCCAGATCGACATTGTCCGCGATGAACGGACTGTAGTGGACGTGAACCAAGCCTCGACCCAGGGCGTCGACCGATGGTCGGAAGCCGGCGTGCTCCATGTTGGGCACCGCGGGGTTGTCCACGTCCTGCCCTGTACCGACGACCTCAAAGTCGGCCATCGACAGGTCCGGCAGGCCCAGTTCGGGATGCACTTCGCGATGGTCGATTGCCTGTGTGGCCACGACCCGGGCTTCATGCGGCGCAAGCGGGTACTCGCGACCGGTCCCCGGAAAACGCAGGTGTTGCTCTGACCAGACGCCATCCGGGTCCATTCGCCAGGACTCGAACTGAGTGCAGTTGTCCAACGAGGACTCGTTCAGCTCGCTCTCCCACACGTACCAGAGCCCGTGGCCAAGTATCTTGCCGTCCAGGTATACGGTGGTGTCCGCATGGTTGTAGACCTCGATGTACCTTGCTTGGCTGTATTGCGCAGTGGGGCCACCTGTGAGCCGCGGCCACCAGTCATGGATCTCGCTGATCACCAGGGAGCCCCGACGACCCGCCACAGCCTCGACCTCCACGGCGACCAGCGGAGGCTGCACATGGACGCGTGCACCGCCGCCCAAGGCGCTGATGCCCGCCAAGGTCGAATCCGCCACGGCAACCTGCATCGCCTCGCTCGCGCTCAGGAGGCGCAGGGAGGTGATGTCATATCGGCCGGGAAGAAGCTCGGCGAACGTGACCTGCCCCAAGGAGTCCGTCGTGCCCACCTCGACCGGCGACTCGCCGACACGGCGGACTCTCACGTGCGCCTGCGGCACGAGGTCGGCTGGAGCCCCCAGAGCCTCAAGGGCCCGGCTTGCCTCGCCAACCGCTATTGCGGTGACCGTCAGGCTCCCTCGCTGAACGGTGTCTCGCGGGTTGCCGGTTGTCGCATCTCGAGGCGCGTTACGCGGCTCGACGGGATCGGCGTCGGGTGAACAGCCTCCAAGGAGGCACCCCAAAACCAGAACCGAAGCTCCGCCAACCCAACGCGCGATGTTACTGGATCCCTGTCGTTTCACTTCGGCTGACTTCCGTAACCCAACTGGCCGTCCCAGGGCGCAAGCCCAAGGCAGCCGGAAAAGTCGGCTGCCCCGGAGGCCGCACCGTCCTACACCTTCAAGCGCAGAGGCATTGCCCGACCCCTCCGGTCAGACAAATGCTGCCGGCAGCGCTGCAGCACTCCGAGCACCAGAAATTGGGATCGTCAACGAGCCAACATCCGCTGCAAGCTTCGTTCGTGGTTTGGCCGCTGCCCCTTGCCGCTTCCGCCGTCCCGAACGTGATGACCGAGGCCACCAACAGCCCCAACAGCACCTGCCGAACCATCGCGACCCTCTTCTTCATGAGTACCTCCAACAAAAGGTGAAAAACAGGCCGAAGCCTCGGTTCTCCGGCGCGATTACCGCAAAGCGCCCTTCAGGCCGGCGCTCGGCGGATCATGGTCCCTCCCGCTGCGGTCACGACCGAGTCCACGACCGGATCGGCCCGCTCGCCGAAGATCGAGCCGACCCTCACGTACTCGACCGCCCCGATCTCATCGACCACCAGCGTGATTGGGATGCCCCGCACCCGGTACAACTCGCGGTAGCGCTCATCGTCGAAGAGAACCACCGGGAAGCGGAGTCCGTGCTCCTGGGCGTACGCTTGGGTCTCCGGCGCCGGATCCAGGGACAGGCCGTATACCTCGACGGATGCACCGCCGCGCTCGACCGCCTCCGCCATCCGGTTCCACGCCGGGAGCGTGACGAGGCAGTTGCCACACCGCGTATCCAGCATGAAGAGGACTTGCCGGGTCTCGGGCGCCGCCACACCGACCCTCACCTCGTCGCCCTCAAGCGTGACGCCTTCGTACGCAGGCACCACCATGCCCACATGCGGCAAGTCCACCTGTCGCCTGACTGTCTGCCGAAGCTCCTCCGCCTCCACACGGAGTTGCCTCTTCTGAATCGCGAGCAGAGCCGACAGGCCAGCAAGAACCACCGTCAGTACCGAGAATGGACGCCAACGGACGATCACGAGTCCGCTCCGCGATGCAGACCCCTCCCTGCTCCGCCCATCCGGCTGAATCCACCCATTCGTCGTCCTCCATGTCGGCCAACGCCTTGATGCTTACGATCACCGTGCAGGACAACGTTTGAGCACCACGAAACACGACAGAGCGAGCGGTGCCCGGTCGCTTACCCGTCGCGTAGCCGGCCCCGCGAGGTCACTAGAGGCGTCCTGGTGGGAGGTGATGCGGCGCGTGGAGACGAAGCGGCGACGCACCCACGCTCTGGCGGCGAGCTTCGTCGTCGGGTTGCTCGCGGCCGCCTCCGCCTTCCTCCCCGTGTCTCCATTGTACGGCTGGCCCGGACGCGCCTGGGAGCAGATAGTGGCGCTCTTCACCGCCGAGACCGTGGAGGTCGTGCCGACCGCGGAGGCCGAGTCCGGACCATTCCCGCGCCCGGACGCCGACGAGTCGGCCGCCGTCCTTCCGACTCCTGCGGCCGAAGCGGCAGTCTTCCTGGAAGCGACGCGGGCGCCAATCCGGATCGCGCTCCACGACGCGCTCCCCGGCACCGAGATCCAAGTCGTCTTCGTCGACGGCACCGAGGCCGGCGTCTTCGGCTCCGCTGCCTCACGATTCAGCCGTGAGCCCGGCGGAATCGACGTTTCGGTTGTGGGCGACCGCATCCGGGTGGAGATCCCCAGGAGCGCGGAGCGCGTACTGCTCCTCTTGGAGGAGGATGTTCTAGTCGCCAAGGACGGAGCGTCTCTCGACGTGCGCGGCCCGGTCGCGAGCCGCAGCCCCGACGAGATCCGTTTCCTGGTACCGGGCGGATGAGGTACCGGCCCCAGCGGCCGCGTTCCCTCCCTTTCGGCCTCCTCCTACTCCTCGCCGGAAGCCTCCCACCCGCTGCGGTCTCGGCGCAGGTGGAGACCGGTCTGGAAGGCGTCGTGACCGACCGGGAGACCACCCGGCCCATCGCCGGCGCCGCGGTGCGGATCGAGGGGCTCAACCTGGGCGCGGTCACGGACTCGGCCGGGCGCTATCGGCTGCGAGAAATCCCGCCGGGTCCCCAGGTCCTCTCCGTCGAGATGATCGGATACGCCGCGACCCGCGTCCGGCTCGCCATGCCCACGGCCGGGGTCATGGAACTCGACGTGGCGCTTGCCACATCACCGCTTCGGCTCGAAGGCGTCACGGTCACGGCCGATCCCGTGTCCAGGGCCCGGGGTGAGCTGGGCACCGCGAGCGTCATCGAACAGGACGCCATCGACGTTCAAACCGCCACCTCGCTGTCAGGGCTCCTGGAGCTGGTACCCGGGGCAGTATTGAGCCCGCCAGGGCTGGACGACGTCGAGCAGATCTCGCTCCGCACGGTACCCACGAGTTCCGTGCTGAGCCTGGTGGGAAGCGGCCCGACGCCCGCCGAACTCGCGTCGTTCGGCACGCTCATCGTTCTGGACGGCGTCCCCGTTTCGAACAACGCGAACCTCCAGAGCCTGGGTCCGCGCGGAGAGCTGCGCATCCCCACGAGCGCCGGGGGCGGGATCGACCTGAGGCGCATCCCCGCGACGACGCTCGAGCGGGTCGAGGTGATCCGCGGCGTGCCGTCGGTGCGCTTCGGCGACCTGAGCCACGGCGTGATCGTGGTGGACACGCGCGCGGGAGCCTTTGAGCCACGCTTGGAGAGCATCTTCGACCCCTTCACCGCGGGCGGGAGCTTCGTCGGTGGATGGAGCCTCGACGCCGACGCCGCGATGTCGGGTACTGTGGACGTCACCGGCACGCGCCCAAGCCCCGGCTTCAACGACAACGAGTCAGTGCGGTTCTCGAGCCAGTTCTCCCACAGGGCGGACGTGGGCGAGGCGTTCGCGATGGGTGCCGGAAGCGAGCCCATCCCCAAGCTCCGCCTCGACACACGCCTGGACCTCTTCCAGGTCGTCCACGACAACCCTGAGGACTCCGTGGTGTCGCCGGGGGCCTCGTCCTGGAGCCGTGACCGGGGCCTGCGCATCTCCGAACGCGCCAGGCTCAGCGTCTCACCCGGGTTCCTGCTCGAGTTCACCGGCGCGCTGGATCTCACGCAGCAGCGGTCGTTCGTGGAGGCTCCTCGCGCGCGCGGTGCGATGCCCTTTACCGACCGGGTGACCGAGGGCCGCGCCATTGGACGGTTCATCGGCGGAACGTACCAGAGCCGCGTGGCCATCGACGGCGACGTCCGCCAGGTCTTCACGCGCCTCGAAGCCGAACGGCGGGCGGCTTGGCTAGGGCTCGGTCACCGTGTACGCGCCGGGACCGTGCTGCGGCGCGAGTGGAACGCCGGGCCGGGATACCAGTTCGACATCGAGTTCCCCCCGCAAATGAGCTTCAACGGCGTCCAGGGCTTCGACCGGCCGCGGCGCTTCGACGACCTGGACGCGGTGGCGGCGAGCGCCGTCTACGTGGACGATCGCGTCGTGGGCGCACTCGGTGAGAGGTGGAGCTACGACGTGCAGGCAGGCCTCCGGCTGGACCTGTTGCACGAGGCGGGGCACTGGGCCTCCGGCGTGCGGGACGGGGTGCTCCAGCCACGGCTGAACGCGCAGCTCTCCCCGCGGCCGTGGCTGCGCCTGCGGGCCGGAGTCGGCCGGACCGCCAAGCAGCCGTCGCTCGGACAACTCAGCCCCGCGCGCCAGTTCTACGACGTTGTGAACGTGAACTGGTTCGCGCCCGATCCCGCGGAGCGGCTGGCGGTGCTGACCACCTTCATTCAGAACCCGGACAACCCCGCCCTCGGATTCTCCCGCACGACGAAGATGGAAGCGGGGATCGAGGTGGCTCCCGCGCGCGACCTCTCCGTGAGCGTGACCGCGTTTCGGGACCGAACCGAGGGCGGGGTAGGGCTCCGGTCCACTCCGGCCGTCATCTTTCGGGACCGGTACGAGTTGTCGGACTCGACGATCGGAGCCGGCATTCGTCCGGAGATACGCGACCCGCCGATCGCGAGCGACTCCACTCCGGTCATCCTGGACGTCCCGGACAACAACCTCACGCTGGCGGCGAGGGGCTTCGAGCTGACGGCCCGGCTCCCACAACTGCGTTTCCTGCGCACGGCCCTCGAAGTACAGGGCGCGCTCGTCGAGACCGAGCTGCTGAAGGACGGCCTCGACTTCGGCACGCGCTTCGGTTCGTTCCAGATGGACGAGCGCGTCGGACGGGCGCCGTTCTGGGAGAGCGTGAAACAGACCGGGGTGCGTGGCCTGCTGACCTACCGGCTCGTGCATCACCAGCCAGATCTGGGGCTCGTGATTACAGGGACCGTGCAGCACTTCGCGTACGAGAAGGTCGAGAACGTGGCTCAGACCGACACGCTGGCGTGGGTGGGATACATCGCCCGTGGCGGCGACATGGTCCGTGTGCCGGCGGCCGACCGGGGCCGACCCGGGTTCGCGGACCTGCGCGAGCCGCGCACCAACGTCTTCACGCGTCCCGACGAGATCGCCCCGGACTGGCTCCTGAGCCTCCAGATCACTCTGGATCTCCCGTTCAATGGCCGGCTTTCGCTCTGGGCCTTCAACGCCCTGGACCGGCCGGGGACGCGCGGAAACGAGGGCCAGAGCCCCCGCTTCAACCGCGGGCTTCGCTTCGGCCTGGAGGGCGCGTTCAGGCTGGGATGGTTCCTGGGACCAGCCCGGGATCCTTCCGGCGGTGGGGTGAACCCGTGACGCGGCTCCCGGGAGTTTCCTTCGCAACCGCCTTGGTCGTAATGGTCCTCGGGGCGCCGGGGCCGGCCGCCGCACAGTCGACGGACCCCCTCACGCCCCTCCGCTCGCCGGAGACTCCTGCCTGGATGACGGCGTGGAGCCCGCTTGCCCGACTGGGCACATGGGAGCGCGAAGCGCCGTCCGCGCCCCCGTCACTCCGACTCCTCAACGCCCCCGCACCGCGTGTCGGGCAGCTCTGGAGCACGGGAACGCCCGCGGCGCTAGCTCATGAAGCGGAGGATGCCTGGGGCGAGATCCAGTTCAGGCGGGGCGGCGATGAGGGAGAGTACCGAAGGCCCCTCGACGCGCGCGACCACCGTGCGATCCAGCTGTCGGCGCTTCGCTGGCAACCGCTGGGTGAGCGTTCGGGGGTCGCGGGGCGAGTCGTCGCCGACGAAACGACTTCGGACGTGGGCTCGCCCGCGATCTATCTGGTACGCCACTCTCCCGATCCGTTCGTGTTCACCGACACCACGACCCCGCCGATGCGGCACGTGCGGGTTCGACTGGAGAGCGCCTACGGATGGCGCGCTGGCCCCTGGGCCATCGGTGCCGGGCTCGGCCTGGAGATGAGCGACGACCGCACGCGCAAGGCTCGAGCGGCGCGGCTGGGACGAGTATCTGCACCGGCGCTGAGCTTCGGCCTGCTGCACGTCCTGTCCGACGCGGGCCTCTCGGTCTCGGTCACCGGGCGCTGGGCCGAAGCGAACGAAAACAGCCGAATCGCCTTGCCGGGCGGGATCGCAACGGAGGTCGTGGAACTCGACGGCCTCGGGGATCCGGAGTCGCGCCGCGCGGCCGGCCCCAGCGTCGTCGCGCGGAACGTCGGGCGGAACACCTATGCGCTGGGCGGGGGACTCGCGGGGCGCCTGGGCCAGTGGCACTGGGTGGTGCACGGTCAGCGCGAGCACCTCGAGAACGTCCATGTGGGCTCGCGCCTGACCGATGAAGTGCCGAACAGGTGGGAGGCGAAGGCCTGGAGGGCCGGACTCGATGCCCTCGGTCGGGCCGGACTCCTCAGGGCAGTGGTGTCGGCCCAGTATGCTGCGCTGGACGGCGACGCGTTCCGCCGGGATCTGGAGGGTCAGGGCGCCATATTCCGGGCGCGCCAGCGGACGTTCACGGGATTCGTGGATCTCCGAGCGGCCGACGCCGACTCGGTCTGGATCGCCGGAGTCCGCGTCTCGATCGGTCGAGACGCGCGCCTGCGCCGGGACTTCCTCGTGCGGGTCACGGAGGACATCGCCGACGTGAGCCCGGGCGTGAGCGCGGAGGCTGCCCGGTGGCTGTCGGAGCGCTTGGCCCTCTCGTTGGGAGGCAGCTTCTCGCGTTACGAGCCGTCGGGCACGATTCTGGACCTGGGGATGATCGGTCGGATCCAGCCGGAGCTCGTGGCCCCGGAGTTGGCCTTCCACGCCGAGGCGGCCCACGCATATGCGGCATCCGCAACGGTGCGCGCACACCTGGCGCGGGGAGCGACGCTCGTGGTGCGTGGGAGATTCGACCGCTCGGGGCCGGTGGATGCTGGTCCGGGCCTAGGTGCCGGGCGGTCGCTCTGGAGTGTTGCGGCGAGTGTGGTCTGGATGGGGGAATGAGCGGCCCGAGTATCTCAGGATTCCATTCGTCCTGACCAAGGACGAAGTCGTCACCCGCTACGAGAAGGCACTGCTGCGACAAGCCTGCTGACCACAGCCCGCGGAACGTCCAGTTCGTCCTCGCGGCGCAGCAGTACGATGTCCCTTCTCGCGTCCAACAGCTCTTCGTCGGCCGCCAGCTTCACTTGGAACAAGGGCGTGAACCGGTTCATTTCCCACACCCGCCAAGTCACGCTGTCCTGGTCGGCGAAGTGGTAGCCGCGCACCCAAAGCCTCTCGTCGAAGTCGAAGAATAGCCGGTCGATCGGCGGTGCCAGATCGTTCACCGGCCAGTTGTCCATATCGTCGCGTTGCGTCGCGAGTTCGCGCAACGCCTCCTGCACCACGGCCGGTACACCGGTCGGGGCCCTGCTCAGGCTCTCCGCCATTCTCGACGGTTCATCAGCCCTGTACTCGCGCATCGCACGCACCTGGTCGCCGGACGGCCGGACTGGAGAAGGCATTGGAATGCGGCCGACTTCGCCTCCATCCCACCCGAACACCTGGATCGCTTCCTGGTCCGTCTCGGCAATGGCGACGCGATCCGAGGAGGCCGCCATCAGAGTGGAATGCCCGAAGAATACGCTGCCACTCTGCCTGGCCTCGTAGTGATACTCTGACCCCTTGGTTTGGGCGACGACCTCGACTTCGCCAGCGCTGTCCACTGCAAGGTACTCGATGGCGTCCCACGTACGTCCCCGGTAGCTGCCGAACTCCTTGCCTTCCCGGTCACGGAAGACGATGCGCCCATTCGGATGAACAGCTACCGGTAATGCATCCATGACGCTGCCCTTGAACGCGACCGTGTTATAACGCAGGTCGCCCACGTACTCGCCGCTGTTGTCGAGGAACACCATGCGAACCCGGTAGTTGTCTTGGAGCGCGATGCCCTGCGGGCCACGCAGGGCACTGTGGATGCGGCGGAACTCGAGTGGTCCGCCACCCTCCCGGCCGAACACCCTGGTTTCCCCGGACGCCATGTCGACGAAATGGACCTCGGTGCTTTCAACCAGAACAATTCCCGAGTCGGGAAGGAAGAATCCGCCGGCGATGGCCGACAATGCGTGGGTGAGCCGTGGGAGTTCCGATGAGTCAAATGTCGAAGGTCCGGGGAGGAGGGAGTGGTTCCCTTCCGGTTCCGAGGGTGTGACAGCGGCCGCTACGGCAGCCCCCAATCCGCGCGCGCCCAGGTGTATGCCTTCCTCCGACACGAAGGTTGGGGTGCCGGCGACCTGCAGGACATCCGCCAGTGCCAGATCCCGATCGAGGCGCCGCTGGGTACCTTCTTCACCCATGCAACCGGAGAAGGATGAGGCGTCTTCGATCCCCAAACTCTCTGCGAATCGACGCCAGTTGCGAACGCTGAGCCATGTCTCATCGGCCAGCAGCGATTCATGGGCTTCGGGGAACAGGCCGTACCTCTCCGCGCAAATCGCCGCCTGAGCCGCTTCTGTGGCCGCACCCCCTCCACGCCCGCTCGAGGGCATGTGCCGGACAACAACCGCGACATCCTCCCTATTAACCGCCTCCACGACGGCGGGTGCCACCGTTCGGCACACCGCACAGTCGTAGGAGACGAACTCGACGATGACAGACGAGGACTCCCCGATACGGCTGGGAGCGTCCACCAACCCGCTCCAGTGCCGAGAGACCCGGCGCCCCTCGTCCCATCCGCGATAAGTCGAGGTGATCCACCGCCCCACCACACCGGACGGATTCAGTAGCAGGACCGCCAAAGTCAGGATAATCGCGATATTGGCGATATTGCTCCAGCGGTCCTGCCTACTGTGGCCGCTCATCCTTGAAGCCCATGCACCTGGTTATGGATTCGCCGCCAGTTACTACTGGTCAGCCGCATTTCTTCCCAGCACCGTTGGAACCACAGGTATACACCAGGCAGCCGTCCGCGGTTCGGCAGAAATGGCATCCGTTGACATTGAAGCAATCCGATGGCAACGCGCCCACGGGCTCGGGCTGGTACGAGAGGAGGCCGATCAGGAGAAGGCCGAGGAGTTGGATTGTGCGGTTCATGGGGTCTCCCTTGCTGTGTTGGTGTGGAGTTGTCCACTCCACGTCATTTGATACCCGGCGGCGTTCTGCCGCACACGCAACAAACCTAGCCTGCGCTCGGCGGGGGCTAACAAGTACCAGAACCGCGCATTTCAGGACAATTTCGCGCAGAATGATTCGGCAAGAGAATCCGCGAAGTGCTCTAACAGTCGTTCGGCACCGGCGGCAGCCAAAGCACCGAGCGTATCGTCCGTCAAGCGTTTGGCCAGCCGCCTCAGCGTCCTCTCGTGCGTCCCGATGATCGTGGCAACGAATCGCCAGCTCAGGCCGGGGCGCTTCGCCGAGAGCGCGCGGAGCAGAACGAGCCAATCCAACAAGTCCTTGATCCGCTGGATCCCGTGTGAATTGACACTCCGACGCCAGTACCGACGGATCGTAGACGGATCGGACCTCAGAAGATGAGCCAAATTCTGGACTGTACGAGGAGGCGGTACGGAAGTCAGGGCACAACTCAGCAACCGGCGAAGCGGCGCCGGGATCGCCACGTTCCTCATGTAGTCCTCCGCCAGCGCCCGAAGCGCAAAGGCTAGTCCGGCAGACCTCCTGAGCGCGGCCGGTAGACGCGCGGCGATCTGATGTTGGAAGAGGACAGCTTCGACCAAAATCGATTCGAGGGCCGGAAGATCGGCTGAGTCTTGGTCGGTGACGAGGATAGCAGGGAGAAACGGATGTTCTTGCCTGATCTCTCGCAAGATGCCGAGAACGGATAGGGGATCGGGAGCTTCCAGTACCACAGCGTGAGCGCTACCGGCTAGCCGTAGCAAGTCCTCCCGGTCGCGAGCCAAGATGCATCGACCGGCGCCGGCAACGGCCCGTATTTCTGCACGCGCACTCGGCGAGGCAAGAACCGCGATCATCAGCCGCGGAAAGCCCGAGTGTCCTCTACGGCCTGTGGCTAGCCAGCTGCAAGCTCACGGGCCAGGCCGAGAACCTGTACTAGCCTGTTTCGGCGAGCCGGCCCCATGGCAACAGGGACCAATGGCACTGCAACCAACAGCTCGGTGAGATCGGGTCGCATCGGGGTCGCTAACTCGTATTGTGGGAAACGGTTCCGAGACTCGGACGGATCAGGCGTCCATGGTATCCCGGTCATCCTCCCGCTCCCCGTTTGCGTGCAAGGCCGCCTTCCATCAACCCACAACGTTTGAGCACCCCGAAACCCGACAGCCGCAGGGCCGCGAGTCGTGACGGCCGCGGAGTCCTCGGAGTATTGGAGCTTGCGTCATCCACCGAGCCGGGCGCTCGGAGAAGACCGAGAGCAGGGCATTGACCGCGACCCCGCCCGCGACTGGACAGCGCGGCGGAGGTGCGGCCATAATTCAGCTCATGCGGTTCGACAACCTGCGGGCCAGCCCCGGCATCTCCTCCAGGGAGAACCGATTTCGAAGAGCCCAACCGGTACCGAAACTCACCACGGAGCTGCGCGCACTCCATGAAACCGCGCGCGTAGGCGGGCTCGACCGGCGACGCTTCGCTCCCGACGCCTACTGGACCATCCTCGACCCTATTCTGGACGGCAGCACGGCTCTTGCGTGCGAGAGGGTGGGCGAAAGCGCCGAGGAACGGCCGCTGCGCATGGTGTCGTTCGGCCAGGGCGAGGTGGGGGTGCTCGCCTGGTCCCAGATGCACGGGGACGAGAGCACCGCGACCATGGCGCTGGCGGACATCTGCTCATTCCTGGCCCGGCACCCGGAACACGCTCTCGTTCGGACGTTGTCCCGCCGCCTGACCCTCCATTTCGTCCCCATGCTCAACCCGGACGGCGCGGCCCGCTTTCAGCGCCACAACGCGGCCGGGATCGACATCAATCGGGATGCTCGACGCCTCGCCACCCAGGAAGGGCGTGCGCTGAAGTCGGTGCACGACCGGATACGGCCCGCCTTCGGCTTCAACCTGCACGACCAGAGCCCCCGTTTTCGCGTCGGGGACTCTGGCCGCATGGCGGCCATCGCGCTCCTGGCGCCGGCCCACAACGACGAAGGCGAGGTCAGCGAGCGGCGGCGCGCGGCGATGCGCGTGTGCGGGGTGGTGCGCCGGGCGATCGAGCCGCTGGTGGGTGGGCACATCACCCGCTACGACGACGCCTTCAACCCGCGGGCCTTCGGCGATCTGATGGGAGCGTGGGGCGCGAACACGATTCTGATCGAGTCAGGAGGATGGCCGGATGATCCGCAGAAGCAGCACCTCCGCATGGTGAACTTCGTCGGCATTCTAGCCGCGCTGGGATCGATCGCCGACGGCAGCTTCGCGGAGGTCGACCTCGCCCTCTACGACGGCC
>JAPPGZ010000106.1:0-12129 GCA_028874905.1 Gemmatimonadota bacterium
GAGCATCAGCTTCCCAAGCTGAGGGTCGCGGGTTCGAGTCCCGTCTCCCGCTTGCCGGCCGCCGGGGATCTGCAGTCTTGCTCCCCGGCGGCCGCCATGGTCGGTACCCGTCCAGGCCCTGTGGCGCCGGATCACGGTCTCGGCTTACCTTGGACGGGTCAGACAGGCATCCGTGAGGATGCCAAGCGGTTCAATCTCAGCCGGAGGTGAACGATGCGCCGTGGAATACTGGTAGCCAGCCTGTTGCTTCTAGCGGCGGCTACGCCGGTCGTTGCCCAGACTTCCGCGGAGGAACTCGCGCGCCGGATCGAGTTGGCCCGAGAAATGGGCGCGGAATTGAACACCGTCCTTCGGGGCGCTTCGGCGGCCCGGCTTCTGGGTGATTTTGGTACCGCAACGGAATTGATGGACAAGGCCACGGTTGCCCTCGAACAGGCGGACAACGCGTGGGTGACCGAGATGATCTTCCAGGCCCTCGCCTCGGGGAGGGGTTCGAACGGCATGCAGCGCGCGTTTCGCGAGGCCCGTCAGCGGATCCGGATGTCGCCGCAGCAGATCGCTTCGGTGACCAACAACTTCCCGTCCCTGCTGCTGGGGGGCGAGTTCGATGAAATGATCCTCCGGTTCTCGCCGGATCACCCGGATCCGGAGTATCGATGCCCCTGCCTCGCCGAGAAGGCGTGGGTGCACAGGGTGGCCGGCCGGTTGCACGATTCGCGGGTTCTGTGGGGCGAGCTCGTGGCCGCCTGGGACCGCAACCCCCTCGAATTCGCAGACCCCGACGCGCAAGCAAACTGGCAAGGGCAGTACGCACGCAATCTGGCACGTGCCGGCCGCACCGTGGACGCCCAGGCGGCCCTTGAGAAGGCAATGTCCATGCCGGTCAGCGACGACGAACGCCCGGCCGTGCAACGCCGCTGGGCACAGACGCATGCGGAGCTCGGCAACGTGCAGGCGGCGGTCGCGCTTCTCGAGCCCCTGATCGGGAGCTCCACGCTGGTCACCGTGAACAGCCTCTCCACCAGGTATACCTGGGAGCCTGTGCGAAATCACATCCTCTTCCAGGAGATGCTGTCCAGACACCGCTAGGCGCCGCGGACGGGGCCCTGCCCGGCACCGAAGGGTCGGCGCAGGGGCTGACGGAGTAGCGCGCGCCGGTTTCTGCGAAGGGCTGCGGCACGTGGTACGAATCGGGGAGATCGGTCCGGGAACGATCGCCGAAGCGCTTGAGCTTCGGATCGGGACACGGATCCTGACGGTAAACGGGGAACGAGTCCGGGACGGACTCGATTTCATGTTCCGCACGGCCGAGAACGAGATCGAACTCGAGGCGGTCGATCCGGACGGCAGTCCCATCGTCTACCAGATCTCACGAGACTCCTCGGAGCGTCTCGGGATCGTGCCGGCGCGGGACAAGATCCGCGAATGCGCAAACGAGTGCGTCTTCTGCTTCATCGACGGCAATCCCCCGGACGCGCGCGAGCCGCTTTGGCTGCGCGATGACGACTTCCGTCTGTCCTTCACATACGGAAGCTACGTCACCTTGACCAACCTCGGTCCCCGCGGTCTCCAGAGGCTCGTGGACCAGCGCATTTCCCCGCTGTACGTCAGTGTCCACGCGACCAATCCGGCCGTCCGCGTCCGGCTTCTCAAGAACGCGCGCGCCGGGCTGCTGATGGAGCAGCTGACGGAACTCCTGGAAGCGGGGCTCCAGGTGCACACGCAGGTGGTGCTGTGTCCACTGTGGAACGACGGCCCGGAACTGGACCGCACCATACGGGAGCTGTACGCACTGGGCGAGGGCGTCCTCAGCCTGTCGGTCGTTCCAGTGGGTCTGACCCGCTACAACCTCAACCGTCCCGTGCGTCTGCTGAGCGCAACGGAAGCCGAAACCGCGATCCTCCAGACCGAAACGATTCGGCAACAGGCACTGGCGGACCGCGGACACCATTGGTGCTACGCGGCGGACGAACTCTTTCTCATCGCGGGCACAGACGTTCCACAGAGCGATTACTACGACGACTGGCCGCTGCTGGAAAACGGGGTCGGAGCGCTCAGGTCGCTCCTGGACGCGTTCGAGACGGGCAAGGGCAGCCTGTCCCCGATCAACGGGGTAAAGCGCGTGCGAATCGTCACCGGCACTTCGATGGGCCCCTTCTTCGAGCGCATGTCGACTGCGATCGCGAAGCAGATGGGATGCGCCGTGGAAGTGCTCGTGGTCGAGAACCGGTACTTCGGCCCGAGCGTGACCATTGCGGGACTCCTGCCCGGCGCGGATATCCTGCGGGCGGCCGCCGACTCCACCAGGGGTGACCTTGTTCTGTTGCCCGGCGAGGCCCTCAACGACGGTGGCCTGTTCATTGACGGCGTTCCGCTTTCCGAGGTGGCCGCACGACTGTCTCCGGCGACTGTACGGAGCGGGGTCGAAGTCGTCGAGACGCTGATCTCGTCATGAGTCTTCCTGTCATCGCGGTGGTGGGGAGGCCCAACGTGGGGAAGTCCACCTTCTTCAACCGGGCCATTGGACGCCGGGTTGCCATTGTGGACGACACGCCCGGCGTGACCCGGGATCGCAATTTCGGCCAGGCCGACTGGACCGGAAGAGACTTCTTCCTGGTCGACACCGGCGGCGTTGTCGAAGGCTCCAACCGCATGATCGACCGACTGATCCGGGCACAGGCGTTGACCGCCGTGACCGAGGCTGATGTCGTCGTGTTCCTCGTGGACTCGCGAGCCGGCGTGCACCCGCTGGACCAGAAGCTCGCCGAAGTGCTGCGACGGGCAGACAGGCCCGTGCTCCTGGCCGTAAACAAGGTCGACAACCTGCCCACCGAGCAGACCCATCTCGACTTCTGGGAGCTTGGAATGGGCGAACCCCATCCCGTCAGCGCGATCTCGGGCCGGGGCTTCGGCGACCTCTTCGATGCGCTGATTCCTCTTCTCCCGGACGAGGAGGGACCGCCCGCGCGCGACGATTTGCGCGTCGCCGTGATCGGAAAGCCGAACGCCGGGAAGTCCTCGCTGGTGAACCGTCTCTTCGGCAAGGACCGCGTCCTGGTGACCGATGTCCCGGGCACCACGCGCGATCCGGTCGACCTGCCCATGAGGTACCACGGACTCAACCTGACGTTCGTCGACACAGCGGGGCTGCGTCGCCATGCCCGCATGAAGGATTCGATCGAATACTACTGCAGCCTTCGCACCGCCCGGGTTGTGCGCGAGGCGGATGTCTGCCTGGTGGTGGTCGACAGCGCCGAAGGGCTCCACGTGCAGGACGTCAAGGTCGCGGAGACGGCATGGGAGGCCGGATGCGGCGTCGTGCTGGTATGCAACAAGTGGGACCTGGTGAACAAGGACACGCACACGGCGGCTGCGTTCGAGCGCGATGCCGCCCGCAGGGCTCCGTTTCTTGGGGACGTCCCGTTCCTGTTCGCTTCCGCGCTGACGGGACTCCGTATCCGCAAGACCCTCGACCTCGTGCTGGAAGTGGCGGACCGGCGCCGGCAGCATATCGGCACTGCTCAGGTCAACGAAGCGGTCCAGTCGGCCGCCCGCCGCCAGCCACCTCCACATGCCCGCGGGCGGGCGGTCAGGCTGAAGTACGCGACCCAGGCCCGCACCGCGCCACCGACGTTCATCGTCTTCTCCAACCTCCCCGACGAGATACCTGCCCACTACAGACGCTATATCGTCAATTCGCTGCGATCCACATGGGACTTTACGGGAGTTCCGATCCGCCTGCGGCTTCGCAAGAGCGGCGAGTGACGCGCGACCGCGCCGGATTCGCCTGCGCGTGGCCGCGCCGCCCGTCGCTGCAGTCTGGATTCGGGTACCCCGTTGTGGTTAACGTCGTGGGGACCGTCGGACGGGTTGTCGCAGCAGCCCGGTCCGGCGCGCTGATCCGCTTATTCGAGGTGCCGTGACAACCCCACTGCTGTTGACCCTGGCGGCCTATGCCGCAGGCGCCGTTCCTTCGGCCTTCTGGGTCGGACGGTTCCTATACGGCAAGGACCTGCGTACGCTTGGCAGTTGCAACCTCGGGGCCACCAATGTGTTCCGCGTTCTGGGGTGGCAGCCGGCGGCCGTGGTGATGGTCGTCGATGTGTTCAAGGGGTTCGCCCCCGTCTGGTGGTTCCCCGGTCTCGACGGACAGGACGCGGCGGCGTGGCCGGTGATTTACGGTGGGGCGGCGATCGTGGGCCACGTCTACTCCTTCTGGGTCCGCTTCAAGGGAGGGAAGGGAGTCGCTACGAGTGGGGGCGTGCTGATCGCAATGGCGCCGCTTGTCGCGCTTGCGGGACTCGGGGCCTGGCTCCTCTCCATGCTGGCAACCCGCACCGTGTCGGTTGCCTCGATGGCCGCTGCGCTGGCGGTCGGCATCCTGGGAGTCGTGATGCCGGACTTCGACGTGTCCGTCCGGGTCTTTCTCGGCTTCATCTCAGTGTTCGTGATCTGGGCTCATCGTTCGAACATCCGCCGCTTGCTCGCGGGCACGGAGCCGCGCGTCGGGGGTGGCGGTGGCGATGACGGCAGTGGCGGCGACGGCAGTGGCAAGAGCCCGTGACGCATCGGCCCAGGATTGCGGTGATCGGGGCGGGTGCCTGGGGAACGGCACTCGCGAATCTCCTGGCCGGGTCGGGCGCGGCGGTCCGGCTGTGGGCGCGCGAGCCCGAGGTCGTGGACTCGGTCGCCGAGAGCGGCCGCAACACCCTGTACCTTGACGGTGCCGATCTCGACGCCCGCCTGTCCGTCACCAACTCGATGGCCCAGGCCCTGCGCCGGGCCGAAACGGTGGTATGGGTGTGTCCGGTGCAGTACTCGGCCGCGGTCCTGGCCGAGGCCGCTCCGCTGATCCCGCCGGAGGCCACGGTGGTGAGCGCGTCGAAGGGGATCGAGGTGGCGACGCTGCGCCGCATGGACGAGATCTTTGCCGAGGCGCTGCCGTCCGAGCAGTCGAGGCGGCTGTGCGTTCTGTCCGGACCGAGTTTCGCGCGCGAGGTGGTGGCCGGAGCACCTACCGTGGTTGTGATTGCCAGCCGCGACGAAGCCTCATGTCTGGGTGCGCAGGCGCTGTTCCAGACCGATCGCTTTCGCGTCTACACCAATCCGGACGTCGTCGGCGTGGAGTTGGGCGGCGCCCTCAAGAACGTGATTGCGCTGGCCGCGGGCGTTGCCGCGGGGCTGGATCTGGGACACAATGCCGTGGCAGCGTTGATGACCCGTGGGATCGCCGAGATGACCCGGCTGGGCGTCGCTCTCGGTGCGCAGCCCGCCACGTTCGCGGGCCTGGCCGGGATGGGCGACCTTGTACTGACCTGCACCGGTGGCCTGAGCCGCAACCGAACGGTGGGCGTGCAGCTGGGACAGGGACGCTCCATGAGCGAGATCATGGGCAACGCGCGAACGGTGGCGGAAGGGGTCGCGACCGTGCGGGCGGTTCACGAATTGGCCCGCAAACTCGGCGTGGAGATGCCCGTCTCGGCCGAGGTCTACCGGATTGTGGCGGAGGATGCGGATCCGATGGAGGCATTGCACCGTCTCATGACCAGGGAACCGAAATCCGAAAACCCGGATTTCCTCAACTTCGGGGAAGGGAGCTGACCATGGAACCGATCGCTCGTAAGACTTACTACTCCATCGGTGAAGTCAGTAATCTGACGGGACTTAAGGCGCACGTTCTCAGGTATTGGGAGACCCAATTCGACATCCTTTCGCCGACGAAGAACCGTGGTGGGAGCCGAGTTTACCGCATGCGGGAGATCGAGACGATCCTTCTGGTCAAGCACCTGCTCTACGAGAAGCGCTTCACCATCGAGGGCGCGAAACGGGAACTTCAGGAGATGCGCCGGTCGGGCAAGGTGGACGAGGCCCGTGCGTTTCAGGCGGAGCCCGCAGTCCTGGCGTCGATCAAGGAGGGCCTCACCGAACTGCGTGAAGTGCTGACGCTTCCGCAAGCCTGAGTCCACGGACTGCTGGCTGGTGCGCATTCTCTGCACGAACGACGACGGTTACCTGTCCCCCGGGATACGCGTGCTTGCCCGGGCCGCACGGAGAATCGGCGCCGTCCACATCGTCGCTCCGGACCGGGAACAGAGTGCGTCCAGCAGCGCGCTCACGCTTCATCGTCCCCTGCGTCGGCGCAAGACGCCCGACGGGGCCATCATCGTGGATGGGACGCCCACGGATTGCGTGATACTGGCCGTCAACGAGTTCCTCGATGAGCTTCCGGACCTCTGCGTGTCCGGGATCAATCACGGCCCCAATCTGGGCGAGGACGTGCTGTACTCGGGAACGGTCGCGGCCGCGATGGAAGCGACGATCCTGGGAATCCCGTCCGTGGCGTTTTCATACGTGGGGCAGGGGATCGAAGAGGTCGAGGGATGGTTGCCTGTGGTGACGCGCCTTCTTGAGCAGATCGTCGGCAACGGAATCCCGAAGCACGAGCTCCTGAACGTCAACCTCCCCTCACTGCCTGTGTCCGAACTGCGCGGAGTGCGCGTGACCAACCTGGGAAGGCGCAGGTACAGGGACGCCATCACGCGGGCGCCCGACCCGTCCGGCCGGGAGTACTACTGGATCGGCGGAGGGGACCCTCACTGGAATGGGGGCCCCGAAGCCGACTTCCGCGCGGTGCGCGACGGGTTTGTGTCGGTCACTCCGCTTCACCTGGACCTCACCAGCTATTCTCGCCTGGACGATGTCCGGGGGTGGAATCTCGAAGCCACATGAGGCAGTGGCTCGGCAACTCCGCACGCGGTTTCTGCATGGGCCTGGCGGATGTGATTCCTGGTGTTTCCGGGGGAACGGTGGCGCTGATCCTGGGGCTCTATCCCCGTCTGGTCGACGCAGTCGGCAACGTGGGTGCCGCCATGTTGGGACGGATCCGTACCCCGGCGTTCCGGACTGCCGTGCGGCGGGGACTGCGGGACCCCGCTGGACTGGGTGAACGCCCGGAGGAAGCTGACGCGCGCCGGGTCCTCTTGCTGCTGTCCGTGTTTGCGGGCATCGCGCCGGCAATCGCGGTCGCCTCACAGGTGCTGCCGTCGCTTCTGAGTGCGTACCCGGCGCAGATGAGCGGTCTGTTTCTGGGGCTGGTCGCGGCGTCGGTGATGATTCCGGCGCGGCGGATCGGGCGCTGGCGTCCGGCCAGGTGGGCGCTCGTAGTGGGAGCTGCCGTCGCCACGGCGTGGTTCACGGGACTGCCGACATCGGTAAACCGGCTCGCGACCGGCACCGCAACGCTGACTTTTGCGCCCGCGCCGTCCGACGTGCGCCTGACTCCCGGCAACCTGACGCTCGAAGCGCCCGGGTCCGAGACGCGGCCGAGCATCTCGTACCGCCCGACCCGATCGGTTACAGTGCCGGCGGGCAGCACCAGTGTGGAGCTGGAAGTCGTCGCGCGGATGGCGGGGGCCGCGGGGAACCTCCCCCCGGGCTCCATCCGCGTTGCCGAGGGTCCGATTGAGGTATCCGCCGTCTCACAGCCTGCCCCAACGGGTGGAGGCCGCGATCCGGGCCTATTGTTCATCTTCGTGGGCGGCGTGCTCGCCATATCGGCGATGACGCTCCCGGGCGTGTCCGGGGCGTTCGTCCTCCTCCTGCTGGGGCTCTATTACTTCGTTCTGTATTCGCTGCGTCTGGCGGTCAACCACTGGGACCCGGACGCAATAGCCGTGGTGCTCACCATGTGCGCCGCCATGGCGATCGGCCTCCTCACGTTCGCCCGCGTTCTGAAGGCTCTGTTCGCCAGGTGGCGTGACGGCACGCTCGCCGTGCTCGTGGGGCTCATGCTGGGATCGCTGCGCAAGCTGTGGCCGTTCACGGACTACACGGCGGAGGGCCGGGAAGTGCTGGCCTGGCCGGCCACGGGCGACCCGGCCACGGGTGCGGTTGTGCTGCTGTTCGTGCTCGGCGTGGGGGTCGTGCTGGTGCTTGACGGGATGGGCCGGCGGCTGCGGCAGACCCAGGGTCGTGCCTAGGGCCTCCGCCCGGAGGGCTATCCCAGAATCGGAATGCGAATGGATCCGACGAGCGAGATGGTGCGGTTCCTGCCTTTAGGCGCGTTGTCGTCGGCGAAGATCTCGGTCAACCCTTCGGTGAACAGCACCGTGGCACCGAGGGGCCCAACGTTGTAGCCCACGCCGGCGGTGATCCCGAAATCGTCGTTCCTGTCGAGACCCATCTCGTCGCAGGTCTGGTCGGTGGACAGGTCGACCCCTTCGACCGAAACGTCGATGGCCACGTTGCATCGCAGGTCCCGCCCCGCAGTCGCGCCGGCAAGGATGTGCAAGTCGCCACCGATCTCGAGCAGGCCACGCAAGACGCCATAGTCGACCTCGATGTCTGCCCGCCCGGTCGCGCCCGCTTCGCTGATCTCCGCTCCGGCGCCCTTCTGAATGTAGCCGGCCTCCACCCGCAGGCCGATCATGTCGGTCACCCGCAGGGAGAGCCCTCCGGCGGCATTCAGTCCAACGCGGCTCTCCGTGGCTTCCTCGTCCGTTGCGTAGCTCATTGTCCCGCCGGCTCCCAGGATCAGATCGGTGGTTCTTCCCTGGGCCCGGATGTCGGCCGTGGGGATCGACAGGAGGAAAGCGCAGAGAACGGATGCGAGGGGCTGTTTCATGGTGGGACTCCTTTTTCGGTAAGGGTTGACGGCGGTCAGTCCGCCGGCGGGTTTGCGATCTTCCCGACGAAGAGGATGGTGCCCGAAAGGCGCTCCCGGATGAAGAACAGGAAAGGCCGATCGGCTCGAATGACGGGGCCGGAGGAGGTTTCGCGTATGTCGACCACGGTGGCGGCCGCCGCCTCGGTGCCCTCTTCATCGACGTCCACCCAGGACTTCTGCTTCACGCTGGAGATCCACAGGCCTGCGACCGGTGAGAGTCTTGTGAGATCCGCCCGTTGATCAAACGCGTCGACCATGCCAAGGGCGGCCAGGTCGTCATTCAGCTTGCGCTCGTACGCCATCCGAAAGCGCGGGAGGAAGAGCAGAAGATTGGTCTCGTGGAAGTTGTCGGCGATATCCTGCCATTTTGCCGCGTCGAGGGATACAGCGAGATCGTCCACGCTCACCTCGGGCCCTGGAAGAAGGATGGTCATCGAGAACGCGCTGCCTCCGTACGGCAAGTCGACGGCCTGGAATCGGTCGTTCTCCTGATAAGGGAGGTCTCCTCGGAGCGTCATGAGGGACACCGTCCGGGTGGACCCGTCGGCCAGATGGAAGGGTTGGGTTCTGGTGTCGGACGGATCGAACCGGAAGGTCCACGGGGCCTTGAAGTAGATCGCGTTGATCAGATACATGACGACGGCAGGGGGAATCACGGCCGGCACGATGTCGTCGATTCGGCCGTTCGTCGCGGCCTTGACCCATCCGTTGATCCGGGCCGACGCCGAGGGACTCGCGAAATCGAGTTCCGCCACCTCGGCGTCGAAAGTCTCGCGGACGGCGGCCAGGAAGTCCGCATGAACCGGGAAGCCCTCCCGCGTCCACACGGAATTCCCCAACGCGGTCTCCACGGCGGGATCGAGGCCGACGAGAAGCTCCAGCAGCGACTTGTAGGCGGCGTTCATCTCTTCCTCGGCGAGGCCCCCGAACCCCAGCACGTCGCGCATCTGGTTCCAGGTTTCCCCTGCGGCGCCGTTCATGGTCATCCCGAGCGCCATGGACGCCGAGAGCGGCGAAAGGAAGAGGTTCGTGGAGGGGTGGTTGGCCTGCGCCACCAGGTCGAAGGCGAACCGGTTACTCGCCCCGATGAGCTCTGTCTCCGCGGCGCTCAGCGCACGCGGGAGCCGGGTGATCTCGTTTACGCGGCCGGACGGATCGGTGGGCGACTCCAGGCACCCCGCCATGGCCAGCAGTAGCAGGGTCCCCAGGCCGGAGAACCGGATGCGTCCCGCGGCGGCGTGCGCACGGTCGATGGGATCTGAAAGTTGAAGCCTGGTCATTGCCGTTCCCTTGTCGCTCAGTGAACGGTACCCTTGCAAGGGGCCAGAGGTCCAGACGGGAGGATGGAGAGGATCGGCGATGGATCAGTCTTGTAGGAGGACTGCCGCCGGCACTAGCTTCACCCCCATGTTGAGGACGCACCACACACTCAGGAGCCGGCGGGCCGGCGCCGCTGTGCTTTCGTTGCAGCTAGCGGCGATCGTCGGGTTGTCCGCTGTCGAGGCGTCCCACAACCATCTCGATCCGGACACGGTCGAGTGGCACGGCCATACCGATGACCGCCCGGGCGACGACCAGTACGCTCACGCTGCGTGCATTCTGTGCGGCCATGGCAGCGCGAGCATGTTGGTCGCAAATCGCACTGGTGCAGTCCGTGCGCCGATGATCCACGGTGTCCGTGCTCACTTTCAGCCGTGGTCTCGCCTCGCCGCGGCAGACACCGGCTTCTCCACCCAACCCAGGGCTCCTCCGGTCGCCTGATCTCCTCAGAGCTCCAGCCCAGCCGCCGATTGTACAGCCGCTGGGCCGCCCTCACTGACGCGATCGTCCCGGCGGGGATCACACTCCGACTCGTGACGACTCGTCCGGTGCCCCGGGGTCCGGCAGCGGTCTCGGGGGCAGAAGCCCGACAGCATGACAAGATTCTCCTGCGGCCGAATACCGGAATCGCTCCATCACAGGCACCCCTGGTGCATTCTGGTAGCCGGTGTGCTCGAAGCGTCGGTCTTCGCACCCGCCGCCGGTGCACAAATGGTCTTGGTCGCCGACGCATCGCGAGCGACCGGTGCGCTCGAGGTCGATGGGCGCCTCGACGACGATGCGTGGGATGCCGCCCGCGGAATCGGCCCCTTCGCCCAGGTCGATCCCGAGGCTGGAGCGCCGAGCCGAGCTCCCACCGATGTGCGCCTCCTCTGGGACGGGGAGGGGCTTTTCATCGGGGCCGAAATGACCGAGCCGGAGGCCCGCACGGCTACGCGAGCGGAAGGCATGCGCCGCGACTTTACCTACGAGACCAGCGACGTGTTCGGTGTCCTGCTCGACGGCTTCGGTGACGGTCGCTTCGCCATGGCGTTCATGACGACCCCTGACGGGGTACAGCGCGACCTGCTCGTCTTCGACGGACGGGACGCGGACGAATCGTGGAACGGGATCTGGCGGGTGCGCACTGCCCGTATCGAGGGAGGATGGACGGCGGAGATGTTCATCCCGTGGGAGACGCTCCGCTACGCGGGGAGCGAGGGGTGGCGGGTGAACTTCATCCGGGAGGCGCGGGCCATACAGGAGACGAGCGGCTGGTCTCCCTGGCATCGCGGCGTCGACCCCTGGGACATGGCCTTTGCCGGGCGTCTGGAAGGGATCGCGCCGCCGCCTCCGGGTGTGAACGCGCAGATCCAGCCGTACGTCGTGGGTCGCAACGCGTCGACCGGGAGCGCTCTGTTCGGCGACGACACGTCCACGAGCGACGCGGGCGTCGACCTGAAGTGGGCTGCGACGCCCAACACGGTGCTCGACCTGACCTACAACATGGACTTCGCGCAGGCCGAGGTGGACCGGCAGGTGGTCAACCTCGACCGGTTCCCGGTCTTCTTTCCCGAGCGGCGCACCTTCTTCCTGGAGAGCGCGGGCCTCTTCCACACGGGCCTCGACCTCATCTCGCCCTTCTACAGCCGCCGCAGCAAGATGTATTCGGTTTACAACTGATTACAGCGGATGAACTTAGGAGTTTTGCGGGTCGGATTCCCGCCGAATGAGTCCCGCTGGTCGGGATTTCAGCCGGTATCCCTCCCGCGGGCTTCCAGTGCCGTCCTGAGTTTTCCAGCGTCCGGCCTCTGGTAGCACCTGAGCACCGTCGTTGCATCCCGCCAGCCGCCAAGGTCGCAGAGCACCTTGAGCGGCTGATCCATCAGGTCGGACGCGAACTTGCGCCTCAGCGAGTGCCACCCCCGCCGGGGCTTCGGCTCCAGTCCCGCGAGCTTCTCCGCCTGCTTCCACCACTGAAACGCGTTGACCCTGCCCATGCACCGCGCAGCATCGCCCGGCGCGGGCAGCACCGGAGCGTTTCCGGTCCCGGTGCCCATCCGCCGCGCTTCCTCCAAGGCGGCGAGGGCCGTGTCGGTTAGCGGCGTGGTGTGCTCGTGGCCCGTCTTCTCGTGTTCCGCCCGCCACCGCACCTCCCGGCCCTC
>JAPPGZ010000106.1:12173-12283 GCA_028874905.1 Gemmatimonadota bacterium
GGCGGGGTTCTTCTCCCTGGGCTTCCTCAAGCCCTTCAGCGGGTTCCTGTCGAGGAGCGGGCGGCCCTGCTCGTCCTTCGACCTCTCGGCCCAGTTGAAGACCGCCATGA
>JAPPGZ010000045.1 GCA_028874905.1 Gemmatimonadota bacterium
TGTCGAACATGCAACCACATTCACCGCAACAAGATGCGAAACTACAACCACATGCCGGCCCGGCGCCTCGCCGGTCTCGGTGCTCGTGCGGGTTTGTCCGCGGACTGCTAGATTCCGGCAATGCCCGCGCCAACAAAGTCCTCAAGCGATCGCGATTCCGTACGACCCGCCTACCTCCTGCTCGAGGACGGGCGCCGATTCAGCGGCATTTCACTCGGTGCCCGCGGAACCGCAATCGGCGAGGTCGTTTTCAACACCTCCATGACCGGCTATCAAGAGGTGCTGACCGACCCGTCGTACGCGGGTCAGCTGGTCACCATGACCTACCCGCTGATCGGCAACTACGGGACCAACGACGAGGACGAAGAGTCCTCCCATCCGCAGGTGGCAGGCTTCATCGTCCGGGAAGCGGCGCGGGCGCCCAGCTCCTGGCGCAGTCGCGAGACTCTGGACGGCTACCTCTGCAGCCACGGCATCGTGGGAATCCGCGATATCGACACGCGGGCGCTGACGCGCCATATCCGTAGCGAAGGAGCCATGCGCGGAGGGATCGTCCCGGGCGGGACCCCTCCCGAAGAATGCCTTGAGCAGATCCTCGCCCACCCGACGATGGAGGGGCTCGATCTGGCGTGTGGCGTGTCGACGGAAAAGTCGTACGTCGTTCCGGCGGCCGGGCACGAGATGTACCACGTGGCGGCGTTCGACTTCGGGGTCAAGGCCAGTTCTCCGCGCCTGCTCGCCGAGCGCGGGTGCCGGGTTACGGTATTGCCCGCCGAGTCCGGCAGCCGGGAAGTCCTCGCGCTCGAGCCGGATGGCCTCTTCATCTCCAACGGACCGGGCGACCCGGCCGCCGTGCAGCGCGCCGCCGACACAATCCTCGAGGTTGCCGGGCGGGACATACCCGTCTTCGGGATCTGTCTCGGGCACCAGCTCATCGCCCGCGCGTTTGGAGGAGGCACGTTCAAGCTGCCCTTCGGGCACCACGGCGCGAACCACCCGGTCATGAACCGGGATCGGGGAACGGTCGAAATCACGTCGCAGAATCACGGCTTCGCGGTGCGGGGCGGGGAGGGGGACGCGGTCCCCGGCGCGCCCGACCTCAGGGTCACGCACTGGAACCTCTACGACAACACGGTGGCGGGCATCGCGCATGCCACTCTCCCGGTGATCGCGGTCCAGTACCATCCGGAGGCCGCTCCGGGCCCGCACGACAGCAGCTATCTGTTCGATGACTTCGTATCCATGATGAGCCCGCGCCGAAACCCGGTCGCAACATCCCCGAAAACAGCACAAAACTCTTGACGCTGCGGGTTCCGGTCGGTTACTTACCAACCGTTTCATATGGCAACGACTGAAGCGATTCCGGGTGAGTGTCCTCCAGTTCTGGCGGTGCGATCCAGCAAGCTTCTCGTCGAGCGGCTCCAGAGGAGAATCGAATGACCAAGGCCGATCTCGTAGAGCAGGTGGCGGACGCGATAGGTCCGGGGATTACCAGGAAGGACTGCGCGCTGGTGGTCGATGGATTCCTGAACGCCGTGAAGCAGGCGCTCGCCCAGGGTGAGGGAATCGAAATCCGCGGGTTCGGCACGTTCAAGGTGCGCCAGCGCAAAGCCCGCATGGCCCGCAACCCGAGAACGGGCGAAGCGGTCAGAGTCCCGGCGCGGACCTCGCCGGTCTTCAAGCCGTCCAAGCACTTCCGTGCCCAGGTTGGCCGGTTGGACGCGGGCGATGGATCCGGATAGCCAGCGATCGCTCTGTCAGGCCCTCGTTGCGACGCCCGAGAACGCGTGAACCGCTGACGCACTACAATGAGAGTGAAGGTTCTGCTGTTCGCCGCTCACCGCGAGCTGGTTGGTCAGGCGGATACGGTCGCGGCCCTGCCGGAGGGGGCAACCGTCGAGGTGCTGATTGCGGAGTTGAAGGCGCGCGGAGGCGGTTGGGCGCGGCTGCCCGTGCGGCCTGCGGTGGCGGTGAACCACAAGTACGCCGGTAGCGACACCATGTTGGAGGACGGGGACGAGGTGGCGCTGATTCCCCCGGTCGCAGGCGGCTAGCGAGGGGAGGTCAGGGTGATCTGGAGCGACGTGACGACCGACCCCATCGATCCCGGGACGGTCTTGAAGCGCGTGGGCGCGCCCGGAGACGGCGCGGCGGCCCTCTTCGTGGGCATGGTACGCAACTCGAACGAAGGCCGCCCGGTCGGCGGAATGGAGTATGAGGGCTACCGGGACATGGCCCGGGACCAGTTGGCGGCCATCGCGGCGGAGGCTGCGCAGCAGGCGGACAGCGACCGCGTGGCAGTGGTTCACCGGCTGGGGGAACTGGCGATCGGCGAGGTTAGCGTGGCCATCGCGGTGTCCTCACCTCACCGGGCGGAGGCCTTCCGCGCGGCGCGCTACGTGATCGAGGAAATCAAGAAGCGTCTTCCCATATGGAAGCGGGAACGCTATCTAGATGGGGAGGAGGTGTGGCTGGAGGGGCATCTTCCGGTGACAGGGATCGAGGGCACCCGGTGAAACACAGCGTGCGGTCGCACAGGTCTTCCTCCGGCAAGGAGGCCCGGGCAATGGTGGACGGCTTCGGACGCCATATCGAGTACCTGCGCATTTCCGTCACGGACAAGTGCAACCTGCGCTGCGTCTACTGCATGCCGGAGGAAGGTCTTCCCTGGCTTCGGCGCGCCGAAATCCTGACCTACGAGGAGATCACGGATGTGGTGCGCGTGATGGCGCGCATGGGTCTCAGGAGACTCCGGCTGACCGGTGGCGAGCCGCTGGTCCGGAAGGACCTGCCGCGCCTCGTCGAAATGCTGGCGGCGGTCCCCGGGATCGAGGACATCGCCCTTTCGACCAACGCCGTGCTCCTCGCCCCCGTCGCCAGTCGTCTGCGGGACGCGGGGGTGAGCCGCGTGAACATCTCGCTGGATTCCCTCCGGCCGGAGCGGGCGGACGCCATCGCGCGCCGCCCGGGAACCCTGGCGAGAGTGTTGGAGGGACTCGACGCGGCGCACGCCGTGGGATTTGATCCGATCAAGATCAACGTCGTGCTCATGCACGGCGAGAACGACGACGAGGTGGCCGACTTCGCCGAGTTGTCGCGCAAACGGCCGCTTCATGTCCGGTTTATCGAGGTCATGCCCACGGAGTCCAACCTGGAGTTGAGCGCCTCCGGATTCCTTTCCTGCGACGAAGCGCTGTCCCGCGTGCGCGAGGTGGATGCCCTCGAACCGGTACCCGGTCCCCCCGGCAACGGCCCCGCAACGTATTTCAGCTTCCCCGGGGCTCAGGGCACCATCGGCGTCATTACGCCCATGAGCCACAACTTCTGTGACCGCTGCAACCGGATGCGCCTGACGGCCGACGGCCAGTTGCGCCCCTGTCTGTTCGGTACGATCCAGACCCCGTTGCGCGACGCGCTGAGGCGGGGGGATGCGCTGGAGCCGCTGATCAACGAGACGCTCCGGATCAAGCCCGAGAAGCACCTGCTGGTGCAGGGGTCGTCGGAGGGATCCGGAGGACTCATCGCCCTCTCACAGACGGGCGGATGAAGCGAATCCGACCTCCTTGCAGTGCCGATTCAACAACCATGGAGAAGCCATAGCATGGCCGGAAAAATCACCGTCGTAGGCGCAGGGCACGTAGGCGAAGTGTGCGCCCAGCGCCTTGCAGAGAAGGAGCTGTGCCGGGAAGTCGTACTGATCGACATCATCGAAGGGATCCCGCAGGGCAAGGGGCTCGACCAGTGGGAGAGCGCGCCCGTGGAGGGGTTCGACACGCGTGTGACCGGGGCGAACGGCTACGGCCCCGCCGAGGGGTCGGACCTGTTCATCGTCACCGCGGGAATCGCGCGCAAGCCGGGAATGAGCCGTGACGACCTGCTGCGCACCAACGCGGGGATCGTGCGTTCGGTCAGCGAACAGATTGCCCGGGTCGCGCCCGAGGCGGTCGTGATTGTCGTGTCCAACCCCCTCGATGTCATGGCGTACGTGGCCAAGGAGGCCACCGGGTTTCCGCGCGAGCGCGTGGTCGGCATGGCGGGGGTTCTCGATACGGCCCGCTTCCGCTCATTCATCGCGCTGGAACTCGACGTGAGCGTCGAGGATGTCCAGGCGATGGTCCTCGGTGGTCACGGCGACACGATGGTGCCGCTGGTGTCGTACACGACCGTGAGCGGGATTCCCGTGTCGCACCTCATCCCGCGCGACCGCCTTGACGCGCTGATCGAGCGGACCCGCAACGGAGGCGCCGAGATCGTAGGGTACCTGAAGACCGGGAGCGCCTACTACGCGCCCTCGGCGGCGGCGGTTCAGATGGCGGAGGCCATCGTCAGGGACAAGCGCCGGATCCTGCCCGCGGCAGCCTATCTCGAAGGCGAGTACGGGCACGACGGGATCTACCTGGGCGTGCCGTGCAAGCTGGGCGAGGGCGGGCTCCA
Organism: Gemmatimonadota bacterium; assembly: GCA_028874905.1. GTDB lineage: Bacteria > Gemmatimonadota > Gemmatimonadetes > Longimicrobiales > Gaopeijiaceae > Bin94. The sequence continues at coordinate 4,435 of JAPPGZ010000045.1, forward strand.
GGAGGTGATCGAGGTGCCGCTGAGCGATGCCGAGGCGGCGGCGCTGGCGAAGAGCGCGGACCATGTGCGGGGGACGATGGCGCACCTGTAGGACGGGCCGGCTGCGCCGGACGGTCCTGGCCGGCGTCAGGGCCGGCTGAAGATTGCCGGATCCACCTCCGGGTTCAGCACGAAGTCGGACGTCACCAGCACCTTCCATATCCTGTCGTCCGCGTTGACGTGCACGCGCCGGCCGGTGAAGACGTAGCCGTCCACTTCCTGAACGTCCTCCCAGTACGTGCGGCTTATGTTCCGGCGCCCCTCTTCGCGGTAGCCGATCGACACCGGCATCGCGCGGCCTTCCTCGAAGACATAGAACCAGGTGTCGCTGTGGTCGCCCACGCCTTCCCCGAAGGTTACCCGCACCAGGTGCCGCCCGGCCTCGTCCGTGCCGTCGTAGTGCAGGAAGACGCCGGGGTCCTTCAGCTTGAACGGCAGGCCGATCCAGTAGAAGACATCGCCGGACACGTAGCGCGCCTCGTCATAGTCCTTGTCTCCGGGCCCCAGGGTTTCCCCGTTCATGGCCGCCCACTGCCGCACGCCGTCGAAGCCGTGCTGGATGAAGTCGTTGCCCTCCCAGCGTTCGATCCGGGCGGCCTGACCGGTCTCGAGCCGCGCGATCGTGACATAGCGCGGCCGGGCACGCTGCAACCGCCCGCTCGCGGGGTCCCAGATCTCGGTGGTGAGGGTGTAGGAGGCGCTGCGGAGCCTCCAGTACGTCTCCATGCCGCCGAGCGCTTCGATCCAGGCGTCCACGAGGGCTTCGGCGGTCTCGTCGCTCGCCTTCAGTGGGGTTGCGCGAGCCGTGCCGGCGTCCGGCGGCGACGCCGGTGCCGCCCACGCAGCCGCTACCAGTACGGCTGCCGCGAGCGCCAACGTCCGTGGCAGTTTCGCCATCGTCGTGCTACCTCCTTCTCTCAAGTACCGCAGCCTGTCCGACGGGGACTTGCCCGGACAGCCGGCCCTAGGCAGTGTACGTCCGTGCGACCCCCGCCGAGGCGGAAGTGCAAGGTCCCTTCGACTTACGTGAATATGATATGCAATCGCGCGCCGTCGCGCGCCTCCCGGCCGGGACCGGACCCGGAACCTTGAGGGGCTGGATGGCCGCCCTGGCCGCCGTCGCCGGAGTCTTCGGCTGTGGCGGTGAGATCACGTTGGAACCGGAACCGCCCGACATCGCTTCCCTGGTCTTCGCCCCCGAACTCGGCGTCGATCTGTCGCAGATGATGCTGCTCGGGTCCGGGCTCTATGTCCGCGACCTGGTCGCGGGCGACGGCGAACGGGCTGGCCAGCAGCTGGGCGTCCGCTTCAACTACCGCGGTTGGCTGCATGACGGGACGCCCGTGGACCAGGGCATCTACCCGGCGAACGAATTCTCGCCCGGCGCGTTCGTGAATCCGTTCGACGGAGAGGTGTACTACCAGGTCGGCAGCGGCCAGACGATCGCCGCGTGGGATCTGGGCCTTGACGGGATGCGCGTGGGGGGCACACGTCAACTGGTGGTCCCGCCCCGTCTTGCCTACGGGGCCATCGGATCGCCGGACGGGCGCGTACCGGGAAACGCGGTGCTGGTGTACGTATTCGAACTGCTGGCGGTGGAGCCGTAGCCCGGCGCCTCGCCGCTCTCGCGGGTTTGTCCGAGGCCGCTAGAGCTTGGGCAGCGTCACGCCCACCTGACCCTGGTACTTGCCGCTGCGGTCCGCGTAGGCGACCTCCGGTGGCTCGTCACCCTGGAAGAAGACGAGCTGGGCGATGCCCTCACCCCCGTAGATTCTCGCTGGAAGCGGGGTCGTGTTCGATATCTCGAGCGTCAGGAACCCCTCCCAGGTGGGTTCGAGCGGCGTCACGTTGACGATGATCCCGCAGCGTGCGTACGTGCTCTTTCCCACGCACAGCACGAGCACGTCCCGCGGGATGCGGAAGTATTCCACGGTGCGCGCCAGTGCGAAGGAGTTGGGCGGAATGATGCAGTCCCCGCCCTTCACGTCGACGAACGAGCGCTCGTCGAATTCCTTGGGGTCGACAACGAGATTGTGGACGTTGGTGAAGACCTTGAACTCGGGTGCGACGCGGATGTCGTAGCCGAAGGATGAGAGCCCGTATGAAATGCTGCCGTTCCTGACCTGTTCGGACTCGAAAGGATCGATCATGCGGTGTTCGAGGGCCATTCTGCGTATCCAGCGGTCGCTCTTGACGGGCATGGGGGTCTTCTGGTGGCCGATGGTGTGCCGGATCCGGGCGTGGCTGACGCCGGAGCCGCGGGAACAGGGCGAAGTGGTGGGTGACGGGAAGATAGAGAGAGGGGGGCGGGGCGCCAAGCCGGGCGGGTCCGGCCCGCCCGGATCACGGACGACCGGCGTCCGCTTGAATCCCCGGGGCTTCCCCCGTATCTTTCAGCCTTGATCCGAGAGTTCGTGAAAAATTTCACAAGCTTTCGGGTTGCGAGGCACCCGTGGCGGGCGGCCTGGCGAGGCCGGACACTGCGGGCGCGGGTAACCAAGACCGGGAGGGCCTTCAGTCAGCATGGCGAAGTCCTATATTCCGCTGCTGATCATCCTGGGCGTTACGGTTGTGAACGCCGTCGGGATGGCTGCCGCCTCCCACATCCTCAATCCCCGCCGCCCGACCCCCCAGAAGGCGATGCCCTACGAGTCGGGAATGATCCCGCTCGGCGATACGCGCACCCGCTTCTCGATCAAGTTCTACATGGTGGCGATCAGCTTCATCGTGTTTGACCTCGAGACCATCTTCCTCGTGCCCTGGGCCGTGCGGGTAAGGGAACTGGGGTGGGGACCGTTCGTGGCTGTGTTCCTGTTCGTGGTCGTCCTCGCTGTCGGACTGGTCTACGAATGGAAGAAAGGCGGTTTGGAATGGGACTAGACAAACCTGGCATACTGGGCTCGGGGACGCCCACGTTCCTTACCACGCGACTTGATTTCGTGGTTAACTGGGCACGCCGCAACTCGTTGTGGCCCATGCCTTTCGGTACCGCGTGCTGCGCGATCGAAATGATGGCGTCCGCGGCGAGCAACTACGATCTGGCACGTTTCGGCATGGAGCGAATGTCCTTCAGTCCGCGTCAGGCCGACGTGCTGATCTGCGCGGGGCGGGTGCCGTACAAGCTCGCCCCTGTGCTGCGGCGCATCTGGGACCAGATGATGCAGCCCAAATGGTGTATCTCGATGGGGGCCTGTGCCTCGTCGGGCGGCGTCTTCGACGTGTACTCGATGGTTCAGGGGATCGACACGATCGTGCCGGTCGATGTCTACATCCCCGGGTGCCCGCCCCGGCCCGAGGGCCTGATCTACGGCCTGATGATGGTGCAGGAGAAGATCCGGGGCGAGAGTCTGGCCAATCACGCGGCGCTGCGGGCCGAGGATCCCCTGGCCGCCGGACGTCCGCGCGCCGGCGACGAGGAAGTCTCCGACCTGACCGGGCCCTTCGGCAATTCGACCCAGCAGAACCGGGTGAGCGGACTCGTGGAGACCGACGCCATCGGTCGTGGCGAGGATCGACTCCCCTGAAGACGCGCATGTCGTCCGGTCGTCCCCGGCGCGAGGGCACGCGATGACGCGTGAATCGGTGCCGGAGCCGTCCCTGTCCGGATTCGACCTTGTCGCTGCCGGCCCCGGGCAGGGCCGCGAGCAGAGCGCGCCGGCGACGGCGGCAGAGAATGTCGCGCCCGGCAACCCGTCCGTAACGGCTCTGCGCGAGCACTTTGCCGAAGCGGTGTTCCGGAACCGCATCTGCGCCGGCGACGAGGACGTCGTCTACGTCGACCCGGAGCGGATCACCGACATTCTCGGCTGGCTCCACGACGACGCGGAGCAGCACTACGATCATCTGGCCGACGTCACGGCGGTCGACTACGGCGGCGGCAGGCCGCTGGAGGTCGTCTACCAGCTGTGGTCGATCCCGCACCGCGCCGCGTTGCGCGTCAAGTGCGAACTGCCTCTCGACGGCCTCGCGATCGACAGCGTGACGGGCATCTGGGCCGGGGCCAACTGGCTGGAACGCGAGGTGTACGACCTCTTCGGCATCCATTTCAACGGACATCCGGACCTTCGGCGCATCCTGATGCCCGACAACTATGCCGAGGGCCATCCGCTGCGCAAGGATTTCCCGTTGCGCGGCCGGTTCTCGCGTGCCGAGCAGACCCGTCGGGCGCTGACCCAGGACCCGGAGGACTACTACGTACCCGGCGAGATTGCCGAGCGCGTGCCGCAGGTCGTCGAGGGGGCTGCGGGCACCGGCGCCGAAGGGGGAGGCGCGGGAGGGGACGATGTCTGACGCTGTCGACTACGTGGCGCGGCGCAATCCGGAAATGGGGCCGGACGGGACACCGGTTCCGAGCCCGATCGAGCCCTTCGAAGTCGAGGAGCCTGAACTCGGTTCGAACACGATGCTGGTGAACGTCGGACCCCAGCACCCGGCTACGCACGGGGTTCTGCGCCTCGTGGTGGAGCTCGACGGAGAGACGGTGGTCAGCGTGGTCCCGCGCCTGGGCTATCTGCACTCGTCCTTCGAAAAGCTCGGCGAATACCGGACCTGGAACCAGATCGTCACGCTTACCGACCGCATGGACTACCTGGCGCCGTTGATCTACAACTGCGCGTACGTCATGGCGGTTGAGAAGCTGATGGGGATCGAGGTGACCGATCGCTGCCGGGTTGCGCGCGTCATCTGCATGGAGATGGATCGCATATTCTCCCACCTCCTGTGGCTGGGAACGTGGTCGATCGATGTCGGGGCCTTCACGCCGTTCCTGTACGCCTTCCAGCAGCGGGAAAAGGTTTACAAGCTGCACGAAGCGCTCACGGGCGCCCGGATCACCACCTCGGCCACGCGCATCGGCGGCATGATGGCCGACCTGCCCGAGGGTTGGGCGCACGGGGTCCGGGAGTTTGCGGACAACCTCCCGGCCACGCTCGACGAGATCGACTCTCTCCTGACCTGCAACGCGATCCATGTCGGGCGCACCCAGGGCATCGGCGCCATCTCGGCCGAGGAAGCAGTCAACTATGGCCTTACGGGGGCCAACCTGCGTGCCAGCGGGGTGCCTTACGACGTCCGCAAGGACCGCCCGTACTACGAATACGAGAGCTACGACTTCGAGGTCCCGATCGGGTGCCACGGGGACTGCTACGACCGCTACCTGGTTCGCATGGAGGAGATGCGCCAGAGCGTCCACATTCTCCACCAGGCGCTGGACAGGTTGCCCGACGGCCCCATGGACGTCGAAGACCCCCGCATCAGCCTGCCCTCCAAGACCGACTGCATGTCGGACATGGAGTCGATGATTCACCACTTCAAGCTGATCACGGAAGGGATCCCCGCTCCCGCCGAGGACTGCTGGTTTTCGGTGGAAGGCTCGAAAGGCGAGCTGGGGATGTATGTCGTGGGCGACGGAGGACCGAAGCCGGTGCGGTGGCGTATCCGGCCACCTTCCTTCGTGAACCTGTCGGCGATTCCCAAGCTGGCCGAGGGACACCTGATGGCCGACCTGATCATGATCAACGCGAGCCTCGACATTGTTCTGGGAGAGATCGACCGGTGAGCGAAGTGCGCTTCCGCAACCCGGGCTGGGCGGGGAACACGGGCGAGTTCGACCTTAGCGAAGCCGACGTGCGCGGGACGGAGTACGTGGGCGAGCGGGTGCTGGACGGGGGTCACCCGTCGGTTTCTCCGAGCCTGCCGTACATGTTCGTGGAGAAGGACCCCGACGCGCCGCTTTTCGAGGGACCCTACCGGGAGCGATTCGACAAGATCCGAAGCCGCTATCCGACGGCGCGGGCGGCGCTGCTTCCCGCCCTCAATCTCGCCCAGGAGTTGCGTGGCCATATTTCCCCGGAAACGATGGACGAGGTTGCCGGACTGCTCGGTCTGAGTGACGCCTACGTCCGCGGGGTCGCGACGTTCTACACGATGTACAACAAGCGTCCGGTTGGGCGCTTTCTGATTCAGGTGTGCACCAACATCTCCTGCAACCTGTGCGGAGCCGACGAGGTTCTCGAAGCGTTTCTGGAACACACGGGCACGGAGCTTGGGCAGACATCGAGCGATGGGAACTTCACGGTCGTGGAGGCCGAGTGTCTGGCGGCGTGTGGCTTTCCGACCTGCGTACAGATCAACTCGCGCTACTTCGAGGACGTTTCGGCGGACGACGTTCCGGCCGTTCTCGACCGGTTGAAGCGCGAGGTTAACAGAGGCTTCTAGGAAGCGGAACCCGGAGGAACCGGACTTGGCCTACCCGTACCGACACGACAGGGAAACCCGGATGCTGAGCGAGTGCTTCGGGGATCCTGCGGCGCGCACCGTGGCCGGGTGGAAGGCAGTCGGGGGCTACGAGGGTATCGCTCGGGCACTCGAGATTGGACGCGAGGCGACCATCGAGGACGTCAAGGCTTCGGGACTTCGCGGACGGGGAGGGGCGGGATTCCCCACGGGTCTCAAGTGGTCCTTCATGCCCAAGAACTCCGCTCGTCCCCACTACCTGCTCTGCAACGCCGACGAGTCGGAACCGGGCACGTTCAAGGACCGCGAGATCATTCGTTGGACGCCCCACCAGCTGATCGAGGGGTGTCTGGTCGGCTCGTACGCCATCGGTGCGTCGCATTGCTACATCTACCTGCGCGGGGAGTTCTTCGAATCCACGAACGTCCTCGCCCGCGCCGTGGAGGAAGCGTACGCGGACGGGCTCGTCGGCAAGGACATCCTGGGTTCCGGAGTGGACATCGATATCACCCTTCACGTCGGCGCCGGCGCGTACATCTGCGGCGAGGAGACCGGGCTGATGAACTCGCTGGAGGGGCGCCGCGGAGAGCCTCGGATCAAGCCGCCCTTCCCGGCGGCGGTGGGCGCATTCGGGATGCCGTCGACGATCAACAACGTGGAGACGCTGGCCGCCGCGGCTCACATCGCGCGGCACGGCGGCGAGTGGTACCGCCAGTGGGGCACGGAGAAGAGTCCGGGCACCAAGCTGTTCTGCGTCTCCGGCCACGTGAACAAGCCCGGCAACTACGAGTTCCCGCTGGGGTTTCCGCTGATGGAGCTGATCGAGGACGTCTGCGGGGGAATCCGCGATGGCAACGCCCTCAAGGCGGTCATCCCGGGGGGAAGTTCCGTGCCGATCATGAGCGCCGAGGACTGCCACGGGTGCACGTTGTGCTACGAGGGGGTCGAAGCCGCCGGTTCGATGCTCGGATGCGCCTCCGTGATCGTCATGGACGAGACCTCCGACATCGTGAAGCAGGTGCGGCGCATGGCCCATTTCTACGCGCACGAGTCCTGCGGCCAGTGCACCCCCTGCCGTGAAGGCACGACCTGGGCCACCAGGATCCTCCAGCGCATCGAGGACGGCCGCGGCACCGAGGACGACCTGAACACGCTGATCGAAATCTCCGAGCAGATGACCGGAACCACTATCTGTGTGCTGTCCGACTCCCTGGCGATGCCCATCATCTCGTCAATCGAGAAGTTCCGCGAAGACTACCTGGCCCTCATCCGCCGCGGTGAGCGGGTCGGAGCAGCCTGATGCACCCGGGGGAGCCCCATGGCGAATAACGGTCGCAAAGCCGAGACGGTCACCCTGACCATAGACGGGCAGGAGGTCACCGTCCCCAGGGGCACTTCGCTGCTGCACGCCGCAGAATCGATCGGTACCGAGGTGCCTCACTACTGCTACCACCCCGGCCTGTCGGCGCCCGCGCAGTGCAGAATCTGCCTGGTCGAGGTGGAGGGGGCGCCGAAGCTGCAGCCCTCGTGCGTGACGATGGCCGCCGACGGACAGGTCGTGCATACCGACAGCCCCGCCGCAAAGCGGATGCGTCAGGGCGTGCTCGAGTTCTATCTGGTGAACCACCCGCTCGACTGTCCGATCTGCGACATGTCGGGGGAGTGCAAGCTCCAGGACTACGTCTTTGACGAGGGCAGGGAACAGGGCCGCGGGCGCGAGCCCAAGCGCGTCTTCGGGCGCGACGATTTCGGTGGCGATGTGCTCTACTACGGTGACCGCTGCGTGATGTGCACCCGGTGCGTGCGCTTCATGGACGAGGTGGCCCGCGACTCCCGGCTGACGGTGGTGGAGCGGGGCAGCCGTGCGGTGATCGACACCTTCTTTGATCGCGGGCTCGACGGGGCGGCTTTCGCGGGCAACGTGGTGGACATCTGTCCCGTCGGCGCGCTGGTCTCGAAGGACTTCCTGCACAAGGCCCGGGCCTGGGACCTCGACCACACGCCCTCCATCTGCCCGAACTGCAGTCATGGGTGCAATATCGAACTTCATACCCGCGACAACCTGGTGCAGCGACTCAAGCCGCGTGAAAACCAGGAGGTCAACGGCCACTGGATGTGCGACTACGGGCGCGCGAACTACGAGTGGCTGAACCGGCCCGGCCGCCTGGAGGCGCCGGCGGTCGGCCGCGGATCGGACAGGCGGGCGGCGGACTGGAGGGAAGCGCTGGAACTGCTCTTCGCGCGCCTCCAGGCCGCCGAGGGCGATGTCGCGCTGGTGGGATCGGCGACATGCTCGAACGAGGCGCTGGCCGGCCTGGCGGCGCTGGGGGAAGAGGTGCCTGGCGGGGCGGCTGGGCGTGTGTTCCGTTCGCCCCGGGCCCCCGACGAAGTCCCCCTGCCCGGATTCCCGCTGCTGGTGCGCCGCCGCGATCTGGTCCCCAACAGCGACGGTGCCGGGCTGCTCGGCTTCGAGCGCGCCGGCAACGACGACGGCCAGGGTGGACTGGAAGACGTGGCGGAACACGGCGGGGTCGTCATCGTGCTGGGCGATGAGCTTGCGGACCAGGGCGAGGACTTCGGAGCGAACGCGAGCCTGTTCGTCTATCTCGGCACCTTCGACTCGGCGGCGGCCCGCAACGCGGACTTCGTTCTTCCGATCACGACGTTTGCGGAGGAGGAAGGGACTTTCGTGAACGCACAAGGACGCGTCCAGCGGTTCCAGCAGGGCCTGCGTCCACCCGAATCGGCGCGCCCGGCCTGGCTGGTGCTGGGGGCGCTGGTGGCGGCGTTCCGCGGCGAGAAGACTCCCGACAGCGCGCCGGAGGCATTCGCGCGCCTGGCGGCCGCTCACCCCGCTTTCGAGGGTCTGACCTGGGAAGCGGTCGGGGACGGGGGCGCGGCCCTTGTAGCGGAGGCGGCCCATGGGTGAGATGCAGGAGCTCTCGACCTTCTGGTTCGTGACCTTCGGGGCCGTCAAGGTCGTCGCCGTCTTCACCGTTGTCATGGCGGTGGTCGCGTACATGACTCTCGCGGAACGCCGGGTGTCCGCCTTCATCCAGGACCGGCTCGGACCCAACCGCGTCGGCCCCTTCGGGCTGCTGCAGCCCATCGCCGACGGCATCAAGAACATCATCAAGGAAGAGACCATGCCGGGCACGGCGGCGAAGTTCTACTTCGTGCTGGGACCGGCGCTCGCGATCATGCCGGCCGTGGTCACCTTCGCCGTGATCCCGTTCGCCGCGCCCTTGCCCACGCCGGTGGGAACGGTGGACATGATCGTCGCGGATGTTCCCATCGGCATCCTGTACATTCTGGCGCTGTCATCGCTCGCCGTGTACGGAATCGTGCTCTCCGGATGGGCCTCGAACAACAAGTACGCGTTCCTGGGCGGGCTGCGGGCCTCGGCGCAGATGATCTCGTACGAGGTTGCGCTGGGTCTGAGCGTCATCGCGGTGCTGCTGCTTGCCGGCAATGTCACGCTGACGGAGATGGTGTGGAAGCAGCAGCAGCTGGGACTCTGGTTCGTTTTCCCGCTGTCGCTGGCGTTCATCTTCTTCCTCATTTCCGCGCTCGCCGAGACCAACCGCCTACCCTTCGACATGCCCGAAGCCGAGTCGGAACTGATCACGGGGTACCACACCGAGTATTCAGCGATGAAGTTCTCCATGTTCTTCATCGCCGAGTACGCGCACGTGGTCACGGCGTCAGCACTCATGGCCACGCTGTTCTTCGGCGGGTGGGACATCCCGTTCTGGCCCGGGGACGACATGTTCCGCCACGAGGGTGCGTGGATTCGCGGCTTTGACGAGTCGGGGGCGCCGATTCCGACGAGTCCGAGCGTGCTCATCACGCTTCTCACCCTGGCGGCGTTCTCGGCGAAGACGGGCTTCTTCCTCCTCCTCTACATCTGGATTCGGTGGACGCTCCCGAGATTCCGCTACGACCAGGTCATGCACCTCGGCTGGAAGGTTCTTCTGCCGGCGGCCCTCGGTTACATCATGCTGATCGCGGGGACCATGCTCGTTCTGGATCAGTTGGGCGTGGCGTACGGAATGCTCTACGGGCTGGTCCTGACCGCGGTCAGTGGGGTCACGACCCTTGCGTTCCTCTTCTTTGTCGACCGCGACCGCGTGATCTCCGGCGCCCACAGAAAGCGGCCCGGGCGCGCACGTGTCGCACGGCCCGCAGGCGGACCTGCGGGCCGGACCACCTCAAGCTGAACGGAGCGGCAACGATGGCGATATCGGTCAAGGTGATGAGACGCCCCGAGGCTGGCCGCACGTCGTACATGCGCGCGACGCTCAAGGGCATGAGCCTGACCTTCAGGCACATGGTCCGGCCCACCAAGGTCACGCTGGAGTATCCCGAGGAGCAGCCGGAGTTGAGTCCTCGCTGGCGGGGCACCCACCGTATGGAGGTTCATGCCGACGGCCGTCCCAAGTGCGTGGCCTGCGGACTTTGCCCCACGGTATGTCCGGCGAACTGCATCAGGCTGGTCGGCGGCGAGGACGACCAGGGCAACCGCTACCCGATCGTGTACGAGATCGACGAATTCCGCTGCATCTTCTGCGGCATGTGTCAGGAAGTCTGTCCGGTCGAGGCGATCCACGTGGGGCAGCACTTCGAGAACGCGGAATACGGCCGGGATCGGTTCGTCTACGATCTGGACCGGCTGATGGAACAGGACCATCCCACGACCCTGCTTTGGGATCCGTCGGATCCGCGCTCCGAATGACCGATATCCTCTTCATTCTGTTCGCTGTTGTCGCCGTTGGCGGCGCCATCGGCGTGGTGATCGGGCGCAGTCCGGTCGCCAGCTTGCTGTTCATGGTGGCCACGCTTGCCAGCGTCGCGGGGATCTACGTGCTTTTCGAGGCCCATTTCCTTGCCGCGATCCAGGTGCTTGTGTACGCCGGGGCGATCATGGTGCTCTTCCTTTTCGTGATCATGCTCCTGAACCTTGGGCACGACTACCGGGCGGACTTCCGCTACGGTTCGTGGTCGCTCCTTTCCCTTGTGGTTGTTGGCCTTACGGCGGGCGTCCTCATGCAGGGCTTCAGCGGCGATGTCGGGGCGGACCTGCTGGAGAACGGCGCGGCCGCGGCGGCGGCGATCGACGCGGCGGTGGTCGAAAAGGGGGCCGTGGGCGTGATCGCGGACCCGCTCTTCACGGACTACGTCGTTGCCTTCGAACTCATGGGCCTGCTGCTGCTCGTCGCGATCGTGGCCGCGGTCGTGCTCGCCAAGCCGCGCGGATCAGGGGAGGGCTGAGATGCTGACACCGGCCCTGCTCCTCAGCGCGGCCCTCTTCGTGATCGGCACCCTGGGCGTCATCGTGCGCCGGAACGCGATCATCATCTTTCTTTGCATCGAGCTGCAGCTCAACGCCGTCAACCTGGCCTTCGTCGCCCTGTCCCGCTACACGGGGATCGAGGGCCAGCTCTACGTGTTCTTCGTCATGACGGTTGCGGCGGCCGAGGCGGCCGTCGGGCTGGCGATCATCATTTCGATCTTCAGGCACTATGAGACGGTCAACGTGAACAAGTTCAACGTGTTGAAATGGTGACCGGCGTGACGACCGTCGAGTCGACCGTCACGTCCCTGGCGGGGGCAATGCCGCTGTCGACCCCGGCGTTCACCGTGCAGGAGGCCGCGCCGTGGGAGCCGGTTCTGCCCGGGCTGATCGTCCTGCTTCCGCTGCTGGGCTTTGTGATCAACGGGTTCCTCGCGCTACGGGCCGCCGCCGCGTCGTCCGCGGCGGTCCGAAGTGGAACGGAGTGGAATCCCTTCGCGGGCGAGGCGACCCCGGCGACGCACCGGCTCCCGACCCTGGTGGGGCCCGGGGTAATGCTGATCGCATTCGCCCTCGCGCTGCTGAACTTCATCGGGATGCCGGACGATCTGCACGAGCCCTTTGTCCGCTCCTACTGGAGCTGGATCGCGACCGGCGACCTGCGGATCGAGGCCGCCCTCCAGCTGGACCAGCTCTCCGCCGTCATGATGCTCGTGGTCACCGGGGTCGGCTTCCTGATCCACGTCTTCAGTGTCGGCTACATGAAGGACGACGTGGGGTATCCGCGCTACTTCTCCTACCTCAACCTCTTCGTCTTCTTCATGCTGGTGCTGGTCATGGGTTCCGGATACGCCACCATGTTCGTGGGGTGGGAAGGCGTCGGACTCTGCAGCTACCTCCTGATCGGGTACTGGTTCAGCGACCGCGAGAAATCCGATGCGGGCAAGAAGGCGTTCATCGTGAACCGCATCGGGGACGTCGGCTTCCTGGTCGCCATGTTCCTGATCTACCAGGCCTTCGGAACCCTCGACTTCGGCGAGGTCTTCGCCGGGGCCGAGGGTCAGCTGGCCGCGGGCGGCGCCACGGTTACCGCCATCACCCTGCTGCTCATGCTGGGGGCCGCGGGGAAGAGCGCACAGGTGCCGCTGCATGTGTGGCTTCCCGACGCCATGGCGGGCCCCACGCCCGTGTCGGCCCTCATCCACGCGGCGACCATGGTTACCGCTGGCGTGTACATGGTCGCGCGGTCCTCGGTCCTGTACGCGCTCGCCCCGGTCAGCCAGGCGGTCGTCGCGGGCGTCGGCGTGCTCACCGCGCTCGTCGCGGCGACCATCGCCATTCAGCAATACGACATCAAGAAGGTGCTGGCCTATTCGACCGTTTCCCAACTCGGGTTCATGTTCCTCGCCGCCGGGATCGGTGCCTTCACCGCGGCGATCTTCCACCTCGTCACGCACGCCTTCTTCAAGGCGCTGCTTTTCCTCGGGGCCGGCGCGGTCATCCACTCCATGCACCACGCGGCGCATCACGGGGAGGGGCACCTCGATGAGCAGGACATGCGCAACATGGGCGGGCTGCGGAAGTACATGCCCCTCACCTGCGCGCTCATGTGGATCGCTACCCTGGCCATCGCCGGCATCTGGCCGTTCGCCGGGTTCTTCTCCAAGGACGAGATCATCTGGTACACGGCGGCCTGGGCGGGCGCGGAGTCGAACCCGTTCGGCGCCCTTTACGCGGTGTACTGGGCTGTCGCGCTGGTCACCGCGCTGATGACCGCCTTCTACATGACCCGCCTGATGGTCATGACCTTCCACGGGACCAATCGCACCGGCGCTGCGGGTGCGGCTCATCTTCACGAGGCCCCGCCCGTGATGACGCTGCCGCTGATCGCGCTCGCCGCGCTGTCAATATTCGGTGGCTGGATCAACGTTCCCGAAGGCCTCCGGGAGTCCTTTGCGGGATTGTTCGGTGTCTTGCCGATGAGCGAATGGCTTCATCACTGGCTGGAACCGGTGACACACGCGGCGGCGGAGATCCAGGTCGCGGGCTTCGGGGAGGCCGCCCATAGTGCGCCGCTCGGCGGCGGCGAAGTCTCGTGGGCGCTTGCTTCGACGGTGGCTGCCGCGCTCACGGTCGCGGTGAGCGCCCGCCTGCTGGGCACGCGCAAATACGTTGCCGCGGCCGCCGACTCGGGCCCCCGGGCGGGGCTTCCGCGGGTTCTCCACGACAAGTGGTACTTCGACGAGGCTTACGAGGCCGTGATCGTGCGGCCGCTGCTCAGGCTTTCCAGGTGGTGCTGGAGGTTCATCGATGACGTGATCATCGACGGATTCGTCAACGCCACCGCTCAGTTCGCGCGTCTTGCCGGCTGGATCATGAGCCTCTTCCAGACAGGCCAGGTGAACATGTACGCATTCGTGCTGACCGTCGGCGTTCTCCTGGTTCTGGGCACCACGGTCTTCCTGCGGTAACGCCAATGACGGATCTGCTTGCATCGCTCCGGTACGAGGACTGGATCCTCCACGCGCTGATATGGCTGCCGCTGGTCGGCATGGCGCATGTCGTCGTCTCGTCGCCTGAAAGGGCGAAGAACCTCGCCTTCGTCTGGTCGTCCATCGTTTTCGTACTCAGCCTGGGTCTCTGGTGGGGCTACGAGCCGGGCGGCGGCGGGTTCATGCTCGAATCCTCCACGCCGTGGATCGAGTCGTGGGGCGTGAGCTACTCGCTCGGCGTCGACGGCATCTCCGTCTTCATGGTGATGTTGACGACCTTCACCAGCGCGATCGCCATTCTTGGGTCGTTCGAGTACGTGAAGACGCGCCGCAAGGCGTTCTACGCGCTCATGCTGCTCCTGGAGACGGGTGTGCTGGGGGTATTCCTCGCCACCGACATCTTCCTGTTCTACGTCTTCTTCGAGCTTACGCTGGTGCCCATGTACTTCATCGTGGGGATCTGGGGCGGGGAACGACGCATCTACGCCGCCGTGAAGTTCTTCCTCTACACCGCGGTCGGCTCGCTCCTCATGCTGGTGGCGATCCTCTACATCTACTTCGGAGGCAATGCGGGATCCTTCGGGTACGAAGCGTTCCTGAACGCCGACCTCGGCCTGCGCGAGCAGCTTTGGCTCTTCTCGGCCTTCGCGCTCGCTTTCGGCATCAAGGTACCCGTATTCCCCCTGCATACCTGGCTGCCCGACGCGCATGTCGAAGCTCCGACGCCCGGTTCGGTCATACTGGCGGCGGTGTTGCTGAAGATGGGCACGTACGGCTTCATGAGATTCCTCCTGCCGTTCTTCCCGGCCGCCGCCCAACACCCGACGGTCGTGGCGGTCATGCTGGTGCTCGGAGTGGTCGGCATCATCTATGCGGCGTGGGTCGCCGCCGTCCAGCCGGACGCCAAGAAGCTGGTTGCCTACACGTCGGTGGCCCACATGGGGTTCGTGGTGATCGGGATCTTCGCCCTGACGCTCAACGGCCTTCAGGGCGGCATGGTGGTCATGATCAGCCACGGCATCTCGACGGGCGCCCTGTTCCTGCTTCTCGGAATGATGTACGAGCGGCGGCATACGCGGCTGATCGAGGACTTCGGCGGACTTGGCCGGGCGGCCCCGCTCTTCGCGACGGCTTTCGTGATCACGGCACTGGCCTCCATCGGGTTGCCCGGGACGAGCGGGTTCGTGGGGGAGTTCCTGGCCCTGCTGGGAACCTTCGAGACCCATGCGCTTGCAGCGATCATTGCCGCCACGGGCGTTGTGTTCGCCGCGTACTACATGTTGCCCATGGTGCAACGCGTCCTCTTCAACAGGCTGGACAAGCCCCAGAACCGGAAATTCCCGGATCTGTCCAGGCGGGAGATCGTGATTCTGGCACCCATGGTTGCGCTCATGATCGGGATCGGCGTCCACCCCACGCCCATTCTCGAGCGCATGGAACCGAGCGTACAGCGGGTGCTTGCGCGGGTCGAGGGAGCGGGCGCCGAACTGGAAACGGCTTCCGAGGAGCCACCGCATATCGGACTCGAGGGGTACGTGGGAGACGCCCGCTCGGGAGCGGGGGAACGCGTTCCAGGCGCTGCGGCGAGGGAGGACTGACCCGTGCTGCTAGACTACACGTCCAGTGCCCACTACGTGCTTGCGCTTCTGCCGGAGGTAGTGCTCTCCGTTTGGGGGATGGGGATACTGGTCGCCGGGGTTTCCGGGCGACACCAGGGTGGGTCGGGCCAGGAACTCGGCTGGCTCACGATCGCCGGCCTGGCCTTCGCCGCGCTGGCAAACGGTTGGCTGTATTTCGGAGTTGTCGAAGAGACCGCCACGGCGATGATCGCACTTGATCGCTTCCGTCTCTTCGCGAACTGGATCTTCCTCCTCGGAGCCGGCTTTGCCATCATCGTTTCGCTGCCGTACGTCGCGCGGCAGAGGCTCCAGGCGGGGGAGTACTACTCCCTGATCCTGTTTGCTGCCGTGGGGATGATGTTCATGGCTTCGGCCCGGGACCTGATGGTGATCTTCCTGGGGCTGGAACTCATGTCCATCGGCGTCTACGCCCTGGCCGGCTTCAATCGGCGCGACCGGCGGTCGGCCGAAGCGGGGTTGAAGTACTTCCTCCTCGGCGCATTCGCCAGCGGGTTCCTGCTGTTCGGGATTGCGCTCGTGTACGGCGCGACGGGGAGCGCCAACATCCAGGTAGTGGCGGATTCGGTGCGAGGTGGCACGGCCGTGGGCGCCCTTATGGGTCCCGGAGTGGCGCTGCTCGCGATCGGATTCGCCTTCAAGGTCTCCGCCGTGCCCTTCCACATGTGGACGCCGGATGTCTACGAGGGCGCGCCGACCCCGGTCACCGCCTTCATGGCGGCGTCCGTCAAGGCGGCCGCGTTCATGGCCTTCCTCCGGGTATTCCTGGTAGGCCTGGACGGCCTGTACGACCAGTGGTGGACCATCCTCTGGTGGATTGCCGCGGTCACCATGGTCGTGGGCAACGTGATTGCCGTGGTGCAGTCCAATGTCAAGCGCATGCTGGCCTATTCGTCGATCGCCCACGGCGGGTATCTGCTGGTGGCGCTGGTCGCCGGGAACGACGTGGCGGCGGCCGGGCTCCTCTTCTACCTCCTGGTCTACACGATCATGACCATCGGTGCCTTCGCGATCGTGGTCACCGTCGGCAACCAGAGCGAGAGCAACTCCAGGATCGAGGACTATACCGGATTCGGGTGGCAGCGGCCGCTGCTGGGGCTCCTGATGACCGTTTTTCTGCTGTCCCTTGCCGGCTTCCCCGGGACCGCGGGCTTCATCGCGAAGTACTACCTTCTGCTGGGTGCCGCCGAGGCAAGGCTCTGGGTGTTGGCGGTGATCCTTGTTCTTACGACGGTCGTCTCATACTGGTATTACCTGCGCGTCGCCTGGTACATGTGGATGAAGGAGCCTGAGGCGGCGGATGGGCCGCGCGCGGCGGCGGTAACGCCCCTGGCGACGCACATCGTCCTGGTCATCGGCGTGGCGCTGATCATCCTGGGCGGACTGTTCCCCGGAGTGGCCCTGGACCTGGCGACGGGTTCCGTCGACGGCCTCAGGCAGGCCGTGGGCGAGGCGGCCGCCGCGGCCGCCGCGGGTCCCTGAGTCCCATACGCGGACACCGGGCTCCGATGCACCTGGCGGACCACGTCTTCCGGCAGTACGACATCCGGGGCATCGTGGGGACGGATCTGACCCCCGCCCTGGCGGAGGCCGTGGGCAGCGCCTACGCGTCGGAGTTGTGCGCGCAGCTCCCGAGTGCCGCACCGCGTGTCGCCGTGGGCCAGGACAACCGACCCTCGTCTCCCGGGTTGCGGGCCGGTCTGGTGCGGGGGCTGAAATCGGCGGGATGCGGAGTCCTCCAACTGGGCACCGTTCCGACTCCCGTCACATACTTCAGCGAATACCAATTCGGCACCGACGGAGCCGTGCAGATCACCGGTTCCCACAATCCGGCCGAGTACAACGGCATCAAGATGACCATGGGGAAGGCGTCGGTGCACGGCGACGGCATCCAGCGCCTCAGACGTCGCATTCTGGAGTCCGATCTGACCGAGGGGACAGGGTCTTGCGAGCATGTGGATCCGCTTCCCGCCTACGTGGCCGACGTGTCCGCCCGCTTCCGGCTGTCACGTCCGCTGAGGGTAGTCGTCGACTGTGGGAACGGGGCCGGTTCAGTGGTTGCACAACAGCTTCTGGAAGCCATCGGCCTGGAAGTGATTCCGCTCTACTGCGAATCGGACGGAACCTTCCCCAATCATCATCCGGACCCGACCGTTGACGAGTACGTCCAGGACCTGATCACGGAAGTACGGACACACCAGGCCGATGTGGGCATCGGCTTCGACGGCGACGCCGACCGCATCGGAGTTGTGGACGACCGTGGGAGCATCGTGCGGGGCGACATTCTCCTTCTTCTCTTCGGCCTCGATGTACTGCGGCGCAACGGGATCGGACAGCGTCTGGTCTTCGACGTGAAGTGCTCGCAGGTCCTTGCCGAGGAGTTTGCGCGTGCCGGAGGCGAGCCTCTGATGTGGAAAACCGGACACTCGCTCATCAAGGAGAAGATGAAGGAGACCGGGGCGCTGGTCGCGGGGGAGCTGTCCGGACACGTCTGCTTTGCCGACGACTACTACGGCTTCGACGACGCCCTCTATGCGGCGTGCCGGCTCGCCGCGCTGATCGCGGACGGCGGCCGTCCGCTGTCGCAGGTCGTCGGGGCGTTGCCCGCCTGCGTCGCGACTCCGGAACTGAGGGTGGAGGTCGCGGAGGAAGACAAGTTCCCGCTCGTGGAACGCGCCGTCCGGCACTTCAGCGACCGCTACGACGTGATTGCCGTGGATGGTGTGCGCGTTCAGTTCGGTGACGGATGGGGGCTGATCCGTGCTTCGAACACGCAGCCCGTAGTCGTGGCGCGCTTCGAGGCCGAGAGCCCGGAGCGCCTCCAGGAGATCCGGGCGACGATGGAGGACTGGCTCCGCCAGGAAGGGGTGCGCATCTGAGGGGAAGGGGCTGAATCCTCCGCGTCGGCGCCCTCGCTATCGGGCCGTGCGTGTGATTGTCCCATACAGCTATCCCTCTGGCCCATGGGCCGGTCGATCTTGGGGCACGCCGAAATGCACCCGCCCATCCCTGAGGGAGTCTCCCGCAGGCCACGAGGGGTGCGGACGGTTGCGACCCGACACCCCATACCGCGAACGGAGGGAGCGGCAACAATGCTCACGCCGGAGAACCGCCGGAACCGCCAGAAGACCCGATCCCGTTGCGCCGCCCGCCACAAGGGCGAGCCCTACACCATCCCTGGCCAGGTCCTCGGTCTCCTCATGGTCCTTGTCGCGTCGGCCTGCGACACGGACGAGACCAGTCCTCCGCCGCCAGCATCCGATCCAGCCTCGCCCCCGGGGTTGGTGGACATAGCGGCGTTCCACGAAGCGTTCGACGTGATCCAGGAGCTTGAGCTGGAAGAGACCGACCAGGCCATGACAGTGCAGCCGATGGTCAATCCCGGGGGGGACGGCACGTTCCTGCTGGCGGAGCCGATGGAGGGCCAGGTCAACGTCTACGGCAACGATGGGCGTCTGCGGCGCGTTGTGGGTGGCCGAGGGCAGGGGCCGGGAGAGTTTGTGTTGCCTCTCGGCGCCCATCGGACTCTCGATGGCGGCATCGTCGTCGCGGACTTCCAGCTTGCCCGACTGACGTTCTTTCCGGGGTCCGGTGAGGATCCTGAAATCGTCATGTCACCGATCACTACGGTGCAGGGAGCACAGGATCTCGGCGACGATCGGTATCTGCTGACCGGGATGCTGCAGTCCGAGGGGGCACCGACGCTTCTGCACATCTGGAACCGCCGAACAGGGGACATCGAACGCAGTTTCCTTCCCATGGGTGTGCCGGAAGAATCCCGCGGCTACGCACTCACGTTTCAGGGCGCCTTCGCTGCGCTGGAAGCAGACACGATCTGGGCGGGGTGGGCGCTGTCGGACACCCTCTACAAGTTCAGTCGCCAGGGGGATCGCCTGGAGGAGATCCCTCTTCCGATGGTGAGGCCCATGGGCACCCTGCCCAGGGCCGGTGAGAGCGTCCCCGATGCCGACGCTGGCGCGGACGCGCTTGACCGGTTTACTCAGGTGTTCGGGGTGTCCGTGCTTGATGACGGCAATCTGGTGGTGAAGTCCATGCAGTCGCGAGGCACGGATGCCGTTTGGGATCTGGTGATCATCGACCGGACGGGGCAGCAACTGCTGGGTGCGCCCAACATGCCGCAGCTGTTGGCCGTGGAACAGGGTCTGTTCTACTTCGATGATCCAGCCTCGGTCTTGCCGAATCGGTGGCTTGTGGCGCGTTGGAAGGGTGGTCTCAAGCCGTGAGGTGGTCAGTCGGACGCAGCCGCGGCATCTGCTCGAATGCCCTCGCCCTGCATCAGGCCGCAGCCACGCTTCTTCTGGCCTGGATGGCTGCCGGGTGTTCGCCGCGGGACGGCAGGGTCCCTGGTGTCGGGGACAGCATGCCGGGTCTTGAGTTCTCTGGACGGGGTCCGGTGCTGGCGTGGGTTTTCGACGCCCGGGAGTGTCTGGGATGCACGCTCACGGACCCCGCCAGGACGGTGCGGGCCCTCCAGTATCGGTTGGGCGAACGGTTCGAGGTGATCGCAGTGGCGGTGGGAGAGAACGGCGACGCGGACCGCGATCTGGTTGCGGGCTTTCTCGGTTTCCAGCGGATTTCGGCAAGGATCGAGGTGCTTGGTCGATCCGATTACGTCCGAGCGTTCGGACAAGCGGTACCGGGCCTGTTCTACATCACGAACGAGGCCGGGGTGATCGAGGCGGTGGTGCCGGCGAGCGAAGTCGAGGGCTGGCGCTCTGCGGGGGATTCGCTCGATCTGGCAGGGTTCGTCCAGAGCCTTGGGACAGGTGCAATTCGGTGAACTGACGACACGGACGGATCCGTGTAACTCGGTGTTGACATTTGAAAGAGAGGGAGATTGACGATGAAGAGAAACAGAAGACGTCTTGTGCGCCGCGCCTGGTTGATGCGCGCTGCGGTCATGGGCGCGGCGGCCGTGTTCTCGGCGGGTGCGCCGGCTGTGGGGGTTCCGGCCGCGGCGGCCGATGTAGAGGCGCGTGGCGACCAGATATGGGAACACGTAATCGGGATGGGGAAGCTACGCATCTGTTGGGGGATTTGCTGGAGTGGCTGGTGTTGCTACGACAATCCTCACTTCTAACAAGAGGGGAAGAGGAAATGCAAAAGACATTCGGAAGAGTTGCAGGCCGCGTGCGGGGCATTCGCGCGGGCGTGAAGGTGTTGGGTCTGGTCGCGGCGCTGACAGCGGTCGCGCCGGCGCTACCGGACGACGGCGTGCCGGTCGAGACCGTGGCGAGCGCCCAGTCGGGGCCCCACAAGCTGGTCATCTGGTTTCGCGGATTGAAGTTCTGCACCCACTACGCATGTGGCGGAGCCCCGACCTGTTGCGGTCCCGTCCTGTTCTGAGCACGAAACACACGGCGGGATTGTTCCCGCAAAAGGATGACATCATGCAAGGCAAAACGATGGAGTGCTTGGCGACAGCTGCGGCGAGGAGCGCGAAGATCGCGTGCGTTGCGGCGGCGCTGCTGGTCTCCGCGCCCGGCACTGGAGAACACGCCTCGGTTACCGCGGCATCGGTCAACGGCGACTGGTGGAGGGTACACTTCGGGACCTGGATCCTGTGCCTGCCCATACGCTGTATGGTTGGCACGCCCTACTGCTGCGACATGTTCTCGCCACCGGGTCCGATGACGTGACCCGCGCGGCAGGTATGGAAACGCCGTCTCTGTGACGGCGGTTGTATCCGGCGGGCTCCTCACAGAGAGGAGCCCGCCGGCGTTCATGGGTGCTTGTCGTCTCGCCCTTGCCGGATTTGGCTCCCGCGCGCCGGACAGAACGCGAAGTCCCACCGAATCCGTGCTGGCCGCTAGAAGGTGCTGACTCCGAGGTCTCCCAGAGTTTCCTTCTCGACGGTCTCTTCGGTCCAGAAGATCTCGGCATGGCGGCAGCGGATCAGCGACCCGTAGGCGGCGTGTACGCTTCGGATCTGCTCGAAGAACGGTCGGTCGCCGGCCGGGAACACCTCGCCCATGCCGCTCTTGCCGTGAAACTGCGTGCCGTAGGCCGACAACGCCTCGATCTTGCGGTCCATCTGATCCGTAATGTCCACGGCGAACGTCGGTTTGACCGGATCCTCCCGGAACGAAAGGGCGTGGACGATCTTCTGCGGACGATGGGGCTCGCCTTCGATGGGCAGGTTTCGCAACCCTGACAGGAAGGCAGCATCCCGGGCGAGTTCCGCGGCAGCACGGTGGTCGGGGTGACGTCCCCGGGTCCAGTGAGTCACGATGGCGCGAGGCCGCAGAGCGCGGATCATCCCTGCGACCACGTGCCGGGAGCGCAGGTCATTGAACAGCCCGGCATCCGGGAGACCGGCGCAGCGGCGTACCGCAAGACCCATGATCTCGGCCGCCACGGCGGCTTCTGAAGCCCGGGACTCGCGGGTGCCGCGCGACCCCATTTCGCCGGCGGTCAGGTCGAGGACGCCGGTTCGCTGTCCGGCGTCCGCGGACTTGATCAGCGATCCACCGCAGAAGATCTCGGCGTCGTCCGGATGCGCCATGACCGCGAGTACGTCGAGCGGCGCGCTCACTCGTATCTGAGGGCGTCGACGGGGTCCAGCTTGGCGGCACGCAGAGCCGGGAGCAGTCCGAAGAGAATCCCGGTGAGGGCGGCCACGGAAAGCGCGGCAAACACCGACCAGATCGGGATCCGGGCCGGTAGCGGAGTCAGTGCGGCGAGCAGTTCGGAGGCCCCCCAGCCGACCAGGAGCCCGGCTGCCCCGCCGGCAGCGGTGAGAAGCGACGCTTCGATCAGGAATTGCGACTTGATCTCGCGGCGGGTCGCCCCGATGGCCTTGCGGATGCCGATTTCCCGCGTGCGCTCCGTGACCGAAATGAGCATGATCCCGACCACGCCGATCCCCCCCACGAGCATGCCTATCGAGGAAAGCGCCACCATCACCATGAAGAACATGGCCGTGAACTGGTTGAACAGGTCTATGATCTGCTCGCTGCGGATGACGGCGAAGTTGTTCTCGTCCGCGGGTCCGAGTCCGCGCATCGAGCGGAGCGCCGAAACGACCTGGTCTTCGACCTCGCTCGTTTCGACGCCGTCCCTGGGGGCAACCTGGACCATCATGAAGTTCCACCGCGTACGGGCCTTGAGCCGCTTGTCCGCCGCGGTGAAGGGCACCACCGCGAAATTACCCGCAACCTCGCCGAAGAGATTGTCGATGGGCCTGAAGACCCCGACTACGGTGAACTGCTCGTTTGCCGCCCTCCGGCCCGCATTGACGCGCACGCGTTTTCCAATCGGATCCAGCTCTCCGAAGACCGTTTCCGCCAGTTCTTCCGATACCACGACCACGCCTCTGGCCTGGGCGACTTCGGCGGGGGTGAAGTCCCTGCCCGCGATGAAATCCCCTCCAGTGAAGGTCGCCCATCCGCTTGAGTTGCCGACCCACTGGATTCCCCGGACCCAGTCCGACTCGTAGCGCATCGTCGCACCGAATTCGTACCTGGCGTTCGCTTCCGCGACCCCGGGCAGGGTCTGAACCCTCCGGATCTCCCGGTTGCTGATCTCGGGCCGATCCCACCACGGCGGCCGCCCCGAGCCGTCGGCGGCGATCCGGACGTTGGTGAAGTCGAAAGGCATGAGCGTGAAGCTGCCCGGCACGGACGCCTCGAAAATCTCCATGACCTCGCTGCGGATTCCGCTTACCATCGCTGCTACGGTGACGACGACGCCGACCCCGATTCCTACACCCAACACCGCCAGTGTCGTACGCATCCAGTTGGCCCGCAGTGCGTCGAAGGCTACGCGGACGCTCTCGCTCAGCACGTGACCCGGTGCCGCCGGCTTTCCGTTCGGCGCACTGGCTCCGCTCCCGCCTCGGTGCGTCATTCGTACCTCAGCGCGTCGACGGGGTCGAGTCTGGCCGCGCGGGAGGCCGGGTACACGCCCGAGGCCACGCCCACGCCGACACCAAGCGCGACGCCGAGGGCCATCCACTTGGGAGCTACGGCCGCTGGCAGGGGGGTCATCGCACCCAGCAGAATGGTCAGGCCGATTCCGATGCCCACCCCAATCGCGGCACCGACGGCCGAGAGGGTGGCGCTCTCGATCAGGACCTGGACCAGAACATCGCCGCGACGGGCGCCGATGGCCTTGCGAATGCCGATCTCCCGCGTCCTCTCCATTACCGATACCAGCATGATGTTCATGATCACAATCCCGCCCACGACAAGCGAGATGCCGACCAGCCCGGGCAGGGCCAGGAACAGGACCTGACTGATATTGTCCCAGAAGGCCAGGGAGGATTCCGTGGTTTCGGCGGCGAAATTGTCCAGGTCCGCGGGTCTGAGCCGGCGTCTCAGGCGCATGGCCTCCACGGTCTCCTGATGGATGGGCAGGACCAGCTCGGGGGCATCGGCCTTGATGATGATCTCGTCCACGATGCCGTGCGGATTGACGAATCTCTGGACCGGCGAGCGTGCCGGCGCGATGGCCAGGTTGTCCAGGGAAACGATCAGAAACGATCCCTGCTCCTCCAGAACTCCCACGACCCGGAACGGGAACCCGCGAAGCCGCACCGTTCTGCCGATCGGATCGAGACCTTCGAACAGGACCTCGGCCGTGGACTTGCCCAGGACGACCACGGGCGCTCCTTGATCGGCCTCATGTCGGGTGTACGCCCGACCACGCTCCACATTCCAGTTGCGGATGTCGAAGATCTCCGCCGAAGCACCGACGATATTCACGTTCTCGACCTTGAGCCCGGTGTCCGACTCGAGTTCTCCACCGGCGTCCGATTGTGCCCCGATCGTTGCCGACAACGTGATCCTGTCGCGAAGGTACTCCAGGTCGTCAAAGGTCAATCTCGGTGCACGAGCCCATGCCCTCCACTGCTCGGGCGAGGGATCGACCGCCTCTCTGGGCATTCTGCCGACCCGGACGGTGTTCACGCCCATGACCCTCTCGGTGAGCGTGCCGCGGATGTAGCGGTCCGTTCCTTCCACGATGCTCACCACGAGGATGAGGAACATCACGCCCACGATGACCCCCAAAAGGGTAAAGAAGCTCTTGAGCTTCTGGGTGCGGATCTGCTCCCACGCCAGGCGCACGCCCTCGAAGAACTGCATTCAGACGACTCGATCGATGCGGGGCGTCACGGTCAGCCCTGTCCGTCGTCCGCGGCATCCGGGGCATCATTTTCGTCCGCCCGAACGTCATCACCGTCCTCCAGCGTTCGGACGACCTGATACGGCCCGCTGACGACCGTGTCTCCAAGCGACAATCCCGAGAGCACCTCGAAATACTCCTGGCCTGCGATTCCGACCGTGACCGGCGTGAACGTGACCCGGCCATCCCTGACCACAAAGACCCCTTCAACGGGATCGGGCACTTCGCCAGCCGAGCGGTCGTTCCTGTTCTCGGCCTCGTCGCCGTCGGATTCCGGTTCGCGCAGGGTGAGTGCAATGATCGGGATGCTCAGTTGCTCGGCGCGCGTCTCGGTGATCAGTTCGGCGGTGGCGGACAGATCCGGGCGAAGTTCCACCTCGGGACTGTCGAGCGTCACCACCACCTCGAAGTCGATGGTCGGCGTCTGTCCGGTGCCGGCAGCCTGCGAAGGTGGACGAATGGCGCTGTTCCCGATCTCCGTGACAACCCCGGGAAAATCCATGTCCGGGAAAGCGTCGAGGTCGACGGTGGCGCTATCGCCCAACGCGATTTCGGGCACGTCGGTTTCGTCCACTTCGAGCACGACTTCCATGACCGACAGATCCGACACCGTGAGTACCAGGCTGCCCGGGTTGTTCATGGTGCCCACGATCACCGTCTCGCCCTCTTCGACGTTCAGACGGGTAACCCGGCCCGCCATTGGGGCTCTGATGATGGTCTTGGCGAGCTGGTCGCTTGCCTCCTCGAGGGCGGCTCCGGACTGGTTGACTCCGAATTCCGACGACTCTAGCAGGGACCGCTGCACCTCCAGGTCGGTCTGTGCGTTGTCGACCTCCTGGCGGCTCACCAGCAGCGGTTCGCGAGCGTGCAGTGAATCCAGGCGCTCCGCTTCTCTCTGCGCACGCAGGTAGTTGGCGCGCGCCTGCGCCACCTGTGCCTGTGCCTGGCTGAGATTCGCGCGGCTCCGGTTGACCGCCGCCTGGTGGCGCGTGGGGTCAAGGCGCAGCAGAATCTGTCCTTCGTCCACGTCCTGGCCCTCGTCCACCAGCAATTCCGCCACACGGGCGGAGATGTCCGAGCTGATGTCCACCTTTCGGCGCGCGCGGACGTTGCCGCTGGCTGTGACGGTCGCGACCAGGTCGCGTGTGTCTACGGTCTCGACCCGGACCTCGATGCCCTGTTGGCGGCGGCCGTTCATGCTCAGCCCGGCGGCCGAAACCAACAGGATCGCGATGCCGATCCCGATCATCACCTTGGTTCTGGTTCTCATGGTGTTCTTTATGGATTCCTGATAGGCATGCCGACGACCGCTTCGAGGTCGGCGACTGCATCGTGATAGGTGAATATTGCCACAATACGTTCGCGGTCGGCTCGCGCCTTCACCGTTTCAGCCTCCACCAGGTCGATGAAGTTGGAAAACCCCAGGCGATATCGTTCCTGCGCCAGGCGCAGCTGCTCGTCGGCCAGCGCCTGGTTGCGCTCCTCGATCAGAGCGCTCTCATAGGCCGTCCGCACCAGCGCGACGCTCGACTCGATATCCGCGCGCAACGCCAGCTCCTGTTCGCGGATGCGGAACCTGTTGTCGTTCAGTTGGGCGCGGGCAGTCTCCAGCTCCCTCTGGCGGCCAAGCCCCTGGAACACCGGGATCGAGACGGTCAGGCCCACCGAGGGCGGCTGGGTGGTGAAGTTGAACGGGAACGCCTGGTTGTCGGCCCGGATCGCCTCCAGTGCGGATTCGGGAGTCGCCAGCAGGCTGCAGTCCTGGAGCGCCGGGGGGTTCGGGAGACGTGAGACGAGATCGTTCAGCGCCAGACACTGCTGTACCCTGGCGGCCCCGGCGGCGATCGCCTGCGCCTCCTGGCCGGCGGTGCTGCTCGCCTGCCGGGTGAAGCCGCTCCACCCCGCGGACATTGACACGCTGGGAAAGTAGGACGAACGGGCGATGCTCACGTCGTAGCGAGAGGCTTCCTCCTGGGCGCGCATCGCCTGAAGATCCGGATTGTTGCCGATCGCCACCTGGTAAAGCTGATCGGGCGTCCACTCGGGCCGAGTCACCGAAAAGGTCGTCACGAGGGTCGGTTGTGCGTCAAGATCCACGCCGATTTGCTGAAGCAGCCGGATCCGTGACGTCTGCACGCCGGTGCGCGCCTGAATCAGGGTCACCTCGGCGCGGCCCACGTTCACTTCCGCCTGGCGGACATCGATCGCGTTGCCGGATCCCACCTCCTGGCGTCCCTGGGCCAGGCGCAGGTTGATTCGGGCGCGCTCAAGTTCCTGCTCGGCAAGCGTCAGCGCCTCACCCTGGCGCAACACTTCGAGGTAGGCCCTCGTAACGTTCAGGCGGAGGGCCGCCTCGGTGCTATGAATCTGGGCGCGCGTGGCGTCGCGGGACCGGCGGGCCTGGCCGGGGGCCATCAGCGTGCGGCCGTCCATCGAAAAGCTCAGGCCGGCGTTGTACGAACTGAACAGGAACGAAGGCTGGTCCTGAAATCCGAGCTGATCGGCGGTGATGCTGCCGAACCGCTGTTCGCCCGCCCCCTGCCAGGACACGGAGGAATTGAGGGAAGCCGAGGGGAGCCAGGATCCGTAGGCCGAATTCAGGTTCCAGTCGGCGACCTGCAGGTCGTTCCGCACCGCCTGCACACCCGGGTTGTTGCGGAGCGCCACGCTGAGCGCTTCCTCCAGGGTCAGCGAGGCAGCAAGACGCTCCTGCGCGCCCAACTGCGGCGCGGCCAGGATGCCGCTCACGAGTGCAACCGGAATCCACGCCGCCCATCGGGCCTGGAAGACTATTCGCTTATCCACCACGATCTCCTCCCTCTTCTCTTCGGAACCCCTTGCCGGGATCCTGCACGCGCCGCCCCCAATACGCGGTCCACGCGGTTCCAGTTTCGGTCTACGGCTCTGGGACCGGTTTGGTTCAACCCCCGTATTCCCTTTGCGCAACGAAGCCATCCGTTGGCACCTCCACCCGCACGAGCCTGCCGCTCCCGTCGAACCAGACCGTCCGGACCTGGTCACCGGACACGATGCGCACCCGGGTCGCCTCCACCTGCTCACCCTGCAGCGTGATGGTCTCCGATCCGATGTCCAGATCGGCGGCCCAGTCCTCCCTTTCGGATCGTGGTTCGAATGCGTGCAGCGTCATGTCGGCGGCCCCGCGCGCCAGGAACCCGCCGATCACGAAGTAATGGTGGGCGACCCCGGCATCGAAGATCATCGTTCGCGGGCTCGCCCTGAACTCCTGCTCCTCCTCGCCCCATGGCGCGACCGTCACTCGCCGCAGTCGATCGCCCGCATGCAGGACTCGAACTTCGAGGGTGTCGGCGCCTCCCACGATCGCCTGATACTCGGAGAACGCCATGGATGGACCGACAGTGCGCAGGATCGTCGTGACGACGCGCCCGTCATTCATTCTGACGGCGCCGCGGGCGAGTGTCTGCTGGGCCTCACCTGAACCGATCCGCTGGATCGCGAAGTCCTCCGTCCCCATCTCCGAGCCGTACAGGAACAGGCGAAAGCGCCCCCGATCCAATTGCTGTCCCGGGAGCGCCGCACCGGGCACCGAAAACGCCAGGACGGCTACGGCGAGGGCGGCGAGAAGCCTGGCCGCAAGCCCCATTGTGCTGCGCGAAGGAACTTCGTGATCCATTAGATTAACAATAACGGCAAAAGGAAGGGGTCAGGCCTATGTCTAGGTGGGACTCGCCGGAGCCCCGCAGCCCGTGACGGGCCGGAACACCTCCGCTGAGCGGTCGGAGTCTGCCGGCCATCTTCTTTGGGCGGGGCTCTTCTGCCTCGTGATGTGGACGCGCCTCGACACCACGTGGTTGCTCGCAGCCGCCGCTCTCCTCCTGTCGTGGGCCGCCGTAGGGAAGCAACGGGGTTGGCGCCATGGCATCTCTGTGGTTCTGCTGTCGGCTGGTGTCGTTGCCGGCTTCTTTGGCGACGCGGCCGATCGCCGCTTCGCGGAGGGCTGGGGCCAATACTGGGAAGAGCGGCGCGAAAGCGTTGCAGAGCAGCTTGGCGCGGAGTTCGACGCGCTGGTGGTTCGGGGCGATGCGACGGTAGACAGGCTGGCCCGCGCCGCCTCGGCGGGCGGTGGACGCGGGGTTCTGCAGGACTCACTTCGTACGCTGTTGGACGACACGGGGTTGACCGCCGCGGCCGTCATCGGTCCCGATGGCGGGCTGCTTGCCTGGGAGGGCAGTCATCAGGGCCGGCTCCCGGGGGACATGCTCGTCCAGATGGGGCGCTACGCGTACGCGGGCACGCCGCTATTCTCGTATCTGTACTTCACCAGAATGCTCCCCGACGACCGGGGAGTCGCGGTGGTGGCGGCACTGGTCCGCTCCGACCTGCCCGAATTCTTCGCTTCGGGCCTGGGTGATTTCGCGTCCCGCTTCCGCGAGGAGACGGGGGAGCGAATCAGGGTCTCCCGCTCGGACCGGACATCGGGGCCGGGTGTGTTCGATTTCGGATGGCCCGACGAGACGCTCCTGAGCATTACGATCGACGAACCCGCACAGGACGTGCGGCGCGCGGAGGAGCGGGGTCGCTGGGCCCGGATCGTCGCCGCGCTCGCTGCGCTGGTGTGGCTTGCCCTGTCCTTTGGCGTCCCGAGGGCCAACCTCGTGTACTCGGTCGCGATGCTGGGAGTCGGCGCGGCCGTACTGCCTCTGGATGGCCTGTTCAGGAGACCGGAGCTGGTGGATCCGGGCACGTTCGCGCTTCTCGGCCCCGTGCCGCTGACGCTGGCCCGTGTCGTCCTGCTGTGCATCGCGATCATGCCGGCGGCCGTACTGACGCTGCCTCGATGGCGGCCGGCCATCGGGGGGTGGGCAGCGCCCCTGGTGGTCGCGGCGTCGTTTCCGCTGGTCCTCGCCTGGATGGAGGGCAGCGCCTCGCCGGAACTCATGGGGACCACGGACGGTCGGTGGATCGTGTTCCAGACCACCGTGGCCATGATCCTGGCCGTTGTCACGTCGGTTGCGCTTGCATGGCGTCCCGGTGGCGGCGGCAGGGGCGGACCGGGGTTCGTGGCGCTTGGCCTCGCGGCCGCGGGTGCACTGGGGGTCCTCGTGGCGATCGGCGTGCGGACCGGACCTTCCGTCACTCCGCTGCTGACGGTGCTGTGGGGCGTACCCGTGGCGGTGGTGGCTCGTGGACTCGGGAAAGCCCGTCCGCAGTCGTACCTCCATTGGTTCTGCTCGTTCTGGCTGTCCGCAACCGCGGTTCTGCCATTCACGTGGTCGATGCGCACAGAGGCGCGCATGACGATCGCGGAAGAGCAGATGGGACGTCTCGGCGTCACGTCGGAACCGAATCTCGAACCGCTTCTCGAGCGCTTTGCGGAGCAGGTCGACTCGCTGGACCGGGCCGGCGCGGGGGACGTGGAGATGATGTACCAGGCCTGGGTCGGCAGCGATCTTGCCGGCCGGGGAACCGCCATGTTTCTGACGTTGTGGTCGGCGGACGACATCCCCGTGCAGGAACTCAGGCTGGGCGTGAAGGGCGACCGCCCGGACGTCGTTGTCGACCTTCTCCCTCAGCTCCGATCGGTCGGGACGGGCGAGTACCGCGATCCGGACGACATCGACGTCCATCACCTTGTCGCCGTGACGCTGGCCGACGGCCGGTTGGTGACGGGCACCATCCCGCCGAGACGAACCATCGACGCCCCGTCGCCCCTCGGTCCGCTGTTTGCCTCGGTGGAGGAGGAGGGCGACCAGGAGTTCCTGACGCTGGTCCAGACGCCGCCGGGTGAGGATGTGGGGCGGGCGCGGACGGTCGAATGGAGCCGCAACCAGGAGGGGTGGAGGGCCGAAGGCGTGGCTCAATACCCCGACGGCCCGTACTCGGTCTTCTATACCATCAGCATTCCCAACCTCTCCGTCATGCTGGCGCGGGCGACATTGCTGATGGCTCTCGGTCTTGCGGTGTTCTCGGCGCTGTGGTTGCTCAGCGTCACCATCCTGGGCTTTCGGCTGCCGGCGCGAGTAGACTGGCGGGGACTGCTCACGTCGTTCCGCGCACGGGTCACCCTCACCCTGTTCGGGTTCTTCATCCTGTCGAATGTGCTCTTTGGAACACTCGCCTATCGCACGCTGGCCGGTGCTTCCGAACGCACTGCCACGGCGCTGGCCGAGCGCGTGGTTGCGCAGATCGCCGAGGCGTACCTCGAAGAGGGGGGATCGATGGAGTTGCTGGCGCGGCGGGTGGGCGCGGATCTGTTGGAATACCGCGAGGGTGAACTCGTCGGCGGCTCGGTCGACGAGCTGATCGAACTGGGGCTCTACGAGGGCTGGGTGGATCCCGGGATCTACGATGCGCTGGAAACACGGCAGCGGCTCAGGGCATCCCAGGTGGAGAACCTCGGCGACTGGCGATATGTAGTCGCGCACAGACGCTTGCCGGACGGCGACATTGTAGCATCTCCCGTCCCCCTGCGAGCGGGTGCAGCCGCACTGCGTCGGCGGGACGTGGCCGATCTGCTCGGCTTTGCCATCGTGCTCGGGCCGATTCTGTCGCTGGGACTCGCCCTCCTTGTGGGCAGGGCGCTTACCCGGCCGATTCAGACGCTGCAGGTGGCCTCTGAGCGAGTCGGGAGCGGTAATCTGGCCGTGCACCTGCCGGAGGACCGCGTGGACGAGTTCGGGTCCGTGTTTGCAGCGTTCAACCGCATGGTGCTGCGTCTGGACGACGCGCGCCAGGAACTCTTGCGGACGACGCGGCGCACCGAAGCGATCGTGGAGGAAGCGGCCACGGGGGTGATCGCGGTGAACCCGACGGGGCACGTGACCGTTGCCAACCCGCGTGCCGAGTCGCTGCTTGCAACGTCGCTGGTGACCGGTGAGACCATTCCGAGAGCGGGCAAATACGCGGCCGAGCTGGCGGCATGGCTCGACGGCTACATGCGGAGCGGTTCCGTAGAGGCGGATGGGGACTTCAGATGGGGCGGCAGGCGGATCCAGTTGCGAGCCAGGCGCATCGTACAGGAGGGCCACGGAGGGGGTGTCGTGGTCAATCTCGAGGATGTCACCGATGAACTCCGCAGCGAGAGGATCCTGGCCTGGGGTGAAATGGCGAAGCAAGTCGCCCACGAGGTGAAGAATCCACTAACGCCGATCAAGCTCTCGGTGCAGCACCTGCGTCGCGCATGGGAAGACAGGAGAAGCGATTTCGGCAGAATACTGGACAGGAACGTGGGCGCGATTCTGGGCGAGATCGATCGGCTTGCCTCGATTGCGCGCGGCTTCTCCCGGCTGGCTTCGCCCGGTGCCGCCGACGCGGGCCCGCTGGTCGCTGTGGACCCGGGCGAGGTGATCAGGGAACTCCTGAACCTGTACCAGGGCGGTGGCGAGACCACGATTCGCCTCGAGAGCGAGTTGCCGGCTGCGCTGCCGAAGGTTATCGCGCGCCCCGACGAACTCAAGGAGGTATTGCTCAACCTTCTGGAGAACGCCCGGGCCGCCATGCCCGGCGGTGGCGTGGTGCGCATTGGCGCCATCGAGCCCTCGGACGGGTCGCCGACGGTAGCGGTTGTGGTGGAAGACGAGGGGTCCGGCATACCCGACGAATTGCTTCCACGCATTTTCGAGCCGCAGTTCTCGACGCGGTCCACGGGGACCGGTCTCGGGCTTGCGATTGCCAAGCGGCTGGTGGATTCGTGGGGCGGTACGGTCGACGTTCAAAGTACAGTCGGTCGAGGCACCCGTGTGAGAATCGGTCTGCAGGTGCATGATTCGCAGGCGGAGGAACGGCATGGGGACCTTGGCGGTCCCGGCAGGGGCGAGTAGAATGATCCTGTGCTCCAGATGACCCCAGCCCGGCCCGGCGATTCGGACTCGCGGGCGAGCGTACGGACCCTTCCTGTTTCCGTCGACATTGCAGGTTGGGTCGACGAGCGTTCCCCGGGGATCGCCGAGCGTTGGGCGTCGGGACTGCTGGCCAACGGGGAATCCTGGGCTGGGGACATCCGGCCGGTTGCACGGCCGCTCTGCCGCGGGCTGGTCTCCTTCCTGCCCGGCATGCTCGGTGCCTACCGGGCCCAGATCCTGCCGCTCTGGTCGGAAGGTGCCGAGCTCTTCGGTTCGGTGGCTGCCCGACGCGGACTTTCCGCTGGCGAAGTGATCGAGGAATTCCAGCTTCTGCGTGAGGTCATCCTGAGGATGATGTTCGAGCGTCCTCCCACCGGGACCGAACGCGGGTTGCCGCTGCGCGAGATCCTTCATCTCAACCGGGCCGTCGACATCGGCGTAACACAGGCGAGCGTCGGCCACACCGACCTGCTGTTCTTCAGTCTGATCCACGACTCGGGTGTTCCTGCTCCCCTGGGTGCCGACGACCTGATCGAGGTTTGCGAACAGATCCGTGTGCTCCAGGGGGATGGCCAGCGAATCATGGTTCCGCGACCCGGGTAGACGATGCCCTCAGCGGGCGGGATGCCTCCGGGCGAGTTCCGCGAGTCGGGCCACCGTTTCATCGACTGGGTGGCCGATTATCTGGCGGGGATCGACGAATACCCGGTTCTGGCCCGGGTCCGGCCGGGCGAGGTTCGCGACGCGCTTGGACGCGAGGCGCCGCAGGGCGGGGAAACGATGGAAGCTCTGCTCCGGGACTTCGAGGCGGTGGTGGTGCCCGGGATCACGCACTGGAATCATCCGGCGTTCTTCGCGTACTTCGCGATCTCCGGATCGGGCCCCGGGATTCTGGGAGAGCTGCTCGCCGCGGCGCTGAACGTAAATGCGATGGTGTGGAAGAGTTCCCCGGCGGCAACAGAGCTGGAGGAAGTCACCCTGGACTGGCTGCGCGGCTTCCTGGGGTTGCCGCCGGAGTTCATCGGCACGATCAACGATACCGCGTCGACCTCCACCTTTTCCGCACTGGCTGCGGCGCGGGAGAAACTGCTGCCGGAGGCCCGGGAACAGGGTTTGGCCGGAGCTCCACCGGGACGCGTGTACACCACGGCCGAAGCCCATTCGTCGGTGCTGAAGGCGGT
The DNA here is from genome assembly GCA_028874905.1 of Gemmatimonadota bacterium. Classification (GTDB taxonomy): domain Bacteria; phylum Gemmatimonadota; class Gemmatimonadetes; order Longimicrobiales; family Gaopeijiaceae; genus Bin94. The sequence continues at coordinate 38,278 of JAPPGZ010000045.1, forward strand.
TCACGCGCTGGGTCTCGGCCGTGAAGGCGCCCGCGTTGTCCCCGCGGGGCAGCTGCGGGGGATGGACCCGGCGGCCCTCGCCGATGCGATCGACCATGACGTTACGTCAGGGTACCGTCCGCTTGCCGTGGTGGCCACGATCGGAAGCACATCGGTCAACGCGGTCGATCCGATTGCCAGGGTCGCCGAGGTCACGGCCGAGCGGGGCATCTGGCTGCATGTGGACGCGGCCTACGCCGGCGTCGCGGCTGCCCTGCCGACCATGGCTGTCCACTTCGCCGGTTGGGAGCAGGCGGATTCGATCGTGATCAACCCCCACAAGTGGCTCTTCACGCCGGTCGACTGCTCGGTCCTCTATGTCCGCGACCCGGCCGCGCTGCGCGCCGCGTTCTCACTGACGCCGTCGTACCTGGAGACAGGCGAACAGGGAGTCACCCACCTGATGGATCACGGTCTGGCGCTTGGCCGGCGCTTCCGCGCACTCAAGCTGTGGTTCGTGATGCGCTATTTCGGCCAGGAGGGACTGCGGGTCCACTTGGCGCGCCACGTCAGTCTGGCGAGGCGGCTCGCCGAAAGCGTCGACGCCGAGCGCGACTGGGAGCGCTGGCGTCCGACCCCGTTTTCCCTGGTGGTCTTGCGCTACGCGCCGGCCGGTGTCCGGGGTGAACGGCGCGACGCCTTCAATCTTGCACTCATGGATCACGTCAATCGGAGCGGGACCGCCTTTCTGGCACAGACGGTGATCGACGGGGAGACCTGGCTGCGCTTCGCCATCGGCAACATCCACACGCGGGCCGAACACGTCGACACGACATGGCAGGCGCTGCGCGATGGCGTCCGGGAAGTGGCCGGCTGATCCGACGGCCGCGCGCCGCTAGGCCTCGCGCACCTCCTTGACCAGCTCCGACATCTGATCCTTGGCGTCCCCGAAGAACATAAGGGTGTTGTCCATATAGAAGAGATCGTTGTCGATGCCGGCGAAGCCCGGACTCAGCGAGCGCTTCATGACGATGACGGTGCGCGCCTTGTCCACGTCCAGGATCGGCATTCCCGCGATGACCGAATCCGGGTCGCGCGCGGCCGGGTTCACGACGTCGTTGGCGCCCACGATCAGCACCACATCCGTAGAGTCGAACTCGGCGTTGATGTCATCGAGGTCGAGGAGCTTGTCGTACGAGACATCCGCTTCGGCCAGCAGGACGTTCATGTGGCCGGGCATCCGTCCCGCAACCGGATGCACGCCGAAACGCACCGTGACCCCGCGGTCCTCGAGCAGGTCACAGACTTTCTTGAGCTCGTGCTGGGCCTGTGCGACGGCCAGCCCGTATCCGGGCACGACGGCCACCGAACCGGCGTAGGCGAGGACCATGGCCGCCTGCTCCGCGTCGACGTCCCGCACCGGGCGCTGTCCTGTCTTCACCCTGGCCGTCTGCCCCTCGGTCCCGAAGGCCCCGAAGGCCACGTTGCCCAGAGAGCGGTTCATGGCCTTGCACATGAGCTGGGTCAGGATCAGCCCTGCCGCGCCGACCAGCGACCCGGCAATGATCAGGATGTAGTTGTTCAGCACGAATCCGGTGGTTGCCGCCGCAATGCCGGAGTAGGAGTTGAGCAGGGACACGACGACCGGCATGTCCGCACCGCCGATCGGGATGACCAGGAGGACGCCGAGGACCAGGGCGCCCGCCACGAGCGCCGCAAAGAACGGCCCGCTGATCTCCAGCGCGCCCATACCGAAGACCGGCGCGACGCCGTTTGCGACGCCAACATGCGCGAGGCTGGCGCCGATCACGAGGACGCCGAGGAAGAGGAGGGCGTTGAGGGTCTTCTGGAGAGGGAACGTCACGGGACTGCCCGTAACCACGCCCTGTAGCTTGCCGAAGGCGATGAGGCTCCCCGAGAAGGTCACCGCGCCGATCAGCGTGCCGAGCACGATCGTGACGCCGACCCCGAGTTCGAGCGATGGTCCGCTTCCGCCGGCACGGAGGAACTCGGCAGCCGCGACCGCCGCCGACGCGCCGCCGCCGAAGCCATTGAAGACCGCGACCAGCTGCGGCATGGCGGTCATCTGAATGTACCGGGCCAGAACCCCCCCGATCGCGGCGCCGGCCACAACCGCGGCCAGCACCGTCGTCCAGTCGAGAATCTCGTGGTCCAGGAGGGTGACGACGATGGCCAGGAGCATGGCCAGGGATGCTCGGGCGTTCCCGGAGCGGGCCGTTGCCGGGGAAGAGAGTTGCTTGATCCCGGATACGAACAGTATCGCAGAGATCAGGTAGGCGATTTGGGTGATGGTGTTTGATTCCACGTTGACCTCAGCGTTTCCGGAACATCTGCAGCATGCGATCGGTCACCATGAAGCCGCCGACCACGTTGATCGTCGCCATCACGATTCCCGCGGTTCCGAGGACCTTCACCCACGGTTGGTCGGCGGCGCCGGTTACGACCAGGGCGCCGATGATGGCGATGCCCGAGATCGCGTTCGCGCCGGACATCAGCGGTGTGTGCAGGGTCGGGGGCACCTTGGAGATCACCTCCTTCCCGGCGAGGGTGGCGAGCACGAAGATGTACAGCAGGATCAGCAATTCACCCATGAGTTCGTCACTCCGTAGCGGACGCCAGCTTCGCTCTGACGCGTTCGTTCCTGATTTCGCCGCCGTGGGTAACACAGGTGGCGGCCGTAATCTCGTCGTCGAAATCGATCTCTCCCTCGTCGTCGAAGAGGTCGTCGACGAAGCTGGCCAGGTTGCGGGAGTACATCTGGCTGGCGTGGAAGGGCAGCTCGGCCGGGAGATTGGTCGGTCCCATCACGGTCACGCCACCGTGGTCGACCGACTCGCCGGCAACCGTGACCACGCAGTTGCCGCCTGACTCGGAGGCGAGATCGACGATCGCGCTGCCTGGTCGCATGGTCGAGACCATGTCTTCCGTTATGAGGACGGGTGCCGGTCTGCCCGGAATCTGTGCCGTCGTGATGACCAGGTCCTGGTCCCTGATGCTGTCCGCGATCAACTCCAGTTCGCGCTGGTGCTGCTCTTCCGAGAGCGCCTTGGCGTAGCCTCCCTCGTCTTCGGAACTCTCATCCAACGCGGCCTCCAGGAACTTCGCGCCGAGGCTCTGCACCTGCTCCTTGACGGCGGGCCGTATGTCGAAGGCCGAGACCACCGCTCCGAGGCGGCGCGCCGTCGCGATGGCCTGGAGTCCGGCCACGCCCGCGCCAAGGATCAGTGCCTTTGCGGGACGGACCGTGCCGGCCGCGGTCGTCAGCATGGGAAGGAACCGCGTCATGGCGTCCGCACCCTTCAGGACGGCCTTGTACCCCGCTACCGTCGCCTGCGAGGACAACACGTCCATCTTCTGCGCCCGCGTAATCCTCGGGATCAGTTCGACCGCAAACGAGGTTACCCGCCGGTCCGCCAACGCCTCCATCACACCGGTCGGACCCAGCGGGTTCAGGTGGCATACCAGCACGGCCCCGGAGGGCAGTGCGCCGACTTCCTCCTCCGAAGGAGGCTGCACCTTGAGGACGACGCGGGCGCCGTCGAGCAGGGCGTCGCGGTCCGGCACCACCGTTGTCTCCGCCGCCGCGTAGTCGGCGTCCGGGAAGGAGGCGCCGACTCCGGCTCCGGACTGGATACGAAGGTTCCAGCCGCGCTTCCGGTATTGCCGCGAGACATCGGGCACGAGAGCGACCCGGTGTTCGCCCGGTCGGCTCTCAGCCAGGATTGCGATTGTCATCAGTGTATTCTCCCGGTCAAAAACCCGACCAACTTGCACTCTTGGAAGGCGTTTCGCCAGCCCCCCGTCCCCGGTTGCGCCGGTTATCCCCTGCGCCGGCACCGCAGAGCCTCCACATCTGGCCGCTTCAGCCATGCCGGCGCCCCCCTGGCGGGAATACCGTACGTGCGTTCGGGCCATGGTTCGGGCCGGACGGGTCGGGTCAGCCAAACGGAGGACTTCATGCTGGCAGTCGTTCGCTCCTGTTGGGTACACGGCGTCGAGGGACAGCCGGTCAGGGTCGAGGTGAAGGTCCGCAACGGACTGCCCATCTTCACGGTGGTCGGCCTGCCGGCGGGCGCGGTGCGCGAAGGAAAGGAGCGGGTCTACGCCGCTTTCGCGCAGGCCGGGCTGTCGTTTCCTCCCCGACGCGTGACCGTGAACCTCGCCCCGGCGGATCTTCCGAAATCGGGTTCGGGGTTCGACCTCCCGATCGCCGTAGCGCTGCTGGCGGCTGAAGAACACGTGCCGATCGACGCGACTGCCGACAGTGCCTTCGTGGGTGAACTGGGACTGGACGGCTCGGTCCGGCCCGTACGGGGCGCCATTGCACTGGCCATGAGCTGCCGGTCCGATGACACTCGCCGTCTTTTCGTTCCGGCGGACAACGCCCGTGAGGCGTCTGCCGTGCCGGGAGTGGAGGTGGTGCCGGTGTCGTCTCTGGACGAGACCGTGGGGATTCTTCGGGGAGAACTCCGTCCACTCCCGATTCCCGCTGGTGCCGCGGCAACCTCACCGTCACCTTCGGATCTCGAGGATGTCCGAGGCCAGCATTTGGCAAAGCGGGCGTTGGTGGTCGCGGCTGCGGGCGGGCACAGCCTCCTCATGGCGGGCCCGCCGGGCGCGGGGAAGACCATGCTCGCGAGGCGACTGGCGGGTTTGCTCCCGCCGCTGCGGGAGGCCGAGTCGCTCGAGGTAACCAGGGTCCATTCGGTTGCCGGACTTCTGGACCGGGACCGGCCCGTGAAGACCCGGCGACCCTTTCGGGCTCCTCATCACACGATCTCGTCGGGGGGACTCATCGGAGGAGGCAATCCACCGCGTCCGGGCGAGATCAGTCTGGCGCACCTGGGGGTGCTGTTTCTCGATGAACTGCCGGAATTCAGCCGGCGAGTGCTCGAAACGTTGCGGCAACCGATCGAGTCAGGCTGTGTCCGCATTGCCCGCGTTCGCCACACCGTGACCTTTCCGGCGCGGTTCCAGTTGATCGCAGCCATGAACCCGTGTCCGTGCGGACTCGAGGGTGAGAGTTGCATCTGCGCGGACCGCGACGTTGCCCGCTACCGGTCACGCCTTTCCGGTCCCCTTCTGGACAGGATCGATCTGCAAGTCCGGATGCCTCCCGTCACCTGGAGGGAACTCACGGCGGGGGACGGCGTTCCGGCTTCGGGCACGGCGGCGGCCCGGGAGCACGTCCGGGAAGCCAGAAGGCGCCAGTCCGTGCGCCACGGCGAAGGCCTCGCGTGCAACGCCATGATGCGCTCTCGTGACGTAATGAGATTCTGTGCGTTGTCGGATGCCGGGGCCGAATTGCTGGAAGCGGGGATCGCTGCGTACCAGCTGTCCGCGCGCGCCGTGCACCGTACACTGCAGGTCGCGCGCACGATCGCGGATCTCGGTGGAAGGGACCTTATCGACGCGCCTCAAGTCGCGGAGGCGCTGCGGTTGCGATCGGGACTTCACGGGACTCTGCCGGGACACAGCATGTGACGCACTTGTTTGCGTGCCCGTCTCGGCATTAGCCTGCCATCGTAGCCGCACACGGACAGACGGCCCGAGGAGTTCGTGGAAGACCCGTGTGCGCCGGTGGAGGCGAATCTCACGCTGATGCACTCGTCAGGGATGGACGGCACGAATCACTACATGGACTATGCCGCCACGTCGGCGGTGCGCCCGCCCGAGGTCACGGCGGCGGTGGCGGAATTCCTGCGCGGAAACGGCTGCACGCCCGGAAGAGGGGGACATTCCGGGGCCACGGAGGCGGCGCGGATCGCGTTTCGCTGCCGTCGCGCGCTCGCACGGGTACTGGGATTGCCCGGTGATCCCGGACGCATCGCCTTCATGCACAACGCAACGCACGCCGTGAACACGGCGCTCTGGGGCCTGTTGGACGAAGGCGACGTCCTGGTCGTCTCGCAGTACGACCACAACGCGGTATTCCGGCCCGCGCACTACCTCGCGACCTCGATGGGCGTCGAAGTTCGAATGCTGTCGGGCAGCCCCGACGGAGGCGTCGACATGGACGAGGCTGTCAGGCTTCTGGACGGAGCGCGGGTGCTTGTGGTCAATGTGGCTTCGAACGTGCTCGGTACGCTGATGCCGGTCGAGGCTCTCGCCGCGGCCGCTCGCAGCGCCGGCGCGGTCATCGTCGCCGATGCGGCGCAGTCGGCCGGCCACCTGCCGCCCCACCCTTCTCCGGTAGCCGACGTGATCGCTTTCACGGGTCACAAGGGGCTTCTGGGGCCACAGGGAACGGGTGGGCTGTGGGTGAGGGAAGGTGTGGAATGCCGGTCGCTGCTATGCGGGGGTACCGGCGGCGACTCGCACCGGCGCCGGATGCCCAGCGCCATGCCGGATCGGCTGGAGGCGGGCACGGGGAACTCCCCCGGCATCGCGGGACTCCTGGCGGGATGCCGGTTTCTCGCGGAGGCGGGCACGCGGGAAATTCATGCCCACGAGATGACCTTGAAGGCGAAGCTGTTCGACGGGCTGTCCCGGGTCCCGGGCCTGACGGTGCTGTCGCCCAGGGCGCCGAACGGAGTGCCGGTCGTCACGGTCAAGGCGGATTCGATGGATGCCGCGACACTGGCAGGGCGCCTGGATCGCGAGCACCGGGTACAGACGAGGGCGGGATTGCACTGTGCGCCGGAGGTACACAGGGTCCTCGGCACCGCGGCTTGCGGGGCCGTGAGGTTTTCGCTCGGGTGGGCGACTACCGACGAGGATGTCGAGGCCGCGGTGACCGCCGTGGACACCATGCTGAAGCCGGTGGCCGTTCCCGTTCCTTGAGAACCCGGAGACTCTTCTTCGCCGTCTGGCCGCCGGAGGAGGTCAGGGAGCGGATATGGAGTTCGCTGGCGTCTTTGCGCGATACGACAACCGGAGTCCGCTGGATCCCGCCGGACCGCTACCATGTCACGCTTCGCTTCATGGGCGACGTCGACGCCGCATTGCTGCCCCGGCTGGTGCGTGCCGCGGAGGCGCTGGCTCTGCAGCGTGCCTTCCGGGCCCGTCTGGCGGGCAATGGCACCTTTCCCCGGCGAGGTGTCCCGCGCGTGTACTGGGTGGGACTGGAGGCGGATCCTCTGGTGCGAATGCGTGACCTGCTGGACCGGGAACTCGCCAACGAGGGATTCCCCCTGGAGCATCGGGCCTTCCGACCGCATCTCACCGTCGGAAGGACAAGGCGCGGATGCGTTCCCTCGCGGAGTAGGCGGGGCAGTTCGCGAGTGCGTGAACTTTCTCCCGGGACCGATTTTTTCAGTGTCGAGGCCGTCCACATTGTTCAGAGCACGCTGTTCCCCGACGGCCCTCGGTATGCGAACGTTCACGGGGTGGCTCTCAGGGATACCGGACCATGATGGACGGCTCGTGCCGGTCCGCACCTGACGGGCCGGCGGACAACCTGGAGTCGGAGCCATGGCAAGGATTCTCATCATCGACGACGAGGAGTCGGTCGGCGTCGCGCTGAAGCAGCTGTTCGAGTACGAGGGGCACCGGGTGCATCTGTCGCCCAACGGGCCGAGCGGCCTGATCGACTACCCGGACTTTCGGCCGGATGTCGTTTTCCTCGACGTGAAGATGCCCAAGATGGACGGGCTGGAGGTCCTGGAACGGATTCGGGAGGGGGACTCCGGCGCCGTGGTGGTCATGATATCGGGCCACGGCACCATCGGCACCGCCGTCGAGGCGACGCGCAAGGGGGCCTTCGACTTCCTCGAGAAGCCCCTCGACACGAACCGGCTGCTCGTGACGTTGCGCAACGCGCTCATGGTCAGGGGGCTGTCCGACAGCGTGGAACGGCTGACCAGCGAGATCGAGATTCACCACGGCATCGTGGGTGCATCGCCGGCGATCCGGCAGATCCTGCGCGATATCGAGAAGGTGGGCGCTACCGATGCTCCCGTCCTGATTACCGGCGAGAACGGGACCGGCAAGGAACTTACCGCAAGAGCGCTGCACCGCCGCTCGGCGCGGGCCGAACAGCGTTTTGTGGAGGTGAACTGCGCGGCCATCCCCTCGGAGCTGATCGAGTCGGAACTCTTCGGGCACGTGAAGGGGTCGTTCACGGGTGCGGTCGCAGACCGTGAGGGCAAGTTCGAGCAGGCCCATCGCGGCACGCTCTTCCTCGATGAAGTGGGGGACATGTCCCTCGCCGCCCAGGCCAAGGTGCTCCGGGCCCTGCAGGGGGGCGACATCACTCCCGTTGGAGGAGCGCGGCCCGCGTCCGTGGATGTTCGCGTGCTCGCCGCGACCAACAAGGATCTCTACGACCAGATCGAGAAGGGTGACTTCAGAGAGGACCTCCTGCACCGTCTCAACATGGTGACGATTCGGGTCCCGCCCCTGAGGGAGCGCCGCGAGGACATCCCCATGCTCGTCGCGCACTTTGCGGATCTCGTTCCCGGAAGCTACGGAGTCCCCTACAAGCAGTTCGCTGAAGGCGCGCTCGCAGCTCTGGTCGATTCGGACTGGCCCGGCAACGTTCGTCAGCTCAAGAATGCGGTGGCGCGTCTCATGATTCTGAGCGGGGGTGATTCGGTCGAGCGCGGGGATGTGGATGCGCTGGTGCGGCCGGGTGTTTCGGAGCCCGGTGTTCCGGGAGACATGATGGCACTGGAGACGCTCAGCGAATTCAAGGACGCGGCCGAAAAGGCCTTTATCGCGGGGAAACTGAGAGATCACGACTGGAATGTTTCGGAGGCTGCGCGCCGGATGGGAATGCCCCGTTCCAACCTCTACAAGAAGATCGAAAGGCATGGTCTGCAGCGTAGCTAGCCGACCCTGCGTGATCCGGGCACTTTCGGACTTGCGAATCGGGGCGCACATTCCATGGCCCCCCTTCCGACTGCCTCTGCTGGCGGCCCTGATCCGCATTCGGCCATGGCCGCCGGTTGACCACCCGAGTTCCGCGGCCCTCGAGCGAGAGACGACTCATGAGCCTTACCGGGCAATCTCGACCCCTGGACGACTCGCTGGACCAGTATCTTCATGAGATCAGCCGGTATCCGCTGATCGATCAGGAAGAGGAGGCCCGGCTCGCCCAGGGAATCAGGCGGGGCGAGGAAGAGGCCCTGATGAAGCTCGTGCGCGCGAATCTGCGGTTCGTCGTATCGGTGTCGAAGAAGTACCAGAACCAGGGCGTTCCGCTGTCCGACCTCATAAGCGAGGGGAACCTTGGGCTGATCCGGGCCGCTCACAAATTCGACGAGACCAGGGGCATCAAGTTCATCAGCTACGCGGTCTGGTGGATTCGGCAGGCGATCCTGCAGGCCCTGGCCGAACAAAGCCGCATCGTTCGCGTGCCGCTCAACAGGGTGGCAACGCTGCATCGCATCGCGAAATACAGGGCCGTGCGCCTGCAGGAGCTGGGCCGCGAGCCCACTGCGGACGAGATCGCGCGGGGGCTGGACCTGACCCCGGCGGACGTGGAGCAGACCCTTACGCTTACGCGCTCGCCCGTCTCTCTGGATTCCCCGATCGTGCCCGGCGAGGATGGCCGCCTGATCGACTACATCCCGGACCGCGTGTCGCCGGGGCCCGACGAAGAAACCTACGAGAAGCTGCTCACCGAGTCTCTGACGAAGACGCTCGCCACCCTGGCCGAGCGCGAGGCAAGGATTCTGCGACTGTACTTCGGTCTCGGCGGCGAGGAGCCCAGGTCCCTTGAGGAGATCGGAGAGCTGCTGGGCGTCACGCGTGAGCGTGTGCGACAGATCAAGGAGAAGGCCCTGGCCCAGCTCCGCCACGCTTCCAGAAGACGGTTGCTGGAGTCGTTTTCCGACTAGTCGAGTCAGCGGTCGAAGCGTGCGTTGACACGTCGGCCACGCACGAATACCTTTCCATGCTGTGGTTTTTTTCGGGCCGCGCCCCGCCACCGAGCGTGCGGGACGGCTTCGTATCGCGGGAAACGGGAACTGTGACGAAGACCATCACCCCAAAGAGGGAGGACATCCACCGGACATGGTGGGTCGTCGACGCGGAAGGCAAGCCCCTGGGGCGCCTCGCCACCGAAGTGGCGCGGATCCTGCGGGGCAAGCACAAGCCCATATACACGCCCCATCTGGACACGGGCGACCACGTCATCGTCATCAACGCCGCGAGGGTAATGCTCACCGGCCGCAAGGCGGAGCAGAAGACCTATTTTCGCCATTCGGGGTACATGGGCGGGGACAAGCACATACCGTTCTCCACGATGCTTGAGCGGTTCCCCGATCGCGTCATCGAACTGGCGGTTCGCGGCATGCTCCCGAAAAACAAGCTGGGGCGGGTCATGCGCAGGAAGCTCCGGGTCTACCCGGGCGCGCGGCATCCACATCAGGGCCAGAGCCCGAAGCCCCTGGACATCTGATCCGCCACGGAGTCGCAATGGCCAGCAATCAGCCGATACAGGCGGTGGGACGCAGGAAGACCAGCGTCGCCCGCGTGGTCCTCCGCCCGGGCCGGGGACTCTGGTCCATCAACGGGCGCGAGCTCGAGGACTATTTTCCGAGACCTGCGCACCGCATGCGGATCGAGGACCCGCTGCGCGTGGCCGGATCGGAGGGCAGTCTCGACGTGAGCGTGCGGGTGCGTGGAGGCGGGCTCACCGGCCAGGCCGACGCGATCCGTCTGGGCATTGCGAGGGCCCTGGTCGCGCACGATGAGGAAGTCCGGTCCAGCATGCGCGAGGGCGGCCTGCTGACCCGGGACGCACGCAAGGTCGAGCGCAAGAAGCCGGGCCGCCCCAAGGCCCGCAAGCGCTTCCAGTTCAGCAAGCGATAGGCGCGCATTCGAATGAACCCTGCGGGAAACCAGGTGGGACTGACCGAGTTGCTCGACGCTGGTGTCCATTTCGGCCACCAGACCCGGCGTTGGAACCCCAAGATGCGCCCGTTCATCTTCGGAGAGCGCAACGGGATCCACATCATCGACCTGCGCAAGACGCTGGACCGCCTCAACGAGGCCAGGGATGCGGTGCGCAGGGTGGTGCTGAAGGGGGACAAGGTCCTCTTTCTCTCGACCAAGCGCCAACTGCGCCAGATCATCGAAGAGGAAGCGAACCGGTGCGGGGCACTGTACGTGACCGAACGCTGGCTGGGAGGGATGCTGACCAACTTCCAGACGATACGCCGCCAGATTCGGCGGATGAAGGAGTTGGAGCGGGGCCAGGAAGAGAATGCGTTCGAATTCTATACCAAGAAGGAACGCCTGCTGCTCGAGCGCGAACGGTCCAAGCTCGAGAAGTACTTCATCGGCGTCCGCGACATGGTGCGATTGCCCGGCGCCGTCTTCGTCGTGGACGCGAAGCGCGAGATCATAGGTGTGCGAGAGGCCCACCGTCTCGGGATCCCCGTGATCTCCATCGCCGACACGAACGTCGACCCTGAGCTGATTGATTACCCCATCCCGGGAAACGACGACGCGATCCGCTCGGTGAGCCTGATCGCCGGCCAGATTGCGGATGCGATCGAGACAGCGCGAAGGGAAGTGCCCGACGAACAGCTGCGGCGGCAGGCGGAGCTCGAAGCCACCACCTACTCGACCGAGACCGGCGAAAAATCGGCGGACGTCAGGGAAGTACGGCGCCGGCCTCGCCGCCGCCGTCCGCGCCCCGAGGCCATTGCGCAGGTGCGAAAAACCGGCGACGGCGACGCGGGCTCCAAACCCGGGGGCGCCGGGGACGAGAGCGGCTGAGGTTCTCACAAGCGCGGGGCCGCATGGTCCGTGACGCGACCCAGGAAGAACCGGAAATGACGATTGGCGCGAAACTGGTAAAGGAACTCCGCGACCGGACGGGCGCGGGGATGATGGATTGCAAGCGTGCTCTGCAGGAGACCGGTGCCGATATCGAGGCCGCCATCGATCTGCTGCGGAGCAAGGGGGAGGCGAAGGCCGCAAAACGGGCCGACCGCGCGGTCAACGAGGGCATCGTCGCCAGCTACATACACCATGGCGGGCGCATCGGCGTTCTGGTGGAACTCAACTGCGAGACCGACTTTGTGGCCAACACGGACGAATTCGGAACGCTCGCGCGGGACATCGCAATGCACGTTGCCGCGTCCGATCCGTTGGCCGTCGGGATCGAGGACGTCGATTCTGCTGTCGTGGAGCGGGAGCGGAAGATCTTCGCTGATCAGGTCGCCCGCGAAGGGAAGCCCGAACACATTCATGATCGAATCGTGGAAGGCAAGATGGCCAAGTTCTACAGGCAGAGCGTTCTCCTGGAACAGGCCTTCGTCAAGGATCCGGACAAGAGCGTCGGTGATCTGATCACCGAAACGTCCGCGAGGACCGGCGAGAACGTCAGAGTCGCACGCTTCGCGCGCTTCAGGGTCGGAGGATAGGGTTGCAGGTGGGGGCGTCGCGGATCGAGTGCGGGCCGGGTGCCCGGCACACGAATCGACCGGAACCCACCGCGTGAGCGACCGGAGGAGTTCGGGCTACGGCCGCGTACTCCTGAAGCTGTCCGGCGAGGCTCTCGCTGGCTCGCGCGGCTTCGGCATCGATCCGAAGACCGTCGAGGGCATCACCGACGAAATCCGCGCGATCCACGATCTGGGCGTATCGCTGGGGCTTGTCATCGGCGGCGGCAACATCGTGCGCGGCGCCATCGCCAGCCAGCGCGGAATGGACAGGGTTTCCGCGGACTACATGGGGATGCTCGCCACCATCATGAATGCGCTGGCGGTGCAGGATCTCCTTGAGAAGAGGGAAGTCGAAACCCGCGTCATGACGGCGATCCGGATGCCGCAACTGGCGGAACCGTATATTCGGCGCAGGGCGCTTCGGCACATGGAGAAGGGGAGAATCGTCATTTTCGCCGGAGGTACCGGGAACCCCTACTTCTCCACCGACACGGCGGCGGTCCTGCGGGCGATAGAGATGGATGCGGACGTGGTCATCAAGGCCACGAAGGTCGAGGGCGTATACAGCGCGGATCCCGCCAGCGATCCAGCGGCCGAGTTCATCCCGGAAATCTCGTACCACGAGGTCGTCAAGCGTGATCTGCGGGTCATGGATGCGGCGGCGGTGTCCCTCTGCCGCGAGAACGACCTCCCGATCATCGTGCTCAATCTCGACGGCCAGGGAGCGGTCCGCAGGGCGATACAGGGTAGGCGAGTCGGAACGCTGGTATCTTAGTTCACGGAATCATTGTCGGATCGCGTGGAAGGAGCACGGCGTGACACTGGTGGACGAAGCGAGAAGCAGAATGGACGCTGCCGTGGCAGCGATCCGCCGCGAATTCGAGACGGTGCGCACCGGCAAGGCCGTCCCATCGATCCTCGACTCCGTTCGGGTGGAGGCGTACGGCAGCCAGATGCCGCTGAATCAGGTCTCGACGGTGAACGCACCGGACCCCTCTCTGCTGGTGGTGCAGCCGTTCGACCCATCCCTGATCGGGCCGATCGAAAAGGCGGTGCTGACGGCCGGTCTGGGACTGAATCCCTCCAATGACGGTGCCATCATCCGGGTGCCGATTCCGCCGCTCAGCGAGGAGCGCCGCAAGCAGTATGTCCGGATTCTGCACAAGATGGCGGAGGAGGGCCGCGTGTCGATACGGCGCGCGAGGCAGGCGGCGAACGAACGCGTGAAGGCACGGTTGCGCGCGAACGAAGTGGGCGAGGACGAAGCGCGCCGCACCATGGCCGACGTGCAGAAGCTCACCGACGAGTTCGTCGGCAGGATCGATCATCTTCTTTCCGTCAAGGAGAAGGAGGTGATGGCGATCTGAGGCACTCGACGAGCGCGCTCCCGCGCCAACTCACCCATGGCGGCTGACCCGCTGTCCCTCATCAGGGAGCACGGGCGCGTGCCGCGCCATGTGGCGGTCATCATGGATGGCAACGGCCGCTGGGCCTCGAGGCGGGGGCTCCCCCGGCATGCGGGGCACTGGGAGGGGATGAAGGCGGTCCGGGAGGCCGTGGAGGGCGCGTGCGCGGCAGGAGTCGAGATCCTCACGCTCTTTGCGTTTTCCACCGAGAACTGGAAGCGGCCGCAGTCCGAGGTCGACGCGCTCATGCAGCTTCTTTGCGCGTACGCCGAATCCGAACACGAGGAGCTCGCCGGCCACGGTGTCGAGGTCCGGGTGTTGGGCGAGGTCTCGCGTCTTGATTCCGAGGCGCGAGCGGCCGTGGCACTCATGGAGGACGCGACCCGGGACGGGGCCGTGTTGCGGCTCAACCTGATGATCTCATATGGCGGGCGAGAGGAAATCGTTCGCGCCGTCCGTCGTCTGGCGGCGCAGGTGCACGGCCGAAGCCTCGAGCCGGAGGCGATCGACGCAGACACGGTCGAACAGGTGCTTTTCACGCGCGGGCTTCCGGATCCGGATCTCCTGATTCGCACTTCGGGAGAGTTCAGGATCAGCAACTTCCTGCTTTGGCAGACGGCCTACACCGAGCTTCACATCGCCTCGGTGCTCTGGCCCGACTTTACGCGGGAAGACCTGTTTGCAGCCATCCTGGACTACCAGCACCGGGAACGACGTTTCGGACGGGTCTCCACCCGATGACGGTCCGTGTGCCCCTGCCATGATGTCGGCTGAACTCCGCGCCAGATTCGCGGTCGCTCTGGTCGGCATCCCGGTGGCGCTCCTCGCGATTCATGCCGGCGGCTGGTACTTCGGGGGACTGCTGGCCGTCCTGGCAGGTGCGGCAACCCTGGAGTTCCATCGATTGGCGGTGGCGACGGGTGCGCGTCCCATCGGCTGGCTCGGCGTCCCGGCGGCAGCAATCCTCGTGCTGCTGGCCGCGTACGAACCAGCATTCGGTGCCTGGGCGGATCGCGCCCTCACGCTGTTGCTTGCACTCGTGCTGGCGACCCCGGTTGTCGCCGTGTCGCGGCGCAGCGCCGAGGACTCGCCCATGTTATCCGTTACCGCGACGATCGCGGGAGTGCTCTACACAGGCGGGACGCTCGCTTTCGCGTTGTTGCTGCGTCATCTTCCCGACTCCGTGGCTGCCGATTCCCACGATCCCCTGGAGGGACGGTTGCTGGTGCTCTACCCGCTTGTCGTCATCTGGGCCTCGGACAGCGCCGCGTATTTCGCCGGCAAGCGCTTCGGGCGCACCAGGATGGCCCCGCAGGTCAGTCCCGGGAAGACGATGGAGGGCGGAGTGGCGGGTTTGGCTGCGGCCGTCATTGTCGGGGCCCTGGCGGGATTCGTCATGCGCGACCTCGCCAGCTTCGCCGTGTCGCCGGGCTCCGGGGCGCTCATTGGACTTGCCCTGGGCGTCGCAGGTCAATTGGGCGACCTTGCCGAGTCCCTGCTCAAACGGGAGGCCGGGGTCAAGGACTCGGGCGCGCTGCTGCCCGGTCATGGAGGCGTGCTCGACCGTTTCGACGCGCTTTTCTTCAGCCTGCCCGTGGCGTACGTCCTGCTCGTGCTTACGGGGTCGGCCGGGTGACGGTTCCGTGAAGCGCATCGCTCTCCTGGGAGCTACGGGCTCGGTGGGCCGCTCGACGCTCTCCGTGATTCGACGGCATCCCGGACAGTTCGGCGTCGTGGCGCTGTCCGCGCATCGATCAGTCGCCGCGCTGGAGGCGCTGGCGGTCGAATTCGGGGCGCGGCGTGTGGCGCTGGCCGATTCCGGAGCCCTCGAGAACCGTCCGGATCTTGTGGCGGTGGGATGGGGCACCGGGGCCGACCGGATCGTGGAGCTTGCCCGGCTCGGGGGTGTCGACATCGTGGTGAACGCGGTCGTTGGTGCAGCCGGGCTGCGCCCCACCATCGCCGCCCTGGAAGCCGGAAAGCGATGCGCGCTAGCCAACAAGGAGTCGCTGGTGACGGCGGGTGACCTTGTCCTTCGGGCAGCCCAGCGGGGCGGGGGGGAGCTGGTTCCCGTCGACAGCGAACATTCGGCGATCCTGCAATGCGTCGGCTCGGCTCGCCGGGAGGAGATCCAACGGCTCATCCTGACGGCAAGCGGGGGCCCGTTTCGCGGGATGTCCGCAGAAGACCTTCAACAGGCGGACGCGGCGATGGCGCTACGACATCCGACCTGGGACATGGGCGCCAAGATCACGATTGATTCGGCAACGCTCGCGAACAAGGCGCTCGAGGTGATCGAGGCGCATTTCCTTTACGGCCTGCCCTATGATCGCATCGACGTGGTTGTGCACCCGACCTCGATTGTCCATTCGTTCGTCGAGTTCGTCGACGGGTCCGTGCTCTCCCAAATGGGCCAGCCCACCATGGAGCTCCCGATTCTGCACGCTCTGACCTGGCCCCGACGGTTGCCGGATCCGGTGCTCCGCGACTTCGATCCGCGCACGGCGTCGCCCCTCGTCTTCGAGCCCGTGGACGAAGCGCGCTTTCCCCTCTTCCGCCTCGGCGTGGATGCGGGTCGTATCGGTGGTGCCGCCCCGGCCGTGTTCAACGCGGCGAACGAGGTGGCCGTTGAAGCTTTCCTGAAGGGTATGGTTAGCTTCACCGGTATTGCGAATGTCGTCGAGGCCGCGCTGGAGGCATTGGAAGGCACGGCGGTGGCGACGCTTGACGAGGTGCTCTCGGTGGACCGGACGGCGAGGAGCCGGGCGGCCGCCGAGGTGGAAAGGATGGTTCGCGGATGACGCTACTGGCCGTTGTGGTCCTGCTCGGCGTGCTGATCTTCGTGCATGAGCTGGGCCATTTCTGGGCCGCGAAGTCGGTGGGGGTCGCGGTTGAGCGCTTTTCGATCGGCCTCGGGCCGCGCGTGTGGGGGTTTCACAGGGGCAACACGGAGTATGTCCTCTCGGCCATCCCCCTGGGTGGCTACGTCAAGATGCAGGGCATGGAGGACGAGATCCTGGAGCACCTGGAGGGCGGTGCGGGCAGAAGCCGGAGGAAACCGGGTGCCGGCGACTTCGACGCGCGACCGGTATGGGCGCGTGCCGTTGTGATCTCGGCCGGCGTGATCATGAACATGCTCTTCGCCTTCTTTCTGTATGCGCTCGTGGCGGCCGCCTGGGGAATCCAGGAAACGGCCGTCACCCGGGTCATGGACGTCAACGAAAGCACGCTGCCACCCGGGACGGAGGCATTGGCCGAGATCGTACCGGGGGCCGAGATCGTCGGTATCGGGGCAATCCGCCCCAATTCGTGGAACGAAATCCAGCGCGCATTCGTGGAGAGCGCGCCGGGCCCGCTCACCGTTGTCACCGAATCGCCGCGGGGCCTCTTCGACGTGGTTGTTCCGGCGGACGGGGAGGATCGTCGCGCGCTTGCCGGGTCGCTGCAATACTGGAGCGACCCCGTGGTCGGAAACGTCCAGGCGGGAACGCCTGCGGCGGGGGCCGCGATCGAACAGGGGGACAGGATCACCCATGTGGCGGGCGTGCCGGTCGACAGTTGGGCGGACATGACCAGGGAACTCGGCGCGCGTCCGGGAGAGCGCGTGGAGATCGGGCTCTCGCGGGGTGAGGCGAATCTTACCCGGATCGTTGTACTCGACGATGTCGAAGGCGAGCGAGCCGGAGAGCGGCGCGGCATGCTGGGGATCCTGCAGCAGCCGCCGCCACTCCGCACCGTTTCCCTGGGACTTGGAGAAGCCGTTTCATTCGGGGCGGCCCGGACCACGGAGGTCACTACCGCAATCCTCCGCTTTCTGCGCGACCTGGTGACGCTCAACGAGTCGCCCAGATCGGTGGGCTCCATCGGCACGATCTGGGTGTTTTCCGGAGCGGCGGCCGAGGGCGGACTGAGCACTTTCCTGGGCTTCATGGCGTTCTTCAGCATCAATCTCGCCATCCTCAACATGTTGCCCATTCCGCCCCTGGACGGCGGTCACATGGTTTTCCTTGGCATCGAGTTCGTGCGTGGGGAGAAGCTGGGGGTCAAGCAGCGGGTTCGCTGGGGGCAGATCGGTTTCTACGTGATCGTCGGGATCATGGTGTGGGCCCTGGGGAACGACGTGCTTCGCTTCTTCGGCCTCTAGCCTGGCCGGGACGATGCGGGTCCTGTCCGCGGGCTGCAGGTCAGCCGGAAGCCCGACGCCCGGGAGCCTTGCGCTCAGAACAGCGAGAGCTGGCGCGGTCCGGCGCGTGCCCGCAACTCCGCCAGATCGAATACCGCCGTCGGGCGGTCCGGCAGCGCCACTTCGACCAGACCCTTGAAACTCCGTCCCGACAGCGCACGCGCAGCGGCGGTTCTGGCCAGCCGGGGCGTGTTCGATTCCTCGGACAGGTGGGCGAGGACTACCACGGAAAGACGGGGATCGAATATCTCTGCCAGAAAATCGGCGGCGGCCTGATTTGAAAGGTGTCCGTGGCTGGAAGCGATCCTCGCCTTGACCGCTGGCGGATATCCTGCGGCCCACAGCATCCCCTCGTCGTGGTTGGATTCCACGATCAGCGCGTCGCAACCGCGCAGAGCATGCCGGATCTGCACTGTGGGCTTGCCCAGGTCGGTGGCAATGCCGAGGCGAAGTCCGGTTGCCGAGTCGGTTACGGCGACGGCCACGGGGTCGGCGGCGTCGTGGACCGTTATGAATGGATCGATCCTTAGCCGGTCGATGTCGACTGGAAACCCGGCGCGGTAGCATTGGACCACCTCGTTGCCGCGAAACAGCTTTCGGCATGCGAGGCGCGTCCCCGCAGTCATCAGGAGAGGCGTGCCGTGGGCACGCGCGAAGACGCCGGCGCCCCGGGTGTGATCGCCGTGTTCGTGGGTCAATACAATGGCGGAAATGGTGGCAGGGTCCACGCCGACCGTCGCCAGCCGGCGCGCGAGCTCACGTCCGCTGAAGCCCGCATCGACCAGAACGCGCGTGTCGCCAGCGGCCACGAGCACCGAGTTGCCCCGGCTCCCGCTTCCCAGAACCGAGAACTGCACGCCGTCAGCGCTCCAGCTCCGACCGGGAGGGGGCTGTCGCCGCGAACACGGTGCGGTAGTGCCTGCGCATACGTGAGGTCAGTGCGACCTGTCTGCGGCCCATGACCCTTGCGGCCGTGTCGATGAACCGTTCGATATCGTGCTCGGCCCACGCGCCTGCGGCTCCCCAGGAAAACGGCGGTATCCAGCCGGACACGAGGTCGCCTCCGGACATGCTGGTTCCGGCTCCGATGAGTGTTCCCGTATTGATGAGCGTGCCTATCCCTGTACGAACGTGATCCCCCACCAGACACCCGGCCTTTGTCAGGCCCGTGTCGATCGTTTGGCTGCCGACATCGGCCCTTACGGTGCGATAGGTGTTCTTGAGGTCGGAGTTGGTGGTCATCGCGCCCAGGTTCACCCAACGCCCCACGAGCGAATGGCCCACGTATCCCTCGTGCGCCTTGTTGGAGAAACCGAGCATGACGGTGGTCCTGACCTCACCGTGGACCCTGCACGCCGGTCCTATGCTTGTGTGCGCAACGATCCCTCCCAGCAGGACCGAGCCCGTCCCCAGATACGCGGGTCCGACGACGCGGCAGGGCGCCTGCACACGGGCACCGGCATCCACGATTACCGGCCCGCCGGTCGTGTCCAGGACTACGCCGGGTTCGACTTCCGAATCGGTGGACACGGCGACGCGCCCGATGCCGAGCCGGTGCACGCCCGACGGGACTCCCCGTTCCGGGAAACGGTGGGCATCGGCAATGACGCGCCCGGGGTTGGACGCTATCAATTCCCACACGGAGCCGAGCACCGTGCCTCTGACCCGGGATCGGGGCCAACTCGGCCACAGGCCGGCCAGCGCGGCGACGGGGAAGGGTTCGCCATCGGGCAGCCAGGCGCCGACGGGGCCGGCCTGGCCGAGAAGGACCGTCGGCTCCTCGAAGTCCAGGGCGATCTGATCGTCGGGGACGAACCTGCTCGACAGGTAGACCCGTTCGCCGCAAGGCTCCTCGGCTGTGGTGATCGTACACGGGGGTGTGTCCGGCTCCTCGAAATGGCGCAGCGACGTACTGGCGACGTGGGCTTCGCACACGAGCCCCAGGCACGCCTCCGCGCGTTCACGCAACGTCGCTGTTCCGAAAAGGAGTTCGCCGATCGGGCGGGTCGCGGCAAACGGCTGCCATTCACGAGCGACGGCGTCGTCGTAGAGAAGGAGGCGCGGGGACATTACGGTGAATCCGGCCCGGCACCCCCGTCGTCGCCCGCATTCCCGAATCGTGTCGGCAAGTCCTTCAGGTGCTCTTTCAAGCGGACCAGTTCGGACCTGGGCATCACCAGCGTGATGTCACCCGTTCGCACCACGAGCATATCGTGCGCGCCGAACACCACCACCCGGCCCGAGTCGGCGAACGCGATGTTGCGTTCACCGCCCGCAACGTACGCCTCACCCACGCAGACATTGCCGTCGGCGTCCGGTACATTGCGGCGAGCAAGCGACTCCCAGCCGCCGATGTCGTCCCAATCGAAGGCGGCGTCGATCGCGGCGACCCTCGCGCTGCGCTCCAGAATTGCCTCGTCCACGCTGATAGTCTGAGCCTGATCGAAAAACGTGGCGACGTCACCGTGTTCGAGTGCGGGCAGGGCCCGGGCGAGCTCGGGCGCGTGTCTCCTGAGCTCGGCAAGGAAGAATGCCGCCTTCCACACGAAGATGCCGGAGTTCCAGCGATAGCCGTCCGCGACGTATCGGGCCGCTTCTTCGGGACCGGGCTTTTCGACAAAGGCGGCCACCCGGTAGGCACCATGCCTCGCGGGCGTGCTCAACGGCTCACCGGGCCTGATGTAGCCATAGCCGGTTTCGGGACGGTCCGGCGGGACCGCCACGGTGATCAGGACGTCTTCGCTGTGCGCGATGGCGGCGGCGGCCACAAGAATGTCCCGGAAGCGGCTCGCCGGCGATATCAAGTGGTCGGAATGAAGGGATATCATGACGCCGGCAGGATCGGAACGCGCGATCTCCCATGCGGCCCAGGCAAGCGCCGGCCCCGTTCCCCGTGCCCGCGTCTCGATGAGGATGGCTTCGTCGCCGAGGCCGGTGGCGCGACGGATCGGTTCCGCGAGGTGCGCGCCTGTCAGCACCCGAATGTTGCCGGGCGGCACGAACCCGCGCACACGCTCGATGGTGTCGGCGACAAGGGGCCGCGACCCAACCAGGTTCAAGAGCTGTTTGGGCCGGCGTGAGGTGCTGAGAGGCCAGAACCGTGTGCCGGCACCGCCGGCCAGGACGGTTACCCAGACGGAGGTGTTCGAGGTCACGTCATCCTTCAGGCAACAGGGCCGGGAGCCTCCCGTGTTCGGGAGCCATGCAGAGCGCTCGCCGAGGGCCGCCGAACCTAGTGCCGCGACCGTACGAAGTCAACGAACCGGCGCGCGCATCGGAGTTGACTCCGGAACCTCGCCGGGTAGAATTCACGCATGAGGATGCGCAATCTCGGTCTCGTGGTGCTCGGTGCCGCCGGTGTTCTCGTGGCGTGCGACGACAACCCCTTTCTGATTCGCTGGGAAGAGGATCCGGACACGGTGCGGCTTTACGCACTGTCCCTCCCGGAGCCCAATCTGGTCTCCGGCTTCGATTTCCATCTGCGGCGCGCTGTACGGATCGAGGCACCGACGACCGGAGACAATTGGGACATAGCGGTGGACAGGCACGAGGGTGCGCTGGTGTGGCTGCCGGCGGCTGCGTTGGGGATTCCGTCCGAAGCGGCGCTTGCGGTTATGGAGGGCGAGACCTTCGCTTCGGCGATCGAAGCTCCGGAAGACACCGCCCGCTACGTGTCGGATGTTCCCGTGCCGATCGTCCCCGGGCGGATCTACGCGATCCGCACGAGGCGGCACCGGGGCACCTTCGGCACGATCTGCAACTACTACGGCAAGATCGAGCCGCTCAGCACCGACGTCGCCGCCGGAACGGTGCGGTTCCAGTTCGACATGAGCCGCATTTGCAACAGCCGCGACCTGATTCCTCCCGACTAGTGCCGCGTCCCAGGTGAGCGAATAGCGACTGCGATGCTGGACATCAGGCGACTGCGCCGCGATCCCGAAGGCGTGACCACCGCGCTCGCTCGCCGGGGTCTGGCCGATGCGTCCGAATCGGTCGATGTACTCCTTGAACGCGACCGGGCGCGACGCGAGGCGCTGGGAGAGGTCAACGACCTCAAGTCCCTGCGAAACCGGGTCTCGAAGCGCATAGGCGAGGCCAGGCGCGAGGGCCGCGATGCGTCTGACGAGATTGCGCGAATGCGCGAGGTCGGAGCGCGTATCGGCGAGCTGGATGCGGTGGTGGCCGAGGCCGACGACTGGATCGCCGACGCCCTGGCGGTCATTCCGAATCTTCCGGATGCCAGGGTGCCCGAGGGCGGCGTGGAATGCAACCGGATCGTGCGGAGTTGGGGCGAACCGGCAAGGCTCCCCTTCGGTGCGAAGCCGCATTGGGAGTTGGGCTCCTCGCTGGGGATCCTGGATCTCGCCGGCGGGGGCAGGGTCTCGGGATCGGGCTTCTACGTCCTGCAGGACCGCGGGGCTACTTTGCAGCGACGCCTGATCGACTGGATGATCGAACTGCATGCGGGGGAGCACGGATACCGTGAGCTGCGGGTCCCCTATCTGGTCAAGCGGGAGGCCATGACGGGAACGGGCCAGCTTCCGAAGTTCGCCGAAGAGTCGTATGTAACACGGCGCGACGGTCTGTGGCTGATCCCCACCGCGGAGGTTCCGGTAACCAACCTCCACCGCGGCGAGATCCTCCGTGGTGATTCACTGCCGCGGAAGTACGTGGCGTATTCACCCTGCTTCCGGAGGGAGGCGGGAGCGGCGGGGAAGGACACCAGGGGAATGCTGAGAGTCCACCAGTTCGACAAGGTCGAGCTGGTTCGCTTCGAGACGCCTCAAGCGGGACCGGCGGCGCTTGAAGAGCTCACCGGGGAAGCCGCCAGAGTGCTGGAACTCCTGGGCCTGTCGTACAGGGTCGTGCTGCTCGCTGCCGGAGATCTGGGGTTCTCGGCTTCCCTCACCTATGACCTCGAGGTTTGGGCACCCGGGGTCGGTCAATGGCTGGAGGTTTCTAGTTGCTCTACCTTCAGCGACTTCCAGGCCCGCCGTGCGAACATCAGGTTTCGACGGGCTCAGGGCGCGAGAACGGAATTCGTACATACCCTCAACGGTTCGGCGCTGGCGTTGCCGCGGCTGATGGTCGCGCTGCTCGAGACCTACCAGCAGCCGGACGGGTCGGTCCTTCTCCCGGAGGTGCTCGCTCCGGTAGTCGGATTCATGGAGATCCGACCCGGGGCGTAGTGCCGACGGACCGGTGTCGGTCACGGGGACAGGTATCGGATGATCAGGCGAATAGGAATTGCCAGGGGCACCGCCGGAGCCAGGGCGCGAACCTGGCCGATTGCGCTGGCTGTCCTCTTCCTCGCGCTGCTGGTCTGGTACCTGGTATACACCGCGGAGATCGTGCGTTCCCGCCAGGCCGACGCGGAGACCTTCACGCGAATCTACGCCGAGGTGCAACGGGGTTTGACGAGCCAGGAGACGGGGGCGGAGTTGACGGCTCTCACCAATCTTCAACGCGAACTCGTTGCACTCGGCGTCCCTTTCGTCGTTACCTCCGAGCCGGGCCGCCAGTACAATACCTCGGCCAACCTGCCGTTCGAGATAGCGGACCCACCCACCGCCGACGAGTTGGAGCGCATACTCCGCTACGCCGACGAGCTCGATGCCCGCAACCCCCCGGTGGGTGACCCGACGAGCCAGCTGGTCCACTACGGCATCACACCCGAAGCCGCCCGGCTCCAGTTGATGCCGTTCCTGTGGGCGTCGGGCCTGCTGCTCACGGTCCTGCTGGCTATCACCGTCTTCCGGTACCAGCGTCGCGCTGCCGCCGAACAGGCGTGGACGGCCATGGCCCGCGAGCTTGCACACCAGTTGGGTACGCCGATCAGCTCGCTGCAGGGATGGGTGGAGGTACTGGGGCTGTCCCCGACCGAGCGCCCGGGCGACATGCACCGGCTCGAGATCGCCACGGCCATCGGCGAAGATCTGGTGCGCCTGGAGCGGGTCAGCCGGCGCTTTGAACTCATCGGCAGGGATCCGGAGTTGCGACGTGTCTCCCTCCGGGATGTGATCGCGGAGTTGCGCGCCTACATGGAGGCGCGGCTGCCTCGCCTTGGGCCCGGCGTGGCGTTGCATGTCCAGGTTCCGGACGACCTGCCGGACATTCTCGGACACGAGGTTCTCCTCGCGTGGGCCCTGGAGAACGTCGTAAAGAACGCCCTGGATGCAATGGCGGGCACGGGGGGCTCGATCACCCTGTCCGCCCGGCCCGCCGAAGAGGGGTGGGTCATACTCCAGATCAGAGACACGGGCCCGGGCGTGCCTTTCGAGATCCGTGATCGGTTGTTCGACCCGGGAGTGACCACCAAGTCAGGTGGTTGGGGCGTCGGATTGACCCTGACGCGACGAATCGTCGAAGGCGTGCACCATGGCAAGCTCGAGCTTCTGGATCGTGGCGAACGTGGCGTCACGTTTCAGGCGCGGCTGCCGCGAGCGCCCGAGACGCGCGCTCCCCGCGGTCGCGGTGGGGGTGCGCCACGGCGGGGCGGCCCGTGAAGGAGGACCCCGGACCGTTGCAGGCGCACCCCGGGACGACCCGGTCGCGGGAACCGGCGTTCGTCGCACCTGGTCTCAACCCCGAACAGCGGGAGGCCGTCGAGCACTTCGAAGGTCCAAGCCTGGTGCTGGCCGGCGCGGGATCGGGCAAGACCCGGGTTCTCACGACACGGGTGTGCCATCTGATCCTGGAGCACGGGGTGCCTCCCGACCGCATCATGGCCGTCACCTTTACCAACAAGGCGGCCGGCGAGATGCGGAGTCGGGTGATCGCGATGCTGAACAGCGAGCCGCGGGGACTCTGGATAGGGACCTTTCACGCTATCGGGGCCCGTCTCCTCCGTCGTCACGCACCCCGAATAGGCTGGACGCGAGCGTTCACCATCAGGGACGCCGAGCAGTCGCTGCGCGAGGTGAAAAAGGCCCAGAAGAGTGTCGACGTGAACCCTCTGCGGTGGTCCCCGAGATCGATTCGGGAGCGGATCTCCGAGGCCAAGAACCAGTTGGTCGGGGTGGAACGGTTTGCGGCGGAGTACGGCGACAGCGGGGATTTGTTCATGAGGCGCGTCGCGCTCGTCTATCCCGCTTACCAGGAAGCCCTGCGAGAGCAGGACGCCATGGATTTCGACGATCTGCTGGTGCTTCCCGTTCGCCTGCTGGAGGGCGATCCCGATCTTCTGCGGCGCTACCAGGAGCGTTTCGCATTCATCCTTGTGGACGAATACCAGGACACCAATCGTGCCCAGTTCAGATTCCTGGAACTCCTGGCGTCGGTGCACGGGAACCTCATGGTCGTGGGCGACGACGACCAGAGCATCTACGGTTGGCGGGGAGCGGACATCCGCAACATCCTCGACTTCGAACACAGCTTTCCGGACGCGCAGGTGGTGCGCCTGGAGCGAAACTACCGCTCGACCGCCGTGATCCTGGAAGCCGCGAACGCGGTGATCGGCGAGAACTCGGAGCGAAAACGAAAGACGCTACGTACGGAGCGCCGCGGTGGCGCACCGATCACCTGCCTCGAGGCGCGGGACGAGGCCGATGAAGCGCGGTGGATCGTGGAGGAGATCGAACGCCTCATGCTCTCCCATCCCGAATACGATCACCGTCACTTCGCGGTGCTGTACCGCACCAACGCCCAGTCCCGCGCCCTCGAGGATCGCTTCAGGCGGCGGGGATTGCCGTACCAGATCGTCGGCGGGGTACGGTTCTATGAGCGTCGCGAGATTCAGGACGTCCTGGCCTACCTGCGTCTGGCCGGCAACCCCCGCGACATGGACGCCTTCGATCGCGTGGTCAACTATCCTCGTCGAGGGATTGGCCCGACCAGTCTGGCGCGTCTGTCCGACTTCGCGCGCGAGGTGGGGCTCGATCTGCTCGAAGCCGCCGCGCGGGCCAGCGAAATCCGGGATTTGACCCCGGGTGCTCGCCGCGGGCTGCTCACGTTTGCGGGGTTGGTCCGCAGGCAGGCAGCGCTGGCCGCACAGCGGACTGCCGGCGAGGTCCTGGAGGAACTGATCGAGGAACTGGATATCCTCATGCTCCTGCGCGGCGAGGGGCCGGACGGGGACGACCGGGCGGACAACGTCCGGGAGCTCGTGGCCGCGGCCCATGACTTCGAGGCCGGGCTCGTTCTCGATGCCGAGGACGGCGAGATGGATGGTTTTACCGATCTCGACCTGTTTCTCCAGCACGTCGCGCTGGTCACGGACGTCGACCGTCACGATTCGGCCGCGGACGCTGTGACGCTCATGACCCTCCACAGCGCCAAGGGACTTGAATTCCCCGTGGTCTTCATCGCCGGCATGGAGGAGGGACTGTTCCCCCTGTCACGGGCGTACGACGATGCGAAGTCGCTCGAGGAGGAACGGCGGCTTCTCTATGTGGGTGTCACACGCGCACGGGACAGGCTGTACCTGACGCACGCCCGGCGGCGTCGGCGGGCGGGAGAGGTTCTCCACGGGACGCTTTCATCGTTCCTGGACGTTCTGGAGGACAGCCTCGAACACAAGGTCACCCAGCGGGTGCGTTGGGACTGGGCCGATCGACCGCCGCGCGCACGAAGAACCGACCGACCCATGCCCCGGGACGGCGATGACGCGGAGCCGGGTTTCAACCAGGACCGCCCACGCTATGTAAAGGGCGAGCGTGTCCTTCACCAGACCTTCGGTTCCGGCACCATTGCCGAGTTGACGGGGTTCGGACGGGATCTCAAGGTGACTGTCGATTTCGACGCGGCGGGCAGGAAGAAGCTGCTGGTGCGCTACGCCGCCCTGGAACGGGACTACTTCTAGCTCCAGCGCGTTGCCGGCCCGATGGCCTCGCCGCTCTCGGTGCCAGGCCGGCTTTGTCCACGGACTGCCAGGTCAGGAATCTTCGCTGGCGACGGGCGGCTCTTCGGTGTCTTCGTCCGCCGGCTCCCCCCGGCCGCGCAACAACGCCGTACCCTGCCGGAGCATCCTGACCGCGGCGGCAGCGTCGAGTACCGCATCCTCGGCCTCGGACTGGGCAAGGTCGACCAGGGCCGAGAGGTCTGCGACACGCCGCTTCACCTCGGCCGATGCGCGGCCGATGTCGTCCGCCACCTCGCCGACGGCGCCATCGAAACGGTCCACCTCGGAGCGCACGACCTCGGTGATCCGGTCCAGGTTCCGCGCAGCGTTGTTGGCGTGCTCCACCAGGGGGACGGACCGCTCGGCGGTCGTGTTCAGGAACGTGGCCCAGGTACGGGAAAGCAGCCGCAGTTCGGAAAGGACAAGCAGCAGGACGATTAGAATCACCACGAACGCCACGCCGATACCGACGGTCATCCACGCCGAGAGCAGGCCGATCCCGTCCCGGGCAAGTGTGACGACCGTTGTGTCCTGAAGCGCAGTTTCGAGGTTCAATGGCATTGCGTGGCCACCGGATGAGGTCGCTGCGGGTCCCGGCCAAATATGGGCCTTCAGCGGAAACCGATCCAGCGGTATCTTCCACCCATGCCCTCATTCATCGTGACCGGCGGACGGGAACTGAGCGGAACCATCCGTCCCGGCGGGAACAAAAACGCGGCCCTCCCGGTGCTTGCCGCGACCATGATGTCCGCCGAGCCCGTCACCGTTCGCAACGTCCCCCGCATCCGCGACGTCGACACCCTGCTCGCAATCATGGATTCACTCGGTGCCGACATCGAGTGGACCGGAGCCAACGAAGTCAGGGTCGATGCCGCCGACGCAACCGCCGGCGAACTCGACCCGGCTCTGGCAGAACGCATCCGGGCATCGATTCTGTTGGCCGGACCCCTGCTCGCGCGCTTCGGCTCTCTATCGCTTCCCCCGCCGGGCGGCGACGTCATCGGGCGCCGCCGACTCGACACTCACCTCCTTGCCTTTCGAGCGCTCGGGGCGGAGGTCGAGACCTCGACCGGCCTCGATATCCGGGCGCCCTCGCTCACCGGTGCCGACATGTTCCTCGACGAGCCCTCCGTGACCGCGACCGAAAACGCCGTCATGGCGGCCTCCCTGGCCGAGGGCGAGACGGTCATCAGGAATGCGGCGGCCGAGCCCCATGTACAGGACCTGTGCCATCTGCTGAATGCGATGGGGGCGGGGATATCCGGCATCGGGACGTCCCATCTGGTCATTCGCGGCGCTTCTTCGCTGCGGAGTGCCGACTACACGATTGGCGCGGACCATGTGGAGACGGGGTCGTTCATCGGCCTCGCAGCGGCCACGAGGAGCAGGCTGGTGATCGAGGATGCGCCGGTAGAGCATCTGGACTCTACCCTCATCGGTTTCCGGCGACTCGGGATCGCATGCCGGGTAGAGGGTCGCGACCTGATCGTCGACGGGCGCGAGGAACCGGTCATCCGGATGGATGCCTTCGGGCACCTGCCGAAGGTGGACGACGGCCCGTGGCCCGCATTTCCGGCGGATCTCACGTCGATTGCGGTCGTCGCGGCCACCCAGGCACGCGGAACGATCCTGATTCACGAGAAGATGTTCGAATCGCGGATGTTCTTTACCGACAAGCTCGTATCCATGGGTGCACGCATCGTACTTTGCGATCCGCATCGCGTGGTCGTCGTCGGCCCGTCGCAGTTGCGCGGCACGCGTCTGGAGAGTCCAGACATCCGTGCCGGCATGGCGATCCTGATTGCCGCCCTGGGTGCAACCGGCCAGAGCAGGATCCGCAACGTCGGTCAGATTGAACGGGGTTACGAGAGGATCGACCAGCGTCTGAGGGCCCTTGGCGCACGCATCGAACGCCGTGATTGACCGGCGAACTCCGTCACAGCTATAATACCTAGGTGGCTGACGGGCCGCTGCGGCCTTTCCAAGTGGGGGAGATGGCATCCCCCGCTTTTTTTGTCCGTTGATGAAAGGGTGACCGACGTGAACGCAAGCCTGGCCGAGCTTCAGCGGGAGCTCGAGGACCGACTCTCCCGCCTCGGCTACGATCTCGTACAGGTCGAGTGGGCGGGTCGCGCTCATCGTCCGGTCATCAGGCTGCGCGTGGAACGTGCTGCCCTCGACCGGCCTGTCTCTCTTGGCGACTGCACGGCCGTCAGTCGCGGGATGGAAGCCTGGCTCGATTCGGATGTCAGGATACCCGATCGCTACGTGCTCGAGGTTTCATCGCCCGGTCTCGAGCGTCCCCTCACGCGCGCTCGGGATTTCCGACGGTTTCGGGGGCGAAAGATCGCTGTGCAGGGCACCGAGCCGCTATCGGGTGGCGCTTCGCGAATCGAGGGGACCCTGGTGGGGCTGGCCGATGGTGAAGAGAGTGCCGGGTCGATTCTGGTGCGGCTGAGCGGCGGCCACGAAATCGAGGTTCCGCGTTCACGCGTTGCGAAGGCGCGCCTGATCCATGAATGGAATGCATGATGACGGACTCCTCCCTGATCGGTCAGGCGGTCGGCGCGATCGCCAAGGCGAAGGACCTCGATGCGGACGAGGTGGACGTGCTGGTCAAGGAGGCCATCCACGCCGGTCTGGCGCGCATATTCGGCGCCAACGTCGACACCGAGATCGATGTGGACCAGCGCACGGGCGAGATCGACATGCTCGTGCTGAAGCGGGTGGTCGCAACGGTCGAAGACGAGTCGTCGGAGATTTCCGTCGAGGAGGCTCGCTGGGACGATCCCACCTACGAGGTCGGCGACGTCATGGAGATACCGGTGGACTTCTCCGAGTTCGGGCGCAATGCGGTCATGGCGGCCAAACAGCGCATCGTGCAGCTGGTCCGCGAGGGCGAGCGCCAGCGCATCCGGGACGAGTACACCGATCGGGTCGGCGATCTGCTCTCCGGTGAGGTTCAACAAATCGAGCGCGGCAAGATCGTCCTTCTCCTCAACCGCACCAGAGAGGCGGAGGCGATCATTCCCTGGAAGGAGCAAAACCCCCGTGAGCGCTTCCGCCAGGGTGAGTCCATCAGGGCCGTGCTCAAGAAAGTGGACGAGACGCCAAAGGGTCCCCGGCTGATCTTCTCGCGCTCGGACCCGCTTTTTGTGGCCGCCCTGTTCAACCTGGAGGTTCCCGAGATCCAGCAGGGGATCGTGGAGATCAAGGAGCTGACCCGGGAGGTCGGAGGCCGCACCAAGATCGCCGTGCACAGCCGCGATGAATCCATCGATCCCGTGGGGGCCTGCGTGGGCCTCAAGGGGTCGCGGGTGCAGGCCGTGGTCTCGGAGTTGGGTGGCGAGCGGATCGACATCGTCCCCTGGCACCCGGACCCGGAAATCTTTGCGCGGCGGGCGCTCGCGCCGGCCCGCGTGGCGAAAGTCGTCTCGGATTCCGCGCGCCAGGTTGTCACGGCGATCGTCGACGAGGACCAGTTGTCGCTTGCGATCGGCAGGAACGGCCAGAATGTGCGCCTGGCGTCTCAGCTGATCGGATGGCAGATCGACCTCTACGGCTCGCGCGAGTGGCTGGAGCGCGGTGCCGACATGTCCCTGTTCGTGGAAGAAGAGGCGGATTCGTATGAAACGGCCGACTTCCCGCTGAGCGAGCTCTCGCTGGACGCGTCAACGCTGAACGCGCTGGCGTCGGCCGGCTACGACAGTTTCCTCGACATTATCGACCTCGACCGCGCGGACTTCCTGGCGGTGGACGGGGTGACCGAGGACGCGGCAGCGCAGCTCCTTGCCCTGATCGAAGACCTCACCGTGGTCGACTCGGAATCCGTTCGTTCCGGCGAGGGGCCAGTGAGCGGAGGGGGTGGGCTGGCCTGATGCGGGTGAAGGAACTGGCGACGGACCTCAAGGTCAATGCCGATGTGCTTCTGAGGTTTCTGCGGGAGTCGGGTGTGCGTGTGGGACACACCGACGCCCCGATCAGGGACGTTGACGTCGCTCTGATACGCACGCGCCTGGAACGCGAGCGCCGGGCGGGTCACGGCGAGGCTGCTGACGTGATGAAGGCTGCGGTTAAGGCTCGGAGACCGGTGAGCCGGCGGCGGCGCGCACCCTCCCGCCGTCGTGCGACGGTCGAGGTGCAAGCAGCTACCCAGGAGGTGCTGGAGGACCCCGTTGCGGCTGACGAGGCGATTGGCGATGGGGCGGCACCGGTTCCCGAACAGCAAGGCACGGCGGCCACGGACATATCCGGGACCGTGGACGCGGCCGAGTCGTCCGAGACCGAGGCCTTGCCGGCGGCGGAAGAGACGGACTCCCAGGTGCCGGAGGCGCAGTCGGCCGACGAACCGGCCGCTCCAGCAGATGCAACTCCCGGGGAGGAGACTCGGACGGCCCCGACCGCCGAGGGGCAGCCCGACGGAGCCGAGTCGGCGGTGTCGGAAGTTCCCGAACCCCCACTTGGCCCCGCTCGGTTGGACGGAACCGAGGACGCGGCCGTCGACCATGAGGCCGTGCTGCCGCGGCCCGAGCCACCGCTCGCCGCCCGCACGGGCTTCAAACCGACCCGAGCAAGAGACCGGCCGGGTGCCGGTCAACCTCCGGTGCCAGGCAAGCCCGAGCCCGCCGCGAGTGCGGGTCCCGGCGGCCGCGTTCGGATCCAGGCCGAAGGGTACACGTCGGACGGCCGTCGCAAGAGGGCGAGGAAGAAGGGCCGCCGCCGCAAAGGCGCCGACCGCGACGTGGCGAGGCAGAACATCCAGCGGGTCATGGCCGAGATCAAGGGCGGCCGCAAGAAGCGCAAGAGGGGGAAGGGCGCGGTGGCCGCGGCCAAGGAGGAGCGGGTCGCGGCGGAGGAACGCGCGGCCGAGGCGAAGTCCGTCGAAGAGCGCACCGTACGCGTCAACGAATTCCTAACGGTCGCGGAACTGGCGGAACTCATGGACGTTGGCCCGACCGAAATCATCGGCTGGGCGTTCAAGAACATGGGGCTGGTGGTCACCATCAATCAGAGGCTGGACTTCGATCAGATCGAGTTGCTCCTCGAGGAATTCGGCTTCACCGCGGTTCGCGAGACCGATTATCTGCCCCCGTCGGAAGAGCAGGCCGAGGAAGACGATCCCGCGGACCTGCGTCCACGTCCCCCGGTCGTGACGGTCATGGGTCACGTGGACCACGGGAAGACCAAGCTTCTCGACTGGATCCGCGATACGAACGTCGTGGCCGGCGAGGCCGGTGGCATCACCCAGCACATCGGCGCGTACCACGTCGAACTCGACGACGCCCGTACCATCTCGTTCCTTGACACGCCGGGGCACGCCGCCTTCACGGCCATGCGGGCGCGGGGCGCGGACGTCACGGACCTGGTGGTTCTCGTGGTCGCGGCCGATGACGCAGTGATGCCGCAGACCATCGAGGCCATCAGTCATGCGAAGACCGCCGGCGTCCCCATAGTGGTGGCCATCAACAAGATCGACCTTCCCACGGCGAATGCCGACAAGGTCCGTCAGGACCTGCTCCAACACGGGGTGACGGTCGAAGACTTCGGCGGCGAGACACTTGTGGCGGAAGTATCCGCCAAGACCGGCGAGGGCATGGACGACCTGCTGGAGAAGATCCTCCTGCAGGCCGAAGTTCTCGAACTGCAGGCGAACCCCGCCCGTGACGCCTCGGGCGCGGTCGTCGAGGCCGAACTGGACATCGGCAAGGGGCCCATAGCGACGATTCTCGTTCAGGGTGGAACGCTGCGCGTTGGGGACAGCTTCGTAGTGGGACTGCACGACGGGCGCGTGCGCGCGCTGCTTGACGAACGCGGCCATGGGGTCGACGCAGTAGGCCCGGGGATTCCCGTGCAGATACTCGGTGTGGCCGGAGTGCCCCAGGCCGGTGATGTATTCCAGGTGATGGAAGCCGACAAGGCGGCCTCCATCGCCGCCAACCGGCAGCGGCTCGACCGGGAGAAGCAGCTGCGGATCAAGCAGCGAGGCATCAAGCTCGGCGACTTCACGCAACTGCTGGCGGCGGGTGATGTCGGCACGCTGCGGCTCGTCGTCAAGGGCGACGTGGACGGGTCCGTGCAGGCGCTGTGCGATGCCCTGGAGCAGTTGTCGACGCAGGAAGTGCAGGTGGAGATCATCCATCGCGGCGTCGGGGCAGTCAACGAATCCGACGTCATGCTCGCGCTCGCCGCCGGGGCGGTTGTCGTCGGCTTCCGGGTCCGTCCCGACGCGCTGGCACGCCAGGCCTCGTCGCGCGAGGCCGTCGACATTCAGGTCTACGACGTGATCTACGAGGCGGTGGACGATGTCAGGGCTGCGCTTGAGGGGCTCCTGGCACCCGAGCGCCGCGAAAGCGTGGTGGGGGCGGCGGAGGCCCGCGTCATCTTCAAGATCCGCGGAGTCGGTACCATTGCCGGAAGCTACATCATGGACGGCGTGGTGCGGCGGGGAGGGCAGGCACGCGTCATCCGCGACGGCGTCGTGATCTACGACGGTGAGATCGGGTCGCTCAGGCGCTTCAAAGAGGACGTCAGGGAGGTGAAGGAAGGCTTCGAATGCGGGATCGGCATCGCGAACTTCAACGATCTGAAGGTGGGCGACGTCGTGGAGGCCTATCAGGTGCAGGAGGTTGCCCGCACCCTGGCGGGTACCGGGCAGGGTTGAACGACCCCCGTCCCGCACCCGTCCCGCGGCCCGCCCTGGTTGTCACCGTGGCCACCTGGGATCTGGCCATGCCGGGTTCGGCCTCGCTGAAGCAGAAGCGGTCGGTTCTGCGCTCGCTCAAGGACCGGCTCGCGCGGATGAACGTGTCGGTGGTCGAGTCTGGACTCCAGAACGCGCGCAATCGAGCCCGCGTCTCGGTGGCGTTTCTGGCCGCCCACGCCGCCCAGGCGGATTCGATCCTGGAGTCGGTCGACCGCCGCGTTGCCGGCGCGCGGGGCGCCGTGGTGGTCGCCAACTCGACCGAACGGTACTGATGTCGGGGCGGCGCCTTTCGCGGCTGGGGGAGCAGCTTCGCCGGGAACTGTCGACCAGGATCCAGTACCAGCTTCGCGACCCGGATGTGGGGTCCTTGACGGTTACCGGGGTGGATGTAACCGAAGACCTGTGGCTGGCGCGCGTGTACGTGGAGTTGCACGGGTCGCGGGACGAACAGGCCCGAACCCTGGCGGCGCTGGGCCGCGCGGCACCGTTTCTGCGTTCGGTGCTCGGGCGTGAACTCAGGATCCGGCGCATGCCCGAGCTGCGGTTTCAGCGTGACACGACGATCGAGGATGGTCGGCGGATCGAGGCGATATTGCGCGATGTGATGCCCCGCGACGGTGGAGCAGACGATCCTTGAAGGCTGTGCCCGGTGTCATGCGTTTCCTTTTGGTGGACAAGCCGGCCGGGATCACGTCCCACGACGTGGTCGCCGCGGCGCGCCGCGGACTGGGGGTGCGAAGGGTAGGGCATGCGGGAACGCTCGATCCCTTTGCCACCGGCCTTCTCGTGCTCGCGGTGGGGAAGGCCACGCGCCTGCTGGAGTACCTCGTGGGGTTTGACAAGACCTATCGGGCGACCGCCCGGCTCGGCGTGGCCACGGATTCGCAGGACCGCGACGGCGCGCGGATCGCCGAAGATGACAACTGGGCCTCGTTGAAGCGGAGGCAACTGGAGGCGGCCGCGGTGGGAATGGTCGGCAGGCTGAGCCAGATTCCGCCCGTGTACTCCGCGGTCAAGGTGGACGGCATACCGGCCCATCGGCGCGCTCGGCGGGGTGAACG
The DNA here is from genome assembly GCA_028874905.1 of Gemmatimonadota bacterium. GTDB lineage: Bacteria > Gemmatimonadota > Gemmatimonadetes > Longimicrobiales > Gaopeijiaceae > Bin94. Next base: position 72,811 of record JAPPGZ010000045.1, read on the forward strand.
AGTGGTGCTCAGCCCCCGCGAGGTCACCGTGGACAGCTTCGACGTGCTCGACTATGTGCCACCCCGGGTGCACATCCGGGTCACGTGCTCGAGCGGTACCTATGTGCGGGCGCTGTCGGTCGAATTCGGCAGGCGGTTGGGAACGTCCTGTCACCTCGCGGAACTGCGCCGCACGCGCGTCGGATCGTTCCATGTGCGCCAGGCGGCATCGCTCGCTTCACTGGTGGCGGGTGAGCCGCGGCAGGGAGCCTGGGTGGGGGCCGTGTCCGCTCTGGCGCATCTGCCGCGTGTGGTTGTCGGTGCCGAAGAGGCGGCGAAGCTGGCCGCGGGGAGGCAGATTCCCGGGGATGCGCCCGACCGCGGCGCGGCCGTCTTCGTTCTCCCGGGAGAGCGGCTGGTGGCGGTCGGGGCGGTCCGCGACGGAGTGCTCCGGCCCAGAAAGGTCTTCCACGAGCCCGGGGGAGCAGGGGCGTGACGGTCTTTCGGTCGGGACCGTCCGGGCTGCCACCTGGCGATGGCCCCGTCGTCGTGACCGTGGGGACCTTCGACGGGTTCCACCGGGGGCATCGGCGCGTCCTGGCGGAAATGGCCGCGCTGGCGTCGGCGCGGCGCGGGCGCAGTGTCCTGGTCACGTTCGACCCGCACCCGCTGCGTGTAGTCCGGCCCGAGGCCGCGCCCCCGCTGCTGACTACACCGGACGAGAAGAAGGCCGTCCTTGCATGCAGCCGGCTTGACTACGTCGTCTTCCTGGCCTTCACACCCGAGCTTCGCGAGTTCTCGCCGCGCCGGTTCGTGGAGGAGGTTCTGCTGCGGCGGCTGAGGATGAGCCATCTTGTCATCGGGTACGATCACGGGTTCGGACGAGGCCGGTCCGGAGACGTCAATACGCTCCGCGCCATCGCCGCCGACAGGGGCTTTCAACTCGATGTCGTGAAAGCGGTCCATTCCGGCCCCGCCGCGGTATCGTCCTCGTCGATCCGGCGGGCACTCCTCGAGGGACGGCTTGTCGATGCCAACCGCTGGCTGGGTCGTCCGTATTCCCTCGCCGGCACTGTCGTCAAGGGAGACGGGCGAGGGCAGGATCTCGGTTTTCCGACTGCCAACCTGCGTGTTGCGGGTACCGACAAGCTCATTCCCGCCGAGGGCATCTACGCGTGCTTCGCGACCGTTTCCCAGGGCAGGTTCATGGGTGCCATGCACATCGGAGAACGCCCGACCTTCCCGGGCGCCAGCGCTTCCGTCGAGGTCAATCTGCTTGATTTCAACGCGGACCTGTACGGTCAGATGATCCATCTGGATCTGATCGAATACCTGCGCCCGGTGGTCGCGTTCGGTTCGGTTGCGGCGCTGACGGAGCAGATGCGCGCAGACGTGGCGGATACCCGGAAGCTCCTGGAACGGCGCCTGGTCATGGCGCCGGTGACTTGAGATCCCGGTCCGGTCTTTCTCCGGCCGGATACGACCCTCCACCAGGGACGTAGGTTGCGGTTGTGTGCCCGTCGGGCATCGGCTATCTTGAAAGGCTGTCCGAGAAAGGCGAAGACACGGAAACAAAATGGGTATTGACAAGCAAGAGATCATAGGCAAGTACCAGCCTCACGAGAACGGCGCCGGCAGCACGCAAGTCCAGGTCGCCCTTCTGACCGCCAGGATCAATCACCTGCGCAGCCATTTCGACGCCCACAAGCATGACCATCACAGCCGCCGCGGCCTCCTGAAGATGGTGGGACGCCGGCGTCGGCTCCTCGAGTACCTGAAGCGGACCGATCTGGACGGATACCGCGAATTGATCAAAGACCTCGGGCTGCGCCATTGACCGGCGCGGGCAAGGAGGCGTCCTTCCGCCGTCGGCGCGACGTTGCGCCACAGCGGGCAGCCGCGCGCCGATAGTGCCACAGCCCCCCTTCGCCGCAGGTTCTCTGCGGCAATCCCGGAAGAGAAAATGACAGACAGAATCGAACGACAGTTCGCCGGTCGGCGGCTGGTCCTCGAGGTGGGCCGCATGGCCCGGCTCGCGCACGGGGCCTGCCTCGTCCAGTTTGGCGAAACGGTAGTACTGGTGACTGCCACGGTGCAGGACAGGCCGACCCATCTCCCCTTTTTCCCGCTTACGGTGGAATACCGTGAGAAGGCATACGCGGCCGGCAAGATCCCGGGCGGCTTCTTCAAGCGCGAGGGCGCGCCTCAGGAGAAGGAGGTTCTGTCCTCCAGGCTGACGGATCGAACCCTGCGCCCGCTCTTCCCGAATGGGTTCTTTCACGAGACGCAGATCCACGCCCAGGTCCTCAGCGCCGACCAGGAAAACGACGCCGACGTGCTCACGCTGATCGGCGCGTCGGTGGCGCTCAACACGTCGGTCATCCCCTTCCGCACGCCGGTGGCTTCGGTGCGCATAGGACGGATCCAGGGCAACTGGGTGGTGAATCCCACCTTCCTGCAACTCGAGTACGCCGATGTCGACATCGTCGTGGCGGGCTCGGCAAGCGCGATCGTGATGGTCGAGGGAGGGGCCATTCAGGTCCCCGAATCCGAGATCCTCGAGGGTCTGAAGGTGGCACACGAGGCGATCAGGGAGCTGATCGATATCCAGGAGCAACTCATCGCGCCACGCCGTGTGCCCGCGATGGCGTGGGAGCCCAAGGAGGTGGACCCGGAGCTGCGGAGCCGTGTCGAAAAGGAAGCTGCGGCGGGCGTGGCCGATGCTGTCAGGATTACCGGCAAGACGGAGCGGTTGGCGGCGCTGACGGCGGTTGCGGGGGACATCACGGCTCGACTGGCTGAAGAGAACCCGGAGGGCCCGGCTCCCGACGGGGACGTTCGGGATGTCATTCGGTCGCTGGAGAAGAAGAGCGTGCGCGCCCGCATCCTCGACGAAGGTCTGCGGGCCGACGGCCGGGGCGCCGACGACGTGCGCCCGATCGACTGCGAAGTCGGCCTCCTGCCCAGAACCCACGGGTCCGCCCTGTTCACGCGCGGAGAGACCCAGTCGCTCGGGGTCGTAACCTTGGGGACGTCCAGGGACGAGCAGCGCATCGACTCGATCGACAGCAGCGAACAGATCACCAAGTCGTTCATGCTCCACTACAACTTCCCGCCCTTCTCGGTGGGCGAAGCGCGTCCGATCCGGTCGACCTCACGGCGTGAGAAGGGACACGGCGCACTCGCTGAGCGCGCCATTCAGCCCCTGCTTCCCGACTACGACGACTTTCCATACACGATCCGGATCGTCTCCGACATTCTGGAGTCGAACGGCTCGTCATCGATGGCTTCGGTATGCTCCGCGTCGCTTTCGCTGATGGACGCGGGCGTGCCGCTTCAGGCCGCCTGCGCGGGCGTGGCGATGGGCCTGGTCGCCGAAGGTGACCGGGTAGCCGTCCTTACGGACATTCTGGGTCTGGAGGACGCGCTGGGAGACATGGACTTCAAGGTGGCCGGAACGCGCCGGGGCGTCACATCGATACAGATGGACATCAAGATCGAGGGGCTGACCTTCGAGCTGCTCGACGAGGCGCTGGAGCGGGCCCGCCGGGGCCGCATGCACATCCTCGACCGCATGGACGCGGTGATCGCGGCACCTCGCGAAGACCTCTCCGACTATGCGCCGAGGATCGAGTCGATCAGAATCAATCCTGAGAAGATAGGTGACATCATCGGTCCCAAGGGCAAGACCATTCGTGCGATACAGGACGAGTCCGGGGCCACGATCGAAGTGGACGACGACGGCGTCGTCAAGATTGCCGCCGTGTCCTCGGAAGCCGGCGCCAGGGCCCGCGAGATGATCGAAGCGATCGTACAGGAACCGGAGGTGGGCAGGATCTACGAAGGGCCGGTCAAGAACACGACCACATTCGGCGCTTTCGTCGAAATCATGCCCGGCGTCGAGGGTCTGTGCCACATATCGGAACTGGCCGACTACCGGGTCGGGAAGACGGAGGACGTCGTGAATCGTGGAGACGTCATACGCGTCAAGCTGCTGTCCATCGACGAGAAGGGACGCATGCGCCTCTCCAAGAAGGCCGCGGCCGCCGAGGAGAGAACTCCGGTCGCGGAAGAGGCCGGAGCCCGCAGCTAGCGAAGACCCGAACCGGGCGCGAAGCCGAATGGGACCCGATCCCGGCGCGGCGAGCTATGATGGCGATCGGTTGGGAAACGGTGTGCATGTCCTGACCGAGCGCATGCCGGGCGTGCGCTCGGTGGCCGTGGGGGCGTGGGTGCGGCAGGGAGCGGCGCACGATGCCCCCGGCCAGCCCGGTGCCAGCCACTTGTTGGAACACCTGGTCTTTCGCGGCACCGGATCACGGTCCCGCCGCCAGATCGCACGTTCGCTGGAGAGCGTGGGTGGCTCGCTGAACGCGTATACCTCGCGGGAACATACCGGATACGAGGCCCGGGTACTGGCAAGCCATCTGCCCCGGGCGGTGGATGTGATCTCGGACCTGGTACGCGACCCGCGGCTCGACGAGGGGGACCTCGACCAGGAGAAGATGGTGGTCGGCGAGGAGATCGCGGCGGTGGAGGACACGCCCGACGATCTGGTGTTCGAACTTCACGGCGAGCGCCTGTGGCGGGGGCATCCGTACGGCAGGTCGATCCTGGGAACCCGTGATTCGGTAGCCTCGATCTCGCGCGACGATCTGGCCGAATTGCACCGCGACCGCTACGTCGGTGCGAACCTGGTGGTGGCGGCAGCGGGCGCCGTGGAGCACGACGAGTTCCTGGGGCTGGCCGACGAGTGGTTCGGAGAGATCGAACCCGGCGGCGAAGCCCCCGGCGTACCGGAGCCTCCCGCGCCCGAGGAGGGCATGGACAGAGTGGCGCGCGAGGCCTCGCAGATGCACATCGTGCTCGGACGTACGACCCCGGGGCACTCGCACCCGGACCGGCACGCGCTGATCCTGCTGTCGGCGGCCCTGGGCGGGGGGATGAGCTCCAGGCTCTTCCAGCGGGTCCGGGAGGAACTGGCGCTGGCCTACGCGGTGTTTTCCTACCAGTCGTTCTACACCCGTGGCGGCGTTTCCGGCGTGTACGCGGGGACGCGTCCCGGCAAGGCGCCGGAGGCCTTGGACGCGATTCGCGACGTCTATCGGCGCGTTGCCGCCCAGGGCCTCCCTCGTGACGAACTGGACACGGTCAAGGAGCAGGTCAAGGGCCAGGTCATGCTGTCGCAGGAATCCCCCGGCGCGCGGCTGCACCGCCTCGCCGGCTTCGCACTGCACCGTGAGCCCTTTGTCTCCCTGGACGAGTTGGCCGGCCGGATCGATTCCGTGTCCAATTGCGACATCGCGAGAGTGGCCGCCGAGGCTTTCGAGCCCGAGCGCCAGTACACCCTGTGCCTCGGCCCGCACTGACCAGTATCGCGTCCCGGAGACACGACACCAGAACGGATCCAGAAGAATGGTCGTTGGCATTCCATCCGAGATCAAGCAGAACGAATACCGGGTCGCGCTGACACCGGCCGGGGCCGAAGCCCTGACCAGGGCCGGCCACGATGTTCTGGTCCAGACCGGAGCCGGTCGGGAAAGCGGATTCACCGACGATTTCTACGCCGGCGTGGGCGTCCAGGTCGTCGATACGGCGGCGGAGGTCTGGGAGCGCGCCGGGATGATCATGAAGGTGAAGGAGCCGGTCGCCTGCGAGTGGCCGCTGATCCGGGACGGGCAGATCGTCTTCGCCTACTTCCATTTCGCGGCGTCGGAGGAGCTGACCCGCGCCGTCATCGACAGCGGCGCGATCGCGATTGCCTACGAGACGGTCGGACCGGAGGACGGCAACCTGCCGCTCCTCACGCCGATGAGCGAGGTGGCCGGGCGCATGGCGGTGCAGGAAGGCGCCAGGTACCTCGGCCGTCCCTCGGGCGGATCGGGGATTCTGCTGGGCGGTGTCCCGGGCGTTCTCCCCGCCAAGGTGCTGGTGCTGGGTGGGGGAGTCGTGGGAACGCACGCGGCGAGCATGGCGGCGGGCCTGGGCGCCCGGGTCTCGATAATGGACATCGCGTTGCCTCGGCTGCGGCAACTCGCCGACATCATGCCGGCCAACGTGAACCTCCTGTTCAGCACCCGGTACGCGGTGCGAAAGCAACTCACTGACTCGGACCTGGTCATCGGGGCGGTGCTCGTACCGGGCGGAAGGGCGCCGAACCTGGTCAAGCGGGGCGATCTCGGCACAATGCGGCCCGGATCGGTGATCGTCGATGTCGCGGTCGACCAGGGGGGATGCGTCGAGACCATACGGCCCACGACGCACGAGGATCCGGTATACGAGGTCGACGGCGTGATCCACTACGGTGTGTCGAATATCCCCGGTGCGGTGCCGCGCACATCCACGCTGGCGCTGACCAACGCAACGCTGCCGTACGCGATGCATCTGGCGCGGTCCGGATGGCGGCGGGCCTGCGCGGAAGACCCCGACCTTGCCCGGGGAATCAACGTCGCGGCGGGCAGGGTCGTGCACCGGGGAGTTGCCGACGCGTTCGGGATGACGATGGAGTCGCTTCGCGCGTTGGACGCAGTGGACCGGCGGGACCAGCCCAGGGTGCGGTTCAAGCGCCTGGCTACAAACCCGGATCTGCCGCTGCCCGCTCGCGCATCGGTCGAGGCTGCCGGGTTCGACATCCGCAGTTGCGAGACCTTCCGCCTCGCGCCGGGCCAGATCCACGCGGCGGCGACTGGATTGGTCATGGAGATGCCCGCGGGACTCGAGTGCCAGGTCCGGCCCCGTTCCGGGTTGGCAGCGCGCCATGGGATTACCCTGCCGAACAGTCCCGGCACGATCGATTCGGATTATCGCGGCGAACTCAGAATACTGATGCAGAACACGGGCGCCGAGGCCGTTACGATCAACCGCGGCGACCGTGTCGCCCAGCTGGTGTTCGGTCGCTGTCTCTCTCCCCGCGTGGAAGAGGCGCCGGGGGTAACCGAAACCGAGCGCGGCTCCGGCGGCTTCGGCAGTACGGGCGTGAAATGAGCACGGAAATTCGATAGTTTTAGGTCAGGTCCCGCCCTCTGCGGAGGCAAACCCCCAATACCGGAGCCGCCCCGGCCTGCGTTGACCGTTGCCCCCAATCTCAAGCTGGTTCAGTTCGAAACGGTTGGTCCCGACGAGCGACATCGGTGTGGACCTCGGGACGGCCAACACGCTGGTGTGCGTGCGTGGCGAGGGTGTCGTTCTCAGCGAACCCTCGGTTGTTGCAGTGGAGCGCGGGACGAAGCGGATCATGAGCGTGGGTCTCGAGGCCAAGCGAATGCTCGGCCGCACGCCCGAAGGGATCGAGGCCGTCCGTCCTTTGAAGGACGGTGTCATCGCCGATGTGGACGTGACCGAACTCATGCTCCGGCACTTCCTGAAACAGGTCATGTCGAAGCGGATCTTCCGCATAAAACCCAGGGTCGTGGTGGGCGTGCCCTCGGGGATCACCGAACTCGAACGCAGGGCGGTGCGTTCTTCGGCTCAGGCAGCTGGCGCGAACGAGGTGTACATGGTGGCGGAGCCCATGGCTGCGGCCATCGGGGTTGGACTCCCGATCGAGACCCCGCGGGGAAACATGGTAATCGATATCGGGGGCGGTACGACGGAGATCGCGGTCATCGCGCTTTCCGGTATCGTCGCCGACACGTCGATTCGGATCGGGGGTGACGAACTGGATCAGTCCATCGTCGCTTTCCTCCGGAAGAACTACAACCTGCTGATCGGTGAACCAACCGCCGAGGCGATCAAGATGCAGATCGGGTCGGCGATCGAGACGGATGCCGAGCGGGAGATGGAAGTCAAGGGGAGGGACCTCGTGTCGGGCATCCCGAAGATGGTGCTCATCCATTCCCAGGAGATCCGAGAGTGTATTCAGGAGCCGCTGCGCTCGATCGTCGAAGCGGTTCGGTACGCTCTGGAGATCACTCCGCCGGAACTGGCGTCGGACATCGTGGATTACGGCATCGTCATGACGGGCGGCGGAGCTCTCATTCGTGGCCTGGACAGGCTGATCGCCCTCGAGACCAACCTCCCGATTCACGTCGACGAGGAGCCGATGACCTGCGTGGTGCGGGGTTCGGGCAGGATTCTCGACGAATTCACCAAGTACCGGGCCGTGCTTACAACCTAGAACCTCCGGCGGGACGAACGGCGCGGTTCCCGCCAGTAGGAGGCAGGAACGAGAATTGGCTGGTCAGTCCACACGGGGATTGAGCACTTGATTCAAGCTATCCCGGGTGCTACGATGCGGAATGGG
>JAPPGZ010000064.1:0-1329 GCA_028874905.1 Gemmatimonadota bacterium
TCATTCGATTCCTCTCGGTGATGGACCGCACGATCTGCGCGAACGAAAGCTCGCCTGGCCGGGGGTTTTCCGCTAGTGTTGGGTCGCACCGTCTTGGCTCGGTTGATGCGACGGCTGTGCGGGGGAGTGCGCGGGACCAGGCTTGCGGGGCCACCGCGCCACGGGAGCGTTGGTTTCTGCGGTTTGCGGAGGAGCGAGATGTGTTTTTGCTTCACAAAAACTCTCTGGCCGGGGGGATGCCCCCGGACCCCCGGACAACCCGCGCGCGCCATGTCCATGGGCGCGGAGCGCCGGAGCAGGATCAGCTGATGGCGCACGCGGGCCACGCGGCCACCGCCAGCCTTTCAGCCGTCGCGAGCGCGTCTCCACCCCGTTTTCATGGCTCGACCATACGCCGCGAGGATGTCGAGTGCCTCGGCCGGAAGCCCGAAACCGGGGGTACTCCTACCCATCCGGGAGTCGAGTTCGTGCGTTACAGGCGATCCTGCGGCCTCGGATTCCGCCAAACGGCCCCCAAAAACCGCAGAATGGCCGTGAGAGCGGTTTTCCGGGCTCGGCAGGGCTGTGGGGGGGGCATGACTTGGATGGCTGCCACCCAGTCGGCCAGAGACCCACCCACGGGCGGATCCTCAAGCCCGCGCAGGTCACGGCCAAGCTCCCGGCTGGCGGTCCGTCGAGGGCTCACGTCGACCGTTTGGTCGGCTACGACGGGGCCATGCTCGGTCGTGGCCCCCGCCACGGAGTTCGGGGTTGGAGCACCTCGCCGCCCGCCGCTCCCGTGGCGGGCCGGACACGCCGGGGTCAGAGGGGGCGCAGCCCCCCGCCAGCCTCGCTCGGGGACACGCGGAGTGTGGCCCCAGCGAGTAGGCTGGCTTGTCTGCAATAGCGGGCCAAAGACAAGCTCCGCGGGCAGCTTTCGTAAAGGCACCCAGCCTGGGACCGTTCCGGACGCGGAGGGCGGACTCACGGTCGCTATCCCCGCAGGGCGCGACACGCGAGAAACCCCGACACGGAGGATAACCCACCGTTTCCGCCGTCTTCCCCCACCTCATCCTTTTGCCCGCTCTTGCGGGCTGCCGGGATGGGGTCGTCCCAGCCCGGTCGGAACGATTGAACCATCGTCCAAGATCGGGAGTCACGCAGCTCGTAGGGGGCTCCTATTCCGTTTCCATTGGTTCTTGTTCCCAAGGCCATACACGGACGGCCCGCTCGGCTAATTCCTGGGATCTGCGGAGCAGCGTGGCTTCGTCCCATGCGGGGTGCTCTGCCACTCGCCTGGTCAGGCTGACCGGGCTCCTCCGGTACCATTCCTTCTTCGCGTCGAACGAC
>JAPPGZ010000064.1:1339-12077 GCA_028874905.1 Gemmatimonadota bacterium
TAGCGCCATGCCATGTGCACTTCCTCGGCATCGGGACCAATCGTCTCGCGCCAATCGTCAGTCAGCCAATACGGCATCACGCGCTCGGTCCAGAGGGCTGTGCGGATGGGCGCATCGTCCCCGTCCTCGTCTTCCATCAGCGCGCATAGCACTGCCAGACGAGCTTGCTTGCCGAAATACATGTGCTTGGTACGGATTCCGCGGACGAAATCCTCGTCGTTGGGCACGCCCACATCCTGTCGCCGGAGTTTGCGGATGCGTTTCATCCAGTCGTCCAAGTAGGTCTCTCGATTGACGGGACCTTGGGCGGCCAGTCGGGCGAAGGCAGTGTTCAGGCCTTTAGCCGCACGGTCGGTGAGCCAGAGGCGGGTGATCCACGTGCCAACCGCTTCGAACATCCGCCCAGTCTGTTCCACGGTGGAGATCGCGTCGCCATCCGCAGGGGTCAGTTCATTGAGCAAGCGCAGGGTGAAAGGTCGGTGGGTGTGTAGCCCCATCGCGCGCAGGTGCCGAAGCGAGGACTCGATGGCGTCATCAGGATGTGGTCGCGCAGTACCGGTGAGCATGCCATAGAGGTGGGCGAGGTGCGCAATCTCGCGAAACAGGTCCGGTCTACGCCCTCGGTCGTCCCACCCTGTATCAATCGTCCATCGGCGGAAGACCTCGTAGGTCTGGTGGATTGCCGTGATCTTGCCGGTGCGCCAGCGCATCAAGTCGCGCAGGAAAAGATCGACAGGCCTCGGAGAATGGTGGGCGTGGAGTTCCTTCTCGATCTTCAGCCAATACCGCTTGTATAGCTTCTGCTGCTCGGCGTCCGGGAAGCCCATGAGCAGCCAGTTCTTGACCTTCTCGCTCTCCTTCAGGGGCTTTCCGGTCGCGTTCAGGCTCTCGAATATCTGCTGCGGATCGTCGTTCAAGTCCACCCCGAGACTGACGACCCGGAAGCGCTCCAATCCGGCCATCAGCTTGTCGGCACCGTGGCGATCGACCAGCTCGCGCACCACTCGCCAAGCGCTCGTGACCGCTCCCTTGCCCTTCGGCTCGCCCCGCAGAATGCGAACGTACTCCTCCTCGTCGCCGGTCTGGAGGCGGAGCTTCCGTCGCTTCCCGGCCGCCTTCTCCTTCGGGTTCCGCAGCCGGTCCTGGATTTCCTCCCGGGTCCACTCGCCGTACTGGTCGTCATCGTCCATCTGGTCGGCGATGCACGCGAGCAGAAGACTCACCGTGGTCAACCGTTGCTGGCCGTCCACGACACGCTGGGTCGTGAGCACTCCTGAGGGCTGTCCGGGCGGGCAAAAAGTGATCAGGGAGCCACCGTAGTGTGCTCTCTCCGAGTTGGCGGCGCCCGCGATCGACACTAGGTCCGCGACGAGCCGGGTCACGTCCGCCTTGCCCCAGCAGTAGCGACGCTGCCACTTGGGAACGTGGTACTGGACCTTGCCGTCCAGCAGCTCCAAGAATCCCACTTCATCGGCTTGCACTACAAGCCTCCGGTCCAGGGCCACAGCTTCAGCGCCGTCCGCGCCAACTCCCCGGCGCGCCGCCTGATGGCCTCCTCATCCCACTTGGGGAGCTCGGCGAGCCGCCGGGTCATCGCTACCGCACTCTTCCTGTACAGCTCCTTCTTGTGCTCGAACGAATGGTTGCTAAGTGCAGAACCCCACCTACCGCCGCAGAGCGTTAGATTGCCGAGGCGGTGGAGATGCCGCCCGTGAATCTCCTCCACGCGGTCGCCGAGGTCGTTCCGCCAAGCCTCGTTAAGCGTCTGCGGCATGATGTGCTCCACGGTGAGCTTCCCGCATTCCACCTCTCCCCACGTCTCCCTAAACGTGATCGCGCACAGCACGGCCCTTGTGGCCCTCGTGTCCTTGCCCCCGTACTTGGACGTGAGGCGGATCCCGTCGGTCACCGCAGAGTCGGCTGGGACTGCGATACGCTCGGGGACGCTCGCGATCCGCCGCTCCCAGAATCCCGCACGGTCGGACTCGTCGGTCGGGCCGGTTCCGCTGGCCAGTTCGACGAACGCCTTGCCAAGACCGGTGAACGAGTGGCCAGCGAGCCAGAGGCGCGTGATCCAACTGCTTACCGAACCGAGGATGTGGACGAGCCGTGTCGGATCCTGACCGGATTCCCGTGCTTGCTGCGCATTCCAGAGAAGGCGAAGGGTAAAAGGGCGGTGGGCGTCAATTCCCATCGCACGCAGATGGTCAAGCTCGCGCTTGACTCCTCTTGAGGGCTGAGTGGCGGCGGTGCCCGTCATCTGTCCGTATAGGGCGGCTAGGCTTGCGAGCTCGGCACACAGTTCGGGACGGCGTTCCGGGCTGTCGCGACCCTCGCGAATGGCCCACCTGCGGAACTCGTCGTATGTCCGGTTCTCTGCGACCATCTTGCCGGTCCACCACCGCATCACGTCCCGCAGGAACACGTCGATCCGCTCGGAATCGTGACGCGCATCCAAATCGCTCTCAATGGCTAGCCAGTGCTCGTCGTGCAGGTCGTTCTGTACTTCCTCCGACAGGCCCATCAGGAGCCAGTTCTTGACCTTCTCACCTTCCGTCAGCGGCTTGCCGGTAGCGTTCAGACTCTCGAAAATCTGCTGCGCGTCATCGCGGTCCTCCAGCCCGATGGTGATTACGCGAAGACGATGGAGGCCCTTGATCAGGGACTGGACGTTCTCGGAGTCGACGCGTTTCGTCACGATCCGCCAAGCGCCAGCCACGTGCCCGTCTCCGGATCCGGGAGAGTCGCGCTCAATGATGCGGCGGTATTCCTCCTCGTCGCCGTCCTGCAGCCGGAGCTTGCGCCGTCTGTCTTCCTGCTTCTTCGGATTCGTCAGCAGGTCATCCCTGATCTCTTCGGGAGTCAATTCCACGCCCGTCCCGTTGGCGTCCAAGGTCTCAGCGATGCACGCCAGCAGTATGCTGACGGTGGTGAGGCGCTGCTGCCCGTCGACAACGCGATGGACCTTCATCACGCCGGAGCGCTCCTGTACCGTGATCATGGTGCCGCCGTAGTGCGGTCGCGCTTGGTTCTCGGCGTCCGCGATCGCCAGCATGTCCTTGATCAAGCGGTCGATTTCCGTCTCGCGCCATACATACCGACGCTGCCATCGGGGCACGAGATACTGGACGTTCTGGTTGAAGAGCTCGAAAAAGGGGGTTTCCTTTGCCTTCATGCCGTATGTGCGATGGTTTCGTGGTCGGTAGCCGGGCAGTTCGGCGGCTTCGGAACTCCTGTTCAGCGCCAGAAGTGTTCCGTCGCTGGCAACGAAGGTCGATCCGCGCCGGGAAGATGGGAACCCCAAACTGGGGTCGGCTGCGGCGCGCGGTCAACACTTCTTGGCTCGGGGTCGGCCGGGGCGCGCCGACGAACGACATCTCAGACGATCTCGTTTTCTGGCCGAATCATCTCACCTTAGCGGGGGGTTTCCACGCTGCCCTTGAGAGGTTGCTTGGGGCCTGATGTGGGGGGTGAGACAGGGTTGCCGCGCCGTGTCTCGTCCAAGAGGGAGTGTGGGAGACAGGCCTCCGGGGATTGCTACGGATACCCCATTGGGTTACCATTCTCCCATGCACACCGTAGCCGAGACTCCAACCTTCTCCCGTCAGGCCAACAAGCTGTTCAGCGAGGACGAGAAACGCGAACTGATCGACTACCTCGCCGAGCATCCCTTGGCGGGCGACGAGATTCCCGGCACGGGCGGGGTCCGAAAGATGCGATTCGGAGCCTCCGGGCGCGGTAAGCGGGGCGGCGTCCGCGTGATCTATTTCTACGGGGGCGAAGGAGTGCCGATCTACGCGCTTCTCGCCTACTCGAAGTCCGACAAGACCGGTTTGAGCCCCAGCGAGCGCCGAGCGGTGGCCGCGCTCGTGGCCGCCATCAAGCTCCAAGGAAAGCAGAGCAAATGAGCACGTTCGGAGAAGACCTGATCCAGTCGTTGAACGAGGCTTTGGACCATGCGAAGGGCGAGGGTCCCGCCATCGTTCACGCCCCGATCTCGCCCCGCGAGGTTCGGATGGAGGCGAAGCTGACGCAGACGCAAATGGCGGCCCTGATGGGAATGAGCCTGTCCGGCTACCGAAAGTGGGAGCAGGGGAGGCGTCGCGTCAGCGGTCCGGCAGCGGCGCTTCTGCGCATTATCAAGCACGATCCGAACGCGGTGAGGCATGCACTGGTGCCGTCGCCGTAAGCTGTGGAGCAGTCGGCCGATTCGGCGTCGAAATCAGTCGCTCAGAGTCCCGCCATTCAAAGTCGGTTTTCCCGCTTTCGGGGCACGGTCCAGCGAAGTCCAGCGCAATGGCAGGAAGCGCAGATCGTGCAGCCCTGTAAGACTTTAGACGATTTCCTGCCGAGATTAAGGCCTCTGGCCTTCCGCCGCCGCATCGGACTCGACAGCGACGGGCGGCCGGTCCCGGTCACGGCCGGAGCGCGCCTGACCCACCGATCGTCCGACTCGAGCGCCGGTGCCCTCCTCTTGCGGCAGGAAGGCGTCGGGCCGGTCGACGGCAGTGTCTTCGCGGTGGGGCGGTACGTGCGGAACATCGGCGCGACGGGGCGCCTTGGGGGGATGGTCGCGACCCGGCACGATCAAGGTCTGCCGGCCGGCGCCTCCGCACTGAACACCGTAGCCGCCGTCGACTGGTTCCTACGCCCGACGACGAACCTCTTCGCGCGGGGAATGGTGTCGCGCTCGTTCACCGAGGGGAACGGAGGCGATGGCTGGGCTGCCCATGCGATCGTGGGAAACTACGCGCCCTGGGGCTACATCGGCTGGCTGCAGGAGTACGTGGGTCCCCAGTGGGAGCCCCGCTCCGGCTTCCGCTTCACCAACGACGTCATCGTGACGAGTCCCGCCGTCATCCTGGATCTGCGTCCGGACTGGTTGCCGGAGTGGGTGCGTTCCTACGGACCGGGTGTGACCTTCTTCTTCTTCAACGAGGCGTCCTCGGGCGATTTCTTCTCCGGATTCGTGAATGTGCGGCCGCTCACCTTCCTCCTGGAAAACGGCGGCCACGTGGCTGTCTCTCTGCGGCCGGAGTGGCAGCGCTTCGGAAGTCCGTTTCGGCCCATCCCGGGGCTGGCCGTACCTCCCGGACACTACAGCTTCACCCGCTGGATCGCGGCGGCGTCGTACGACCCCTCAGCCAATGTGACCGGCAGTGCGAGCTTCACGGTCGGACCCTTCTACGACGGCTCTCTCGAGAAGAGCGAGCTCTCGACGAAGGTCATCCTCTCATCGCATGTCGTCGGCTTTGCTTCCTGGGAGCGCAACCGGTTCCGCGGCGTCGCCGGCTCGGACGGGACCACGCACCTTTTCACGCCTGAGCTCCGCCTGGCCCTGAATCCCCGTCTCGAGGTCTCCGGTATCTGGCAATACAACACCGCCATGGAGGCTTCCAGTCTCAATGCCCGGCTTTCCTGGGAGTTCCGGCCGCTTTCGTTCCTGTACGTCGTGTATAACGAAAACGCCTCGCATGAAGGGGCTCTCGCGCCCTTCCCGGCCCGCCGTCAACTCATCGTCAAGGGGACGTGGTTATGGCAACCGTAGTGGAACCTTCTCGTCTGGCTGCCTTGGTCCTGTCGGTCGGCCTGGCCGCGTGCGGATCCGGCGTGTCCGACGATCCGGGCATTGCCGAAGGAGATGTGGTAGAGACGCCCTTCGCCGAGACCTTCAGTGTCGTCGAGCGGAACGGCTATCGCATTGTCGATATCGAAGCGTCCGTCGTCACCTGGGGCGGATCGGCGGGCGGACCCCCGCAGCGTGCCCGCCTCGTGCTGGTCCCGAGGGGTCAGTCGCCGCCGCCCCTGACGGAGGATCTGGCGCACGCCTCGTTGATTCGGACGCCCGTCCAGCGGATCGCCGTCAACGATCATCCCCACGAGGCCATGCTGCGCGCACTCGGAGTGGAGGACCGGATCGTCGCGGTCGGCGGGCACACCAGCTACGACGATGATCTCCGCCGCAAGGCCCGTTCGGGCGAGATCCAGCAGATCGGCTACGGCTGGCACATGCCGCCGACGCTCGACGCACTCGTGGCGACGCGGCCCGACGTGCTGATCGCGCGCATGGCCGACCTCACGCACACCCAGCACATGGAGCGGGTCGAGTCGCTTGGCATTCCGGTCGTGCCGACCTTCATTGACGCGGAGCCGCACTACATGGGCCGTGTCGCGTGGGTGCTGCTGATGGGTCTGCTGACCGGGAAGGAGGCGGAAGCCGATGCGTTCGTCGAGATGGTCGCCCGGGAGGTGGACCGCCTGAAGGCGCTGGCCTCGGAGCAGCCGCGCCGGTCGGTTCTATGGTCCTGGTATCGGAGCGCGGGCAATCGGTGGGCCGTAACGCAACGGAACGCCGACGCCGCCCTCATCCGCGACGCGAACGCGGAACTCGTGCTTGGTGCCGAGGATGATCCCGAGCTCGACACCTTTTCCGACCTTTCAACGGAACGGCTCCTGCGTGACGCGACGGGCGCCGACTGCTGGATGATCCGTGAACCGTTGGCCGCAAGGTTCGACGACCGGAACGTGCTTTCTCGCTTCAAGGCGTACCAGGAGGGTTGCGTGTTCTGGGCGCCGGGCAAGCGCCATCCCACCGCGGACTCCTGGGAGATGTGGGAGATGGGGATCATCCGGCCGGACTGGCTGTTGGCCGACATCGTGAAGATGCTGCATCCGGAACTCCGCGATGGCACGTGGCGCTACCTCGCACCGGAAACGTGGGAGTAGCGCCATGTCGGCACGAGTCAGCACCAGTGGCGCTATCCTCATCGCCGCGCTTGCCGCCCTCTCCCTCCTGACGCTGACCTACGGGCAGATCGCGCTGCCTCTGTCCGACACGCTCGGCGCGCTGACGGGGACGCAGTCGACGGACCTCGCCCGCCAGATCGTCCTCGAGATTCGCCTCCCACGGGTCGCCGCGGCGATCATCGCCGGCAGTGCGCTCGGCATGGCGGGGGTGCTGATGCAGGCGCTCTTCCGGAACCCCGTCGCCGACGCGTGGTCCCTCGGCCTTCTCGCTGGTGGCCAGTTCGGGGTCGCACTCACCGTGACCGGGGCGGCGTTTGCGGGTCCCGCCGCCGTGTCATTCCTGACCTTCTTCGAGGGCCCCAGCATTACCCTCGCGGCCGCTGCGGGTGTCGCCGTCGCGGCGCTCGGGATGCTCGCGCTCGGCCGCCGCGTCGGAGCCATCACGCTGCTCGTGATCGGCCTCATGCTGGGGTTCACCTCGCAGGGCCTTACGAGCGTTCTGCTTCACTTCGCCGCGCGCGCCGGTGGCCGCATCTATGGCGGATGGCAGGATGCCAGCTTTGCCGGCGTTGCGCCTGAGGCCCTGCCGTGGCTTGCGCTGCCGATCGTCGCCGGTACTTGTGCCGCGATTGCGACGGCCAAGCCGCTCAGTTCACTGCTTCTCGGCGAGACCTACGCCCGCAGCCTCGGCGTCAGGGTGACGGCGTTGAGGCATGCCGTGCTCGCGGCAACGGTTCTTCTGGTGGCGCCCGTCGTGGCGTTCTGCGGTCCGGTGAGCTTCGTCGGCCTCATCGCACCCCACTTCGCCCGCGCTCTGGCCGGAACGGCGCGGATCCTTCCGCTCCTTCCGCTTGCCGCACTCGGCGGCGCACTGCTCGCCCTTGCCGGAGACGCCATCATCCATGCGCCCTGGGAGCAGCACTTCCTGCACCTGAACGCGATCCTCGCCATCGTCGGCGCTCCGGTCGTCATTCTCATCCTGATCTTCTCGCCGGCCGTGAGGCAGTGGCGCTGATGCTGAATCTGCAGTCCCTGACCGTGGGCTATCGCAACACGCGGGGCGTGGTCCTGTCCGGAATCGACCTGTCGGCCGCTCCTGGCGACTTCATCTGTATCCTCGGGCGCAACGGGTCCGGCAAATCGACCCTCATGCGCACAATTGCGGGGCTACAAGCGGCGCTCGGCGGAACGGCATTGCTCGACGGCCAAGACATCGCCTCCATGCGTCCGGCCACGCGGGCACGCCGGATCGCCGTTGTGCTGACGGAGCGGCAGTTCAATCCGGGCCTCCGTGTCAACGACGTGATCGCGCTCGCGCGGCAACCCTTCACGAGCTGGCAGGGTCGACTGGGAGACGATGACAGGGCCGCGATCGCCGGCGCGGTCGAGGTCACCGGTGTCGAGCCGTTCCTGCGCCGCTTCTTCAGCGATCTCAGTGACGGCGAGCGACAGCGTGTGATGATCGCGCGTGCGCTCGCACAGGCCCCGCACCTCATGGTCCTCGACGAGATCACGGCCTTCCTCGATCTTCCGAGCCGCGTGGAGATCATGGCCCTTCTGCGTTCCCAGGCCAGCGAGAAGGAGCAGATCGTTCTGCTCTCGAGCCACGACCTCGACTTGTCGCTTCAGCTTGCGGACCGCGTCTGGCTGCTCGACGATGCGGGCGGCTTCTCGGTCGGCACGCCGGACGAACTGAGCCGAAGCGGCGCGCTCGGCGGCGCCTTCGACACCGGCGCGATCCGGTTCTCGCCGGAGCATGGGCGGTTCGAGATCACCCGTACCAGATAGCAGCTGCTCGATGCCTTCCAGTCCTCGATTCGCATCGACACGCCGTCGAGCAGGCGTTCGATTGCCGACCTGTCGCGGTACGGCTGTGTCTCCGGCATCGCTGCGATGAAGGCATCGGGATCCCGGGTCTGAGCGAAAACCCGCCGCATCGCGAGGGCCACCCGGCGTTCCTGTCTGGTCGATTCGAGGCCCGTGCGGATGCACAGCAGGGTGGCCCGGAGCGTGCTGATCCCGGCGGTTTTCGCGACCCTCGCCACCAGTGAACCGAAGCCGAGGCGATGCAGCACCAATGCCGACCGTGCGTGCAACGTGTCATCCCGCAGGAGTCCAAGCGAGGTCAGGAAGCGCTTCTGAGCCGCACTGAATCTGTAGAACGCGACGAAGACGCTGCCCGTCCCCGAAGCGATCCGGGTCGCCTCGCGCATGATCGTCTCGACCTCCGACGAATCAGTCATGAAGTCGATGACGCCGGTCGCAACGATGACCGTTTCATAGCGCCCGTCGACGAACGGCATCGCGGCCGCATTCGCGCGCACCAGGGTCAGACCTCTTCGCCGCCTGGCGTATTCCGTCATCCTGGCGCTCAGATCGATGCCGTCGCATTGCAGCCCTTGACGCCGCAGCTCCTCGACAATCAGCCCCTGCCCGGCACCGGCGACCAGTACGGGCTCGCGAACGTGGCCGAGAATCAGACGCACGCTCTCCACGTCCAGATAATTGCTTTCGATGCGCCAATGATGCGGGGCCAGCGTGTCCCAGTAGTCAGGCACCGGGTGCCCCTGCCATCTCATACACCTCCACGAACTCCACGCCCAGCTCGTCCCGCCTCAGCACTGCGATCCGTCCGTGCGCCACATCCAGTACCTCGTGGGGCTGGCCCGTCACGGCGACCGTATCCTCCAGCCAGATGGGCCGAAGTACCGGGAGGCTGAGCGTCCCGACCGGCGTCCCGTCCGCCTCGAGAATCGTCCAGCGGCGCGTCTGGTCGGCCAGCTTCGGGTAGTCGCCGATCCAGATCCTCCCGTTCGCATCGACACTGATCGCCCCATAGGCCGGGTAGGTGTCGCGCACCGTCGACTGCTCCAGCCTCCGGCGCCAGCTCGCGTGGACTTGCTCGGGGAGGACTCCCAGGAAGGTCTCGGTCCACTCTTCCTTCTCTGCCGCCGTGACCATGCGCGCCGAATACCCGCCGCGAATCCGGGTGACCGGGGTGGCTCCCCGGTAGAGCGTGAGGTTCAGCGAATCGTTCGTGCCGACGAGCGCGTGTTCGCCGCGTCCCGCAAAGAGCGCGGTGAGGCCGAACCCGACGGGATTCCAGTCGTCGCCGACATGGCGCTCCTTGCCCGCCCACTGGCCGAGCGTATCGGCAATCTCACCCGCGTCGTTCGCGAGCACGAGGAAGACCGGACCCCGCTGGATTCCCGGGGGAAGGGTCGGCCGCGTCTCCAATGCCGCGACGACTTCTCCGCTCCTCAGCCGACTCAGCGGAACAGCCGCCCCGAGTCCCGCTCCCTGCTCCAGGCGGACGATGTCGGTCACCGTCCCCTGCGCGTCCAGAAAGGTGAGCCGGCGCTGCCGCCAGTCAAAGACGAACGGCGCGCCATCCGGGCCGACCGCGATTCGCGTGATGTCCAGGTACTCCCCCGGCCCCTCGCCCGCTTGGCCCGAGCGCGCGCGAACCGTCCCGCCGGGGTCAAGGAAGGTGAGTTCGAACAGTCGGCTGTCGGCGATGACCAGCGACGAATCCGGCAGGAACGCCGCCGCAATGACCGACTCGAAGAAGAGATCGGGAATCGCGGCGGTGGAATGGAGCAGTCGCAGTTCCACCTCGGGCACGTCGAGCATGTGGACATCCGATATCCGGATGATCTCCACGCCCGCGGAATCGACGGTGGTGACGGGGCTGGGGGTTGTGCCGGGTTCGGCATACCCGCCGGCGTCGGGCGTGTCTGAGGCAGTGTCACCGCAGGAGACGGCGGTTGCGGAAAGCGCCGCGACAGTTAGAAAGTGCGATGTGCGAAGCATTCTGGGCGTCCGCTTCGGATGGGTTTCGCAGACCTCCCTCAAATGGCACGGGATCGGTGTCTGGACGCAAGAGCCGGTCGTGACGCATAGTCATCGGCAAGGCGATTCGAGTAGCCATGCGGGGTCCCATGCCACACCCGAAGACTCAGCGCGAGTTGGCCGACCTGGTTGACAACTC
>JAPPGZ010000069.1 GCA_028874905.1 Gemmatimonadota bacterium
CCTCGATGGGGTCCTCCAGGCGCGGGGTGCCCACGAAGAACAGAGCGCGCACGAGGGATTCACCGAGGCCCTCCACCAGGCGGGAAGTGCGTGGAGACATCTCGCCGGGGGACAGGCCCGCCTGTTGGTCGTCGTGAAGACGGGTGCGGACACGGTATCCCAACAGGGTGATGAGGTTTTGCACGGTGACCTGATGCTCGGCCACCAGCAGGGCCACGATGTCGCTGTGGGGACCGAGGTAGGGCGTGAGGTCGATGAGCTCGCTGAGATCCGTGACGTTGCCGCCCGCGGTCAGGGAGTCGCCTCTGCGACCGAGGGCGACATTCCCCATGTGGAGCTGGTCGCCGTGCGTGCCGGTGACGTACCAGCCGCCCCAGCGCTCCCGGATGGGGGTGGTGTCGGCCGTGATCTGCCACAGCTCGTGGGAGGCGAGCTGGCCGTTCTCGTCGGTCGGCCCGGAGCCCATGATGTGGCGGGGCACCCCGCCCCCGGTGAGCGAGAAGGAGTCGTGGCACTGGAGGCAGAGGCCGGTCTGGCGGCGGATGCGGGGCCCATCCTCCCCGTCCGGCTCCAGGTTGTAGAAGACCGGTCCCAGCTCCGGGTCCTGGGCAGAGATCTCGAGGCCGTCCGCGCCCGGCGTCCAGGCGACGTAGACGCGGTCGTTGAAGTAGATGGCGCGCGGGGTCTCGGGCCAGATGAGGCGCGCCAGCAGGCTGGTCTTGGAGAAAACCAGCATCTGGGAGGAGACGGGGATGCGGAGTTCGCGCAGGATCGCGGCCAGATAGGCGCTCGGGCCCTCGCGGTCGAGGGTGACTTCCCCACTCTCAAGGCCGCGGGCGAGGACGGCCACCGGGTCGGTGGTCTCGCCGGTGGCGTAGGGGATGGTGGGGTATTGGGTGTCGTAGGGGAGCTGCGGGGTGGCGGGGAACGGCACGGGCGCGGCGATCGTCTCCGTCGGCGTGACGATGGCGAAAAGGATCGCAGCCGTGGCCGGGAGGCGGACGGACGTCATCGGGTGATCGCTCCATAGGGCCGTCCGGCGCGCATGGCCGCGTAGGGCACAAGGCGCCGCGAGGCCGTCCTGCGCTTGCCTCCGGAGTCCACCAGCTCGTAGTCGCCCTCCACCATCTGGAAGACCGAGAGATCGGCCACGGCGCCCTCGCGCAGGGTGCCCAACTCCTCCCCGAAGTCGAAGATGCCCGCAGGGGTGGAGGTGGCGCAGCGGATCACCTCCTCCAGGGACATGCCCATGTGCAGGAACTTGGTCAGGGTGGTGGGAAGACCGAACACCGGGCCGAGTGCGTTGCCGCGATGCACGTCGCTCGAGATGGCCGCGAGCCGGATGCCCTGGCTGAGAGCACGCTCGGCGACATCGAAATCCAGGTTGCCGCGGCCGTGGCCGATGTCGAGGTGGATGCCCCGCTCGACGGCCTCCAGCACCTCCCGGTAGACGTTGCCGGCATCGTCGAGGATGCTCCTGTTCCGCCGCAGGGCGTGGGTCACCACGTCGCCCGGGCGGAGCATCTCCAGGATGCGCGGGAGGGGAGAGGTCTGCCCGCCGATGTGCACCATGATGGGCACTCCGGCGCCTTCCGCGGCCAGGCGGGTGAGGCGTATGACCTCGAGGTCGTCGCCGCCCGGTATTCCGGCCAGCATGCGCACCTTGAGGCCCACGATCACGTCCCGGTTGGCCTCCACGGTTGCGACGATAGCATCCGGGTCGATGTACGCCAGGTCGGCCAGTTCGTTGGAGATGGTCATGCCCGGGCTGGACACGTTGAGTAGGGCGAACACGCGCGTTCGCGCGGGCGCCGCCACGTAGGTCCTGAAGCCCGGGAAGGTGGTGGCCCCCGACGAGCCGGCGTCGACGACGGTGGTGACCCCCTTGGCGATCCCCACCACGTCCGGTTCGATGGAAACGCCCGAGACGCCGTCGTAGACGTGCGTATGGATGTCGATCAGGCCCGGCGTGACGATCATCCCGTGCGCGCGCACCACCTGGCGGCCCTCGCTCTCGGCGATGCGTTCGGCCACCCGCGCCACCTGTCGGCCGGTGATGCCGATGTCGCGGGGCGCGTCGATCTCCTGCGCGGGGTCGATCAGCCGGCCACCGACCACCACCGTGTCGAACTGGCGTTCCGACCGCCATGGCGGTCGGAATGGAAGCGCGAGCGCGAGCCCCGCGCTCGCGGCGCCGGCCACGAACTTACGTCGCGTTGTGGTGGCGCCGTCACGGAGGGGTTCTAGGCTTGTCGCGGTGGAGTCAGGCACGTTCACCTCCACGGGTCTGTTGCACGCCATGCGGTAACAGTATACGCGATGTGGTCCCGTCTGGCCCGCTTCTCCGTCCTTGCCGCCCGCACCCTCCTGCGGTCACCCTCCCCCATGCCACCATTCAACGTCGTCGGACCCGTGCGCGCGGGCGACCACTACTATGTTTCCGCCTCTGGAGCGATTCGATCTCCCCGCTCTGGCTCATCCTGCGCAAATGGGCGAAGGCCGCTCCGTCTCCTCCTGCTCCTGATGATCGACGAGATCGACGCGATGATCGACGATTCGCTGGTGTCGGTGTTGCGGCAGCTTCGCAGCAGTACAGGGAAGCCGGGACGCAGCCTGTTCTGCAGGCGTTCCTGCCTGGGTGGTGAACGGCGAGGGGAGGATCGAGCGGGAGTACGCACTGGGAAGCGGCTGGGTGGATCTGCTGGTGATCTGGCCCGCCGCACGGGGCCGCAAGGAAATCCCGAACACACCCCGATACCGAGTCCCGGAAGTCGATTCGTGAAGGGCCCGACGCCTCCAAGGCGACCGCCCTGCTAAGGTCGGTCCGTTCCCCTGCGCGGGGCGGTTCCCGAAGTGTGATTTCGTCAATGCCCGTTGACAACTGACTTCCTAACGGATTCCGCGAATCGCTCAAGTAGTTGTTCAGCTTCGACGGAGCCCATGGAACCGAGCGTGTAGTCCGTCAAGCGTACGGCCAGCCGTCTAAGCGTCCTTTGGTGCGTTCCGATCTGCCTGGCCACCAACCGCCAAGTCAGGCCCGGGCGCTTCGCTGAGAGCGCGTGCAACAGGACGATCCAATCGACCAGATCTTTGACCCGTTGGATCCCGTGGGGATTGACACCACGCCGCCAGTGCCGACGGATGGTAGAGGGATCAGAGTTCAGCAGACCAGCCAAGTGCTGGACCGTACGAGGTGGCGGCACAGCGGTCAGGGCACAAGCCAGCAGGTGGCGAAGCGGCGCGGGTATCACCTCATTCCTCAAGCACTCCTCGCCCAACGCCTGAAGTCCATGGACCGTTCCGATAGACCTTTCCAGTACGGCCGGGAGACGCGCCGTGATCTGGTGGGGGAAGAGGACAACGTCGAGCGGAACGGACGCGAAGTGGTGAAGGTTGGCAGAGTGTTGCTCGGTAGCGAGAATCACCGGCAGAAACGGATGCTGTCGCCTAATCTCCTGCGAGACCTCTAGAACGGGTAGGGGATCGGGAGCTTCGAGTATCACAGCGTGAGCGCCATCGGCTAGCTGCAGCAGTTCCTCCTGGTCGCCGGCCAAGATACATCGACGACCACCAACAGCTGCCCGTACATCCGCCCACGCGCTCAAGGAGGCGAGCACCACGATCATTGGCCGCCGAAAGGCTGAGAAGGTCCGAATGGCCCGTTGCCAACCGCCTGAAAGCTCACACGCCCGGAGTGCTCGGTCCTGTACTCATCCCAGCATTGAGGGATGCCCAGACGGCCGCGAAGGAAGCAGAGGCGGCGGCGCTGGCACCAGCCCGAGGCAAGGACTGGGTGTCGAGCCTGAGGCCGCCATTCGTTGACTCGGATCGGCGAGTCGGTCAAGGCCGCTGCTGGCTCAACCGCAAGCGCTTCAACACTCGGAAAACCAAGTCATGATTGCCCATCGGATCGCGACGGACCACTGAGTACAGACCGCACCGTTCCCTTCGCAGAGCAAGTCTTTGAACAAACCACTACCGCGTGGCAAAGACGCGGAGTTGAGGAAACGGATCTTCAGCATAGGTGAAGATGAGTCCATTCCCGACAGCACCAACCGCTCCGCTTGTCCGGTATCGGTCGATCACCCGCCCTGAGGATATATCTAAGACCAGCAGTTCGTGGCGTCGGTTTTCCGCCGATCGAGGCCCCTCGATTTGAAGCCCAAGTAACACGTGACCGTTCCGGTCCGTAACGACGGCGCGACCGGAGTGTGAAAAACCCTCGTCCGGGTTGGGGCGATACCGGCAACACTGGCCACGTCTGTTTGGCCAGAGCTGCCAAGGAACGTAGTCGTCGAGGGTTGTCTGCCAGCGCACCTCTCCCTCCGGACCGAAGGCTCGCACAATCGGTACGAGCCAATTGAACTTCACGATCGTTCGAGTTGCTTCATCGCACGCGACATAGCCCCAGTTGAGCATATGGGGTGCTCGCCCCAACTCGCGGCGCTGTCGAGCCCCCTGTGGTTCTTCGGGGCTTGCAAAGCGCCGAATGACCTGGCCGTCACCGTCGATTTCGCTGATCGTCGGTTCACTCGATGGCCCGGGTTGGTGTAGGACATACCGCCTTCCGCCAAGTACGCAAACGTCCTCTGGACGGAACCTCAATGTTGTTACCGTCTTGAAGGCGAGACTGTCGCCATCAAGCTCGAAGGTGCTGATGCGACCGTTGCCGGCATCCGCGACGTGAAGGATCCCCTCCGAATCGAGGTCAGAGCCACGAATGCCTAAGAGCTCTCGAGGACCCTTCCCGCTATGCCGATATGAAGTAACGTGACTGCCGTTCCGATTGAATACATGGATGTCGGAAGTCTGCCCATCAAGAACATACACGTTGCCGGCGCCGTCTACCTCGATCGTACGCACGCGAGCGAACACCTCGGCGTGGTCGCCGTCCAATTGTCCGATGGTCGTCTGCAAATCCGCCGGCCTCCATGCCTGCGCGGTTAGAGGCTGGACCAGCACGGCGGAGGCAATGGCACCGAACAGACATGGAACTGCGAGCGACCGGCGGCGAGGGCTCACGGGAGTGCCCTCTGAACAGCCGCCTCCAGCCTTATCGAGTCCACAACACCATAAGACATCATCCCGTTGATCAGGATCGTCGGTGTTCCGCGTGCACCGAGTTTCATGGCGGCAGCGAGGTCTTCTTCGATTGCCGGTACCGGTGACTCATCGGCCAAGCAATCATCGAAGACGGCCATGTCCCGCACTCCCGCCGTGACGGCGAACTCCGTGATGGCATCCCCAAGCCAGTTCGGATCGCCGAGTATTTCGCGGTGGAACGGCCAGAAACGACCTTGGTTGCCGGCACACTCGGCAGCACGGGCAGCAGAATAGGCGAGGTCATGTGTTTCAAGCGGAAAATGGCGAAATACGAACGCGACATCGTCTGGATACTTGCGAAGCATCGCCTCGATGTGGGGCTGCCACTCTCGGCAATAGGGGCACTGGTAGTCACCGAACTCTACTATGGTGACTGCCGGCGTTTCTGATCCGATACGATGACCGGTACTTGCGTACTGCTCCCAATCATCCACCACCTGTGCATTTGCACTCTCTGTACCAGAACCGCTTCCTATGAAGCGCTGAGAAAACAACAGTACGACAATCGCTGCAGCGCTCAAGCTCGCCACAATCACTGCGATATCCGCCAGTGTCTTCAGCTTCTGACTCATTTTTCTTCCTTCGTCACGAACCCCAGGGAGACATTCCTGTCACGAGACGGGCAAGACCAACGCCCAACCTCCGGGCGCTGACCTTGCCCGTCGCCACACGGACGCCGCTGTCTGTTGTTTGACTATTCGTCGAAGTCGCAGCCACTGTCATATGATCCGGCCGCGCAAACATCGACGTAGCAGTCCAACACGCATCCGAGGCCGCAGGGCCCCTCGTAGCAACTGCTCGAACACATCATCCAACACTCGCTCGCTGCATAAGCAGGTGGAGCAAACGCGAGAGCGAGAACCGCAGTTGCGAGGGCTCCGAAAGCCGCCGCCAGACGCTTCTTCCGCTTCATGATACCATCCTCCCGGCGCCGATGCGCCTCACCAAAGGGAACCAGTGAATCGAGCAACGCCAACCCGATTCTCCAACGAACGATATAAAAAACGTACTTGTGCGCGGTCAGGAGTAGCAAGAGACAAAAGCATGCATTGCCGGACAATAACGGGTGTCCCAGGATGGAGGTCGGAGAGCGACTCGGTCAGAGAGTCAGGTCAAGGCGTTAGGGAGGTGCCCATCCGTCCGCGTTCCGGCCGCCGCTTCCAGAAGGGGTGGGCAGAGGTAGGTACCCGAGGGGTCCGCTTTCGTCGCGCCTAGAAGTTGCCCCGTAGGCTGCCACACACCGTCTCGACATAAGGGCAATATACGCGAAACGGCTGCCGGAAGCCCGCAGGCCCCCGGCAGCCGCCGCGACTACTTCTTCCCGAAGCTGGAAGCGATCAGCCGCCACCTCGGGTCTGGATGTTGTCGTTGCGCTCGCGCTCCGAGTCGGGGACGTCAAAACACAGGCGGGGCTGGCCGTTGATCTCGGTGCCGCGCGGGTTGTCGCTGAAGATCTCGGAGATGCGCTCGAAGTCGGGCAGTTCGAGGTCACCCGGCGTGCCGTTCTCTTCCCAGCGCCGCTGATCGCCCAGCGTGCGCGCTTCCAGGAAAAGCTCGATCGCCCGCTCCCGCTTGAGGTACGTCCAAGCCCCTTCCAGGCTCATCGCATCTCGTGGCTCCAGCGGCATGCCGCCCGGATGCAGCATGGTCTCGTTGGTGGTGTAGCTGGCCCGCAGGTTGTTGATGATGGTCATCGCCGCCTGCCAGTTGCCGTTGGTCAGTTGGGCTTCGGCCTCGATGAGACGCATCTCCCGGCCACTTGCGACGTTGTACGAATCGCTGGGACCGTCGTACTTGGTCTGGTTGAACCAGGGCGTCTGGCCGTATCCCAGGAGAGATGCATTCGACCACGGGAAGCTTGGGTCTTCGAACCACTCCGCGCGCGGATCCCCCGTCTCCTGGTAGTAGCCGGACGCGCGAATGGGGGCGCCACCGGCCATCATGTCCGGCTGCGGTCCGTAGTAGGTGTTCCACATGGTAAAGGCCAGGTACGGCGTCCGGGCGTTGGCCCACTGCGGGGTGTTGCGTGTTGTTGCAACGTTGCCGTCGGAGGCCACCGTGTATACGAAGCCATCAGGAACACTGCCCGCGTCCGACGCCGCACCACCCCAGTCGCCCAGGAAAGCGCGTACCGAAGCGCGGCCAGCCGTGGCCGCCATCCTGAGGGTCTCACTCGGGTTCAGGGAGAGGGCGGTGCCGAACTGCTCCTCGGCTCTCCGCAAGTAGTCTGAGCCTGGAAGCAGCGCCGAGCCATCGATAACGGCCTCGCACCAGTTCTCTCCCAGAATCCGGTTGGAGAATCCGGCCCAGACGTTGGCCTGGGCCACGACATTCGAGTCGACGGGATCCTCCGATTCCGCGAACAGATTGATGGCCGTCTCGGCGATGAAGCGCGCCTGCTGGGCATCGTTGAAATAGCCGCCGTAGGCACCGGGCAGAATGTAGCCGCCCTGCGCCAGCACGGTGTGGCCGTAAGAGCCGGTCTGGCCTCCGGGCATGATCTGGCGGGTGACGAGCGCGCCCGTATACCCGATCCAGCCTATGGCTTCGCTCAGTCTGCGCTGAGATCCGTTGACCAATCCCTCGCGGGATTCTTCCTCGACCAGGAATTCGTCCTGGATGGGGCCGGGGTTGATGACTTCGCAGGCGGCCACGCCGAACAAGGTGGCCACCAGAGTTGCACTTCTGATTGCGTTCTTCGCGTTCATTTGTGCCCTCCCCTTAGAAGGCGATCCGGAGGGATGCGTGCAGCGTGATGGGCGCCGGTACGGACTCCTCAAAATTGTAGCCTCCCTGATTCTGGTTGCTGAAGTCGTTGGCACCCTGATCGCCGGTCAACTCGGGATCCATGTAGGGCATCTCCTTCCTCCAGAGGTAGGAGTTCCGGAGAGCGAGCGTGAACGTGGCGTTGCTCACCCGCTCCGGCATGATCGCGTCCACGGGAATGGTGGCGCTCACGGTGCGTAGCTTGAAAAAGTCCCCCTTCCACATGTACCCCTCCTGCTCACGCGGATTGCAGCGGGCGCGCCAGATCGCAGGCGTATTGTCCTTCAGCGTAATTGCGTTCTGCGGGTCCACATACCACGGGAAACAGAGGTGCGAGCGGACGCTCCGGGTGATGGACCAGACGGCCTCGTTCATGTAGAAGCCGCCCTTGAATTCCCCGCTGGCGTAGAGGGTGATGTTGCCGGGAGCCCGGACCGCGAGATTGCCGCCGATGAAGGTGGTCGGCAGGTTGGGGCCCCAGTTGACGGCATGATCGTTGAAGATTGCTTGGGCCTCGGTGCACACCTCAGGTCCGGGGCAGTAATCGGGCGCCGCAATCTCGTCTGGATTCTGGACCCGGTAATCGCGCATGTTGCGTAGCGTACAGCCCTCGTCCCCATTCGGTCCGCAGTCCATTCGGAGCGAGCTGGTCGGGGGAATTCCGAGCTCCAGTACCTGGGAGTGGTTGGTGGTAAGAGAGCCACCGAGGTCCAAGCCCCAGTTCCGGCTCTCGAACAGCGTGGCTCCGACTTCGAGCTCGATCCCCTCGTTCAGGATTTCGCCGACGTTGGTAAGCTGGCTGTTGGTGAAGCCGGTGGAGGGGATCTGGGGAACGTTGAGCAGCGCGTCCCTGGTCAACTGCCGGTAGACCGTGAACGTGGTCGTAAGCCGGTCACCCAGCCACGACGCGTCGAATCCTGCCTCGAACTCCTCGGTCACCTCGGGGCCGACCTCGTCGTTACCCACGTTGGCGGGCACGAACGCCGGCACGCCGGCCAGTCCGGCAGGATCCCAGGTTCGCACTGCATCGAAGGCGCCGGGGGCGCGCCCCGACTGGCCGAAAGCGACACGCAGCTTGAACTCGCCCAGATCCGGCCAGAAGGACTCATCCGAAAGAATCCAGGACCCGCTGAGCTTCGGGTACACCTGCAAACCGAAGCCTTTGCCGAAGGCGCTGTTGCCGTCCACGCGCGTCCCCACGGTAACGAAGTAGCGGTCCGAAATGTCGAAGACATTCTGGAAGAAGAATCCGGCGTTCCAGATCTTGGAGCGCTCCTCGAAGGCCTGAGTGACGGCGGCAGAGGTGAGCGTTGGGTCGGCGGCACCGGGGAAGTTCTCGCCGAACCCTTCAACCATGCGGTCGTCGTCACCGGTGGCCTGGCCACCCCACGAGAAGCTCGAGCCGATCGAGGAGGTCAGGTCGAAAGCGTAGGTCCCGACGTAGTCGAAGGAGAGCACGCGGTTCTGGAACGTGTTGTTGAGAAGCGAACCCTCAGGCACCTGCCGCCACGCGTAGGGGCGCAGGTTGCGGTGCTCCTGGTTCGTCCAGTCGTAACCTACCGTGAAACGGTTGGTCAGCCCATCCAGAGGCACGTAGGTGAGGGTCGCTCCGGTCGTCAGTCTCTCGACGTCCTGGTTCAGCTCCTGGTCCATCAACTCGTTGAGCACCGCGGGATCCCCGGTGCCGAAATAGTTACGCTCGGCCCGGAACGCGTTGAGGGTGATGCCCTGGGCGTTGTTCTGCCCGTTGGTCATCGAGAGGGTGTTGTTCGCGTACGCGGTGTTCCACTGGACGGTTAGATTGTTCGCGGGCGTGAAGGTGAAGTTGGCGCGCGTGTGGTACTTCTTCTGGGCGTCGTTGGTGAGGTACCCCTGCTCGTCCAGGAAGCCGCCCGAGACGAAGTACTGTAGGTCCTGCCTGCCTCCGCGCACGGAAAGGGAGTAGTCCAGGGTGAACGGTGAGCCCGGATGATACTCCCCGCAACTGAACGGCCCGGTGCAGAGCCAGGGACCCATGTTGATGTACGGGTCGGCGCCAGGCGTGTCGACGCCGAACTGGCGGCTCCAAGCGCTTCCAGCCTTCACTTCGGCGGTCCAGACGGGAGCTCCCGCTGCGCCTCTCTTGGTGAAGACCTGGATGACGCCCGCGGAGGCTTCGGTGCCGTACAGCGTGGTCGCCGCGGACCCCTTGATCACCTCGATTCGCTCGATGTCCGCCGGATTGATGTTATCGAGAGGGCTGACGGAGATGTTGCCGCTGCGTCCGCCCCGGCGATCCGGCGGATTGATGTCCGGCAGCGGGTCGCTGCGCATGCGCACGCCGTCGATATAGACGAGCGGGTGGTTGGAGAGCTGTACGCTGCTCTGGCCCCGCAGGCGGATGATCTTCGCCTGCCCGACACTGCCGCCACCGTACACCTCCAGTCCGGGCGCCGCCGACTGCAGGATGTCGGATACGAGCACCGGACGGTCGGGGACTTCGGCCACATTGATCTGGGCGATGGTGTTGCCGATCTCGCGCTGGCGGGCGGCACCCGCCGTTCCGGTCACGACGATCTCGTCGAGGCCGAGCGCCTCCTCGGTGAGGGTGAAGTCCTGCACCACGGTCTCACCGGCGGCCACGGTGATCTGCGCCGTGGCCGAACCCAGACCGATGCGCTCGGCACGCATCTCGTAGTTGCCCGGCGGCACGTTCAGCAGCACATAGCGTCCATTCTGCCGGGTGAGGCTTCCGACGCCGGTGTCGACCAGGAAGACCTGGACCTCGCCGACCGGAGCTCCAGAACCCTCCATGGTCACCTGGCCGGTAACCCGCCCGAGCTCCTGTGCGGCTGCGGGCAGGGCCAAGGCGAGGAACCCGACTGCAACGAGGAGCGCCGGAAGCGTGGCCTTCGCGGGCCGGCACCCTGCAGTTCGCGCGGTGGTTGTGAGTACGAACCTTCGATTGGTCATGACATCCTCCGTTGAGGGGAACACGTAAGTGTCTTCGTCTCCTGGCTTGCCTTCAACGCCCTCCGCCGCGTACGGCGCGGCTCGCAAGAACGCAATCTGCTACAACCTAGCAGAGTAGGCGACCTCAGCCCCAACCGTCAAGCCGCAGCGGGCGCTTCTCTGCACGCATGGACCGGGCTGGCCGGAACCTGCGCCGGAGCTTCGTCAGCGTCCGAAGCGGATGGTGAAGACGCGGCGGCCGCGATCCTCCACGGGGTCAAAGGGTGGATTGCCCGAGTCGGGTTGGCGGGCGTCGTTCAGAATGAAGACGATGAGCCCGGTAATGGCGGCCGTGGCGCCTCCCACCAGCAGCCCGGTCCTGGCCTTGCTGAGTTCCTGGCGCTCGATCTGGACGATCTCGCTGGCGGGGATCCGGATATCCTGACCCAGCTGCGAGGTATGGAAGCCAATCTGTCGCCGGACCGTGGGAACGCGCAGGAAAAGGTCGTCACCGGTGCGGCGCACGAATTCGCCGGAGAGCACCGGTTCGGAAACGAAGCTCAGCGCTTCCTCGGCACCGCCCTCGTTGACTGCGTCCACCCCTGCGCGGGTAAGGTACAGGCGAACCGATTCGCCCGGAGGAACGGCGCCGATCTCGGCGGGCACGTAATTGAAACAGCCGGTGGTCGCGAAGAGCATCAGGGCGGCGGCAAACATCGGAAGTCGTGACGTGGGCTTCATGGGCACCAACTGGCTGGGGTTTTCCAACGTTAATCCTGCCACGGCAGGGTCGGCAACGATCAAGCAGCGCGACTGGGCGGCCGATAGCGGCGTTGACGCCCCGGACCGGGGCGCCGACAATCCACCATGCCATCGCTCCAGGAACTCCTCGTCGCCTCCAGCCGCACCTTCGCGGTTGGGATCCGGATCCTTCCCGAGCCCCTGAGCACGGAGGTCACCGTCGCCTACCTCCTTCTGCGGGTATCAGACTACCTGGAAGACAACCGGGAGCTGCGTACGAACGAAAAGGTCGCCCTGCTTCAGAACTGGCGGCGTGTCCTCGCGGGAGACGGCGAGCGACGAGCATTGGTCGAGCGCCTGCGGGAGGCCCGGGACGACACTCCGGATGCGCTCGTGGCGCGTCAATCAGCGACCGTCCTCGCCGGACTCGACGGGCTGGCGGCACCAGCGAAGGAGATCCTCATCCGCCGCGTGGGCGAATCGAGCGCCGGGATGGCGCGCTGGACGGAGC
>JAPPGZ010000105.1 GCA_028874905.1 Gemmatimonadota bacterium
TCCCGTAACTTCAATGGTTACAACAGATCCGCACGGGATGGTAAATGCTGGCCCAGCCGGCCAGCGCCTCACCACCGCCCATGGCGGTCGTGATCGTCTGCCCGCCAAAGCTGACTTCGGCCTTCAGGTTCACGATGTCCGCGGTGTTCGTCACCACGTCGCCCGTCGGGTACATCGGATTCCACATCACGGCCTGCTTGCCGTCGGCCGATACCGCAAAGTCGCCCTCGGGCGCCTCGATGCCGGCGTACACCATGTTGCCTTCCGTGTCCGCCCGCTCGAACCGGATCGACGTCACACCCATGTCATCGGTCATGCCGCTGCCGACCATGTCCGTGCCGTCCTCGTCCGCGTACAGCGTGACCGTCGCGCCGGCAAGCGCATCACCGGTCATGTCGCCGTGCTTCAGCCAGGTCGAGAAGTGGACCGTCTGGTGCGTGATGTCGACCGGCGCGTACTGCATCGCATCCTGGCCCACGCCAACCGCGATCGGGTAGCCGGTCGCCGGTCCGCCGTAGGCATAGTCCCGCAGGGCATTGCCCAACGCGGGCGGCAACGCAGCCAGCACCTCGTCGGGGATGTCCGTGACGATCACCTGATACCCGCCGGCCTTCAGGCCGCCGAACACGACACTGCCGTCCGGCATGGCCATGCCGGTGTGCATGTCATGGACTCCCGGGCCCGACAGCGAAATCGGCAGCGCCAGCGGCAGCCCCAACTCGGCCACCACCGCCAGCATCTCAGGCGTCGGGAACATCATCTCGCCTTCGTCCATCATGTCGTTCTTCGGACCCTCGTCGACGAACAGCCTTACGGTCACGCTCGCCGTCGCGGCGTGCTCGGCGTCGAAGTTCACGATCGCCGTCTCGTCGTCGGCAACCGTCACGTCCTCGCTGGTCGAATCGAAGACAAAGGCAACCATCTGCTCTGCGGACAGCGCGATCGACACCGTGTAGTCGCCCGCCGCAAGACCCGCGAACGCGTACTGCCCGCCCGCGTCGGTCATCGTCGTCATGTCGTCCGCGTCGGCCATCGACAGCGTCACCGTCACGTCCGCAAGACCCGTCCCCTCCACGCTCACACGGCCGCTGATGCCGGCGGTGCGAAGCAGAATGCCATCGAAGGGAACGTTCGCCGTCTCGCCGACCGCGATCGTCACGCTCTTCGACGTCGTCACGAACTCGTAGTCGTCGGTGTCGTAGCCCGAGATGCCGACCGCGTATTCGCCCGCACGCAGCTGCGAGAAGCTGTACTGCCCCGCCGCGTCGGTCATCGTCGTCTCGTCGTTGCCGTCCGGACCGCCCGTCAGGCTCACCGTGACGTTCGCAAGACCCTCGCCTTCCACCGTCACCGTGCCTATGATCCCCGCCGTGCGCAGATACGTGCCGTCGAAGCTCACGACCTTCGACTCGCCTACGCCGACCGTCGCAGCACCCGACGTGCTCGAAAAGCTCACTTCGCTCGTGTTGAACCCGGAGATCTCAACCTGATACGTTCCCGCGCGCAGCCCCGTGAACGAGTACTGCCCGCTGTCGTCGGTCATCGTCTCCGAGTCCGCAGCGCCCGACAGACGAACCGCAACTCCACCCAGACCCATATTCTCTACCGTTACCGTCCCCACCTCGCAAAGGAACTGGCGAGGAGGGGGTCGCGGCTAAGCCGTGAAGGGCTCGCCTCCGCCGCGTGTGGGATGGGTCACAGGTCCGATGTCGCCGGCCTCCTCCGCTCCTCGCCGAAGTGCTCTGCAAACCACTCGAACATGCGCTGCCAATGGTCCGCGAAATCGGCCGCCGTGCTGGCGCGCCCGGCCCCGTGGCCGCCCGCGGTGTAGTGCACCCACACGACCTCCTTCCCCAGGCGCCTGAGCGCGTAGTACATCTCGCGCTGGTTCGTCGCCGGCACGTTCCAGTCGCCCTCGCCGGAGAGCATGAGCAGCGGCGTCTCGATCCGGTCCGCGAACATGACCGCCGAGTGCTCGATGTACTTGTGCGGCTGCTCCCATAGCGTCGCGCCGATCCGGTCCTGCCCGACCTCGGCGGCCGCGTAGTTGCGCGTCGTGATCTTCGGCGAGTCACCCAGGAATGAGATGATGTTCACTTTGCCCGACACGTTGGCCGCCGCCGCGAAACGGTCGGTCTGCGTGATCAGCAGGTTGGTCGCGTAGCCGCCGTAGCTCTGCCCGTAGACACCGACCCTGTCCGGGTCGACGAGCCCCCGCTCGATGATCTTGTTGATCGCGTTGGGCACCGCCTTCAGCCACGCTTCGCCCGGAAAGCCCTCCTCGAACCGCACCGACGGACGGAACCCGAACCACCCCTGCGCGGTGATCAGGTTCATGTTCTCGTTGAAGCCGTTGTCGAAGAACTGCTCGTAGATCTCCGCCACGAGGGGATACTTGCGCCCGGGCTCGTAGCCGGCCGGGTAATACAGAATGCCGTAGAGGGTATTGCCGTCGACGTCGAGGAACTCGATGAGCTCGCTGCGGGTGAGCGCAACGTCGTCGAGCCGGGGGTTGGACGCGGTGAGCTGCCGGGCCGACGAGAGGTCGCCGCGCGCGACGTGGATCTCGTCGGGGCGGTCGCCGTCCGACATGGTGTAGACGATCGTGCCGCCGTCGTCCGAGACGTTCCAGGAGCGATAGAGGTTGCTGTCCAGGACAAGGGTCTCCACGGCGCCGGTGGCCACGTCGAGCCGCTTGAGCCCGCGCTCCCAGCGGTCCCGGGCCGAGTAGCTGAAATGTAGGTGGCGTCCGTCGTCGCTCCAGCCCTGAATCTGACGGCGTGGGCGGGCGTCGTCGTCGGCCTCGAGTTCGAGCAGCGTGCGCATGTTGTTGCTGGCCGGGTTGCCGTCGCCCGCATCGCCGGTGCCCAGGTCGAGCAGGTGCCAGGCGTCCTGTGAGGCGAGCAGCAGTGCCTCGCCGTCCGGGCTCCAGCGCTGCACGGAAAAGCGGATGCCGGTAGAGTCGGCTTCGGGGTCGGCGTTGCGGGCCTCGTCTTCCGTCGCCCCGCCCGCCGCTCCGGCCGGTTCCCCCCGATGGCCCTCCGTCACGTCGACCGCCACTTCCTCGTCCAGGCGACGCACAAACACCGATCCGTCCTCACTGTACGCGAAGGCGTCGCGCGCCTCGTTCCAGGCCACGTTCATCCGCTCCTCGCCGGTGTCCCGCAGCAGCTCGGGCTCGCCGCCGTCCGCGAGGTCCAACCTGAACAGCGCGTACTCGGTCCCGTCCCGCCGTGTGTACGTCGTCTTCGTGCGCGTCGCCGTCGAATACGTCACGTAGGACCCGTCCGCCGAGAACCCCAGTCCCGAAGGCGTCGCACCGGTCAGCACTTCGCGCACACTCCCGTTGCTGCCGCTGCCGCCGTCTGCCAGGGAAACAAGCGCGACGATCTGCCGCGCGGCGATGTTCCTCACGCGGTCCCAGGCCAGGAAATCGTTGCGGGAATCCTGCACGATGACCGGCGCCTCGGTCAGAGCGACGAAGGCCGCGCGAGCCTCCTCGGCCCACCCGTCCGGCCGCAGCCCAAGGAGCACGCCGGACGCATCGGGAGCCCACACGAGCGGCGACGACGACGCGATCTCCTTGTCCGTGCCGAGCGCCACCGTCTCGGCGCTGCCGGCGCGCGCGTCGAAGATCCGGAGCCGGTACTCCCCGTCCTCGACGGCGAAGTACGCCAGCCGCTCCCCGTCGGGCGACCACGCGAAGCCGCGCAGCTGAGCCGGCTCCTCATGCACCCAGGTGCGCTCGCCGTTCCGCGTGTCGATCACCATAAGCCGGGTGGACACGGGGGAGATGTACGTCGGGTCGCCGAAGCGCTGATGGTCGACATCGGTGCGGTCGCGTCGCGTACGCACCGTCGCGGCCACGCGCGAGCCGTCGCTCGTGACCGCCGCGATGCTCACCAGGTTGACGTCGAGCGCGACCTCGGGTGTGAACGGTCGCTGCTGGGCGTGGGAGGGAAGGGGAGTGAGGACGGCGAGAGCGGCCGTCAGAACGACGACAAAGGTCGCGGGCGGGCGCGGAAGGGCGGCACACATCGGGGTCGACTCCTTGGCCGAAGGACGCTGGCCGGATGTTTCGGCGCCGCCAATATGGTCAAGCGCTACGCAAGGGACAATACGCCGCTAGGTGTCATCCCGAGATTACAACATGTAAACTTTACTTTACATTTTGTCAGGAGGTCTCGGGCGCAAGACCGATCGATGTCCGCTCCCTCACCGTCATCCAGATTCCCGCGGCCACGCACAGGAACGAGGCTACCCAGATCCAGTAGCCCGGCAGGAGGTTGGATACGGGATCACCCTCGGTCACGACCCAGATCGGCCAGTACGCGAGGTTCATTACCCCGGCGCCTCCCACGAGCCATCGGAGCCAGCGGCCGCGCTGCCGTCGGGAGGTGCGGAGAATCAACAGGCTGCCCAGCATGATCAGGTTGGTGGCCGCGCTGAGCCTGCCGGGCCAGTCGCCCCAGATCAGCGCGTTCCCGAAGGCATCCCAACCGGACATGGTCCCGAAGGTGAAGAAACCGCCGCCATCGGACGAACCGTCGACATACGCCGGCAATACGAACGAGACCACGAACAAGGCCCACCCGGCGTAGATCAGCCGCCGCCACCTCGGGCTTCCCGCCCTGGCGAACTCCCTGGACAACTCCGCCGGCTCGCCCATCCCGCCGCTCGCGTTCGCGAACGCCGCCACGGGGGCCTGCGCAGGAGCCAGCTCCATCTCCAGATCGAAGTGGGCCCGGAGGTGGTCCTCCAGTTCGTCCACCTCGGGCGGCGACAGCGAGGATTCGCGCTCCAACTCCTTGCGCCAGCGCCCGACCGCCTTCTCCAGATCAAACATGGCTGCCTCCCCAGGACATCTCGAGTGCCCCGTGCACGGCGCGCCAGTTCCGGCGGTCGTGCGCCAGCTGGCCCTTGCCGCGGCTGGTGAGCCGGTAGTACTTCCGCCGCCGCCCCGCCTCGGTCAGTTGCCAGCGCCCGGCGATCAGCCCGTCCCGCTCCAGCCGGTGCAGGACCGGATACAGCATCCCGTCCGACCACTGCAGCTCTCCCTCCGAGAGCAGCTTCACCTGCTTGAGAATCTCGTAGCCGTAGCTCTCGCCGCCCGCCAGGATCGAAAGCACCATCGGTCGCGACGAGGCGGCCACGAGCTCCTTGGATATCGGTTTCTTCACCTGGACCCCCTCCTTCACCTTGATCCCGTTCCGGTTGCCTTGATGTGCAATGTACCTTGAAGTACAAGGTATATGGAGGCGGCTAACGGCGCAAGGGTGGCAGCCACGTTGCGTTCGCCTACAGCAGGACGTTGGGCCGCCACCGCCGCACCCTTCCCCCTTTTTGCGTACAGAAGCCGGGGTTCGTACGTTCCCAGCATCGCCAATCTGTCGCGTTTGGACACCATTTTGTCGCACAAGGAAGGAAAGCTCCCGATGTACAGAACCGCCGTGGTCCTCGCCGCCCTCGCCGTCGCCGCGTGCGACCTAACCCGCCCCAGCACGTCCGAGACGTGGCAAGGTCCCGCCACGATCCACGACAGCGAACCGACCGCCCAGGCCATGAGCGCGGACACGACCGGGCCCACGACCTACGTTTGGGTCAACTATGATCGCCTCGAAGGCGAGTCCGAAATCGTCGGGATCGTCGCCATAGGATCCCAGAACGAGCCCGGCGTCCCCGCCGGGGCAGACTGTCCGTTGCGGTTCCTTTTGGACCGGGGCCAATGCTACATCACAACCGCCGCAAGGGGCGTAGCGGTTCCCTTCGACAACCCGCGATTCCGCGCGCTTGTCTTCCAGTTGCCGAATGTCGGGACGTGCGAGATGGGCGGACATATCACCACGGATTCGGTAACGACGTGGCACGCCTGGACCTACTGCCAGGACGGGCGGCTTTTGCTGACGGCCACACTTGTGGAAGCCACCGATGGATAACCGCCCCGACCAGGGGTTGAGCGCCTCGTTTTGGACCCTGCCCGCGAGCAAGTTGGTCGGTAGCGCGGGCCAGCCTTCGGCCGCATCGTCATCTGCGTGGCCGCCGCCCTGCTCCTTCCCGACCGGGAGTCCGCCCGTTCGACCTGACCCAGCCGGGGCTACAGCACGATGTCACCGCCCGGATCCCGGCGGCGCAACCGATCCAGAGCGGCCTCCGCCTCCTGAATGCGTGCCCGCCGCAACTCTTCGTCCACCCTCGCGGCCCTCCAGTCCGGCACACCGTCGGTCTCCGGCACGCGGAGCACGGCACCCGCCCGCACACCAGCCCGCAATCGGGCCAGCGGCACGTCCACCTGCCGCTCGTCGTCGTCCGCGACCACGACGGCCATCGGCGGCTCCACGCGGTCCACTACCCAGATCCGCGTCGCCGGCATTCCTCCTCCTCCGCTCCCGTCAGCCCCGTCCGGGCCGGTCAATACCTGTAGGCGACCACGACCGCCCCTCGTTCGTCGTACAGCGTTGCGGTGTCTCCGTTGTTGTTCCACACGGCCCGGCGATAGCCCATATGGTAGCGGTTGCCGTCGGAGCGGCCCGGCCCGCTGTAGAGCGTGATCGTCGCACCGGCCGCCAGAACCGCACCCGCGGGAAACGAAAAGCAGTGATTCGCCAGGTCGCACAGCCGCCACCCGCCGATGGCCTGTGCCACCGCCCCCAGATTCTGGATCACGACGTACTCGCCGTTCGGATTGCGGTTGTCGTTGCCCGGCGCGTCGGCGTATACGCTGAGACGGAGATCGGCACCGCTATCGGCCGCCGACACGCCACCCGGAGCCCCTGCCGCTGACCCCGCGCCGACCACCGCGTCCGCCACCACGTCCTCGCTCCCGCTCTGCCCCCCGCCCGCTCTCATCACTGCGGCCACCTGCTCTCCCCGCGCAACCCCGAAGTCCCCATGCTCATATCCGAGAATCGCGACATGCCCCGCCAGATCGGTCCGCAGCACGGTCGCCCCCACGTCGGCGTAGGCCCGTAGCGCCGCCGGCCGCGGGTGCCCATAACCGTTCCGGCCCACCGAAATCACGACGACTTCGGGCCGCGCGGCCTCCAAGAAGGGCCATGTGAACCCGTTGTCGCTGCCATGATGCGGCGCCTTCAGCAGCGTCACCGCGGGAACGACGCCCCGACCGACCAGGTGTGTCAGCTGTTGCACCTCCGAATCGCCGCTCAGCAGCGCCGTGAAGCTCCCGAACCGCACCACCAGCGCAACCGAGCGATTGTTCAGGTCGGTCGTCGCCCGCGGCAGCAGCGGCAGCACCTCGATCTCGGCACTCCCCAGCGAAATCGTCCGCGGAACCGCCTCCAGGTATGTGATCTCCGGCCGGGCCTCGAGCGCGGCCAGCAGCCCACGGTACGTCGCCGTCGTGTGGGGCTGCCCGCTGTCCATGTAGAACCGCACGGGCATCGACCGGATCACCGCGGCCATGCCCCCGATATGGTCCGCATGCGGATGCGTCGCCACGAGCAGATCGATCCCGTCCACGCCCATCTCGCGCAGCAGCGGCACGATGTCCCGGCGCCCCGCATCGACGAGCGCCGTCTGGCCCTCCGGCGCACGGATCAGCACGGCGTCGCCCTGCCCGACATCCAGGAAGGTGATCGCAAGGGTGGTGTCGGTGGGGGAGGGAAGGGCGATGCCGGCGAGCGCGGCCCCCGAATCCACGCGACCGACCCCGTCCAGGCCACGGGACGCCTGCGGGAGAGCGGCCATGGCGAGCCCGGCGAGGATCGCGCGCATGGCCGCCGTGGCGGTGAACGCGGCCCTGGGCCCGGGGATGTTCGAAGGGGACATGCGTCCCAGATTAGGGACGCCGTTGTGCCGGGGCTACCGGTGGGTCGTGCCTCTGCCGCGCGACTGGCGCCTACCCGGCCAAGGACCCGTTCAGCCGTTCGGCATGCTCCGTACGCGCTCCAACAGCTCGCCCGCGGTGGCGCACGAGACTACTGCGCCCGTCGCGTCGAGAAGCTGGCCGGGATCGGGATTGTCGCCGAGCAGAGTGGCCAGCTCCTCGGCCACCTCCCGCCCGAACCTCTCCCGAGCCCTTCGGCAGAGAATCCTCGCTTGCTCTTGGCGGCCTTGCAGGATGCCTTCATCCCGTCCTTGGCGGATGCCCTCATCCCGTCCCTGGCGGAACCACTTCCTGCCGTATTCCTCCAGGCTCCGCTTGTACGTGGTCGACATCTCACCCATCGTCTTCACCTCCCCTAGCTGACCCCTTGTGATCCGTCCCGTGGACACTAACATCTCGGCGACACACTCGGCCATGAAGTCGTCGTATTTGCCGCCGGTCTCTTCGGCGACCTCCCGCAGTGCCTCCACCGTCGTCAGGGTCGCGTCCACGCGGTGGTCGCGCTCCAACTTCAGGATGGCCTGAGCCAGGTCGGTTCGGGCTGCGGGTGCCGCTGGTACCCTCTTGTCTCCCCGCGCAGCACCGCCTGAGCCAGAAGACCCTCCCGCCACAACGCCACTAGTCCCCTGGCGTCGAGGTACCTTGGATGCAGGCTCCAGAGTCGCATGCCGGCATGATCGTGCAGCGACGATTGAGGACACAACCCCGACCTCTCGCGGCAGCGGGCTCCGAAGCCCCTGATTGACACTTTCCCGGCGCCGCCCACGAAGGGGGAAGGCGGCCGGGACGGAAGCCGGCCGACGAAGCGCAAAATGATTGACACCCCCGGCGCTGCGGGCGAACTTCTCATGCTGGCGTCGCTACGGCCGCTGCCTGCGACGCCGTTATCGCGGCCGCGAGCGCGCAGCCCTCGCCCGCCTGCGGTCGCCGAGGGTCAATGAAGGGGTCAGGACGCACATGCTAAAGTCATTTCGGGGCCGGATCATCATCATTCTGGCGGTGCTCGGCCTGTCGGCGGGTTATCTGTGGACGAGGGGTCTCAAGCTCGGCCTCGACCTTCAGGGCGGGATCCACCTGGTCCTGGAGATCGACGACCCGGATGGGACCCTGACGCCAGAACGGCGCGCGGACGCGATCGACCGGGCCGAGCGAATCATCCGCACGCGGGTCGACGAGTTCGGCGTGGAAGAGCCGTTGATCCAGAAGAGCGGTGCAGATCGGATCATCGTGGAGCTCGCGGGCCTGGACGACGAGAGCCGGGCCAAGGAGATCATCAACCAGCAGGCGTATCTCGAGTGGAAGCTGGTCCTGGAGACGACCGAGATCGATCCGGCGCTGGAGCGCCTGGACCGGGCCGTCGTCGCCGCCATTGGCGAAGAGGGGCTGCGCGCGATGGGCCGGGCCACCGAGGTCACGGAGACCGGCACCTCGATCGAGCAGCTCCTGTTCAGCGACCCGGAGGACACCGTGGCGGCGGCTGATAGCGCCGGGGCGGCGGACGACCCGGCGGCGGGCGACGTCGCGACTGCGGAGGACGAGTCCGTCGACAGCGTCGAGCCCGAGGAAGAGGAACTCAACCTCCGTCCCTTCACCGGCCTCCTGAATCGCGGTGATGTCGGGACCTACACCGTGGACGCGGCGGACGTGGAGACCGCGGTCGACTTCATGGCGCTGCCGGAGTTTCAGCGCGCGATGCCCAGGAATGTCAGCCTGCAGTGGGGATGGGATTCGATCCCCATCGGCGGACGCTTCTATCGCGAGCTCTACGTCCTCGAGGAGGAGGCGTTCCTCACCGGCGACCAGCTGGACGACGCCACGGCCAACCGCGATCAGCAGTTCAACCAGCCGCAGGTGCTCTTCGAGCTCAACCGCCGCGGCGGACGGGCGTTCCAGCAGCTGACCGGCGCCCACATCGGCGACCGTATCGCGATCGTGCTCGACGGCGAGGTCGTCAGCGCGCCGGTGGTGCGCGACCGAATCGGCTCCCGGGGCTCCATCGACCTCGGCACCGCCGACATGAGCGAGGCGACGGATCTGGCCCTCGTCCTGCGGGCCGGTGCACTGCCTGCGCCGCTCCGGATCATGGAGGAGCGCGCCGTCGGGCCTTCGCTGGGACAGGATTCCGTGGACCAGGGGAGGATCGCGGGCATCGTGGGGATCGTCCTCGTGATCGTGGTCATGATCCTCTACTACAAGGTCGCGGGGATGCTGGCGATCACCGCGCTCGGGTTCTATCTGGTTCTGGTGCTCGGGGGACTGGCCGCGCTCAACGCGACGCTGACGCTTCCCGGGATCGCGGGGCTCATCCTCTCGATCGGCATGGCCGTGGACGCCAACGTCCTGATCTTCGAGCGCATACGCGAGGAACTCGCGGCACGGCGCGCGCCCCGCACGGCGGTCGACGAGGGCTTCGGCAACGCCCTGTCCGCCATCGTCGACGCCAACCTCACGACCCTGATCACGGGGCTGATCCTGTTCCAGTTCGGCACGGGGCCCGTACGCGGCTTCGCGGTGACGCTCTGCATCGGGATCGTGGCCTCGTTCTTCTCCGCTCTGTACGTGACCCGCACGCTCTTCCTGATGTACCTGTCGGGCAAGCGCGGCTCGGATCCCGTCAGCATCTAGCAGCACAGGCAAGGGACCAGCACAGCCATGTGGCTTTTTCATCAAGCGAAATACCAGTTCATCTCGATGCGCCGGAAGGCGTACGTCGTCTCCGGCATCCTGCTTGCGCTCGGAATCGGTGCGATGGTCCTCAACATCGCGCTCATCGGATCCTGGCAGAACTACGGCGTCGACTTCACCAGCGGCGCCCTGGTGCACATCCGGTTTGAGGAGCCCACGAGCGACGACGAGTTGCGTGGGGCGCTGGGAGGGGTCAACGCCCCGTCGATCACGCGTTTCGGCCAAGGCAACGACGAGTTCGTCGTGCGCGCGGCGCTCGCGGAGGACGTGGACATCGACGACGTAGCGGCGGGCATCGCGGCGCAGGTCGCGGCCGCCTACGGGGACGACAATTTCGAGGTGGTGCGCCGGGAGCTGGTGGGACCGAAGATCGGTGCCGAACTCGAGCAGCGGGCGGGCCTCGCCATCATGTTCTCGCTTGTGCTCACGCTGATGTACATCGCCATCCGTTTCGAACTTCGCTTCGGGGTGGCGTCCGTGATCGCGACCGCCCACGACATGCTGATCACCCTGGGTCTGCTTGCGCTCTTCCGGGTCGAGATTTCCCTGCCCACGGTCGCGGCGATCCTGACCATCCTGGGCTACTCGCTGAACGACACGATCGTCGTGTTCGACCGCATCCGCGAGAACCTCAACAGGAAGGGCGGGCGGCGCGAGGATCCGTACAAGCTGGTCAACCGTTCGATCAACGAGACGCTGCCCCGCACGGTCCTCACCTCCGGCACGACCCTGGCCGTGCTGATGTCGCTGCTGGTG
The DNA here is from genome assembly GCA_028874905.1 of Gemmatimonadota bacterium. GTDB lineage: Bacteria > Gemmatimonadota > Gemmatimonadetes > Longimicrobiales > Gaopeijiaceae > Bin94. The sequence continues at coordinate 11,285 of JAPPGZ010000105.1, forward strand.
CTGGGCGGAGGGGTAATCCGCCCCTTCACGATGGTGCTGATCCTCGGTGTCCTGATCGGCACCTACTCGTCCATCTTCATCGCCGCGCCGGCCCTGCTGGAAATCCAGAAGCGGTACGGCACCGGCGAGGACAAGAAGAAGCAGCGTGCCGCGCGGAGGGCCGCGGCGGTGTAGCAGCCCGTGGACAGAATCCCCCCGGCATTCGAACGGCGATGCATCCGCGCCGGACCGCTGCGCTCTGCGTTGCTCCTTGGGCCCGTAGCGCTGCTACTGGCCCTT
>JAPPGZ010000002.1:0-48237 GCA_028874905.1 Gemmatimonadota bacterium
GCAGGACACCGGTCTTTGGAACCGGGGGTGGTGGTTCGACTCCACCCGGGCCAATGGTCGACAAGACCCAGTGCTTGACAAGGCCTGGTCATCCAGCGGAACAGACATGTCGATTCCCTTCCCGTTGACCGCCGCGCTCCTGGCCAGTTGCGGTCTGCTCGCAGCGGCACCCGCCCAGGCGTCCCGTGCCGGCGCCGGCGGGATCGCCGACGGGGCCCGCCCCGGCTTTGCGACGTTGGCTGTGCCCGCCGCTCCGCTCCAGACCCCGGACGCGGTCGACTCGGCCGACGCCCGGTCCCGTGCGCGCGCCGTTCAGACCCGTTTCGAGCGTCGGCGCGTGCGAGACCTCCCCCGTACCCTGGGCGGGGGCAGTCACCCCTGCGATGCCATCATCGGACGGCTGTGCATCTGGGACGACGGCGACGAAGACTGGGAACCCCGCGAGGAGCCCGAGTCGATCAGGGACCAGCGCCTCGAACTCCTCACCGAACTGGAGGCGCTGGCCCGTGCCGTCCCGGGGGACCACTGGATCTTCGGCCAGCGGATCCGGTACAGCGTGGAGGCCGGACTTCTAGCCGAGGCGGAGGGGCTCGCCCGCGGGTGTGGACTTCCCACGCGTTGGCGCTGCGAGGCGTTCCTGGGCTACGTCCTTCACCACCAGGAGGACTTCACCGAAGCGGAAGCCGCATTCGCGCGAGCACTCGCGGCGATGCCGGCGGACACGGCGGGGGGCTGGGCCGACCCCTATCCTTTGCTGGACGGGGAGCTCCGCGATTGGCTGGAGGCCCAACCCGACTCGGCGAGCGCCGCCCGGCGCCTGTGGACGCTGGCCGATCCCCTGTACCTGGTGGCCGGCAACGAGCGGTGGACCGGACACCTCAGCCGGTGGGTGTACTCGATGAGTTCCGTTGGGGCCATGAGCCCCCACCAGTTGCGCTGGGGCGAAGACATGACGGAGGCGGTGGTGCGTTACGGGTGGCCGATCGCCTGGGAGCGTTCGTGGCCCCGCGCAGGGCAGAGCACCGTACAGGTCACCGGACGTGATCCTCCGGCCTCCGTGCGAACGCTGCCGCCCCGCAACGTGCTCGACGGCGGTCCCGACAGCGTTGACGCGGTGGTGTGGGAAGTCCCCGACGGTCACGCCCGCAGTGTCTATCTTCCCACCTACCTGGACACGATCGGTTCGCTCGATGGACAGACGGGCAGGTTCTGGCGCCACGATGGCGTGATCCTCATCGGAGTGGCGACCCTGCCGGGTCCATCGGTGGGCACGTTGCCCCCGGAGCCCTTCGACGCCGGTCTGTTCGTGGAGACGGGAGGGGTGGCGCGAACGCTGGGTCGTGCCGCCGTCGAGACCGGCGCGGTCGTGCGTCTGTCGGGGGTGGCACCCTGGGCGGATCGGGGCGTCGTGAGCCTCGAGGCCAGGGCGCCCGGGCACCGGCAGGCACAGCGCCTCCGCAAAGGCTTCGGACTTAGGCGGTTGCCAACCGATCTCCTGGCCATCTCGGATCTCGTGCTGCTCGAAGCGGGAGCGGAGCCCACCGGCCTCGAACGGATGCTCGAAGTCGTCAGGGCGTCCACTCATGTCGCCGCCGACGAGGACCTGACCGTGGCGTTCGAAGTCTACGGGCTGGGTTTTCGGGCCGAGGGGGTAGGCTTCAGTGCCTGGGTCGAAAGGCGCAACGAGGGCGTGCTCTCGCGGTTCGGCCGCTGGTTACGGGTGCGTGGCCCCCGTGAAGAGGTGTCGATTCGCTGGGAGGAGAGCGGTCCGGAACGCCCTCAGCCCCTGTTCCGGACACTGCGGCTCAGACTCCCGGGCCTCGACCCCGGTGAGTACCAGGTGGTGCTCGAGGTGTCGGTGGCGGGAAGGGCGCCGCTGGTGGGACGCCGTGCGTTCAGGGTCTGGTGACTCCTGCCTTAGGCTGACACCAGCATGCGTGATTCGCTATAATGTACGGCTGTCACCGAAACGTCAGCCTACATCCAGTTCCTCCTCCCGGCCATGGACAAAACCACCGAACGCCCGGCCATGGACAAAACCACCGAACGCGGACCTCTGCTCCTGCTCGCGGGACGGGCAAACCGTCCCCTCGCTCGGGAGATCGCCGACATGCTGGGCACGTCGGCGGAAGGGGTGACCATCTACAACTTCGCGGACGGAGAGATCTTTGTTCGCATCGACCGCAACGCGCGCGGGCGTGATGTCTTCATCCTCCAGCCGACCGTGGCGGGGGCCGACAACATCCTGGAGCTGCTCCTCCTGGTGGATGCGGCCAAGCGCGCTTCGGCGGCCCGCGTTACCGCCGTGGTTCCGTATTTCGGGTACGGACGTCAGGATCGGAAGGACCAGCCCCGGGTTTCGATCGGGGCCAAACTGGTCGCGAACCTCATGGTGGCGGCCGGGGCGGACAGGGTGGTCAGCATCGACTTTCACCAGCACCAGATCCAGGGCTTCTTCGACATTCCGGTCGACCACCTCTACGCGGCGCCGGTATTCACCGCCTACTTCCGCGGCAAGGAGTTGCCGGACCTGGTCGTGGTGGCTCCGGACGTTGGCTCGGCCAAGATGGCGCGCGGATTCGCGAAGCGCCTCGGCGCCTCCCTGGCGATCATCGACAAGCGACGACCGGCGGCCAACGTTTCCGAGGTGCTCAACGTGGTTGGCGACGTGGTCAACCGCACCTGTCTCATCACCGACGACATGATCGATACGGGCGGCACGATCGCGCAGGCGGTCCAGGCCCTGATCGACCGGGGCGCGCGCAGCGTATACGTGGCCGCGACCCACGCCCTGCTCTCCGGCGAGGCTGTCGCCAGGCTCTCCGCCGCCCCGCTCGAGGAACTGGTCGTCACGAACACGATCGACATCCCGGAGTCAAAGAGATTCGACCGCCTCAGAGTGCTTTCCGTGGCGGACCTCCTGGCACGGGCGATCACCTACATTCACTCGAACGCATCGGTCAGCCAGCTGTTCGAACTGAAGGACAACAAGGACCCGCCGAAGATCGCTCTTGCCTGAGCGCTTCGGCCGGCGCAGGGAACACGACATGGAAGCGAAACTGAATCTCCTGACACGCGGCGAATCCGGTAAGGGCGCTGCACGCAAGCTCCGCCGGTCGGGGCGCGTCCCGGGCGTCATCTACGGCGGCGGGGACGAGCCGGTCATGGTCTCGATGGAAGCACGCGAAACACTGCAGCTCTTCCAGTCCATCCCGGTGGACAACACGATCCTCAATCTTTCGCTCGACGGGGATGAGGGCCCCGAGCAGGCGCTCGTGAGGGAAGTGCAGGTGCACCCCTATCGCACCGAACTCCTCCATGTCGACTTCTTGCGTGTTCAGCGCGGCGTTCCGATCGAGGTGCACGTGCCGGTGCATCTCATGGGCCTGCCCGACGGTGTGCGCAACGAGGGCGGAATCCTCGACCAGGTTGCGCACGACATCGTCGTCAAGTGCGTCCCGTCGCTGATACCGGAAGCGATCGAGGTGGACGTCACGCGACTCGGCATAGGAGACGTCCTGCGTGCCGGCGACGTGGTGATGCCCGATGGTGTAGAGAACCTCGTCGATCCCGAACGCATGATCTGCGGCGTCGCGGCGGCGAGGTTGGCGCCCGAGGAGTTGGAGGAGGAGGAAGAAGGAGTCGAGGCCGAGCCCGGGCTGGAGACCCCGACGAGTGAGCCCGGCGAGGACGAGGATTGAATCCGGCGGGTGCGCCCGGTCCGGATATTTCACGCCCGTCGTTCGATGCACTGGCGCCCCCGAAGGATGCGGACGGCTCCAGACTCAAGCTGGTTCTGGGGTTGGGGAATCCCGGGCGGCAATACGACTCGACACGCCACAATGTCGGTTGGTGGGTGCTGGATCGGTTCGCCTACGACCACGGCCTCCCGGCCTTCGAGCGGCGGGGCGACCGGCTCGAGACCTCGGGTGCGATCGGGGGGCGCGAGATCCGGCTGGTCAAGCCCCGGACCTACGTCAACCGGAGCGGTCTTGCGCTCGCGGCGCTTCGGCAGACCACGGGCTTCGAGACGGCGAGCGACCTGCTCGTCGTAGCCGACGACGCGAACCTGGACGTGGGACGGATCCGGTTCCGACCGGGCGGCGGTACCGGTGGTCACAAGGGGCTCAAGTCCGTGACCGCCGTGCTGGGAACCCCGACTTACGCGAGATTGCGGATCGGCGTGGGTCTGGTACCCCAGGATACCGATCTCGCTGCCTGGGTCCTCTCGGCAATGCCGGAGGAAGACGAGGACGTGGTGGTCGCGCTCCTGCCGGAGTTGAGCCGGGCCGTGGCCGTGTGGGCCGAGGACGGAGTGGAAGCCGCGATGAACCGTTTCAACAGGTGAACCCTATAACACAGGAAGCATGAAGCCGTGATCGACCTACTTGGTTTGACGAACTTGTCGTGGGTAGCCGGCGCCATGGGGCTGCTGGCCGCTCTCCTTGTCTACCGCTATGTGGTCGGGCAATCCGCCGGCACCAGCGTAATGACGGATCTCGCGGACCAGATCCACGATGGCGCGATGGCGTTTCTGCGGCGTGAATACACCGTACTGGCGATTTTTGTCGCCGTGGTCGCGCTGTTGCTTTATCTGGCCATCGGCCAGGCCACCGCGCTCGCATACGTTGCGGGAGCGGCGAGCAGCGTGCTGGCCGGGTTCTTCGGCATGAAGGCCGCGACCCGCGCGAACGTGCGCACCTCGGCCGCAGCCAGCGACGAGGGCCAGGGCAAGGCGCTCCGGATCGCCTTTTTCGGGGGTGCGGTGATGGGACTCTCGGTCGCGGCGCTGGGATTGTTGGGCATCGGGGCCCTCTACACGGTGCTGGCAGCCGACGCGATCCCCGGCACCGGCGAACTGCCCCGCTTTGCGGCGATCATCTCCGGATTCGCGATGGGGGCTTCGTCGATCGCCCTGTTCGCGCGCGTCGGTGGCGGCATCTTCACCAAGGCGGCCGACGTGGGCGCGGACCTCGTAGGCAAGGTCGAGGCCGGGATTCCGGAAGACGATCCGCGCAACCCGGCCACGATCGCCGACAACGTGGGCGACAACGTCGGCGACGTCGCGGGAATGGGTGCCGACATCTTCGAGTCGTATGTGGGTTCGATCGTCGCGACCATCGCGATCGGCGCCACCTCGGTCGCGCTGGCCGCGAGCACCGCGGAGGCGGTTGCGCTTCCGGTGATCACCGTACTCGTCGGGCTGCTGTGCTCGATCATCGGGATCGGCACGATGAAGCTCCTGGAACGCACCGAGCCCGGCGCGGCGCTGCGCAATGTCACGTTCATCGCGGCGGGGCTGTTCCTGGTGATCATGTACTTCGTGGTCCGGGCGCTGGACATGACCATCATCGATCCGGTCACGGGTTCCCCCCGCTCGGCCATGGGACCGTTCTGGGCGCTCTTGGCCGGGACCCTGGTCGGGATCCTCATAGGAGTGGTGACCGAGTACTATACCGGCGCCCGTCCCGTGCGGAAGATCGCCGAGGCGTCGGAGACGGGCTCCGCCACGAACATCATTACGGGCCTGGCGGTGGGGATGGAGTCGACGGCCATTCCGTTGCTCCTGATCTGCACGGCGATCCTCGTATCCTTCCTGACCGCAGGATTGTACGGAATCGGAATCGCGGCCGTGGGAATGCTCGCCACGGTCGGAGCGACCATGTCGGTCGACGCGTACGGCCCCGTCGCCGACAACGCCGGCGGAATCAGCGAAATGGCCGGCCTGGGGCCCGACACGCGAAAGGTCACCGACTCGCTCGACGCGATCGGCAACACGACTGCAGCCATCGGCAAGGGCTTCGCCATCGGGTCGGCGGCACTGACCGCGCTGGCCCTGTTCTCGGCGTACGCCTCGAGCGTGGGGCTGCGCGAATCCGGAATCAACATCGCCGACCCCCTGGTGGTGGTCGGTCTCTTCATCGGGGGCATGCTGCCGTTCCTGGTAGGGTCGTTCACGATGACCGCCGTGGGGCGCGCGGCCGCCGGAATGGTCGAGGAGGTCCGCCGCCAGTTCCGCGAGATTCCCGGGTTGATGGAGGGAACCGCCAAGCCGGATTCGGCTCGTTGCGTGGACATCTCGACCCGCGCCGCGCTCCGCGAAATGATGCTTCCGGGGATTACGGCGATCCTGGCCCCGGTCCTGGTCGGCCGCTTCCTCGGCATCGAGGCGCTGGGCGGGCTGCTCGCGGGCGCGACGGTCACAGGCGTGCTCATGGCGCTCTTCATGGCCAACGCGGGAGGAGCCTGGGACAATGCCAAGAAGTACATCGAGGGGGGTGCGCACGGAGGCAAGGGCTCCGACCCGCACAAGGCCGCCGTGGTGGGCGACACCGTGGGAGATCCGTTCAAGGACACTTCGGGACCGTCGCTCAACATCCTGATCAAGCTGATGAGCGTGGTGTCGCTGGTACTCGCTCCCTGGTTCGTGGGCGGATGATGCGGGCCGCGATGTTCCCGCGAGGGGAGTGTGGGACATGAGCGCGCGAAGGAGCGCTTCGTTCGACGGGGCCGTCGCGTTCGCGCAGGACCTGATTCGTATCCCGTCGCTTCCGGGCGAGGAGGGCGAGCTTACGCGCCGTGTGATCGCCGAGATGGAGACGCTGGGCTACGACGAGACCTACACCGACGAGCTCGGCAGCGCGATCGGCGTCGTGCGGGGCGGAGCCGGCGCCACGGTCATGCTGAGCGCTCACCTGGACATGGTCGCGGCCGGCGACCACGACGAGTGGGAATACCCGCCCTTCGGCGGGGTTATCGCGGACGGCTGCCTGCACGGACGCGGGGCCATGGACATCAAGGGGCCGCTGGCGCTGCAGGTGCATGTGGCCGCGGCCCTGCGCGGCAGGGTACCGGGCGACATCATCGTCGCCCACCCCGTCTACGAGGAACGCGGCGGCTGGGGAATGGACCACCTGACCCGCGTCGACGGCGGTCTGCGCCCCGATGTGGTGATCATCGGCGAATCCACTCACGGCGATGTCGCGATCGGCCATCGGGGAAGGTGCGAAGTCGAGATTGTCGGGCACGGGCTGGCGGGCCACGCCTCCGCTCCGGATCGCGCACGCAACGCGCTCGACCTGGCGCCGGCGATCCTGGCGGGGGTCACGGACCTGGCGTCGGCCCAGGAGGCCGATGACGTGCTCGGCCACGCCTCCCTGGTGGCGACGGGCATCGACGCCGTCCCGGCCAGCCTGAACGTGATTCCCGACCGCATCACCGTCACCCTGGACTGGCGCATCCTTCCGGGAGACACCGAGGAAGGCCTGCTCACCCGGGTGCGCGACGCCCTGAAGCCGCACCTGAAGCGCCTGGAGGCGGATGGCTGGCCCGCGGCCGGCAAGTCGGTGGAGGTGCGCGTCGCGACCGAGCGTCAGCGCGCATATACGGGCGTGGAAGAGGAGCGCAGCATCCTCAGCCCCGGGTTCCTCATGGACCCCGGCCATCCCGTTGTCCTGGCGGCCGCGCGGGCGGTGGGCAAACGGGGCGCGGACGGATCCGGAGGCACGGCGACCGTTCGCCCGTGGACCTTTGCCACGGACGGAGGGTGGACTTGCGGCGTGCGCGGCATCCCCACAATCGGCTTCGCCCCCGGCGAGGAGCGCTACGCGCACACCAACACGGAACGTCTCGACCTGGATGAAGCGCGGTGGGGGTACGCGAAATACCTGGAACTGGTCCCTGCGGTGCAGGTGGCCGCCGGGGGGCGGAGCTAGCCCGACTCAGTCCATCGGGACGGTCCGGAGCACCTTGCCCTCCACACGATCAAAGATCTCGTCGAGGCTCGTTCCGGTTACGGTCAGCCCGTGGTTCTTCAGTCCCACGACGCATCGGTTGGGATCATCAGCCTCGCGCACGATGTCGGCGACGGCCTGACCGAGTTCGCGCGTACCGCACGGGTAGTTGAACTCGGTCGACGGAATCCCCTCCATCCAGCCGTGGAAGTGGAGGATCGCACCGATCCCGGGATGCTCGCGGTAGATCATCCAGTGCTCGATCGCATCGACGGAGACGCGCCTGGGCTCCACGCCCGGCGGGTGGCTGACCACCATGGTGTTCCGTTCGGGGTCGTAGTCCTTGACCATGAGAATGTCGCGCCCGATTTTCTGCAGGTTCGATTTGTCAACCCCGCTGGCGCTCATCCAGAACCACTGGTCGTCGAAGCGCGCGGACACGTTGCCGTAGGAGAGACCGCCGATGCCGAAGATCCGTTTCACGTGCCGGAAGTCGCGCGGCGTCAGAACCTCGTCCATGGGGAAGGGCGCCGGCAACAGGTCCAGCTCGTCCAGCTTACGGCCGGCACGATAGATCGACCGGGTGATGTCGTCCCCGTCCCACAGTTCCTCGGGAAGATCCGGCTGGAAGGAGTTGTCGATCACCAGCGTCGACGAGGCCATGGGCTCGATCCGGGCGTAGACCCGCTCGAAGTAGGTTCCGGAGTCGGAAGCGCCCGGCACGACGTAGTGGCCCTGCTCCATCGTGATGAAATGGGCGTCCGGATCGTTGCCGGACGACGGAATCAACCCCACGGCCAGATTGGCCAGGGCGCGCAGCAGAGTGGGGTAGCCCTGCGCGATATGGTCCGTGAACGGAACCGGGAACTCCGTAACGGCACAGACGAATACGGCCTGCGCCTGCCGTCGAAACGGCCTCGGACGCCCTTTCGGAAAGAAGTTGAAGACAAGCTTCGCCTCGTCGGGTCGCGTGGCGTAGCGGTGGCCCTCCGCCTCCATGACCGTCCGCAGTCCTCGGGAGAACCACCGGAAGGTGTCGCTGTCAGGCGACCCGACGAAAGCGAATGTCATGGAAGGATACCCCCGGTGCATGGTGTTCGCGAACCGTACAAAAGGTTCACACAAAGCGCCAGAACGCAACCCCTTCCGAAGCGGCCGCCGCGACGCATTGTCCCGGACACTTCACATTGTGAGGCGTCTCTGGCTACATTTCCCTGACCATGTCCCGCTCCGCCGGGGAAGCGGAGCCCGTCATCACACACGGTCCGAGGGAGTTCCCATCGCATGAGAGCGTACGAAATCGTCTACATCCTGGATTCCGCCCTGGAGCGCGAGGCCGTCGACGCGAAGCTCGAAGCCTTCCATGACGTGCTCGGCGGCGAAATCACCGCTGTCGACCATTGGGGGGTTCGGCAGTTGGCGTATCCGATCCGGAAGTCGAAGACAGGCTATTACGTGATTGTCCATGTGGACGCCGATCCCGCCGCGCTGCCCGAATTTGAAAGGGTGGTGAAGCTGGACGAGGAGACCACCCGATACCTCATCGTCGTCAACGAAGGCCAACCCACGACCGGTGCCTCCGTGCTGGCCGATCGTCCCGCCGCGCCGGAGCCGGAAGACGAGGGGGGCGACACCGGGGGGGACGAGGGCGGCGACGCGTCGCCGGCCGGGGAGGCGGAGGGCGACGAGCCCGCCGCGGAGCCGCAGCCGACGGGTCCGCCGGAGTTCTCGGGCGCCCGGGGACGCCGCCGCCGTCACGAGGGGCCGCCGATCGTGTTGCTCAACTACAAGGACGTGACGACTCTGGCCCGCTTCCTGACCGAACAGGGCAAGATCCTGCCCAAGCGGACCACGAAGGTCTCGGCCCGATTCCAGAGACGTCTCGGCATCGCGATCAAGCGCGCAAGGCACATTGCCCTGCTCCCGTACATCAGGGATCACGAGGCCTGAACTCATGAAGCTGATTCTGCGTCAGAGCGTCGCCAGCCTTGGACAGGCCGGCGATGTCATCAACGTCAAGCCCGGATACGCCCGCAACTATCTCCTGCCGCAGGGACTTGCGTACACGGCCTCGGCGGCCAACATCCAGCGGATCGAGGAAGAAGCCGTCCGCCGGCAGGAGCGGATGCGCCGGGACTATCTGGAGGCCAACCGGCAGGCGTCGCAGCTGGAAGGACTGACCGTGTCCGTAACCGCCAGGGCCGGATCCGAGGGTCAGTTGTTCGGTTCGGTCAACGCGCGCGACATCTTGGGCCTGGTGCAGGAGTCGGACATCGACTTCGAACTGGACAAGCGGTCGGTGCTCCTGGCCGAGCCGATCAAGGCCATAGGTGAGCACCTGGTGCCGGTCCGGCTTCAGTCGGGGGTTGAGACGGAGATTCGGGTGGTCGTGGAGGCCGAAGAAGATTGACGGGGTCCGGGGCGGCCTTGGCGACGCACCCGCACGTCCGCCGAGCCGTCCGCTACGCCCTGGAGAGGAAGGCCACCGAGGTCACACTCCTCGATCTGCGGGATATTTCGTCCGCAACCGACTTCTTCGTCATCGCCACGGGGCGCTCCGATGTGCAGGTGCGTGCAATAGCCGAGCACATCGTCGACAGCGCCAGGCGTGACGGGGCGCGTCCCGAGCACATTGAAGGCCTCGACCAGGGGCGTTGGGTGCTCCTGGACTACATCGACTACGTGGTGCACGTCTTCCATCCGGCCGTGAGAGAGTTCTACCGGCTCGAATCGCTGTGGGGAGACGCGGTGGCAACCGTATTCGAGCAGGACTTCAAGTCATGAAGCTCAAGTCGTTGGCGATGAGTGGTTTCAAGTCCTTCCCCGACACGACAAAGGTGGAATTCCACGACGGGATCACCGCGATCGTGGGTCCCAACGGATGCGGCAAGTCCAACATCGGGGACGCCATCCGCTGGGTGCTCGGCGAACAGCGCCCCACGGCAATTCGCGGTGCCAGAATGGAAGAGGCGATCTTCCAGGGGACGGTTGCGCGCCGGTCCCTTAGCCGGGGCGCGGTATCCATGGTCGTCACCAATGAGGACGGCGCCCTCCCGACCCCGTTTCAGGAGGTCGAGATCGGGAGAACCATCTACAGGGACGGAGGTAGCAACTATCGCCTGAACCGCTCTCCGTGCCGACTGCGTGACATCGTGGACCTCTGCCGGGACACGGGCCTCGGGGCGAACGCGTATTCGATCATCGAGATCCGAATGATCGACGCCATCCTCTCGGAGCGCACAGACGAGCGAAGATCCCTCTTCGAAGAGGCTGCGGGGATAGGCAAGTACAAGGATCGCCGCCGGGCGGCGGTACGGCGTCTGGAGACCTCCGAAGCGGATCTGCAGCGTCTGGAGGACGTGATCGGGGAAGTGCGCTCGAAGGTTCGCTCCCTGGCCCGGCAGAAGGGCAAGGCCCAGCGTCACCGGGAACTGCGCGACCGGCGCCTGGCGGTGGAGATCGCGGTTGTGGGCTCGGACCTGGAAGACATGCGGGCGAGGCTGGCCCAGGTCGAACACGAACTCGAGCACGACCGCGACGAGACGGCCGGGATGGCGGCGCGCCTGGCGACCGCCGAATCCGAGTTGCAGCGCGCGCGGCTGGCGCACCTGGAGGCCGAGAAGGTCCGCGTCGATGCCGCGGGACGGCTGGACAGGGTGCGAACCAGACTGGCCGCGGTCGAACGGGAGGTGGCGGTTGCGGGGGAGCGCATAGGGAACGGAAAACGCCGTCTCGAACAGATCGCCAGGGAGGACGAGGCCCTGGCCGGGCTGAGGGCGCGTTCGACCGACGAGATCCTGACTTTGCGCAGTGAACGGGACGATTGTAAGGCAGAGTTTACATCATGTAAAGCAGAGTTGACATCGCGGCGACAGTCCGCAGCCGAATCGAGGGCTCGCATGGAAGTGGCTCGCGACGAATTGGCGGTGGTGGAGCGGCGCAGCCGCGAGGTCGCCCGGGCGATCGCGAGGGTGGAGGGAGATCTGGACGGTGCGCGGCTGCAGACGGCGGAGCTGGATCGCAGGCTGGAGCGGCTCGCGGCGGATTCACGCGCCGGAGCCGGAGCGCTGCGGGAACTCCGGTCGCAGGGAGATCTGTTCGTCGATCGGAGCCGGGACGCGACCCGGCAAGTCGAGCGCGCGCGCCGCGATCTGGAACGGTCCCGGCGGCGGGCCGAGATGCTGCGTGACAGGTTGCGGGGAGCCCGCGCGGCCGAATTGGAGGCCAATACCCGCGTCGCGGCCCTCGAGACCGAGGTCGCGGCCGTACGGCGAATGACGCTGGCGGGAGAGGGCGCGGAGGCCGTTGCCGCGGAGGCGGCGGAGGCGTTCCCGGACCGCGTCATCGGGATGCTGTCGGACTGCGTGCAGATCGAAGGAGTTGCCGCCCGAACCGTCGACGATGCCCTCGCACGTTTCGGTCTCGCGCTGGTGATCGCCGACGGTGGCGATGCCGAGCGAATCGAACGTTGGTACCGTTCCGAGCCGGGCCGGGTCGGCCGTCTGGTGCTCCTGCCCCTCGACCGCGTCCCGGAGCCAGCGGGCGTCCTGCCGCCGGGAGTGGCCGCGACGGGGAAGGGAGCGCCGTGGGTGCGCGCCTTGCTCGGGGGCGTCACGTTTCGCGCAACGGACTGGACCGACCTCCGGGGGGCCGTGCATCTGGTCCCGGACAGGGGTGCCGAGGGCCGACTGGAGCGCAGCGAGCGTCTCGACGGCCTGGAGGCCCGCGTCAGCGCAACCCGTGGTGAACTGGAGGAGGCGCGCCGGTTGCGGAGCCACGTCGAACGCGAGAGCCGCAAGTGCGAGGAAGAGGTCGACGCCCTGACAGAGGCTCTGCTTTCCAGCCGTGACGCGGCACGGGCGGCGGAGGTGGAGGCCGAGGTCCAGAGTGGTCGCCGGCAACAGCTCGCCCAACATCAGGACGAGCTCGCCAGGCAACTGGAGGGTACGCGAGCCGCGCGGGAGCGAGCCGCGGAGCGTGCAACCGAAGCCGACTCGGAGCGGGACCGGCTGCTCGAGGAGGAGAAGACCTTGAGCGCACGGCTGGAGGAATTGCGCTCGCTGCATGCGGCTGTCGACGGCGAATGGGAACAGGCCCGCAGTGCCGAATCGGAGGCAGTCATCCGCCTCACGCGCCTCGAAGGCGATTTCCAGCGCCTTGGCGACCGCATATCGGATGCCGAGAAGACGGTTGCACGCACGCGCGACCGGATCGGAGGGCTCAAGCGGGAAGCGAAGTCGCTCGAAGACGAGATTGTCCGGGTGCGGGAGGAACGGGCGCGGGCGCAGAAAGGGCTGGAGGGCATGTTCCGGCGGCGAGACGAGCTGCAGGGGGTCCTCTCGGAGCAGGACCGGCAACTGCGACAGGCATCGGCCGAAGTAGTGAAGGCGGAGCGTCACGTAGGCGAAGTCCGTGACATGGAGCGCACGGCGGTCGAGGGCAGGCACCAACTCGAGCTTGAACATCAGGATCTGCGGAATCGGGCTGCCCGCATCGGCGAGCGTCTGGAGACCGAATGGGGACGCCCCCTGGAAACGCTTCTCGATGAGGTCGAGCCGGCGGACGGCGATCCGGAGGAACTCCGGGGCGAACTGGACGACCTCACGGCCCGCCTCGCGCGGATCGGACCCGTGAACATGCTGGCGGTCGAGGAGCACGCGGAAGAGAGCGCCCGCCTCGAATTCCTGGTACGCCAGCAGGACGACCTGAATTCGGCGCGCGACGACCTGAAGGCCGCCATTCGGCGGATCAACACCACAGCCACGGAACTCTTCATGACGACGTTCGAGGCGATCCGCGGGAACTTCCAGCGAACCTTCGAGCACCTGTTCAGCGGGGGAGAGGCGAATCTCTGGCTTGCGGACCCGGAGGACCCACTGGAGTCACGCGTGGAGATTCATGCGGCGCCCAGGGGAAAGAAGACGCAGCGGATCGATCTTCTGTCCGGGGGGGAGAGGGCGCTGACCGCGCTGTCGCTGCTTTTCGGCATCTACCTGGTCAAACCGAGTCCCTTCTGCGTGCTGGACGAGGTGGACGCCCCCCTGGACGAGTCCAACATCGGTCGCTTCGTACGCCTTCTGCAGGGCTTCAAGGCACAGACCCAGTTCGTCGTCATCACCCACAATCCCTGGACGATCGAGGCGGCCGACTGGATCTACGGCGTTACGATGGAGGAGCCCGGGGTATCCTCGATCGTGGGAGTACGGCTGGAGGGACGCGCGGAGGCCGCGGGTACGGCAGCTTGACCCCCACGGTGACGGTCGTCGGATCCGGAACCCTCGTTCCGTCCGGTGAGCGGTCGTCGCCGGCCCATTTCGTGGAATGCGGGCCCACGCGGATCCTGCTGGACGCGGGTCCGGGCACGGTGCACGGACTCGCGCGTCACGGCCTGGCGTGGTGGAAGATCACGCACGTCGTGTTCACGCACTATCATACCGACCACTTCGGCGATCTGCCCCACCTGCTCTTTGCAGCGAAATGGGCCTCTCCCGGGCCACGCACCCGTCCGCTGCGCATCCTGGGGCCACCCGGGCTTACCGACCGCGTCGAGGCGTTGCGGCGCGCGCACGGGGACTTCATCGTCCGTCCCGGATTCGAACTGGACTACGTGGAGGTGGATCGTTCCGGCATCTGGCGGGGTGCGGACGCGTCGCCGGTGCTCCGGTTCCATCCGGTGCCGCACACCGACAGCTCGATCGCCCTGCGTGTCGAGATTGCGGACCGGGCCGTAGGGTATACCGGCGACACGGGCCCGGACCCGAGGCTGGGTTCGTTCCTGCGGGGGGTGGATGTGCTGATAAGCGAGTGTGCGTACCCCGATCCGGCACCGCCGGGACGGCACCTGTCACCGGCTTCGGTCGCCGCGATGGCCGGACGCGCCCGGCCGGGGGTGCTGGTTCTCACGCACATGTATCCCCAGCTCGACCCCGGCTCGGCAGCATCCCTTGTACGCGCAGCCGGGTACCGCGGCCGTGTCGTCTGCGCCAGCGATGGAGAGCGCTTCGTGCTCGAGTAGGCAGCGGGTCGGCACGGCCGGGACGCGTTTGTCTTCCTGTTGCCCCCGACCGGCACGGGTGGACCTTTCCCCCCGTGTTGTTTACGATTCCCATTCTTTCGGCCTGCCATCGAACAACCTCCGCCGCGGCGTCCGTCTGTCCCGGCCATCCGGGTTGGGCCACCCGACACGTTTTCCGAGAGAGAGACCTGCCGTGCTGATCGTCATGCATCATCGGGCCAC
Source organism: Gemmatimonadota bacterium (assembly GCA_028874905.1). Taxonomy (GTDB): domain Bacteria; phylum Gemmatimonadota; class Gemmatimonadetes; order Longimicrobiales; family Gaopeijiaceae; genus Bin94. The sequence continues at coordinate 14,971 of JAPPGZ010000002.1, forward strand.
GCCGGAACAGATCGATCGGGTCGTGGACGTGATCGAAGACATGGGATACGGGGCCAAGCCGATGCCGGGGCGGCAGCGTACCGCCATCGGGCTGGTAGGAAACGACGGCCGCGTGGAGTCTGCGAGGCTCGAGGGCCTCGATGGAGTCCGCGAAGTCATCAGGGTGAGCAAACCCTACAAACAGGTCTCGCGGGAATGGCGCGACGAGGACTCGGTCGTCACACTCGGCAACGGCGTGGTGATCGGGGGCAAGGGAGTCGTCGTGATGGCCGGACCCTGCGCGGTCGAGGGACGCCAGCAGATCCTGGACATCGCCGCCCAGGTGCGCGGTTTGGGCGCCAGCGTGCTGCGGGGCGGGGCGTTCAAGCCCCGGACCTCGCCCTATTCGTTCCAGGGGTTGGGCGTACGCGGGCTGCAGCTGCTTGCCGAGGCGCGGGAGCGGACGGGCCTGGCGATTGTGACGGAAGCCGTCGAACCGGAGGGTGTCGCCGTCGTCGCCGAGTACGCCGACGTGATTCAGATAGGTGCGCGCAACATGCAGAATTACCCTCTGCTCAAGCGCGCGGGGCGCGTCGGCAAGCCGGTGCTTCTGAAGCGCGGGATGTCGGCGACGATCACGGAACTTCTGCTCGCGGCGGAGTACCTCCTCAGCGAGGGCAACCCGGATGTCATCCTCTGCGAGCGTGGCGTCCGGAGCTTCGATCCGCAGACGCGCAACGTCTTCGACCTGACCGCGATTCCACTCGTCAAGTCGCTGACGCACCTGCCGATCGTGGCCGACCCCAGTCACGGCACCGGAGTGCGCACCAAGGTCGTGCCGATGGCCCGTGCGGCGGTCGCGACCGGTGCGGACGGCTTGATCGTGGAAGTGCACCCCAATCCGCCGGAGGCGCTCTCGGACGGTGCCCAGAGCCTCTACCCGGAGCAGTTCGCGGAGCTGGTCGCCCACTGCGGTCCGATCGCGCGCGCCATCGGCCGGACCCTGGCGACCCTTCCAGAACTTGCGGAGGCCGGCGCACGGAAGGCGTCCCCGCACGCGTCGGTGTAACCCGACGTCCCAAACAGCCATGTAGGTGCCCACGCCCCTTGCACAGGTTGCACCGCAAATGGAAGAAGATCGGTGGGGCTTGGGGCGGCGTGGGGAAGCCGTGGCGGCGGACTATCTCCGGGAACGGGGATGGGTGTTGCTGGCGCGCAACTTCAGGGCGGGTCCCAAGGAACTGGATCTCGTCGCGGCGCGCGGTGGTGTCGTGGCCTTCGTGGAGGTGAAGACCCGTTCCTCTGCTACGGGCGGCACGCCCCTCGAACCGATTCGGGCGCTCAAGCGAAGAGCGGTCGAGGCGGCCGCCCGCCGGTGGATCCACGAACACGGCAAACCCGGGGCCACGTACCGCTTCGACGCGATCGCGGTGGACATGACCGGAGGCACCGCGCGCATCGAGCACATCCCGGACGCGTGGCGCCCCGGCGCATAGCTCTGCGTTGCTCGTCGGGGTACCAGGGCGCCGGGACGCGCCGTTGACGCCCCCTCCCGGGCCCGGGTAGCTTTGGCCGTGCCCCAGGTCCGCGGGACGGGAACCCATGAACCCCGTCAGGACCCCGCAGGTAGCAGCGGTAAGTGCGGTGAACGTCGCCGCGGAGTGCCTGGGGCACATCGCGCCCCGTCCGGCCAACCGTGAGTCCACTCCGTCACCTTGTCCTATCTCGCGCTAGCACGGAAGTACCGGCCCCGACGCTTCGGGGAGGTGTCCACGCAGGAGCACGTGTCGCAGACGCTTCGGCACGCGGTCGCCGGGGATCGCGTCGGGCATGCGTACCTCTTCTCCGGCCCGCGGGGCGTCGGCAAGACGACTCTGGCGCGCGTGCTCGCGATGTCGCTCAATTGTCCCGACCGTGCCGCCGAGGGCGAACCCTGCGGAGTTTGCCGGGACTGTTCGCACATCTGGGCGGGCCATACATCGCTCGATGTCGTGGAGATCGACGCGGCCTCGAACCGGGGCGTCGACGACGCCCGGGAGCTTCGTGAACGCGCGATGTACGCGCCCTCCGAGGCGGATCGCTACAAGGTCTACATCCTCGACGAGGCCCACATGCTCACGCGCGAGGCGTGGAATGCGCTCCTCAAGATCCTGGAAGAGCCCCCACCCAGGGTGATCTTTGTCTTCGCTACCACGGAACCCCGGAAGATCCGCCAGAGCGCGTCACCGATCCTGTCGCGCTGCCAGCGGTTCGACTTCCGCCGCATCGGCGCCACGGACATCATGAAGCGGCTGGACGAGGTCCTGGAGGCCGAAGGCATCAAGGCCGACCCCGAGGCGCTGCGGGCGATCGCCCGGAAAGCGAACGGAGGCATGCGCGACGGGCTGTCGCTGCTGGACCAGGTGCTGGCCCTGTCCGATGAGCGCGTGAGCATGGACTCGGTCGTGCGCGTCCTCGGGGTGGTGGACGAGCAACGTTACCTGGATCTCCTGGATATCGTTATCGAGCGCCGGCACGGAGCCGTCTTCGAGTTTGTCGAGGAGTTGATCGACGAAGGGCACGACCTCGTCGAGTTCTACTACGGGCTGGCCGAGAAGCTGCGACTGTTGTTGCGCATGTCGCTGGATTCCTCTTCCGCCGCTGGCGATCTGAACGAGGATCTGCGCGACGATTTCGCCGGTAGGGCGGCAGCGTTCGCGCCCGGGGACCTTGTGCGGATGCTGGCCATGGCCTCGGCCCTCGAGGCCGACGGCAGTCTGCGGCGCACGGGCAGGCCGCGGGTCCTCATCGAGATGCTTCTGCTCCGCATGAGCTACCTGGACCGCACCGTGGAGCTGGAGGAGATCATCCAGGCACTCGGTGGAACACCACCCGGCGAGCCGGTATCGCCCACCGAGCCGGTACCGGTGGTGCGGGCTCCCCTTCAGGCCGCCGGGTCCGACGCGCCCGGCCCAGCCTCTGCCGCCGATGGTCCGGGGCGGTCTGAGACGCCGTCGGCCGGGACGCTCGATGCGGTTTGGAACGCCGTGTTGCGCGACCGGGAGCGGGTCGGACGGGCACTTTCGTTCCTCCTGCGCGGATCGGCCACACTGGACGGGACGGACAGCGGCCTCTCGCTGGTGGTTGCTGCGGGGCCGGCATCCGACGAACTACGGGATGCGCCCAGGCGGCGGGCGCTGCTCGAGGCGCTGGCCCTTCATTCGGGCCGCGAATCTGCAGAGATTTCAATCGAGATTGATGGGAGTGACCTTTCAGGCGGCGAGGGTGCCTCGGATGGGAAAGCCGGTCCGCCGGGCAGCCCCGCCGGAAGGGTCACTCGGGACTCGGTCCGGGAGTCACGTCTGAACGAACTGGTCAAACGTGCTCCGCAACTCGAACGAGCCGTCGTCGAGCTGGATCTCGAGTTGGTCGACTGAGCGGCGAAGTCCATGAACCCGGCAGAAGCAACATGACGAATATCCAGCAGTTGATGAAGATGGGGCAGCAGATCCAGGCCAGGATCAAGGAGCTGCAGGACAGCCTGCACACGGAGGAGCTGACGGCTTCGTCCGGGGGCGGCATGGTGACCGCGCGCGTGAACGGCAAGGGCGACCTCAGGGGCATTTCGATCGACCGGGAGGTGATCGACCCGGAAGATCCCGAGATGCTCGAGGATCTGGTCGTGGCGGCAGTGGCGGAGGCCCAGAACCGCGCGCGCGACTTTTCGGAAGAACGGATGCGCGGAGCGGCGGGGGGCCTGCCGGTCCAGTTGCCCGGACTGTTCTGACCCGGGCTCTTGGATAGCCGCCGCCAGGTTCAATCACCGATCGAGGGGCTCTGCCGAGAACTGCGGAAGCTGCCCGGGATCGGAACCAAGACCGCGTTGCGCCTGGCGTTCCATCTCGTCAAGGGAGCCAAGGACGATGTTCGCCAGCTTGCGAGTGTGCTCCTGGAGGTTGCGGAGCGGATACACCCCTGCCCGCAGTGCGGCAACTACTGCGACGAGGCGCTATGCCCGGTGTGCCGGGATCCTTCCCGTGATCACGGTGTGATCTGCGTGGTGGAAGAAGCCTACGAGGTGGGTGCCATAGAGAGGGCCGGACGGTACCGCGGACTCTTCCACGTGCTTGGCGGCCGTCTCTCTCCTCTTGACGGGATTGGTCCGGAACACCTGAATATCGATGGTCTGGTCAGCCGGATCGCAAAGGCGCCAGAGCCGCCTGCAGAGGTTATCCTTGCGACCAACGCGAGCGTCGAAGGCGAGGCTACCGCAGTCTATCTGCAGGGCCTGCTCAGCCCGTACGTATCGCGTGTGACGCGCCTGGCGAGGGGAATCCCGGTCGGAAGTGATCTGGAGTATGTTGACGGCACAACCATCGGCGAGGCCCTGGCCGGCCGGCGGGAAATGTAGGGGGGAGGAAGCTGTGAATCGAAGGACGCGCCAAATCGGTCTTTTCCTGTTTGCTGCGGGTGCGGTGGGCGCGTTGACCGGGCTGCTGCTGAAGCATCAGGTGGTGCGCCATCGGCGCGAGCTCTTCAGTTCGAATCCGTTCCGGCGGCTGGCGGCGCTGCGCCACATGGCGGGTGAGCCGGCCACCGTCGACGCGATCACCGTCCTGCGCGACTTTGCCGCGTGGGAGCCGCGGCGCCTCCTGAGGACCCGGGCCGCTTCCGTGCTGGCACGCATGCGACGGGAGCTGCGAAAGAAGGCTTCTCCGGCACCACGGACTGCCAGGTGAACCTTCCCAACGCCATTACGGTGGCGCGGATCGCCGTCAGCCCCCTTATCGCCTACCTCGCCCTCGCGCCCTCGGTTGCGAGTCGGTACGCGGCCTTCGTGCTTTTCCTGCTCGCTGCCTTCTCCGACGTGTGGGACGGCTATCTGGCCCGCCGGTACGGGTGGATCACGGATACGGGCAAACTGCTCGATCCAATCGCCGACAAACTGCTTCTGGCGAGCACGTTCGTGCCGATTTACTTCATTTCGCGCCGTCCCGACGCGCTCAGCAGCCTCCCCTGGTGGGGCACGTTGCCCGTGTGGGTCGTCGTCGTGGTATTCGGGCGTGAACTGTTCGTGACCCTGTTTCGCGCCTACGCCGTCCGCCGCGGGATCGTGATTGCCGCGGGAACCCTCGGTAAGCGTAAAGCGCTGCTCCAGAATTTCTTCATCGGGGGACTGCTGCTGTGGTATCCGCTGCTGCTCTCAGCCACCGCGCTGGGATGGTCGGGATCCTTCTGGGCCGGCTGGCAGACGTTCCACAGGACCTGGATCGGGGTCACGCTGGGTCTTGCGGTCCTGCTCACACTGCTTTCGATGGGTCAGTATCTGTGGCGGTATCGGGCGCTGGTCGGGAGGAAGGAATGACACCGGAGCCCGGGGGGGCAGACTATCGATCCATCCCGGAGCTCGTGCAGCATCTGTCGAGCGCTTCACGTGAACGCGGATTGAAGATTGCGACTGCGGAAAGCTGTACGGGCGGCATGGTCGGCGCGGCCATTACCGATCAACCGGGGGCATCCGCATGTTACGTCGGAGGCGCAATTGCCTACTGTGACGACGTCAAGGTGCGCTGCCTGAACGTCGACCCGATGGTCATCACTGCCCATGGCGCCGTGTCGAAGCTGGTCGCCCTGCAGATGGCGTTCGGTGCGCGCCGGTACTTCTCCGCCGATGTGGCCCTCGCAGTCACGGGGATCGCGGGCCCGCGTGGAGGCAGTGCGGAAAAGCCTGTGGGAACAGTCTGGATCGCCGTGGCCCTGAGCGATGGAATCGGCACGGCTCGGCGTATGCAGTTCGTGGGCGAGCGTGCGGCGATCCGGGACAGGAGCGTGGCCGCCGTCCTGCGATTGGCGACGCAGGCGATTGCGACGCACGATCTGTGAGCCGAGGCCGCAAGGGCCCATAATGGATACGCGCCAAGTACATTGCCGCGTCGACTAGCGAACTGGCAGGCGCCGGTGTCGCGTGATCAACAAACGGATTGAAGGTGAATGACGGAACAACCGAATGGAGAGGTGAATCCGGTGGAGCCGGAAGATCGTCGGGAGGAACCGGAGGAGGCGACGGACGTTCCCGAACCGTCCGGCGAACCGGAGCAGCCCGATGAAGAGGACACTGCCGAACGGCTTCGGGCCGAGCGTGACAGATCGAAGGACCAGCATCTGAGATTGGCGGCCGACTTCGACAACTACCGAAAGCGCACTGAGGGCCGGTTGCGCCAGCGATGGAACAGCGCCCAGGCCGATCTGGTTTCGCGCCTCCTCGACCCCCTCGACGACCTCCTGCGCGTCACCGCTCTGGAACCCGAGACGGCGTCGGTCGAGGCGATTGTCGAAGGCGTCGACCTCGTGGAGAGGAAGTTCTTTCGTGTGCTCGAGGACATCGGGGTGGAGATTGTAGACCCCGCCGGCGAGGCCTTCGACCCGAACACCATGGAGGCAATGATGCAGGTGCCGGCGGAGTCGGAAGACGACGACGAAACGGTGGCGCAGGTGTTCCAGCGGGGGTATGCCATGAAGGGGCTGCTCGTGCGTCCCGCGCGCGTGAGTGTCTACAAGGCATAGCAGGCCGTGGACAGAATTCCCCCGGCATTCGAGCGGCGAGGATCGCGAGCCAGATGAGCCAGGCGACCAAGGACTACTACGCGATACTCGGCGTCGACGAGAAGGCCGACCAGGCCACGATCAAGAGCGCCTATCGGCGGCTCGCCAAGCGCTATCACCCGGACGCGAATCCCGGCAACCCCCGCGCGGCGGAGCGGTTCAAGGAGGTCGGCGAGGCGAATGGGGTGCTTTCCGACCCCGGGAAGCGGAAGCAATACGACCAGATGCGCAAGCTGGGAGCCTTCGGCTTCGGGGGTGCGCGCAGACCCGGTTCGCGCACCAGTCCACCGGGTACTTCCAGCTTTTCCTTCGAGGACCTCGGGGGGCTGGGAGGCTTCTCGGACATCTTCTCCTCCATCTTCGACCGCGGCAAGAAGCCGGGCCCGAAGCCCGGCGGTCCCCGCAAGGGCAAGGATATCGAATACAGCGTCGACGTTTCGTTCTTGACGGCGGCGCAGGGCGGCAAGGTCGCCGTTTCCGTGCCCATCAACGAGGAATGCGCAACCTGCCGCGGGTCCGGGGGGGCGCCCGGAACGGCCTGGAACAAGTGCGCCGAGTGCAAGGGGAAGGGAAGCGTCTCCTTCGGTCAGGGCGGCTTTGCCGTCAACCGGCCGTGCCCGGCGTGTCTGGGCCGCGGGGAGCGCGCCGAAAAGGAGTGTGGGGCGTGTGATGGGGCCGGGAAGGTGCACCAGGACCGCAAGATCCAGGTATCGGTGCCCGCCGGCGTGCAGACCAACTCCAAGGTCCGCCTTACGGGCCAGGGCGAGCGCGGCCAAAAAGGCGGGGCGCCGGGGGACGTGGTCATCACCTTCAAGGTGGAACCGCACGCGTTCTTCCGGCGCGAGGGCAACGACATCCTTGTTACCGTCCCGATCAACCTCGCGCAGGCCGCTCTGGGATCGCGCATCAGGGTCTCGACGATTTCGGGAAGAAAGGTCGTGCTGCGCATCCCGCCAGGTACGCAGCCCGGCACGCGCTTCCGCATCCGGGGGCAGGGGATCACGCGCAAGGGTCGGACGGGAGACCAGTTCGTTGAGGTCAAGGTCTCCGTTCCCGAGTCCCTTAGCGAGGATCAGGTGGAACAGTTCCGGGAGTTCGCGGACGCCGCGGGCCTGAAATGGTGAGACGGATCAGCCGGTGGCTCCGGACATGCGACGGATCCGACCGCCGCCCAGAACCTCCTCGCCGCTGAAAAACACGCAGGACTGCCCGGGAGTCACGGCAGCCGCGGGCTTCCTCAGGGCGAGTGTGAGACCGTCGGCGCCATGTGCTTCGACGCTGCACGGCAGTGCCGGCGACCGATACCGGATCTGGATGTCCATTCGGCTGCCCGGCGGCGGTGGCGGTGCCAGCCAGTTGAGTTCGCCGACGCTTACGTCCCCCGCCCGGAGGAGGTACCGCGGTCCCACGACCACTTCACGTGTGGCGGCGCGGATCTCCAGCACGTACCAGGGTTCCGTCCGTCCTCCGCCGATCCCCTTCCGCTGACCGACGGTGTATCCGGAATAGCCCTGGTGCATCCCCAGCACCCGGCCGCGGTGGTCTACAATCGCTCCCGCTGAGAGCGCCGGATGCGTAGGGAGCAGTTTGCGCGCGAGGAAGTCGCGGTAGTTGCCCGTGGGCACGAAGCAGATCTCCTGTGACTCCGGCTTTGCGGCGGTTACGAGGCCGAATCGCCGGGCTCTTTCCCTTACCTCGGTCTTGGTCAGGTCTCCGAGCGGGAAGTGCAGCCGCTCGAGGAGATCGGCCGGGAGTCCCCACAGAAAGTAGGACTGATCCTTGGATGAATCCCGTCCCCGGAGCATGCGCGGCCGCTCCCCGGAGTGGTCGAGACGCACGTAGTGGCCCGATGCCACCCCGTCACAGCCAAGGACCCGTCCCCGCTTGAAGAGGTCGCGGAACTTCGTGTTGGAATTGCAGCGGACACACGGATTGGGCGTGCGTCCCACCGCATACTCGGCAACGAAGTCGTCGATTACGTCGCGGGTGAATTCCTCCTCAACGTCGAAGACGTAGTGAGGGATTCCCAACGCGTCGGCGACGCTGCGCGCGTCCCGGATTCCGTCCAGGCCACAGCACGTCTTGCTGCTCACCCCCGGGTCCGCACCGCTGTAGCAGAAGGTCTTCATGGTCGCGCCGACCACATCGTGCCCGGCCTCCACGAGCAATGCCGCCGCGACCGACGAATCGACCCCGCCCGACATGGCCACCAGGATCCTCAACGGCTCCGCCCGGTTCGTCATTGCCGGACGAGCTCCCGTGTACGTTCGATGGCAGTGGCGACCGCGTCCACGATCCGGTCCACCTGCCGTTCCAGGTTGAGGTGGCCGAAACTCAATCGCAGGGTGGCCGCCGCCTCGCCGGGGTAGAGGGTGGCGAGCGTGCGGCTGGGAGCGGAAGAACCGCTGGCGCACGCGGACCCTCCGGACGCCGCGATTCCCTGGGCGTCCAGCGCCGCCAGCAGCGTGTCCGAGTCTGTCCCGGGAATGCCCAGCGACAGGATGTGGGGCGCACGCGGCAGGCCTTCCCCATTGATCCGCAGGTCCGGGGCACGCGCGACGAGTCGGGCCTGTACCGTATCCCGCATGGCCCCCAGCCGGGTGGACTCGGCGGCAACCTCCTCCACGGCCAGACGCAACGCCTCGGCGAGACCGACGGCTCCCGCGACATCCTCCGTGCCGGGCCGAACGCCCCGCTCCTGTCCACCGCCAAAATGGAGCGGCTGCAAGCCGCGTGGATCCGTCGCGATCAGTGCACCGGTCCCCGTGGGCCCATGGATCTTGTGGCCGGTGACCGTGAGCAGATCGACGGGATTGTCCCGAAGCGACACGGGGATCTTGCCAACCGCCTGGACCGCGTCGCTGTGCAACACCACCTCACGCTCGCGGCACACCTCCGAGACTTCCGCCATCGGGAGTTCCAGTCCGATCTCGTTGTTCACCCACATGCACGAGACTACCACCGGCCGCTCACGGACCGCCGCTTTCAGCGCGTCAACGTCGAAGACTCCGCCGCTGAATCCGATCACCGCGTGCCGGGCGCCTTCCACGGCGGCCTGTTCGGCGGCCTCGAACACGGCCGGGTGTTCAATGGAGGACGTGACCACCAGCGGAGCGCGGCCTCCGCTGGCGATGGCATTCCGTGCCCGGCCCAGGATGGCCAGGTTGTCCGATTCGGTTCCCCCGCGGGTAAAGAACACATTCGCTGCCGGGACATCCAGCGCCGTGGCCAGGGAAGCCCTCGCCCATTCCAGGCGGCGCCTGGCTCTGCGCCCCCAGGAGTGGCCGCTCGACGGGTTGCCGAAGCCCTCCGCGTGGCACTCCGACATCGCGGCGATCACTTCCGCACGGACCGGCGTGGTGGCCGCGTGGTCGAGGTAGATGGGTTCTGCGTTTCCCTGCAACGGGCTGCTCCTGCCGGGGACTTGCCGTAATATGGCGACCTGGCGGCACTTGCGTGAGTGCTTGATGCGAACGTGTTTCCCGATAACTTGCTAGCGGTCGACGGCGAACGGCACCCGGTTCCCTGGGCTTCCAGACCGCCGGGAACCTCGTTCGGTCGCCTCCACGCACACTGCTTCCCCCCAAAACACGATGAACCTTCACGAATACCAGGCCAAGGAGCTGTTCCGCGAAGCCGGAATGGCCGTCAACCCGGGGGAAGTCGCGGGCAACCCCGAACAGGCGCGCGCACTGGCCGAACGATTCGGCGGCAGCGCCGTGATCAAGGCGCAGGTCCACTCCGGGGGCAGAGGGAAGGCGGGGGGTGTCAAGCTCGCCCACAGCCCCGAGGAGGCCGCCCGTCACGCCTCCGGTATCCTGGGCATGGAGATCAACGGGCTTGTCGTCGGAGAGGTCCTGGTGTGCCCGATCGAGGACATCGCCACCGAGGCGTATGTCGGGGTCCTGGTGGATCGCGACGGTCAGTGCCCGGTGTTCATGGTCTCGGCGGAGGGCGGCGTTGACATCGAGGAGGTGGCAGCCACCAATCCGGAGGCGATCCACAGGATGCGGATCGACCCCCGCTACGGGCTGCTTCCCCACCAAGCCTACGGGCTGGCGGCTCGGCTCTACGACGATCCCGGCCTGGTCCGGCAGGCGGCGCGCATCACCCAGCAGCTCTACGAAGTGTTCGTGGGCAACGGGGCTTCCATGGCCGAGATCAACCCCCTCATCTCGACCGTCCAGGGTCGGGTGCTGGCGATCGACGCCAAGATGAGCATCGACGACAACGAGCTCTTCCGCCGCCCCGCCGTAGCGGCCCTGAGGGACGCCGGCTCCGAGGCGTCGGCCGATACGCAGGCCCGGTCAGCGGGCCTGTCCTTCGTCAAGCTCGACGGCAACGTGGGCTGTTGCGTGAACGGCGCGGGCCTGGCGATGGCGACGATGGATCTTGTGAAATACTACGGGGGCGAACCGGCCAACTTCCTCGATATCGGGGGCTCGTCGAATCCGGACAAGGTGGTCGCGGCGCTCGAGATCATCACCTCCGACCCCGAGGTGAAGGTCATACTCTTCAACATCTTCGGTGGCATCACCCGTTGCGACGATGTCGCCCGCGGAATCGTGGAGGCCGTCGACCGGATCGGGATCGAGGTTCCGCTCGTGATCCGGCTCACCGGCACCAACGAGGAGCTGGCGCGGAACATTCTCGCCGAAGCGGGCCTGACCGCCGTGGCCACGATGGACGAGGTGGTGGAGCAGGCGGTTCGTCTCGCCCGATGACTCGAAACGCGGATGCGGCGCCCGGACGCGTCGCGCCATAGCTGAGGGAGATCCATGTCGATCTTTGTTGACGGGACCAACCGGGTCGTGGTTCAGGGGATTACCGGCCGGGACGGTTCCTTTCACACCCGCCAGATGATGGCGTACGGAACGCGGGTGGTCGCGGGGGTGACCCCGGGCAAGGGCGGGCGAGGGTTCGAAGGGCCCGACGGCACCGTCGTTCCGGTATATGACACGGTCGCCGATGCGGTGGCGGAGACCGCGGCCGACGCATCCGTCGTCTACGTCCCTCCGGCCTTCGCCGCCAGCGCGATCATGGAGGCCGCCGATGCGGGCGTCGCGTTCATCGTATGCGTTACGGAAGGCATACCCGTGCTCGACATGGTCCGGGCCCACGCGCTGGCACGGGACCGCGGAAGCCGTGTGCTCGGTCCCAACTGCCCGGGAATCATCTGCCCCGGCAAGACCACCATGGGGATCATACCGGGAAGGATGGTCACCCCTGGACCTGTGGGACTCATCTCCCGGTCGGGGACGCTCACCTACGAGGCCGTGTATCACCTTACCCGCGGCGGGCTCGGACAGACGACGTGCGTCGGCATCGGCGGCGACCCCCTGATCGGCACGAGCTTTGTCGACTGCCTCGCAGCCTTTGCCGAGGACCCGGACACCGAAGCCGTCGTGATGATCGGCGAAATCGGCGGGACCGCCGAGCAGGAGGCGGCCGCCTGGGTTAGCGCCAATCTCGACGTCCCGGTCGTCGGTTTCATCGCGGGGCGGACCGCGCCTCCGGGCAAGCGCATGGGTCACGCCGGAGCAATCATCAGCGGATCTGCCGGAACGGCCGCCGAGAAGACGAGGGCCTTCGAAGAGAACGGAATCCGGGTCGCAAGGCGCCCGGTGGAGATTGCCGGACTCGTGGCGGAGTCCTTGCGGTAGGGGCGTGTGGTGGACGTCCGCTCACCGGGATTCGGCGAACTCCTGTGCGAGCCCGGGATCGTGCTCGGCTCCGGCGAGGACGCGTGGGACTCGCTCTGCCGCGGGGTGGACGACCTGCCCGGGAGTCATCCCCTGCGTGAGGTCTGCCGTCGTGTAGAACGCGTGGGCGGCAATCCCGAACCGATGCCCCTTGCTTCCAACGTCGATGTGCTCAATCTGAGACGGGGCGAGGAGTCGCCCGGCGTTGTTCTGTGGCTCTCGGCCCAGGCTGAGGGACGGCCGTTCTCCAAGGCCGCATGGGTGGTTTGGGGCCTGCCGCGGCCATCCCTCAACCTCTTCCTGCTCCCGGTCCTGAGCAGCGTTACCGACGCCATCATGGCAACCGACACAGTTGATGATATACGTGAGATACTGATATCCAAAGCATTGATAAACAAGACGATAGATATTGATGTACGTGTGGAAAAGGTGGTCACCCCGCTCACCTATCGGATCTATCCGGACACGCCACTGCGCGAAGTGCAGCAGCTTCTCGTGCGTCGTGACCTGCCCGTGGTGCCCGTGGTGGGAGCAAATCACGAAATGCTCGGGGTGATCACGGTGAGCGACATCCTGCCGCACATGCTGCCCAGCACCGACACGCTCGGCACACAGGCACGCCGCCCGATTACAGCGCGCGACGTCATGACCCGGGCGGTGCTCTGCGTCTCCGAGGACGAGCTGCTGGTCGAGGCGGGCCGTTCGATGATCGCCCGGGGAGTTTCCCGGCTTCCGGTTGTTCGCGATGCGGAACTCGTTGGGTTCCTTGAGCGCGAGACGGTCATGCGCGCATTCGCGGACACCACGCTTCCGCCGCGACGTCCACGCACGGGTTGACGCCCGGCGCGATTTCTGATTCCGTTCGTTGCTTTCCGTCCCGAACTGACTTGTTGCACGTGAAGATCTCCATGAACCAGACTCTGGCCATCATCAAGCCCGACGCGACCGGAGGTGGCAACGCGGGCAAGATCATCGCCCACCTCGAAGCTGCCGGCTTCGAGATCAAGGCCCTGCGCATGCTAACCCTGACGGAGGCCCAGGCCCGGGCCTTCTACGAAGTGCACCGGGAACGCCCCTTCTACGAATCGCTGGTCGGCTTCATGACCTCGGGGCCCTGTATCCCGATGGTGTTGGAAGCGGAATCCGCGATCTTCCGGTATCGTGACGCGATCGGCGCCACGGATCCGGCCGAGGCAGCGCCCGGCACTGTCCGGCGGCTCTACGCCGAATCCAAGGAGAGGAACGCGGTACACGGGTCGGATTCGGTCGAGAACGCGCGGCGTGAGATCGCCTTTTTCTTCTCGGAATCGGAACGGATCGGGTAGTCGATTCCGCCCGGACCGGTTTCCAGGCCGCGTCGCAATTGACATCATTCGTCAGATTGTCCTATCTTTTAAGTCTATGTTGCAGATCGATTTGTCACGCCTGCGACTCAGTCGCGAGACCACCGTGCAGGCCGCCATCGCACCCGATGCGGAGATTTGGAGCGGCTCGGAACTGAGGTTCTCGAGTGCGGTCGAAGTCTCGGGCACCGTGACGCTTGCTGCCGGAGGCGAGGTTGTTGTGCGCGGGACCTGGAAGGCCCCTGTCGAATACGACTGCGGTCGGTGCCTGGAGGCGGTGCGGATGACTTTCGAGAGGCCGCTTGACCTGGTGTTTGTGCCTGACGGAGGGTGGGAGGCCTCGGACGCGGACGTGCGGACGATCGGCTATCACGAAACGACGCTGGACCTCGAGGAGGCGATTCGCGAAGAGGTGGTGCTGGAGATCCCAAGGTACTTCATTCCGGCGGAAACCAACGGTCGCTGCGATCGTTGCGGCCACGCGGTGGAGCGACTCGGACGGGTGCCGGAACGACCGGAGGACCAGCCCGATCCCAGGTGGTCCGCTTTGAAAGCCCTGCAAACCGACTAGGAAGACTGTTCAATGGCCGTACCGAAGAAACGAGTGTCCAAGCAGCGGAAGCGGAAGCGCCGCACGCACTACAAGGCCGCGGAAGCGACGCTGGCCACCTGTTCCAGGACGGGCGATCCGCAGTTGCGGCACCGTGTCTGCCCCACATCGGGCATGTACAGAGACAAGCTCATCTACGAGGTGGAACCCGAATAGGCTCCCGGTCCTTCGTGTTGCCCTGAGTCCAATCCGATGCGGATCGTCCTCGACGCGATGGGGACCGACAACGCCCCTGTAACCGAGGTACGCGGAGCCCTGCTGGCTCTCCGATCGGATCCCGATCTTCACGTGATCCTCACGGGGGACCAGGACCTGTTGACTCCGCAAGTGGAGGAGTCCGGCAAGGGTGACCGGATCCGCGTCGTGCATGCTCCCCAGCGCGTGCACGGCGCTGAGCCCCCGGTCTCGGCGGTGCGCCGCAGCCCGAATTCGTCCATCCGCGTCGGCCTCGACATGCAGCGGGCCGGGCAGGCGAACGCCTTCGTGTCCGCAGGCTCTACGGGAGCGGTGATGGCGGCGTCTCTGCTTACGCTCGGGCGCTTGAGGGGTGTGGACCGGCCGGCGCTCGGCACGATCTTCCCGACCAGCAGAGGACCCACGCTGGTCGCGGACGCCGGTGCGAACCTGGACTGCAAGTCGCAGCACCTGGTTCAGTTCGCACGCCTGGGGACCATCTACATGCAGGACATCCAGGGCGTGCGCGAACCCAGGGTCGGGCTCCTGAACGTCGGGTCCGAGGCCGCAAAGGGAACCGAGGTGCTGCAGGAGACCTACCGTGCCCTTGCGGCGAGCGACCTGGAATTCGTGGGCAATATCGAGGGCCGGGATATCCTGCGCCATGCGTGCGACGTTCTGGTGTGCGACGGCCTCGTCGGCAACATCATGCTGAAGTTCTACGAGTCGCTCGCTCAGTTCCTTGCCCGTGAACTGGGCACCCGTCTGAACCCGGTGGGTCTTGACCGGGAACTTGAAGACGCGTTTCGTGTCTTCGATTACGCCGAGTATGGCGGCGCGCCTTTGCTGGGCGTGAACGGGGTGAGCGTGATCTGTCACGGTGGATCGTCACCCAAGGCGATCAGCGCGGCGATAGGCGTGGCCGCGCGTAGTGTGCGCAGCGGCATGGTTGCCCATATTGCCCGTGATCCGGCATTCAGATAAGGACGGCGTTTCATGAACGGCCCACCACCGGTGGCACGGATATCCGCGACGGCGCGCTATCTGCCCGAACGCGTCGTGACGAATGCCGACCTGGAAGCTCTCGTGGACACCAGCGACACCTGGATCCGGGAGCGCACCGGCATTCGCGAGCGGCGGATCGCTCCGGACGATGTTTCGGCGGCGGACATGGGCGCGCGTGCTGCATGCGGCGCCCTGCGAAAGGCGGGGTTGTCGGCCTCCGACATCGACATGCTTGTGGTCACGACGGCGACCCCGGACCACCTGCTCCCGTCGACGGCCTGCGAGATCCAGGCGCGCATCGGGGCCTCGCGCAGCTGTGTGGCCTTCGACCTTCAGGCCGCCTGCACCGGATTCCTCTACGCCGTGTCGGTAGCCGAGGGATGCGTTGCGGCCGGACGCGGTCAGAACGTCCTTGTCGTGTCGACCGAGAAGATGTCGACGATCGTCGACTGGGAGGACCGGGCGACCTGCATTCTCTTCGGTGACGGCGCCGGCGCCGCCGTGGTGCAGCCAACCGTGAACGGGGAAGGGATTCTGTCGAGTTTCCACCGTTCCGACGGAGACCTCGTGCCGCTGCTGCAGCGACGCGCCGGCGGTGCCGTGATGCCTCTCGACGAAGATTCCCTCCGCAACAAGGAGCACATGCTCCGGATGTCCGGCCGCGAGGTCTTCAAGTCGGCCGTGAGGTCGATGGCGCATGCTGGGAGACGCGTGATCAAGGAAGCCGGGCTGACGGCGTCCGACATCGATCTGATGGTGCCGCATCAGGCCAACGCCAGGATCATCGAGGCGACTGCCCGACATGCCGGGATCGGCATGGACAAGGTCTTCGTGAACCTGGATCGATACGGCAACATCTCTTCCGCGACGATCCCCGTCGGGCTCGACGAGGCCGCCGAGCAAGGCCTTATCGGGCCCGGGTCGAACATCCTCATGACGGCATTCGGCGCTGGGCTCACGTGGGGCGCCATGCTCATGCGCTGGTAGCCGCCGACGAACCGGTGGCGCGACCAGACGGGGAGATGTGGGGATGAGTTCGGGCCTGCTGTTTCCGGGACAGGGGTCGCAGTTTGTCGGGATGGGGCAATCCCTGGCACGGCGCTTCCCGGAGGCCCGGGAGGTTTTCGAGGAGGCAGACGACGTCCTGCGGTTTGCGCTTTCCCGGCTCGCCTGGGAAGGTCCGCCGGACATCCTGACCGCGACAGAGAACGCGCAGCCGGCGCTCTACGTGCACAGTCTGGCGGCATACCGTGTGACCCGCGACCGCATCGGCTCCGTGGGCGCGGCTATCGGGCACTCGCTCGGCGAACTGACCGCGCACGGAGCGGCGGGCACCTACTCCTTCGCGGACGGCTTGCGGTTGGTGCGCCTGCGGGGGCAGCTGATGGCCCGGGCCGGAAAGGCCGCACCGGGCGCGATGGCCGCCGTGATCGGCCTTGCCGCGGATACCATTGCCGCGCTGTGCCGGGAGGCGGCGGACAAGGGTATGACGGCCGTGCCGGCCAACCTCAACGCAAAGAGCCAAATCGTCGTCAGCGGGGAGCTCGCAGGGGTCGAATGGCTGTGCTCGGCAGCGAAGGCCAGCGGAGCGAAACGAGCCGTCCCCCTGACGGTGTCGGCGGCATTTCACTCGCCCCTCATGCGGCCGGCCGCCGAGGAGTTCCGGGAAGGCCTCGATGGCACGCCGTTCAGGTCCCCGTCCTTTCCGGTTGTTTCCAACGTGACCGCCGGGGTCGAAGGCGATCCGGACCGGATCCGCCGGCTGCTGGTACGGCAACTCACGTCGCCGGTTCGGTGGATCGAATGCGTCGCGCGGGCGAGGGAGGAAGGCGTGACCCGCTTTCTCGAACTGGGTCCCGGAAGGGTGCTGACCGGGTTGAACAAGCGGAACGCAAGAGGGGTGCCCACCCGCGCGGTCGGGGACCCGGCGTCCATCGATTCCATGGAGGAATGGGAATGACGGGATTCAGGGAACTCGCCGGATCGGTGGCGATCGTAACCGGGGGGTCGCGGGGGATCGGTCTCGGCATTTCGCATGCGCTGGCGAGCGCGGGAGCCGTGGTGGCCGTGGTCGCGAGGGACGAGGCCGCCGCGCGCGACGCGGTTGCGGGGCTGGAAGGCGACGGCCACGCGGCCTATTCGTGTGATGTCGCCGACGGAAAGGCCTGCAGGAAGGTGGTCGCAAGCGTCACATCGGCGCACGGCCCCGTCTCGGTGCTGGTCAACAACGCGGGAGTCACGCGCGACAACATCCTGCTCCGCATGCGCGACGAGGAGTGGTCCCGGGTGATCGACACCAACCTGCGAGGTGCCTTCAACATGATTCGGGCCGCCACGCGCGGCATGATGAAGCGCCGGGAGGGTTCGATTGTCAACATCAGCTCGGTCATAGGACTGATGGGCAACGCCGGGCAGGCCAACTATGCCGCGTCCAAGGCGGGGCTGCACGGGCTGACCAGGTCGGTGGCCAAGGAGTTGGCTTCGCGCAACGTCCGCTGCAACGCCGTCGCTCCCGGGTTCATACGGACCGACATGACCGCCGGTCTGCCCGAGGGGCAGGTAGCGGAATTGAAGAGTCGCATTCCCGCAGGAAGGCTTGGAGAGCCCGAGGACGTGGCCGGCGTCGTCCGGTTCCTTGCGGGACCGGGGGCGGGTTACATTACGGGTCAGATCATTGCGGTGGATGGCGGGATGGCGATGTAGTCACCGGCGTGTTCGAGCCGAACCAGGGTGCGTCACCGGAAACAACGTACGGAGAAAAAGCATGTCCGACACAGCGGAAGCCAGGGTCAAGGAGATCATCGTCGACGAGCTCGGAGTCGAGGCCGACAAGGTCACTTTGGAGGCGTCGTTCGTAGATGACCTTGGCGCGGACTCCCTCGACACCGTCGAGCTGGTGATGGCGTTCGAAGAGGAATTCGGCATCGACATCCCCGACGAGGACGCGGAACAGATGCGGACGGTCGGAGACGCCGTGTCCTATATCCAGGAGAACGCCGGCTGACAGGCCCGGGTCGCAACGGCATGGCTGATCGGCACAACGAGCGCCGAGTCGCCGTCACCGGGATGGGCATGGTGAGCGCGGTCGGACATGATGTGGCGTCCAATTGGGACGCTTTGCTCGCGGGAACGCCGGGGGGCGGTCCGATCACCGCCTTCGACCCCGCGGGCTTCGCAACGCGGATCGCCTGTGAGGTAAAGGACTTCGATTCGGGGCGCTATCTGTCGCGGAAGGAAAACCGGCGCTACGACCGGTTTTGCCATTTCGCCATTGGCTGCGCGGTGCAGGCGATGGAGGCCGCCGGGCTTGAAGGTCCCCCGCCCGGTTGCGACCCGACCGAGTTCGGCGTGATCATGGCCAGCGGCGTCGGCGGCATCGCCACCCTCGAAGCCAACTGCCGCATCCTGAACGACAGGGGACCGGGCCGCGTCAGTCCCTTCTTCATTCCGATGTTCATCCCGGACATCGCAGCGGGATTGATGTCGATCAGGTACGGGTTGAAAGGACCCAACTACGCGACCGTCTCGGCCTGCGCCTCCGGCTCCCACGCGATCGGAGACGCCGTCCGATACATTCAGCGCGGGGAGGCGAAGCTCATGCTTGCCGGAGG
Organism: Gemmatimonadota bacterium; assembly: GCA_028874905.1. Lineage (GTDB taxonomy): Bacteria > Gemmatimonadota > Gemmatimonadetes > Longimicrobiales > Gaopeijiaceae > Bin94. The sequence continues at coordinate 33,977 of JAPPGZ010000002.1, forward strand.
CGCGGAGGCCGCCGTGACGCCGATCACGATCGCGGGGTTCTCGGCGATGAAGGCGATGTCGCGCCGGAACGACGACCCCGAGGGGGCCAGCCGCCCATTCGATGCGGGACGGGACGGATTCGTGATCGGAGAGGGAGCGGGGTGCGTTCTGCTGGAGGAACTGGAGCATGCCCGGGCCCGGGGCGCCGAGATCCTCGGTGAAGTCGTCGGATACGGCGCTACCGGAGACGCCCACCACATCACGGCGCCCCCGCCCGATGCGCACGGGGCCCAGTCGGCGATGCGGCTGGCCTTGGAGGATGGTGGCGTCCGTCCCGAGGATGTGGACTACATCAATGCGCACGGCACGTCGACGCCGCAGAACGACACGGCGGAGACGGCCGCGGTCAAGGCGGTGCTGGGCGACCACGCGTACAATGTGGTCATGGGATCGACCAAATCCATGACCGGGCACCTCCTCGGAGCTGCGGGAGCGGTGGAAACCGTCATCTGCGTGATGGCCTGCCGGACCGGCAGGATTCCCCCGACCATCAACTTCTCCGAACGTGACGATACGTGCGATCTCGACTACGCCCATGACGGCATGGTCGAGCGCCCGGTTTCGGTTGCCCTGAACAACTCTTTCGGGTTCGGCGGACACAACGTTTGCCTGGCGATCAGGAGATACGAGGGGTAGAAGCCCGTGACAGAAGTCCGCGTCGGGATCGGGTATGACTCACACCGCTTCGATCCGGCCCGGCCTCTGATCCTGGGGGGCGTCCACTTTCCGGACCATCCCGGCCTCGTAGGTTTTTCCGACGCCGATGCCGTGGCCCATGCCGTGATCGACGCGGTGCTGGGCGCGGTCGCCCTGGGCGACGTCGGCACGCATTTTCCGCCGGGTGAAGACGCCTGGCGCGATGCCGACTCCATGGACCTGCTGGACCGGGCGATCGCGATCCTGGGGGCGGAGTCATGGAGCGTTTGGAACGTGGACGTCACGGTGGTGTGCGAGAGCCCCAGGATCGGCCCGCGCGCCCGCGAGATGCGGGCCAGCCTCGCGGCGCGCCTGCGGGTTCCGGTCTGCCGCGTGTCCATCAAGGGCAAATCCAACGAGGGCATGGGCTGGATCGGAAGGCGCGAGGGCCTCGCGGTCCAGGCTGTGGCCGCCGTGGTGCCCGTGCCCGACCGGGCGGAATGACCGCAGGGTGGAGCGTGCCCTCTCCTTCCTGACGGAACTGCCGGCGCCGCTGGCGTACGGGCTGCTTGCAGCGGGTGCGGCGATAGAGAACATTCTGCCGGTGGTCCCGGCCGACACCTTCATCGTTGCCGGCGGCTTCATAGCGGGGCTTGGCGCGGTCCACCCGGTTGGCGTTTTCGGCGTGGTGTGGGGCGGCAACGTGGGCGGTGCGGTGGCCGTCTACGGCGCGGGCCGCAGGTACGGACCTTCCTTCTTCCGCACGGGGCCGGGACGCAGGCTCGCGGGCGAGCACCAGATGGAGAGGCTGCAGGCGTTCTACAGGCGATGGGGACTGGTCGCGATCTTCCTTGCACGATTCCTGCCGGGCTTCCGCGCGGTGGTTCCGGTGTTCGCGGGCGTGACACAGCTGGAACCGAGCCGGGCGATTCCACCGATGGCGGTGGCTTCCGCGATCTGGTACGGCGCCCTCCTGCAGATCGGCTACCTTGGTGGAGACAATATCGAAGCGGTCGCGGCAACGCTCGAGCAGGCCAATCGGGGGCTCCTGATCGCTTCGGCGGTGCTCGCGGCCCTGATCGCGGGCGTGTGGTGGCGTGCCCGCCGCAAGTCGCGCGGAGGGAACGGCGATGCCGACTGAGGCCGCGGCGGGGGCGCGTGAGCGCAGTTACTACATCGAGCCGTTCCTTGACTACCTGTCACTCGAAAGAGGGCTGAGGTCCGGGACCCTGGCGGCGTACCGGGCGGATATCCGCCGCTTTGCGTCATACCTCGCGGACCGGGGCATTACGGAGCCCGCCAGGATCGGCCACGGGGTCCTGCACGAGTACCAGTCTCACATGAGAAGCGAGGGGCTCGCGCCGACGACGATCCGGAGGGCTCAGTCGGCGCTGCGCGCATACTTCGGTTTCCTGGCGGCCGAAGGAATCGTGCCGGACGACCCCACGGACCGGATGGATCGCCCCGTCGCCGCGAAGAAGCTCCCCGAGTTCCTGACCCAGGATGAGGCGGCGCGCATCGTCGAGGCCGTCGACCCGGACTCTACGGCCTATTGGCGGGATCGTGCGGTGCTGGAGCTGCTTTACGCGACCGGAATGCGCGTCAGCGAACTCACGAGGCTGTCGCTTGGCGACGTCGACCTGGAAGCGGGGAACTGCCTCGTCTTCGGGAAGGGAGGGAAGGAGCGCATCGTGCCGGTCGGTGCGATCGCGCTTGGGGTGGTGCACCGGTACCTGACTTCGGTTCGTCCGGAAATGGACCGCGGTCGCAGCGGCGGAGCCTTCTTCCTCAACCAGCGCGGCGGCGGCCTGAGCCGCATGTCGATCTGGACGATCGTTGCGCGGGCCGCCGGAAGAGCGGGAATCGACCGCGCCATTTCACCGCACACGCTCCGCCATTCGTGCGCGACCCATCTACTTGAAGGAGGCGCCGACCTGGCCGCGGTGCAGGAGTTGCTTGGTCACGCCGATATCTCGACGACGCAGATCTACACGCACCTCGACAGGGAGTACCTGCGGCAAACCCATCGCCGCTACCATCCCCGGAGTCAGGGCTGACGGTCGCCCATCGCGGCGACGCGCGCGAACAACTCCGTCGGGCTGTCTGCCGAGCGGGCCAGTTCCAGCGCAGCGGCCAGGACCCGGTCACGCCGGGCGAGGACGCCGAGCATCGCGCCATGGGCGTTCGCGCGATACAGGTACCGCATCTGGGTTCTCCAGTCGAGGTAGCCCCGCGCGACCGGGTCGTTGACGATCTCGGACGACATGCCCTCTTCCACGAGCTGATCAGCCAGTCCGTCGAAGGATGAAGAGGGCAACGGCCGGGCGCCGCCCGCCTCGAGAGCGTCCTTGGCCAGCTCGAAGGCGTATTCCTCGATTCGCACCGCAAGCGGCACGCGAAGCTGGTTGGCGTGATTGAGGAGTGCTTCCTCCTGGGGCTCGAACGAGTCGTCGGCAACCTCCAGGTCCGGGAAGACACCACCATCGCTCCTGAGTTCCCGCCCCGCCAGCGTCGCGATCGTCTGGCGCTCGGCGTCGACTACGGGGACGGGTGTGCCGTCGCGGTGCCGAACGCGGTGCAGGGAACGGCCCAGCGGCGTATGCCACGAACCCGTGGTGATGCTGATCCGGCGCCCGGCGAGCAGGGGATAGACGGTCTGCACCACTCCCTTGCCGAAAGTCCTCTGCCCCAGCACGACTGCCCGGTCGTGGTCCTGCAGCGCACCGGATATGATCTCGGCCGCGGAAGCGGTGAACTCGTCCACCAGGATAATGATTGGGGTGTCGGCGAGACGCGCAGGACTGCGAGCCGGCCAGGACTGCGTCTCCAGGATGCCGGTGGGACCCCGGGCCTCCGCGCTCGCCAGCCGTTGTCCCGGTGCCAGGAACAGGTCGACAATGCGTAGCGACTCGTCCAGATACCCGCCTGGATTGCGGCGGAGGTCCATGATCAGCGCGCGCAAATCGCCGAATTCCCGGAGTGCCCGGTCGAGTTCGTCTGCCGCGCCCCGCGCGATGCGATCGATCGCGAGAAACGCGATGCCCTCGTCGAGGAGGGTCGCCTGAACGGCCTCGACGTGGACGTTGTCGCGCACGATGGTCATGGGGAGCGGTTCCTCGTAGCCGTCACGGGCTACGCGGATCTGGACCGCTGTTCCGGGAGTCCCGCGGATCGAATCCCTGGCCTGGTCGAGCGACCAGTCGCGCGCGTCATGACCCTCCACCCAGACGATCCGGTCCCCGACGATCATCCCCGCGCCCTCCGCCGGCGTGTCGCGGAAGACCGCGGTAACGGTCACCCGTCCCGCCAGCAGGCTGATCTGGACACCGATGCCGGCGTAGTTGCCCGTGTTCGTTTCCGTGAACCTGCCGTATTCATCGGGGGTGAACACCCGTGCATAAGGGTCGTCGAGCTGTTCGAGCAGGCCGTCGATCGCGCGTTCCCAGAGGGCGGAATCGCCCAGCGCCGTCGAGTGATACCGGGAGATCGTCTCGAACACCCTGAGGAAGAGCTGGCCCTCTTCGGTCTCCAGGGGAGTCTGCGCGGACAGTGTGTCCGTGCGCGCCCCGGGGGGGATGCGTGTATCCTGCCCGTAGGCAACTCCCGGGAGGAGCGCCAGCATGGCGGCAATGGGTGCCAGCGAGAATCTTCTTGGCATGGTGCCTTTCTTCCTGTCTTACGTAACCTCATAGATTATGGAACATTATCCGTCGCCGGGGCTACCCCCGGCGCCGAATCCGCAGACGCAAACGTTCGAGAATCCAACATGATCCATGGGGGCCGGCTTCGCGTCGGGCTCTGCCAGATCAAGCCGCGCAAGGGAGACCTGGACGCCAACGTGGCCCTGGTGCGGAGCTTCCTGCAGCCGGGCTCCGACATCCTGGTCTTTCCCGAGACAGCGCTGACGGGCTACTTCGTCGAGGGTGCGGCCAGCGAACTTGCGCTGACGCGCGACGGTCTGGTGCGGTGCCTGGGGCAGCCACCGGAAGACTGCCCCTCTGATGTGGTTCTGGGGTTCTACGAGGGGGACACGGGGGGTGTCTACAACAGCATCGCGTACCTGACCCCCGGTGCCGGCCGCTACGAGGTGGTGCACATCCATCGCAAGGTCTTCCTCCCGACCTACGGGCTCTTCGAGGAAAGCCGTTTCGTGGAGCCGGGACGAACCGTGCAGGCGTTCGATACACGGTTCGGACGGGTTGGCATGCTGGTCTGCGAGGATCTGACGCACTCGTTGACCGCGTCGATCCTGGCACTCGGAGGGGCGAACCTGATTCTGTGCGGGTGCGCGTCGCCCGCGCGGGGATTCGCGCCGGCGCTGTCGCGTCCCGCCAATCTGGTGACATGGGACCGAATCGCTGCGCGCGCGGCCTCGGAGCACGGCGTTTTCCTGCTTCTGTCCCAGCTTGCGGGCTCAGAGGGCGGCAAGCTTTTCCCCGGTGGATCCTCGGCCTGGGGTCCGGACGGGCGCATGCTCGTGCGCGGGCCGCTCTTCGACCAGTGTGTGACCACCGTCGACCTGGATCCGGATCAGGTGACGCGCGTCCGGGCGGAGTCCCCATACCTGTCGGATCTGACCACGGCCCTGCCGCACCTCCTGCGGTCCCTCGAGCGTTCGTGGGCGGACGGTGAGAGTCCCGGGGCCGGCGGTCGACCGCACGGGATCCCCGAGTCTCCCGTGCCGGGGGACGAATCCGCACCGCATGGCGGCACGACCCCGAAGGGCGACGTGGCCGCCGAACCCCGGAAAGGCGCCGGGACGCCCGGAACAGCCGCTCCTGCCAGCAAACGCCAACGTCCGGACAGCGAAGACCTGGAGGCGCTCGCCATCGACCCGGAACTGGTGGAGACAGCGCTTGTGGAGTTCATCCGCGAAGAGGTGGTGCGGCGGCGCGGCTTCTGCCGCGTGGTGATCGGAGTCTCCGGCGGAGTGGACTCGGCGGTATCCCTCATTCTGGCGTGCAGGGCACTGGGGCCGGATAACGTGTTTGCCTTTCGGCTGCCCTACGCCACCTCCAGTCCCGACAGCCTCGAGCACGCACGCCTGGTGATCTCTTCTGTCGGCGCCCACGAGCGCACACTCTCGATAACCGGTGCGGTGGACGCCTACATCAACGCCCACGAGCCGGAGGTCACGCCGATGCGTCGCGGCAACGTGGCCGCCCGGCAACGCTCGCTCATCCTCTTCGATCAGTCGGCCAAGCTCGGCGCGCTTCCCCTCGGCACCGGCAACAAGAGCGAACGCCTCCTTGGCTACTACACCTGGCACGCCGACGATTCACCACCGATCAATCCCCTCGGCGACCTGTTCAAGACGCAGGTGTGGGCGCTCGCGCGGCACCTGGACGTGCCGCCCGAGATCGTCGAGAAGCCGGCGAGCGCGGACCTGATCAGGGGCGTTCACGACGAGGACGAGCTGGGCATCTCGTACCACCGGGCCGATCCCGTTCTGCATTGGCTGCTGCAAGGGCATGATGTCGAGTCGCTTGCCGGGATGGGGTTCGCGCGGGACGAAGTTGTGACAGTCTGGCGCCGCCTCTCGTCGACGCACTGGAAGCGGCAACTCCCGACGGTGGCACTGCTCTCGGACAGCGCGATCGGGGAGTGGTACCTGCGTCCGGTCGACTACTAGTGTCGCACCCCGGAGATTGGCGAGCTAGCGTGTGCCGGCGATCCGGCGACGGAGGGAATCGACGAGAGGCACCGGCGTCAGCGCCCCGTCCATGATCTCGGCCAACTCTTCCTCCCGGCGCCAATGCGCCTCCAGTTCCGCCACGCGCATGGTAAGGAGTCGCCGCTCGCGTTCCTCGTGAACGGCGATCTCGAGGGCAACCCGTCCCAGGTTGCCGACGGCACCCAGGGTTCTTCTTTCCCCAAGGATCCTTCCGGGAAGGGCCTGCGGGCCACCAGTGACCTCGATCAGGCGGGCTGCCCCCTTTACCCGCCGCTCGGACGCCCCGGCGAAGTGATGATATGCCAGAACCCTGCGGAGCGTGCGGTTAGCCTCTTGGCCGCGAAGCTGCAGCCCGGTTTCGTCGGAACTGCCGGTACATCGGCTACACGACAGGACGACTCGTGGAGCCTCCTCTCCCGCGCTAATGATCAGGCCACGTCTTTCCCGGTAGGGGAAGCTCCGGATCGCTCGACCGCAGCGTCGGCAATGCCCCTCGCCCCGCCACGCCATGTTGCCGAAGCGGAGCCAGCGTGCTCCGCCGGTGACGACGCCCGGGGCATTGTCCCAGATGAGCCAGGCCGCGAGAAAGCTTATGCCGCCAGTGGCCCAGGAACCGGCGATTGCCGCCGCGGCTCCCACCGTGCCCGCTGTCGAGAGCTTTCGGTAGCGCTCCCTTCGGGCCCGGAGTTCCCTGCCGTAGCGCCACCAGGCCTCCTCGACCAACTCGGCTTGCCCGACACGCACGATCTCCAGGGGCCCGGCCCGCAACAGGGCAACGTTGTCGGTGCTGGACAGGAGCCGCCCCCGGTCCGTCACCAGCTGCTCCAGTTCCTCGAGCGCCTCCCATCGCGACTCGATCGGAACCAGGGACCAGCGCGAACAGGAGCGGCAGATCTGCCAGAGGCGCCCGCGTGCGGGGTCGTACGCCACGCGCCTGCCTCTGTCGAGGTGCTCGAGCGCTTCGTTCGGCCGGAATCCCTGGCCGCAGACGAGGCATTTGTGGTACATGCTCATGATACCCGCGTATTATACGTGCATGCTGGCCGTGATCGACAACTACGATTCATTTACGTGGAATCTGGTCCAGATGCTTGGCGAACTGGGTCAGAACCCCCGCGTCTTCCGCAACGACGAGGTTGCGGCCGAAGAACTGCGCCTGGCGGGAACGACCCGCCTGGTGGTGTCGCCGGGACCCTGCACACCGGCAGAGGCCGGGATCAGCGTCGAGGCCATCCGCGTGCTCGGACCGACGACCCCCGTTCTGGGCGTATGCCTTGGGCATCAGGCAATCGGTGAAGCCTACGGCGGCCGCACCATACGGGCTACCCGCACCGTGCATGGCAAGATCGGGAGCATTCGCCACAACGGTGACCGGCTCTTCGCGGGTATCCCGGAGCATTCCCGCGTGGCACGCTATCACTCGCTGGTGACCTCACCCGACCTGCCCGATGACCTCGTTCCGATTGCTTGGAGCACGGAACCGACAGACGAGGGAGAAATCCAGGCGATGCGACACCGCGCACATCCGGTTTGGGGGATTCAGTTTCATCCGGAGTCCTGGTTCACCGAAGGAGGAGGGCGCATTCTCCGGAACTTTCTTGCCGTGCCCCCTGGTTCCGGGTAGCTTAAAGTCCGTGAATCACACGGCTTTCCGGGTTACGCACACCTCGTTTCAGGGGTCGCTTTGACCCGCGTCCTGGGCGTTATTCCGGCGCGGATCGGCTCTTCCCGCCTCCCCCGGAAGCCCCTCCAGCCGTTGCTCGGCAAGCCCTTGGTGGTATGGGTGTGGGAGCGGGCCCGGACGATGGATTTCCTGCACCGCGTGGTGGTCGCCACCGATTCGGACGAGGTGGCCGAGGTGTGCCGCGGGGCTGGGGCGGAGGTGCTGCTCACCTCGTCCGGCCATCCCTCCGGCACGGACAGGGTGCACGAGGCGGCGACGAGGCTCAACGGCGGGTTCGACGCCGTCCTGAACGTTCAGGGGGACGAGCCCCTGGTGCAGGCCGACGCGCTCCGGGCCGCGCTCTCGATGGTGGACGAGGGCTTCGACGCCGGTACCTGCGCTACGCCGATCCGCTCGAGGCGGGAATTGGAGGACCCGTCGGTCGTGAAGGTCGTGCGGACCCTGGCGGGAAGTGCGTTATACTTCTCAAGGGCGCCGATACCACACCGCCACGAACCGGTCGCGGAGGGGAGTTGGCCGGGTCGAAGCGGCCACCTCAGGCATGTTGGTGTCTACGCCTACAAACCGGATGCACTCGAACAATGGGTGCGGTTCAGTCGTTCTCCGCTGGAGACGGAGGAGGGTCTGGAGCAATTGCGGGCACTTGAGAACGGTATGCGCATAGGCGTCGCTGTCCTGGAGGAGGCGGCACATGGCGTGGATACGCTGCAAGACCTGACCCGGCTGGAACGCCGGCTGCAGATGGGCAATGTGACTGGAAACACGACGCAAGGAGCGACGGCAACGGAATGAGCCCGACCGAACCGGACCAGACCAGGTACATCTTCGTCACCGGAGGCGTGGTGTCTTCGCTGGGGAAGGGGATCGCCGCCGCATCGCTTGGCGTCCTGCTCAAGGAGCGGGGGCTGCGCGTCACCCTCCAGAAGCTGGACCCGTACATCAACGTGGATCCCGGCACGCTCTCTCCGCTCCAGCACGGCGAGGTGTTCGTCACCGAGGACGGTGCCGAGACCGACCTCGACCTTGGCCACTACGAGCGGTTCATCGACGCCAATCTGTCCCAGGACAACAACACCACGACGGGTCGAATCTACCGCACGGTCATCGACGCCGAGCGCCATGGCGACTATCTCGGGCGCACCGTCCAGGTCATTCCCCACATCACCGACGAAATCAAACGCTCGGTGAGCGTGCTGGGCGCGGGCCACGACGTCGTGATCTCGGAGGTGGGCGGCACTGTCGGAGACATCGAGAGCCTCCCGTTCCTGGAGGGCATTCGACAGTTTCGCCAGGAGGTCGGGTCGCGTGCGCTGCATGTCCACCTGACCCTTGTCCCCTATATCAGCGCTGCCGGCGAACTCAAGACCAAGCCCACGCAGCACTCCGTACGCGAGCTGATGCAGACCGGCATCCAGCCTGCCGTGCTGATCTGCCGCACGGAACATCCGCTTGACGAACACATCAAGGCAAAGATCGCCGGATTCACGAATGTCGACCCGGCCGGCGTGATCGAAGCGCTGGATGTGGAGACGATCTACGAGGTGCCACTCGAATTCCGCCGTCAGCGTCTTGACGACTTCGTGCTGTCCCGTTTCGGGATGACGGCACCGGCACCCGACCTGACCGCATGGAAGCACATCGTCGAGCGTATCAAGGCGCCATCTCGGGGAGCGGTGCGGATCGCTGTCGTGGGCAAGTACACGGAGCTCGTGGACGCCTACAAGTCGGTGGAGCAGGCGCTGATTCACGGCGGCATCGAGCACGACGTCGAAGTCGACATCGACTGGATCGCGAGCGAGAGGCTCGAAAACGACCTGGACCCCGCTTTCCTGTCGGCGTATCACGGCCTTCTGGTGCCGGGAGGATTCGGGGACCGGGGCATCGAGGGCATGGTGACCGCGATTCGGTGGGCGCGAGAGAACGGCCTGCCCTTTCTCGGAATCTGCCTGGGGCTCCAGTGTGCCGTCATTGAGTTCGCCCGCAACGTGGTGGGATTGAAGGGCGCCCATTCGTTCGAGTTCGATCAGGCGTCGCCGCACCCGGTGATCTGCCTCATGGACGAGCAACGGAACGTGATCACAAAAGGCGGAACGATGCGCCTGGGATCCTATGTGGCAAGGCTGGGATCCGATTCACGGGCCGCAATGGTCTACCGATCCTCCGAAATCACGGAGCGGCACAGGCACCGGTACGAGGTGAACAACGACTACCGCGTTCGGCTCGGGAAAAGGGGTCTGGCGTTTTCCGCCACCTCGCTGGACGGGAAGCTCGTTGAGATGATCGAACTTCCCGGACATCCGTGGTTCGTCGGCAGCCAGTTTCATCCGGAACTCAAGAGCCGTCCGACGCGGGCACACCCTCTGTTCGCTTCCTTTATCGAAGCCGGGGCTATCCGTGCGCAGGTCGCCGACACGCCGAGGGCGGCGGCTCTGGGAGCGTGACTCGGTGCCGCGCGTGGCTCGGCGCAGCGACTCCAAGCGCCGGATCGACGGTGTGCCGGCGTCGTTTACGCTCTTTGCGGGTCCCTGCGTTCTCGAAGACGACGAGCTGAACATCGCGGTGGCCAGGGCGGTGCACGCCGCGGCGCGCCGTGCCGGATTGCCGGCTGTCTTCAAGGCGTCCTTCGACAAGGCCAACAGGTCGCGGCTGGATTCTGCCCGCGGTCCGGGTCTGGAGGCGGGACTTGTGCAGTTGCGGACGGTGCGGGCCGAGACGGGACTGCCCATCCTGACCGACATCCATGAGCCGAGGCAGGCCGACCGGGCGGCGGAAGTGGCGGATGTGCTCCAGATCCCGGCCTTCCTCTGCCGCCAGACGGACTTGCTCGTGGCCGCAGGCGGGACCGGAAGGGTAGTCAACGTGAAGAAGGGGCAGTGGATGGCGCCGGAAGCTATGGCTGGAGCGGTGGAAAAGGTGCGTTCGAGTGGCGCCCGGCAGGTTCTGGTCACGGAGAGAGGATCGTCATTCGGGTATGGCGACCTCGTTGTGGACATTCGCAACTTCGCCCGCGTTCGAGCGGCCGCGGGGGTTCCCGTGATCTTCGACGGAACGCACTCGGTTCAGCAGCCCGGAGGCGGAGCCGGCGGATCGACCGGGGGCAGCCCCGAACACATCGCGCCACTTGTGAGAGCGGCGGTTGCGGCGGGTTGCGACGGACTTTTTCTCGAGGTTCATCCAAACCCGGCGACGGCCCCCTCGGACGGCAGCAACATGCTCTCGATCGAGCAGCTCCCCCGGATTCTGAACGACGTGGCCGCCATTCGCTCCGTCCTTGACGCAGGGACTGCCTAGCAGTGGGGTCGATGGAGATTCCACGGGCAACGGCGGAGCGTATTCGCCTGGTCGTACTCGATGTGGATGGGGTGATGACCGACGGCGGCTTGTACATCGGTGCCACCGGGAACGGAGCGTCAGCCGAGTTCAAGCGATTCGACGTGCAGGACGGAATTGGCGTGAAGATGCTGAAGCAGGCCGGCATACATGTGGCGATCGTATCGGGCAGGGTTTCTGAAGCGACCGAACTCCGCGCCGCGGAGCTTGGCGTTGCCGACGTCTTCCAGGACGACAGCGCCCGCAAGGTGCCGATTCTGCGGCTGTTGCTTGCCGCCCGAGAGGTGACCTGGCCCGAGGTCGCGTTGCTGGGTGACGACCTGGCCGATCTGCCGGCGCTGCGCAGGGTCGGTCTTCCCGCTACGGTGGCCAATGGCACGGCCGAGGTGCGGAGTGTCGCCGCCTGGCGGAGTTCGAGACCCGGCGGACGGGGCGCGGTGAGGGAGTTCGCGGAAGCGCTCCTGAGAGCACGTGGCGAGTGGGACGAACTGGTCGAGGAGTATTGTCGTGAGCGTGGCGAATGACGTCCGGCCCGGGCTCGGGCGGCGTGGCAGGGTGCTCCGGGAGGGCCGCCGGGTTCTGAGGACCGAGGCGGAAGCCGTGAGAGGTCTGGCGGACAGCCTTGGGGAGAGCTTTCTCGACGCGGTCGACGTGGTCCATGACGCCAAGGGGAAGATCGTGGTTTCCGGCATCGGCAAGTCGGGGCTTGTCGCGCGCAAGGTCGCTGCCACGCTAACGGCGACGGGGACCCGTGCCGCATTCCTCCATCCCGTCGACGGGCTCCACGGCGACCTGGGCATGGTCGGACCGGAGGACGTAATGGTCCTGCTGTCCAAGAGCGGCGCGACCCGTGAGCTGGAAGGGCTGCTCGCGTTCGCCGAGGGTCATGGAATCGCCGTGATCGCTCTCGTCGGCGATTGTGTTTCGGCGTTGGCAAGACGGGCCACGATTGCGGTCGATTGCGGAGTGCCTTCGGAAGCCTGTCCCATGGATCTCACGCCGACCTGCTCCACGACCGCCAGTCTGGCGATGGGCGACGCACTCGCGATAGCGTTACTGACGCGGCGGGGGTTCGGGCACCGGGAACTGGCGCGAATTCACCCGGGCGGGGCGCTGGGACTGCGTCTGACCCTGAAGGTGGGGGATGTGATGGTGAGCGATGACTATCCCTCGGTGCCGGCGGACTGTCGTGCTCGCGATGTCATCGTACCACTGGCACGAATGAGAGGTACGGTTCCGGTGGTCGAAGCGGATCATTCCGTGAGCGGAGTGGTCACAGCAGGCGACCTCACGCGGCTCATGGAAGGTACGGACGCGTTCCTGAACGTTCCGGTATCGGATTTCATGAATCGCTCGCCCAGGCTCACCTCACCGGAGGAGCTGGGGTCGGCGGCGGTGCGGCGCATGGAGAAGCATGGGATCATGGCAATGCCGGTGGTGAACGACGGTGTTCTGGTCGGCATCGTACACCTGCACGACCTCCTGCGCGCCGGGGTCGTCTGATGGCGACCGGGACGAGACCGAAGACCCGGCCCCACGGGGTCTTGCGCACCGCTCACTGGTGGCCGGGTTGCCTGCCTCTGCTGGCCGCGGCGTGCATCAACACGACAGAAGAGCCTCCACCGGCGGGATTGGAGACGGTGGACGCCGATGAGATCGTGTACGGCGTATCCCTCAACATGTCCCGTGAGGGCATCCGTGAGGCGATGCTCTCGGCCGACAGCATGTTCAGTTGGAAGGACTCGGCGCACGCGCGTGTGATGGGTCTGTCCCTGGTCGTGTTTGACGACAGGGGGGGACGCAGGGCCACCATTACGGCCGATGAGGGACGCCTGAACCGGATGGGCAACGAATTGACCGCGTCGGGCAACGCGGTGCTGAGCATCCCGGAGCAGGGGCGCGAAATCCGCACGGAAGAACTCCATTTTGCGCCCGAGGTCGATCGGGTCTGGACCGACGTGCCGGTCGTGATGCACGAGGACGGGTGCGTTTTCGAGGGGGACCGACTCCAGTCGGATATGGACTTCGACGACGTCAGGATATGGGGAACCCGGGAGCGGGGGTGCTCCTGACGATGCGGGTCGCAAGTTGGGCCGGCGTGGTGTGCCTTGCCGCGGCCGTTCTGCCCGGTGCCTTAGCCGGGCAGCCGCGACAGTGCTGGCTCGACGCCGTGGGCGGCTATACCCACAGCACCCGCTTCGATTCCCTCAACTACATTCACCGGGCCTCCGGCGGGATCGACTATCGATGCTCGGACGGCACTCGAATCCTCGCCGATTCGGCGGTGGTCTTCGAGTTCAACGGCACTGTGCAACTGTTCGGCAGGATTCGTTTTGAGGACGCGGACACCCGGCTCGACGCCGACACCGCCCGCTACTTCGGCAACGTCAGCCAGCTGGAGGCATGGTCCAGCGTCACGGTGACGGACCTCCACAGCGACGCAATCATCGAAGGCGACAGCCTCAGGTACTATCAGGCATCGGAGTATCGTCCCCTGGATCGCGTTCTGGTCTACGGAGGCGACCCGCGCGCCACGTTTCATCCGCCACCCGTGCCGATGCCGCCCCCCGCTCCGGCCGTTCCGGAGGCCGCCGACACGATCGACGTGGAGGAGACCGACAGCGCGGAGGCCGAGGAGACCGACAGCACGGAGGCGGGGGTGCCCGAGCCCGGAGAACCCGAGCCCCCGGACAGCGCGGAGGCCGAGGTGCCCGGAGTCGCCGAAGCCGAGCTTTCCGACAGCACGGAGGCCGGGGCGGAAGAGCCCGCCGAGGCCGAATCGCCGGACAGTACGGAAGCCGAATCGCCGGACAGTACGGAAGCCGAATCGCCGGACAGTACGGAGGCCGAATCGCCGGACAGTACGGAAGCCGAATCGCCGGACAGTACGGAAGCCG
>JAPPGZ010000002.1:48337-77701 GCA_028874905.1 Gemmatimonadota bacterium
AGGCGGTGGAAGTGCCGCCGGTCGACTCGGTCAGTCCTCCGCCATATGACATCGAAGCACGCCGGTTCATGATCGATGGGCGCCGCTACTTTCGCGCGGCCGGGGATGTCGTTGTCTTGCGCGACTCCCTGAGAGCGGTGGGGGATTCACTCGACTTCGATCAGGACGTGGGCACCATGTCGATTGTCGGAGGGACGCGCGTTCAGCAGAGCGGCTTCGAATTGACGGCCGACATAGTGGAGGTGACGCCTACAACCGGGCTGAGCGAGGAGATTCTCGCCCGCAGGAATGCGGAACTGGTGGGGAGGGAAATGGTCATGAATGCTCCCGCCATTCGCATGTTTCTGGACGCCGGAGAGGTCAACCGCCTGGTCGCGATCTCGTCGCTCCCCCCGACCGAGCCGGAAGTTCTCGACACAACCGGGCTGTCGCCGGGAGATGCCGAGCGGGCGCGGACCCTCGCGGCGGCGGCGGTGCGCGCTGATTCCACGGAGACTCAGGCAGAAGATTCCATTGCCCGGCCGTCGGCTTTTGCAGACGAGTTCAAGCTGACGGCGGACTCGATCGATGTACAGTCCCCAGCCCAGCTCCTGGAGCTTGTCACCGCGGTGGGTTCGGCGCGGGCCGAGGCTGCGCAGGAGGCTCCGCCGGGCCCGGAAGGACTTCCCGAGATTGCGAGTCGTGACTGGATGGAGGGCAGTACCATCCTGGCCCACTTTGTTGTTGCGGATTCCGCGAACGTGGACTATGCCGCTGGTGAAAACCGTTCGCGATTGGAGACTCTGACGGCGGTGGGCGAGGCTCGCAGTCTCTACCGCATGCCCCCCTCGGACACGGCAGCCGCGGAACCCGGCGACCCTCCGGCGTTACACTTAGTCGAAGGCAACCAGATCAGGATTCACATGCGAGGGCGTGAAGTCGTGAAGATGGAGGTTGAAGGCCAGACCGTGGGTTACCACCTGGAGCCACTGCCACCAGGCTCGAACGAAGCGGTCGGCGATTCCGCCGCTGCTGCGCTCGACTCGGCCGCCGCAATGCCCGATTCCGCGGTTGTGGCCCCGGACAGCACCAGAGTCGTGCCGGACTCGGCCAGAGTGCCGCCCGATACGCTTCCCTCACGCTCCCGCGCCCTTCCGCGGCGCCGTCGAGGCCGATCATGAGCGGCGGCGTGGCGGTCGCCACGGCCTCGACACTCAGAGGCACGGGCCTGACCAAGATCTACAAGAAGCGCCGTGTGGTGTCGGAGGTGGACATCCAGGTCCGCCAACGCGAGATCGTCGCGCTTCTCGGGCCCAACGGGGCGGGGAAGACGACGACTTTCTACATGCTGGTCGGGCTGATCGCACCCGACGGCGGGCGCGTCCACCTGGACGAGACGTCGCTTACGGGAGTGCCGATGTACAAGCGGGCGCGGATGGGGGTCGGCTACCTGGCGCAGGAACCGTCCGTCTTCCGCCGCCTGACGGTCGAGCAGAATGTCATGGCGATCCTCGAGACGCTCGATATTGATCGCCACGAGCGGGCCGAACGGCTCGAGGAACTCCTGGGCGAACTTTCGATCGGCCATTTGCGGAATGCGAAGGCCTACTCGCTGTCGGGTGGCGAGCGCCGCAGGCTGGAGATTACCCGGGCGCTGGTGCAGCGCCCGAAATTCATGCTCCTGGACGAGCCGTTCGCCGGTATCGACCCCATCGCCCTGCACGATATCCAGGAGATCGTCTCCGGACTCAAGCACCGCGACATCGGCGTGATCATCTCGGACCACAACGTCGAGCAAACGCTGGAGATCGTGGACCGCGCGTACATCATGCACGAAGGCAGGATCCGCGTGGCCGGAACCGTACCCGAGCTCGTGTGGAACGACGAGGTCGCCGACCTCTACCTCGGACCGACCCTGACCGTCCGCATGAGATCGAGGTTCTCGCGCCCCGGAGCCTGAGCGTCCGGTGAGTACGATCAGGACGGGCCTGCACCAGAGCGCTCGCCTGCGGCAGGAAATGAAGACCAATCCTCGCCTGTACCAGGCGATGGATCTGTTGTACATGCCGCTTCTGGACCTGCAGACCCGACTTGAACAGGAACTCCTGGAAAACCCGTTCCTGGAACTCTCCGAACCCGACAGCGAGGAGGTCGACTGGGAGGAGATTCTGCTCGACGACTTCGATGAGGGCGGACCGAGGATGCGCTATGAACCCCGCGAACCCTATGAGCCGGTCGTGGTGGAGACACGGCATCTTCACGACTACCTCCGCGACCAGGTCGGTCTGCTGCATCTCAGCGAACGGCAACTCTGGATCGCCGAGGAGATCATCGGCAACATCGATGACGACGGTCTCCTGACCTGCTCCCCGCAGGACGTGGTGGCCGGCCTCGAAGGATCGCGCGAAGAGATGCGCGACCATGCGCTCAAGCAGGCCGGCAAGATCCGCGACGATGACGAACGCGACCGCGAACTGGCCGAACTCGCGGCGCTTTTCGCCCCGCCCACGGTGTCCGAGGTAGAGTCGGTACTCGTGGTTGTCCAGTCACTCGACCCCCCGGGGGTGGGAGCACGTGGCCTCCAGGAGTGCCTGATGATTCAGCTCAGCCGGGAAGGGCGTGAGGAAACGCTCGCGTACCGGATCGTTGCCGATCACTTCGAGGGTTTGCTGGGCCATCGATGGGTCGACGTTGCGCGCGCCCTGGAGATCGCCCCCGCGAAAGTGCAGGACGCCGCGGACGAAATCGCGAAGCTGGATCCAAAGCCGGGCAGGCGGTATGCGGCTGACCCGGACCACTACGTCATACCCGACCTCATCGTAGACAAGATCGGTGGCGAATACCTGGTCTTCGCCAACGATACCGGGCTGCCCCGGCTGCGCCTTTCGCAGTCGTACCGGGACGTGGCCGCGGACAAGTCGAAGTTTGTGGGACCGAACAAGGAGTTCATCGCCAACAAGCTCAACGCCGCGCAGTGGCTCATTCAGGTGATCGAGCAGCGCCGGCAAACCATGCTGAAGGTCATGCGGTTCATCGTGGCGCGGCAGACCGAGTTCTTCGAGAGAGGGGTGCAGTACCTGAAGCCGCTAACGCTGCGCGAGGTGGCGGACCATATCGAAATGGCCGAGTCGACGGTGTCCCGTGTGACCAACGACAAATACGTTCAGTCGCCCAGCGGCGTGCAACCGCTCAAGTTCTTTTTCTCCGGTGGCCTGCCAACGGTGACCGGCGAGGATGTCTCCACTCGCGGCGTGCAGGAAAAGATCCGGAACCTGATCTCTGACGAGGATCCGCGCCGTCCTCTGACCGACCAGGCGCTGGTCAACCTCCTGAAGAGCGAGGGAATCAAGATCGCCCGCCGCACCGTGGCGAAATACCGGGACCAACTGGGCCTGTTGCCCGCCAGGATGAGAAAGCGCATCTAGACGATGGCCAACGTTGCTGCCGCCAGAGGCGTACCGCCCTCCGAGGCCGACGCCTACAGCGACTTCGCTCTGATCGTACCGGCCTACAACGAGGCCGCGAATATCCCGAGGCTGGTTCGCTCGATCCGCAGCGCCTTCAAGGAGTTCGGGCTCGATGGCGAGGTCCTGCTCGTCGACGACGGCTCCACGGACGGCACCGGAGAGCTGGCACGGACCGAGGGCGCCGGATGGCCCGCGCTGCGTGTCCTTGTCCACCGGGTGAACCTCGGGAAGACCGAGGCGCTGCTGACGGCGGCTGCGGCGACCGACAGGAAGTACCTGGTGCTCTTCGATGCGGACCTCCAGCATCTTCCCGCCGAAATCCCCCGCTTCCTCGAAAAGCTCGCCGAAGGCTGGGACATCGTGACGGGCAGGAAGATCGGCGCCTACGACAAGAGGCTGGTCTCGTCGATCTACAACGCCGTGAGCCGACGCATTTTCGAAGTGCCCGTGAGCGACCTGAACTCCATGAAGGCGTTTCGCGCGGACATCCTCGACACCGTCCGGTTGCGTCACGACTGGCACCGCTTCTTCGTGGTCATGGCATACCGCAGGGGCTTTACGGCCACCGAGATCGACATCGCGCTATATCCGAGGGAGGCCGGAGAACCGAAATACTCCGGGAAAGGACGGGTCGTCGGCGCCGTACTGGACCTGATCGCGGTCTGGTTCCAGCTTCGGCTCTCCCGCAGGCCGATGCTCGCGTTCGGCATCCCGGGCCTTCTCCTGATGGCGGCCGGTGTCCTGACCGGACTCGCCGCGCTCTTCGCGCGATACGCCATGGGTGTGGGATTCCGGCCGCTTCTCTATCTCGTCATGCTGCTTGTAACCGTCGGCGTGCTGTTTTTCGTCGCGGGATTTCTCGCGGAGATGATTGCGTCGGTGCACGACGAACTGGACGCTTTCCGGAGCCGTGGCGCCAACCGGGATGCGGTGGGGCAGGGACCGCGTGATCGGGACGGCTGAGTTGGTCGTCTGGAACCGCGATCCGCGCGAAACAAGGTGACGATGCCTTCCATAAGAGCCCTCTCCGTGATCGGAACCCGACCGGAGGCCATCAAGATGGCCCCGGTGATCCGGGCGCTGCAGGCACGTGGCGGGACCGAGCACCGAGTGATCCTCACCGGCCAGCACACCGATATGGTGGATCAGGTGCTGCGCGCCTTCCTGATCGAGCCGGACTACGATCTCGACCTGATGACGCCGGGACAGAGCCTCTACGACATCGGCCACGCCTGCCTCGACGGGCTCCGGGACGTCGCCGCCGAATTCAGGCCCGATGTGACGATCGTCCAGGGCGACACGGCGACGGTCTTCTTTGCCGCGGTTGTGACCTTCTTCCAGCGGGGCAGACTGGCGCACGTCGAGGCGGGTCTCCGGAGCCACGAGAAATGGGCGCCATTCCCGGAAGAGATGCTCCGCCGCATGACGGACACCGTTTCCGACTTCTGCTTCGCACCGACCGCCGCTGCCGCCGCGAACCTGGCGGCGGAAGGCATCGCGCCCGAGCGTGTGTGGGTCACCGGCAATACCGTCGTGGATGCACTCGAGGAGATTCGTTCCCGTCCTCTCCCGCTGCGCAACTCCCGCGCGGCCGAGCTGCCGCCGCCCGGCCGCCGCCTCGTCCTCCTGACCGCGCACCGCCGCGAGTCATTCGGCCGTCCGCTCGAACGCGTGTTCGAAGCCGCGGCCGCGCTTGTTGAGCGTGTCCGCGACGTGGATGTGCTGTATCCCGTGCATCCCAATCCCAGCGTCCGGGAGCCCGCGCAACGAATCCTGGGCGACCACCCGAGAGTCCACCTGGTCGACCCGCTTGACTACGGCGACCTCGTCGCCGCGCTCGGCAAGGCGAGTCTGGTGCTGACCGATTCGGGCGGAATCCAGGAGGAAGCACCAGCGTTCGGCGTACATACGCTGGTGCTCAGGGAGGTGACCGAACGTCCCGAGGCCGTGCAGGCGGGCGCCGCCACCCTCGTCGGCACCGACGCGGGACGAATCCTGTCCGAAGCGACCAGGCACCTTGGCGGGAGACGAACCGGCCCCGTGCCGGCCAATCCCTATGGCGACGGCCGGGCCGGCGAGCGCATCGCGGACATCCTCCTTGCGGAACTGAAGGGGTTGCCCCGCGAAACGGCTGATTGGGGCGGACCGTGAAGATCGTCGTTCACTGCGTGTACTACCCGCCGGAGGTGGGCGGGCTCGAGAGCCATGTGCACTACCTGTGCCGGGGACTCGCCAGGCGGGGTCACGACGTGACGGTGATTACCTCGCTGTCTCGGCCCGGTCTGGCAAGGGAAGAGACCAGGGAGGGCATCCGCATACGTCGCACACCGTTACCGGCACGCACGCCACGGGGCTGGTTCAGTCACGCGGTGGGGTCGACGCCGCGCACCCGTGAAGCCGTACAGGGTGCCGATATCGTGCACGCGCAAGCGTTTCCATCTCTCGTCCCGTGTGCCCTCGCACTCGCGGGCGACAGCGCGCCGCTGCTTTGCACGCTCCACACCTCCCATTTCCTGCGCCTGGCCCGGCGGCCGTTCGTGCGAACAGCGCTTGGCAAGCTTCTTGAGCTAAGCGACTACAACTTTGCCGCCAGCAAGGAAATCGCAGATGTGGGCGAGAGCTTGAGCGGCTCGGTGTCAGTGGAGGTCGTGGTCAACGGAGTGGAGACCGACATCTTCCGGCCGGTGCCGCCGAGGATGGAGCCCCAGGCCGGCCGGCGGCGCATCATCGTCCCGCGGCGCCTGTTTCCGAAGAACGGCGTTGAGTACTTCGTGCGTGCGTTGCCGACCGTCCTGGCGGGCGCGGACGTGGACGCGATAGTGGTGGGGGACGGACCGGAACGTGAGCGACTGGAGCGGATCGCGGGCGAACTGGGCGTGGCGGACCGGATCGAGTTCCTGGGCGCGCGTCGCCACGCGGAGATGCCCGGGCTGCTGTGCTCGGCGGATCTCTCGGTGTTTCCGTCGTTGATGGAGGCGACATCGGTCGCGGCGCTGGAATCCATGGCGTGCGGCGTGCCTGTTGCTGCTTCTGCCGTGGGCGGCCTTCCACAGATCGTTGACGACGATGTGGGCGGGCTCTTCGCACCGGCTGACCCGGAAGCCCTGGCCCGAACCGTATTGCGCCTGTTGGACGAGAAAGGGCTTGCCAGGCGTGCGAAGACGGCAAGGCAGCGCGTAGTGTCCCATTGGAGCAACGACCGTCTGGTGGACCGGCACCTCGAGGTCTACCGTGAGCTGCTGGGGATACGCAAATGACCAACGAGCGACACTCGCCGGTGAGCGTGCCGTGGTGGCTGACGGCCGGGATCTTCGTGCTGGCCACGGTGATCCTGTTCGGGGAGTTCATCTTCTCCGACCGGATGCTCTACGGGGGAGACACGCTCGCATTGGGATACATGGCGCGGGCTTTTTTCGCCGAACAGCTCGCGGCCGGTGACTTCCCGTCGTGGAATCCGCGGCTTCTTGGCGGAATCCCCTTCATCGAAGCCCTCTCCGCGGGTGACTCGATCTACCCCACGAGTCTCCTGTACTACTTCATGGAGCCGTACCGCGCCTTGGGTTGGAAGCTCGTGCTCCACGTGCTGGCGGGTGGATTCTTCATGTACGGCTGGGCGCGCGGCCTGGGTCTGGAGCGGTCCGCGGCCACGCTGGGGGGGCTCGCCTGGCTGCTGGCCCCGGTCATTGTGACTCTCGTCCTGCCCGGCAACGACGGCAAGCTCATGGTGTCGTCCCTGGCCCCACTCGTATTCTGGGCCGCCGACTCGGTCTTTCGCAGTCCGTCGGGGAAGACGGGTGCCGGCCTCGCGGGGGCGGTCGCGCTTGCCAGCCTGACCACACAGTTTCAAACGGCGTACTTCCTCTTCGGTTCGGTCGGCGCTTATGCGGTCTTCCGGACCGTGCGGCTCTGGCGGGGAAGGGGACATTGCGTGCCCGGGAACAGCCACCTCCGTGCCGCAGTCTCACGGTTTGGACTGTTCCTCCTGTGCGCCGTTCTGGGCGCCGGCATCGCCAGCGTCCAGCTGATCCCGGCGGCCGAATACGTCACCGAATCCTCCCGGCGCATTGCGACCACCCTCGAGGCCACGCCCGAAGAAGCGATTGCCTATTCGAGTTCCTGGTCGCTGCACCCCGAAGAGGTGGCGGGTCTGGTCGTGCCGGAGTTCGTCGGGAACAGCGGAGCAGACGCCGATTGGGCCCGGGGGACCTACTGGGGGCGAAACGCCTTCAAGGGAAACCACGAGTACCTGGGAATCCCCGTTTTGCTGCTGGCGGTTTTTGCGCTCTTCGGACGGCGCCGGCGCGCGCTCAGATGGTTCATGGCGGCGCTGAGCCTGCTCTGGCTCCTCTTCGCGCTGGGGACGCACACCCCCGTGTGGCGCCTCTTCTACGAAGTCGTGCCGGGTATCTCGCTGTTCCGGGTGCCGTCCATAAGCGCGTTTCTCGTCAGCTTTGGAGCCACCACGCTGTTCGCGCTCGGCGTCGACGACCTGGTGAGGGAGGCTCCTTCGCGGGTCGGTTTTTTCCGCACACGGCGGGGACGGGCTCTGCTCGGCTGCCTCGGGTTGCTGGTCGTCGGCCTCCTCCTGCAGTCGTCGGGCGCGCTTGGGCGGATGTGGACCACGGTGGTGTATCCGGACGTGGACCAGCGCGGTCTGGCGACGCTCGCGGCGGCCGCTCCCTTCATCACCCGCGGCTTCGTGGTCGCGGTCCTGCTTGGCATCCTAACAATGGCGTCGCTGTGGGCAGGGCTTGAGCGCAAGATACCCCTCACCGTGGCGCTGGCCGCTCTGGGACTGCTCGTGTCGCTCGACCTTGGCCGCGTGGACCGGGCCTTCATAGATACCTGGGACTTTCACGCCTGGGCGGCCACGGACAACAACACGCGCTTTCTGCAAGGCCGCCGGGATTCCGGCCCTCCGTTCCGCGTCGCGGATCTGCGCGGCGACGACCAGAATGTCGATCTGGCCATGTTCGGACTGGATCTGTTCG
This sequence comes from Gemmatimonadota bacterium, assembly GCA_028874905.1. Classification (GTDB taxonomy): domain Bacteria; phylum Gemmatimonadota; class Gemmatimonadetes; order Longimicrobiales; family Gaopeijiaceae; genus Bin94. The sequence goes on from JAPPGZ010000002.1 coordinate 56,775, forward strand.
CCGGGCACCACCCGAACGACCTGGCCCGATACCGTCAGCTTCTCGGTCTGGAGGCGAGCCGGAGGGAGGGCCGAAACACCCGGCACCAGAACGTGCTGCGCCTGATGAACGTCAAGTACCTGGTGTGGCCGGAGGGCGCAGCGGGCGGGCCTCCCTACGAGGGCGCACAGCGCATGAGTTCGGCGCAAACCGGCAGGGGAGTCGAGGCCGTCTACGCCTACCCGGGGCTGGACCGTGCCTGGTTGGCGGGAGCCTCCACGGTGATGGATGATGATCTTGCGCTTGAGAGGATCCTGGCGCGTGACTTCGATCCTGCCAGCGAGGCGGTCTTGTCCGCACCGGTTCCCATCGCCCCCGTGGCCGATGCTTCCGGCTCGGTCGAGTGGCAGATGGACACGCCGGGACACCGCCGGCTCACGGTCCGGAGCGACGGGCCGGCACTGCTGGTGGTTTCCGAGAACTGGTTTCCGGGGTGGGAAGCCGAGGTCGATGGCCGGAGCACGCCCGTCCACCGGGTCAACCTCACGCTACAAGGCGTCGAGATTCCCGGACCCGGCGAGCATAGCGTCGTGCTGCGGTTCACGGCTCCCACCGTGCAGAGCGCACTCAGGGTCACCGTTTTCTGCGGATTCGCAACCTTGCTGATGCTGTCGGCGTCCTTCGTGCCCGCACTGCTGCGGCGACGGAAACGGGATTGACGCTCTCGCGGAAGGGACGCGTCGGCTCGGGCCCGGGAGGTTCGCGGCGCTGGGGCGTCGCCGTGGTCAAGGTCGCTGTTGCGATTGCTCTGACGTGGCTGATCCTGCGGGCCGCCGGTTTCCAGCTGGCAGAGTCCGCTTCGAGCATCGATTGGACGCTCCTGCGACCCGACATTCCGGTTTTGCTCCTTTCGGTGGCGGCCCTCTTCGCGGCATTTGCCCTGCAGGGCTGGCTGTGGGCAAGGCTCCTGATCCACTTCGGAGGACCGCCGGTTCGGCTCACGGCAGCTACGGCGATGATCCTCGTCGCAAATATGGGCAGGTACATACCCGGCAAGATCTTCCAGCTGGCGGGTCTGGCCCTGCTTGCGAAGCGTGAAGGCATTTCCGGCGTGCAGGCTGGCGTTGCCGCGGTCACCGGGCAGCTCCTGAATCTCCTGGCGGCCGCGATGGTGGGCGGCTGGGCTGCCTACGCCGCCGGTTCGATGGCGGAGGGGGCCGGACTCGCCGCCGGCCTTGCGGTCGTGCTGGGTGCCGCCGTTCTGGTCGGACTTGGTGGAGCGGGGAGAATGTTGCGCTGGCTGCTAAGGCGAAGCGGGCACGAAGGGGAAGTGGCGTTGCCCGGGCGGCGCATTCTCGGACTGTGTCTCGCCGGATATATCGTGGGCTGGGCCGCGTATGGCCTTGCCTTTTTCTGGCTTGCCCGGGGATGCGGTCTGGATGTCCCGGCCGTGACGGCCATCACGGCCTTCTCCGGCGCCTACTTCGTCGGCTACATTTCTCTCGCACCCGGGGGTATCGGGGTCCGGGAAGGAGGCCTCTACGTTCTCCTCGTTCCGGTGCTGGGGGCCCAGGCCAGCCTGATGCTGGCGGGTCTGCAGCGCGTGTGGATCACGATTGGGGAGCTTTTGGGGGCGGTGGGCGGGGCCGTGCTGCTGAAGACTCGGGAGCGGGCATGACAGATTCCGGACGCGTGTTGGTCGTCATTCCCACATACAACGAGCGTGACAACCTGCCGCGCATCGTGCCGTGCGTGCTGGAACAGGGGAATGCATTCCATGTCCTGGTAGTCGACGACAACTCGCCCGACGGCACCGGTGAGGTTGCCGACGCCCTGGCGGCCGACAGCGAACGAGTGGCCGTGCTCCACCGACCCGGAAAACAAGGCTTGGGAGCGGCTTACGTGGCGGGGTTCAAGTGGGGGCTGAATAGAGACTTCGAGGTGTTCGTGGAGATGGACGCCGATCTCTCTCACCCGCCCGCGATGCTGCCCGTGATTCTGGGCGAGATTCGACGGGACGTGGACGTCGTGGTGGGCTCCCGGTATCTCGACGGGCGGATCACGGTGGTGAACTGGCCGATGCGGCGCCTGATGATCAGCCTCTTCGGGTCCTGGTACGCGCGGGTGATCACCCGCCTTCCGGTTCGCGACGCCACCGGCGGCTTCAACGCGTTCCGGCGACATGTGCTCGAGCGCGTACGTCTGGACCGCATCCAGTCGAACGGATACAGCTTTCAGATCGAACTGAAACTGAGGGCGTGGAGAGGGGGTTTCGAGTTGCGTGAGGTGCCCTTCGTCTTCACCGAACGGGACAGCGGCGAGTCCAAGATGTCGAAGAGCATCATCTGGGAGGCCGTGTGGCGGGTCTGGAAGTTGCGCATTCTGGATCTGCTGGGACGCCTGTAAGGACCAGGTCATGGCGCTCGTCGATCTATGCTACCGTTGTCCGCAGTGCGGCCACGATCCGATGAGTGGGGAAGGGGACGTCGCCTGGTGCGCATCCTGCGGCGTCCGGATCGAGCGCAGCCGCGGCCGACTCCTGCTGTCGCTTCCGGGAGGCGACAGGCGGTTCGACGTAAGTGCGCTCGACCTGTGCCGGCGGATCGAAGAACACGGCGGCCCGATCACCCGCGCGACACGGGACGGCGGCGCGCTGGAATACCAGGCCCGGGCCCGGGTTTCCTGGCAGCTCTCTGAACGGGCGGTCCGGTATCGGGGCGTGTTACGTGGGTTCGCCGAGAGCATGGGCCCCGCCGCGCAGGGCACGATCACCGTCGACCGCGAACGGGTGCACGTGGAATGCGGTGACCGGCGTGCCGGCAGCTGGCGCCATCTCGACCTGCGTGCCGTCCAGGCGTCCTCCTCGTCGTTGCAGCTTTCCCTGCCCGGTGACCAACTCGTCCAACTCCGCTTCCTGGACGATTCGCCCAGGCGTTGGGAGACTCTGATGCGACGCCTGATCACTGACGCGTACGAGCGCGCTGGCCGGGGCAGGGTGGTGGAGTTCCAGCCCAGGATCGTGACCCGATGGTAAGCGGCTGGTATGCGTTCTTCCGGGTCGCGCTCGGGTGGATCGGAAAGGTGCTCACGCAGTGCCGCGTGTCGGGCACGTCGCACATTCCCCGGGAAGGCCCTTTCATCCTGGTCGCGAACCACGAGAGCATCCTCGATCCGTTGCTCATACAGACAAACTGCCGCCGCACAGTCCACTTCTTCGCCAAGAGCACCCAGTTCGGGGCGAACGCCCTGTTCCGCTGGTTCCTGCCCCGTGTTGCGGCCATTCCGGCCCGCCGCTACCGGGTCGATCCGCAGTCGGTTCGTACCGCGCTCAGAGCCCTGGAGCGCGGAGACGGCGTGGGGATCTACCTCGAGGGCGAGCGCAGCTGGGAGGGCGCGCTGCGACCCTTCCGGCGCGGGTCCATCCGCCTGATCCTGAAGGCGGGCGTGCCCGTCGTCCCGTGTCACGTATCCGGCACCTACGACGCGTGGCCGCGCTGGACTCGTTCAAGGTGGCGCTCACCCGTACACGTTCGCTACGGCGAGCCGCTTCACTTCGGCGTCCACGACACGCGCGCCGAACGGGAATCGGCGCTCGAACCCGCCGCCCGACGCCTGCGGCAGGCCCTGCTCGCGCTGGCCGTGGAGCCGCCGCACCGACCGTGGCCCACTGGCGCTTGACGTCGAAGGCAACGAGTATTCCGGTCATGCGCTCGGCACTCCTGTGGGTCTCGGAAAACAAGTGGTGCTCCAGCACGCTGCCCAGATACGGGTTTGTGCGACGGGCCGTGCGCAGGTTCATGCCCGGCGAGACCCTCGGGGACGCTCTCGACGCGGCCAGGGCGCTGGAGCGGGGGCGGCGGATTCCGGCGCTGATCACTTTCCTCGGCGAAAACGTCGCGGACCGGGCCGAAGCGCGGGCGGTCGCGGACCACTACGTCCAGGCCGCCACCGAAGTCGCCTCGCGTGGTCTCGACGCCGAGCTGTCCGTAAAGCCCACGCACCTGGGCCTGGATCTGGGGATCGACGTCGCGGAAGAGAACCTGCGTCTGATCACGCGTTCGGCGGAGGCCCACGGTAACTGGGTCTGGATCGACATGGAGTACAGCCGCTATGTGGATCCGACCCTGGAACTGTACCGCTCCATCCGCGCCGACCACGCCAGGTTCGGCATCTGCCTGCAGTCCTACCTCTACCGCACCCCGGCGGACCTGGAGTCGCTTATTCCGATGGGCCCTGCCATACGGATGGTAAAGGGCGCCTACGCCGAACCCGCCGAAATCGCGTTTCCGGAGAAGCGGGACGTCGACCAGGCATTCTTCGACCTGACGACGCGCATGCTCGCCCCCGACGCGCTCGCGGCGGGAATGCGCGCCGGCCTGGCCACGCACGATACGTCGCTGATCGCCCGAATCGACGAGTGGGCGCAGTCGAACGGCGTCGCGCCCGAAGCCTACGAGTACCAGATGCTATACGGCATCTCCCAGCGGGAACAGATTCGTCTCGCCAGGCTGGGGCGGGGAGTGCGCGTCCTCATCAGCTACGGCGAACACTGGTTCCCGTGGTACGTGAGGCGGCTGGCCGAACGCCCTGCCAACGTTGCCTTTGTCGTCCGCAGCATGCTTCCATGGTAAATGCCCCAATGAACACAAGTCATCGTCCGCCCACCCGCATTCGTCCGCCTGCCCTCCGATGGGTCGGCGTATACGTCCTGTCGGCGTGCCTCGCCGGCGCGGCGTGCGAGACCGCAGAGGACCAGAGTGTCCTCGCTGCCCGCGCGCTGTTGGACTCAGTGATGGAGGCCAACTCGATTCCCGGTCTGTCCGTGGCTGTCGGTAGGGGATCACAAGTCATTTGGTCAGAAGGTTTTGGATATTCTGATTTGACTCATGACGTGAGAGTAACCCCGTCCACGAAGTTCCGTATCGGAAGTGTGTCCAAACCGATCACGGCGGCAGCCATCGGGGTGCTGGTGGAAGCGGGTGCGCTGGACCTGGATGCGCCGGTGCAGACGTACGTGCCGTCCTTTCCGGAGAAGCAGTGGGCAGTGACCACGCGGCTGCTGGCGGGACACCTGGGGGGAATCCGGCATTACCAGGGGGACGAGAACTTCTCTGCGGTCCGCTACCCGACGGTCCTGTCCGGTCTTACGGTTTTCCAGGACGACCCGCTGATCAACGAGCCGAGCACCGAGTTTTCGTACTCCTCGTACGCCTGGAACCTGATCAGCGCGGTGATCGAGGGCGCGAGTGGCGAGGCGTTTCTGGACTACATGGACAGCGTAGTGTTCGATCCGTTGGAGATGGGGCAGACGGTCGCGGGCCACACGGACAGCATCATCGTGGACCGGACGCGCTTCTACATCCTGTCGGCCGCGGGAGACGTCCTGAACGCGCCGTACGTTGACAACAGCTACAAGTGGGCGGGTGGAGGATTCCTTTCGACGCCGGAGGACCTGCTCCGGTTTGCCAACGGCCATCTCGCGCCGGGTTACCTGCAGGCGGAGACGCTGGAGTTGCTGTTTGCCTCACAGCGGACCCGGGACGGGACGGAGACGGGATACGGCGTGGGCTGGCGCTCCGGCACCAACGCGCATGGCGAGCGAATTGTCTCGCACGGTGGCGGATCGGTCGGTGGGCGCACGATGCTCACCATGAACCGGGACAGCGGGATCATCGTGGCGATCGTTGCGAACCTGTCCAGCGCGCCCATGACCGAGGAACTGGCGGGGCGCATCGAGGAGTTGTTCCGGTAGGGCGGGTGCGCGGGCGCCGGGCCGGGGCCGCGTCGGATTGGATGCAAAGGGGAAGAATGGGGATCATGGGGCCCTGTGTTGAACAAAGGGCAACTTTACATAATACATATTATGCGACATTTAGAGTTCTGCGGGGAAACAACGCCGACGCGCCCGCCCGGGTGCTGCCCGGGCGGAAATCGACCCTAGTTCAGCGCCGCCACCGCCTCGGCTCGCCGCATCTCCACGACCCCTCTTTCGGGGTCCCCTTCGTCCATCTCTTCGAGCAGGCGGTCATAGATGTCCACCGCAGCCTCATAGTCGCCCTGGCTGGCGCGCAGACGGGCCTCGTCCGCAAGTGCCGCGCGTACCAGGAAACTCAGTCGCGCGCGGTCGGCGAGGCGTTCGTACAGGCCTTCGGCAGCCTGGAGATTGCCGGCGTCTTCGGAGATGGCGGCCAAGAGCGCTGCGGCCTGAGCTCCCAGTGGACTCCCGACATCCCCGGCAATCGGCTCCAGGACTTCAACCGCTGCGTCGAGATCGCCGAGGTCTGCCGTCACCTGGCCCAGCGTGAGGCGTGCTTCGCCCGCCGACGACGTGCTGCCGAAACGCTCCAGGTACACTTGCAGGTCGGCCTGGACGCCGGCCTGGTCTCCCGCGTCGAGGCGCAGTTGCAATTCCTCGAGCTCCGTGGCGGCGGCAAAGCCGAGGTCTTCCCGATACCTGGCGTAGTAGACGAGGGCAACGATACCCAGGCCCACCAGTATGACGCCGGCGGTCAGCGTCGGTCTGTTGCGCTGGGCCCAATTGCTGACTTCAAGTGTCTTGGCGACGAAGGCGTCTTCCTGCTCCGCCGGATTGACGGGCTTGCTGGGTCGGGACCCGGGTTTGCGGTATTTTGTCATTGGATAATCGTCGTTTAGCCTGGCTCTTCGTGTATCGTGGACGACCTGCAACCAACACTAATCCCAAGGCCGAACGCGGGTCAACGGTTGATCGGCAGCGTGCTGGCCTGTGCCATGATCGGCGCCTGTGCGGATCCCCCGCTCCCCTCCCGAATCGAGATCTCGCCTTCGCTTGCCACCGCGGATGTGGTGGGCGCCACGATACCGTATACCGCCCGCGTGATCGACCAGGACGAACGCGAAATCGTCGGTGCGGCCGTCAGCTGGTCGTCACTCGATCCGAGGATAGCCACCATTTCCCAGGCCGGATTGGCCACGGTCACCGGCCAGGGCGAGGTTACTCTGGAGGCCACGCACCAGGCCCTTTCCGCGTCGGCGCTGCTGGTGGTCGAGCTGAAGCCGGTGCGCCTGGCAAAGGTGGCTGGCGACGGACAGACGGCGCCTGCGCTCTCGATTCTCCCGGACGAGCTGACGGTACGTGTCGAAGACGGCGGCGGAGCCCCGATTCCGGATGTGCTGGTGACCTTCGAGATCATCTCGGGTGGAGGCCAGATCGTCCCGCGGACCGGAGTCACAGGTGTCGACGGAGAGGCCTCTACACGGTGGACGCTGGGCGACGTGGTGGGCCCGCAATCGCTGCAGGCGACCGCCGGGTTGCTGGAGGCCGACTTCGTGGTAACCGCCACGGCCCCACTGCTCGCGATTCGCACCCTGCCGCTGAAGCGCGCACGGGTATCGGTGGGCTACTCGGCAAAGCTGGAGGTCGTCGGTGGAACTCCGCCGCTGGTCTGGTCCGCCGACGAAGGTTCCCTTCCCCCGGGGCTGCAGCTCGACAGCCTCGGGGTCATCTCCGGAACCGCAGCCGTGCCGGGCTTCCATGTCTTCACCGTTCACGTTCAGGACGCGATGGGCAACCGGGCCACGGGTGAACTGGGTCTGCGCGTATGCGAGCCCCCGATGTCGCTCGAGCCGGGCGGCGTGGTGGCTCTCGAGCCGCTGGGGCTGATGCCGTGTCCTCCGTTCCTCCCTGCGGGCTTGGAGGGCGACTTGTACCGGATGGCGGTCGTCCGCACGGACCTTTCCCGTACCGGACAACTGGCGCAGGCGGTCGTTTCGGTGATCGAGCACGGTGCTCCGCCCGCCACTCAGGCAGCCGACGGGCCGGAAACCGGGGTCCGGCGGTTCCCCGAATTGCCCGCGGGGCTGGCCGCGGGCGTCGAGTTGGCGGACGCGACGGCGCGCTGGCACGCCATGCTGCACGAACAGGCGGAGCAACTACTGCGACAGCTCGGCCCCGGCTGGGTACTCCCGGATCTGCGGGGGGCCGCGGACAACCTGATCGCGCCCGCCCGTGTCGATCCGCCCGCTGAACGGTTGCTCTTCCGTCCCTACGACGATGACCGGTCGAGCGAGGCATGCCGCGATCCGGCGCCGGCCCTCACGCCGGCGCTGCTCGTCGCCTACAACGACCACCTTGCCATCTACCAGGACTCCGCGCAGCGGGACACCGACCCCATTCGGACCGAAGACGCGAACCAGGTACTGGACTACTACACGGCCTACGGGGCCGATACGATCGAGGAGTACTTCGGCGGCGTGCCCGACATCAACGGCGACGGCAGGGTAAACGTGTTCGTGTCCCCCACCGTCGAGGACAGCTTCGCGGCATTCGTCTGGGCGGGGGACTTCATCGACGCCGCGCAGTGCTCGTGGTCAAACCAGATGGAACTCATCTACTTCAACGAGAACATGTTCCATGCGGTCGGCGGCGCTCCCGACGACGGGCACTACCAGGCATTGCCCACGATGGTCCACGAGATGAAGCACGTGAGTTCGCTGTACCTGAGATCCCGGGCCGGAAGGTATCATCCCAGCTGGATCGAGGAAGGAACCGCGGAGATCGCTGCCGAAATATCTTCACGCCGCGCGATGGAGGCCGTCGGGGGCGTCGCGCAGGGGGCCCTGCTCACGCGCGAGGCGTACCCCCCGCGGCAGGGTTCGATCATCACCCCGGAGAACTACGGGATGCTGCTGCGGCTCGCCCGGACCTCGCGCTCGTACGCCGCGGCGGTGAATTCGCTCGTCGTGGACCCCGTCGATGAACACACCCTATACGGCACCTCCTGGCATTTTCACCGGTTCCTGGGCGACGCATACGGGCGTGCGGCCGCGAGCGAGGACGGCGCCTTCTTCCGATCCCTCAACGACACGACGGCGCCGCCCGGGGCGGAGGGCATCCGGCTCGTGACCGGCAAGAGCGTGGAGCAGCACCTGGAGGACTACGCGGCGGCCATGATGCTGAATGGCACCGAGGCCCCGCCGCCGGAGCACTCCTTTACGACTTACGACTTTCGGTCGGCCACCTTCGAACTGTTCCGCCCCGACTACCAGCCCGAGGGGCTCTATCCGTGGCCGCACACGGGGCCCGTGCCTGCAGGATTCGAGACCGCTACGTATTCCGGCGATCTGGCGCCGGCCGGCATCCGCTTCCACGACTTCGTGTCCGATGGTGATGGAGACGGCCTGGACGTGGAAGTCTCGGTCAGCCGAGGCGCCGCACGGATCGTGATCGTGCGTTTACGGTAAACCGACTAAGCTAAGTAGACTAAGCTAAACTGACTCCGCACCACCCCTACGTTCGGCCTGGGTTGGGCTGTCGAGGTGATGCCGGGCCACTGCGTGCCCATTGGGACGGCCGGCCAGGAAATCCTGCCGGTGATCCTCGTTGCAGCTGCCCGAACCGGTTTCCAGCTGGATCGTGACGTGTCGCAGATCGAAGTGACCATACGCGATTTCACGCAGGCGATTCAGAATTGTGTCGTCACCAGCCTGCAGCTCATAGCCCGCCTTCACCGTCACGTGCGCGGTGAGCGCCTCGTATCCGGGTGCGAGAGTCCACACGTGAAGGTCGTGTACCCTGTCGACCCCCTCGACGTCCTCAAACCGGCTGCACAGGCTGTCCAGATCGACATGATCCGGGGCGCCCTCGAGCAGGACGTGCACGACCTTGGCGAGCAGCCGCCAGGTGCTCACCAGGATGAGCATGCCGATCAGCACGCCGAGGATGGGGTCCGCGATGTGCCACCCGAAGGCCCACACGAGCACGCCCGACACGACCACGGCGACCGATCCGAGGAGATCGGCGATCACATGCCGATAGGCACCCTCCACGTTCACGCTGTCCCTGGCCGAACGGTGCAGGATCGAGGCGGCCACAATATTGACGACAAGTCCGATCGAACCGATCCCGAGCACGATGCCGCCCTGCACCTGGGGCGTGCTCGTGAAGCGGCCATACGCCTCGATGAGGATCCATACCGAGACCGCCCAAAGGGTCAAGCCGTTGATGAGCGCGGCCAGGATCTCCAGGCGATGGTAGCCGAAGGTGTGCCGGCGCGAAGCGGCCCGCGTGGAGAAGTGCATCGCGGCGAGCGCGAGGCCGATCGACGCGGCATCGGCGAGCATGTGTCCCGCGTCGGCGATCAGCGCGAGGCTGCCCGAGATGATGCCGCCGACGATCTCGGCGAACATGTACCCCACGATCAGGACGAGCGCCAGCGTCAGGTTGCGCTTGCCGGTCTCGCGGAGTTCGTGCGAATGGTTGTGCTCACGCACCATCGGCTCAGCCGCCACTCACCAGGTTCTTCAACAGCGACCGGTCCACGTTTCCCCCCGAGGCGATGACCGCCACCGGACCCTTCGGCCGGTAGTGGCCCGACCACAGTGCGGCGAGTCCGACTGCGCCGCCACCCTCCACGACCAGGCGGTGCTCATGGAACGCGCGCGCCACCGCGGCCCTGATGTCGCCCTCGTCCACAACCACGTGTTCCGAGATGACGCTCCTGCAGAGCGCGAAGGTGAGTCGGTTCTCGAGTCCGATCCCCCCGGAGAGGGCCGAGGCGATCGTCTCTTCATCCGGCAGCTCGATGGGGCCACCCTGCTCGAGGCTGCGGAACATGACACAGGCGCGGCGGGCCGAGACAGCGACCAGCCGAATGTCCCGGTCACGCAGTGCCAATCCGACCCCGGCCGCCAGCCCTCCGCCCGACAGCGGCAGGATGACCTCCTCGACGTCCGGCACCTGGCGGGCGAGTTCGACGCCCAGGGTCCCCTGCCCTTCGATCACGTCCCGGTCGTCGAATGCATGGACGAGCGACATGCCGGCGGACTCGGCCATTGCGGCGGCGCGCTCTTCCGCTTCGTCGTAGGAGGGGCCGGCCATGACGACCCGGGCCCCCGTCGCCCGGATCCCCCGGAGCTTGGAGGGATCCACCCAGTCCGGCACACAGATCGTCGCGGACACGTCCAGCCGTGCGGCCACCACGGCGACCGCCCGGCCGTGGTTGCCGGAGGAGGCGGTGATCACTCCCGCCTTCCGCGCCCCGGCACTCAGCTTGTGCAGCCGGTTCGCCGCGCCGCGCACCTTGAACGACCCCGTGTGCTGCAGCGACTCGAGCTTCATGAAGGCCGGGGGCGCGTCCGGCAGGTCCAGGGGGACGATCGGCGTGCGCCACGCGTGCGGCCGCACCCTCGCGAGCGCGCCCGCAAAGTCCAGGTTGCCTGTCAAGGGCCTCCTCGGCTACGAAATGATCCGCTGTCCCTCAACGAGCTTGACCACCCAGAGCCCCGAATTCAGGTCTGACGTGAAGATGTGGCCCTTGTGGATCTGGGCGCCCCAGGTCATCCCCCAGTTGGGAACGGTCGTCTCCGAATCGGTCGTCTTGAGCACGGCGATTTCCCTCCCCTGCCGATAGAGATCCCCGCGCAGCTCGCCCGAGATGTCCAGCACCCGGAGGCCGGCCTGGTAGTACCCGACGTAGAGCCGGTCACCCTCCACCCAGATGTTGTGCGCACCGGCCTCGGGAACCTCGTAGCGGGCAACCTCGACCGGGTTCTCCGGGTCCTGCATGTCCAGCACGTGGATGTACCCGCGCGCTTCGATCGGCGCGTCCTGGTCCCAATCGTCCGGGAAGATCTCGTCGCCCACGAAGAGGTATCGCCCTGCCCTCCACGCCGTGTGCGTGTTCCCGGCGGGGTATTTGTAGCGAGACACGAAGGCGGGCTCGGTGGGGGTTCCGCCGTGGGTTCCCGCGCCCACGTCCAGCATGACCGCGCCGTCGTCCCAGTACGAGAGGTAGGCGTACCCGTCCTGGACAATCACGTCATGGAGCGACTTCGTATCCGACGGCGGCAGCCCCCAGCGGCCGATCTCGTCCGGTGCGGCCGGATCCGAGATGTCGATGATGTGTATGTCGCGGGTGCCGTTGTGAACGGCGTAGACCAGGTCTCCCTCGACCCAGACGTTGTGCACCCCTCCGGGCACCGTGCGCTTGTATTCGGAGATGATGGCCGGGTGGGCGGGGTCCGCGAGATCGAGAATCACGATGCCGTTGCGGCGGTCGGAAGCGCCCTCGCGGGTCAGGATGCCGATGCGGTTGTTGGGGTGGATCTTGACGTCGTTGATGCGTCTCGCGTCCAGCTGGATCGAGTCGGTGAGAACGGGGGAAGACGGATCGGTCACGTCCCAGGCCTTCATCCAGTCGTACATGAAGGTGCCGACATACGCGTAGTCGCGGCCGTCGACTCCTTCGAATACCCATGTGTCGCCGGAGTGATGGTCCGCGGCGGCTCCCCGTCCGACCCTGACCAGCTCGGCCTCCGAAATGCGGCTTGTGACTTCGACTGTCGCGACGGCGGCGCGGCCCTCGCCGTACATCGCGGTGATTCGATAGGTGCCCGGACGCTCGGCCACAAACACGCCCTCGGGCCCCTCGGCTTCGATCTGGGCGCCGGCCCCGCTCACGCTCCACTCGGGGTAGAGCGGCACGGACCCTTCGGCGCGGAAGCGGACGACATCGCCTGTGCGGGCCTTGATCCCGGCGGGGGTGACGCCGACCTGGCCGGGGTCGCCGTCTCGCACGGTAACCGTCGCGGTGGCGCGCGCCTCTCCGGCGGACACCGTGATAACCGCTTGGCCCGCGCTACGCGCGTGTACGCGCCCCATTGCGTCGACGGCGGCCACGGCGTCGTTGCTCGAGGAGAAGGCGAGGGACGGAGCACGCAGCGTCTCGCCGTCCGTGCCCCGCGCCACCACCTGCATCGGTGCGCTCGTGCCGGTGACCAGTTCAGCGACCGGCGTGCCGGCCTCCAGGCTGGCGACGGGCAGCGCCCGCACGACGACGGTCGCGAAGGCCATCACGTTGCCCGATCGGGCGGCGATGCGCGCTTCGCCCGGCGAGACCGCGGTTACCTGCCCCGCCTGGTCCACGGCCGCCACCTCGGGAGTCATCGCGATCCAGCGCACCGGGGCGTCGGCCAGCACCGATCCGTTTTCGTCGCGGACGGTGGCCGTGACTGTCACGGTCTCACCCACGTCCAGGGTCAGTCCGGCGGGATCGAGGTCGATCCGGTCGGGTCCCATCTGGGCACCCGCCAGGAGAAGCAGAATCGTGCTCGTCGTCATCGGTTGGCATCCTCTTCGGTGGCGAAAAACGTGCGCTGCCGGACGGCTGTGCGGGCTGCCCGTCCCCATGGTGCGCTGCCCCAAGATAGGCCGTGGCGGGGCTTCAGTCACCCGCGGCGCCCCCGAGTTTTTGCACGGGGCGCGGCCCGTCGATCTTCCACGGGCTTGGGTCCATGTAATCCTCTTGGCCAACCGGCGTATCTGACTCTCGTTTGCGCCCTTCTGGCCGGGCGCGAATCGGGACGCTGCTCCACGGAAGGCGGCGTCTGTCCATCACCTTCAACAGGAGGACAACGAATGTCCCTTTTCCGTCCGATCAGCGCCATCGCGCTGCTGTCGATGATCGCCCCGCCCGTGGCCGCCCAGGATCGCGCCTCGGTGGCGGGGACCGTTCGCGACGCAGCGACGCTGGGGCCAATCTCCGGTGCCCAGGTTACGATCGAGGGCACCAACTTCGGAGTGCTCGCGAACTCCGAAGGCCGGTTCCTCATTGTCAATGTGCCGTCGGGCACCCACACGCTGCGCGCCGTCTTCATCGGCTACGGCCCCGCGACACAAGAGGTCACGGTTACGGCAGGAGAGACCACCGAGGTGGACTTTCAACTTGCGCCCTCGGCGCTCCAACTCGACGGGATCGTCGTCACCGCGACCGGACAGCAGCGGAAGCGCGAAGTGGGCAACGCGGTCGGTGAAATCGAAGCCGCGGAGGTCGTTGCGCTGGCCCCGGTACACAATGTCGCCGATCTCATCCAGGGCAGGACGGCCGGCGTCCAGGTCCTGAATTCGTCGGGTACGTCCGGAGTCGGGTCCCGCATCCGCATCCGCGGATCGAGTTCGATCTCGCTGTCCAACGATCCCCTGATCTATGTCGACGGGATCCGCGTCGACAGCCGCCAGAGCGGACTTGGCGCGGGAGGGCAGGAGGCGTCCCGGCTGAATGACTTCAACCCGGAAGACATCGAGTCGATCGAAATCGTGAAGGGCCCGGCTGCGGCCACGCTGTACGGCACCGAAGCCGCCAACGGCGTGATCCGGATCACCACCAGGTCCGGCGTGCCGGGCGAGGCGCGTTGGAACGTCTGGACCGAAGCAGGATTGGTCCGGGAGCCCAACACCTACCCGCTGAACTACGCGGGGCTGGACGCCGCGGGAGGCCGGTATGCGCGTACCTGCCGCCTGAACGAGGTGGCGCTGGGGCTCTGCAACCAAACTTCGATCGAGTCGTACCAGGTCCTGCACGACCCCGAGCTGTCACCCATCGACGACGGCGGCCGCAAGCAACTGGGGCTGGCGGTCACCGGCGGCACGGAACGCATCAACTACTACGTCGCGGCCGAGATCGAGGACGAGACGGGTCCGTACTCGCTGCCCGTGGTGGATCGGGAAGACCTGGAAGAACGGGGAGTCCCGATCACGGACGAGGTCGAGCGCCCCAACCAGCTGGAGCGCAAGAACCTGCGGGTCAACCTGAACAGCCAGGTCTCGGACCGCACCGCGCTGGCGCTGCGCGTGTCGTACGTGGACAGCCACTTCGCGTACATGGGCAACGACAACAATTCGTTCGGCCTTCTGCCGAGCGCCTTCTTCGGAGGGTCCAACCCGGACCGTCCCTGGGGCTTCCAGCGCCCCGCCCAGCTCTTTGGACGCACTTTCTACCAGGACACGCAGCGGTTCATCGCGGGCAGCACGGTGACGTGGGATCCGTTCGAGTGGCTGGCACTCCGCGGGACGGCCGGCATGGACTACTACAATCGCGGCGATGTGTCGTTCTTCGCGCGCGACATCGGCGTGCCGGGCGACAGCAACCTTGGGCGGAAGGACACGGGCTACATCAACCAGTGGCAGTACACGCTGGACGCCAGCGGCACCACGTCGTTTGACCTGACCGAGACGGTAACTTCGCGGACCACCGTCGGAATTCAGTATTTCGAGAACAAGTTCACAGGCACCAGCGCATGGGGGATCGACATCGTGAACGGCGCGTCGTCCATCGGGGCGGCCGCCGAGACCTTCTCGACGGAGTTCCACACCTTCGACAAGACCGCCGGACTGTTCGTGGACCAGCAGGTCGGGCTCAACGACCGGCTCTTCGTGACCGGAGCGATCCGTGCGGACGACAACAGCGCGTTCGGCCAGGACTTCGACCTGATCTACTACCCCAAGGCCAGCGTTTCGTGGATCGCATCCGAGGAGGCGTTCTTTCCGCGGATCGGCTTTCTGGACCAGCTGCGCCTGCGGGGCGCCTGGGGGCGCTCCGGCCTGCAGCCCGGATCCGACGACGCGATTCGCACCCTTGCCGCGACCGCCATCACGACCCCTGACGACGAGACGGGATCGGGCGTGTCGATCGGCAACATCGGCAACAGCCTGCTCGAGCCTGAGGAATCGAGCGAGATCGAAGTGGGCCTCGACGCCGAGTTCTTCGGCGGCCGGGCCGCGCTGGAGCTCACGTATTACGACAAGCACACGGACGGAGCGCTGATCACCGTCCCGCTGGCGCCGTCGCTGGGCGCGAGCGCAACCCGCTGGGTCAACATCGGCGAAGTGCGGAATCGGGGCTGGGAGGCGGCGATCAACAGTACGGTTTTCCAGACGGACGCGTTCGCCTGGGACCTGACGCTGTCGGGATCGGTCAACCGCAACGAGCTTCTCTCCCTCGGACCGGGCGCCGAACCGATCGGAACCCAGACGCGTTTCGTGCCCGGCTTCCCGCTGGGCGGCCAGTGGGACCGGCCGATCCAGGGCTGGGACGACTCGGATGGCAACGGCATCATCACCGCTGACGAACTCGTCATCGGCGACACCATCGAGTACATCGGGCCGGGGGCGCCCCAGAACCAGCTCACCATCAGCACCGGCATCGACCTGCTGGACCGCGTCCGTGTGTACGGGCTGCTCGACTACCGCGGCGACTACGTGGCCTACAACAACACCGAGCGTTTCCGCTGCCGCTTCCGGCTCTGCCAGGCGCTCATCGATCCGGCCACGTCCCTGGACGACCAGGCCCGCGCGGTGGCGTCGCTGCTGCACCCGAGCCAGACCGTGTGGGGCTACATGGAGCGGGGCGACTTCTGGAAGCTTCGCGAGATCTCGGTCCGCTTCGAACTCCCGGACGCGCTCACAAGCCGCCTGGGATCCTCGCGGGCCTCCCTGACCCTGACGGGCCGCAATCTGGGCCTGTGGACCGACTACACGGGCACGGATCCGGAGATCAACTGGAACGGCTCCGGGGACAACTTCGGAATCTCGGAGTTCCTCACGCAGCCGCCCGTACGGTATTACACCGTCCGCCTCAACTTCAGCTTCTAGGAGGACCGACCATGAAGAACCGAATATTGGATATCCGGACGGCGGCGGTCCTGCTGGCGACGGCAGGTGCGGCTTCCTGCGACACCGACCGTCTGCTCGAAGTGGTAGACCCCGACATCGTGACGCCCTCCGACGTAGTGGGCGCCAAGGGAGCCGAGCTGTACTGGGCCGGTGCAATCGGCCTCTTCGGACAGGCTTTCTCCAGCGGGGCCGGCGGACAGGTCGTCTACTCCGGCATGCTGGCCGACGAGTTCCACCTTTCGGGCACGTTCCCGACACGCAACGAGGTGGACCGCCGGGAAATGGATGATCGCAACGGCACGCTACTCGGACAGTATCGGGCGCTGCACAGGGCCCGCGTGGGCACCAGGAACTCGGCCGAACGCATGGGCGAGCTCCTGCCGGGCGACAGCCGCATCGCGGAGATGTGGAGCCTGAACGGCTTCTCCAACCTGCTCTTCGCCGAGCACTACTGCTCTGGCGTTCCGTTCAGCGAGACGCCGAACGAGGGCGACATCGTGTACGGGGAGCAACAGACGACAGATCAGATCCTTGAGGCAGCCGCGACGAGCTTCGGCCTGGCGGAGGCGGCCTCTGCGGGCGACGCCGACCAGTTACACCTGGCGGCGCTCGGCCTCGCCAGGGCGTTTCTTAACCGGGGAGACCGGGCCGGGGCAGCGGCCGCCGCCGCCGGGGTGCCCACCGACTGGAGCTACAGCATCCGTAGCAAGGAGGGCGGAACCGCAGGACAGCGGAACGCCGTCTTCGAGTTGAACCACCGGCAGCGGCGATGGTCGCTGTCCGACGCGGAGGGCGAGAACGGCGTGGCCTTCCGGTCGGCGGCCGACTCGCGTGTGCCGTGGATTGACAGTGGAAGCACGGGATTCGACGAGGAGACACCGCTGTACCATCAGTTGAAGTACGATTCGGACGAGTCCGACGTGGTACTGGCCAGCGGGCTGGAGGCGCGCCTCATCCAGGCCGAACACGAGTTGAACTCTGGCGGCCCCTGGCTGGCGACGCTTAACGCGTTGCGCGAAGGAGCCGGGCTGCCGGCCCTGGAAGATCCCGGCAACGACGACGCGCGCGTCCGTCTCCTGTTCGAGGAGCGCGCCCGCTGGCTCTTCGGGAGCGCTCACAGGCTCGGCGACCTTCGAAGGCTGGTCCGCCAGTATGGATTTGGCCAGGAGCGCGTGTTCCCCACGGGCACGTTCTTCAAGGGCGGCGTCTACGGCACCGATGTCAACTTCCCGATCCCGTTCGAGGAACACGAGAATGAAGCGCTCGCCGGATTGGAAGGGCAATCGCTCTGTCTGAGCAGGGGGGCGTAGCAAAAGAAACGGGGGCGTGCCGCAAAGGGTGCGGGCGCCCCCGTTTCAATTCCCGGCGCGGTGAAGTGGCTGCCGGGAAGGTGTGCGCGGTCAGCGGCGAGCCCTGGCGTGTTTGCCGCTTATCGCAAACTGTCCTCGAGAGCGGTCGCCAGATCCGTTCCAACGTCCCGGTACTTCACGATGACCGGAGCATAAAGAGCAAGCCCCTGCGACCGACCCCACGCGTTGCCGACCGCCCGCCCGCCCGGAACCACCACGGCTTCCTCGGGAATCTGGAGCGATCCGGAGGCATCGGCTCGGTAGACCTTCTCACGCACCAGGTCGAAGACTGGAGTCCGTCGCGTGAGAATCACCCCGGCCGCCAGGACCGCCCCGCGGCGAACCACCGTCCCTTCGTAAACGCCCGCATTGCCCCCCACCAGCACGTCATCCTCGATGACCACCGGGGACGCCCCTACGGGTTCGAGGACTCCGCCGATCTGGGCCGCCGCGCTTAGATGTACGCGTTCTCCGATCTGGGCGCACGAGCCCACCAGGGCGTGGGAGTCGATCATGCTACCTCTTCCCACCCAGGCACCCACGTTCACGTACATGGGAGGCATGCAAACCACACCTGGACCCAGATAAGCGCCGCAGCGGACCGCCGAGCCGCCTGGAACCACGCGAACACCCTCGTCGGTGCCGAAGCGGCGTACGGGTAGATTGTGCTTATCCAGGAAGCTGGATGGTGCCTGACCATCGACCGGGCTTCCCCCGGGGGCGGCAACCGGACCGATTCGCCCGCACCGGAAGGCCACCAGGATGCCCCGCTTCACCCACGGCAGCGCCGCCCAGGAGCCGTCGTCCCTCCGCACCGCAGAGCGCAGGTGCCCCGCCTCCAGACGGTCCAGCAGCTCGGCCACGACCTCTTCCGCGACCTTCGGTAGAGCCTCGCCGGCGGGCCAACGATAGAGCGCGTCGATACGCTGTTCCAGCGTTGCTCCCAGCTCTTGAGCGACTGTGCTGCGGCTCACGGCTGGTCTCCGCAGGCGCGGGTGGCGCGACCCGCGGGCAACCTGCCCCCGGCGGCCCGCACCGCCGCCGCAACAGCCTTCCGATTGGACTCGGCAAGAGGTGCCAGCGGCAGTCGGACATGCGGATGGGTGCGCCCCAGCATCGACAATGCCGCCTTGACCGGCACCGGGTTGGATTCCACGAATGCGACGCGCATCCAGTCGGCGAGGCGGTAGTGCAAGGCCCGCGCGCGCGGCAGGTCGCCGCGCTCCATCGCTCGCACCAGTTCCGCCATGGCGCGCGGGGTCGCGTTGGCCACCACGGAGATGACACCGTCGGCACCCAGCGCCATGAACGGCATCGTCAGGGAATCGTCCCCGGACAGCACCACAAACCCGGCGGGCCTGTGGTGGGCGATCTCCGCGACCTGATCACAGTTGCCGCCCGCCTCCTTGATCCCGACAATGTTGGGGTGTTCGGACAGGGCCAGAGTGGTCGCAGCGGTGATGTTGCTGCCGGTGCGCCCCGGGACGTTGTAGAGCACCACCGGGCAGGGCGCTGCGTCAGCAACTGCGCTGAAGTGCTCGATCAGTCCCCGCTGTTGTGGGCGGTTGTACGGCGGCGAGACGTGCAACAGGTGGGTGACCCCCGTCGATGCAATCCTGAGCGAGAGATCGATCGCCTCGACCGTGTTGTTCGACCCCGCTCCACCCACCACCGGGACGCGACCGGCGACCTGGTCGACCGTAATCGCCACAACCCGTTCGTGCTCATCAGCCACAAGCGTCGCGGCCTCGCCGGTTGAACCGGCGGGCACCAGGAAGTCGACACCCTGCCCGATCTGCCAGTCGACCAGCGACCGCAGCGCGGGCTCGTCAACCTCCCCCGATTCCCGGAACGGCGTCACCAGCGCCGTGCCGCATCCCCTGAGCATCTCGTCCTTCACCCTGATTCTTCCGCGAACAGATCCTGCATGGTATAGACTCCCTTTCGACCGCACAGCCACACCGCCGCCTTGAGCGCGCCCTCCGCGAATACGCCACGGCTACGGGCCTCGTGGCGCAGGACCAGCCGTTCGTGCGGACCGTCGATCAGCACCTTGTGTATGCCGGCAACGTGCCCCGTCCGGATCGATGTCGTGCAGGAGTTCCGTCCCAGGGCCGCTCCCAGCGATGCTTCGAGGGCGATGGCTGTGCCGGAAGGGGCGTCCAGCTTGCCCGCGTGATGCGTCTCCACTACGTGCGTGTCGAACTCTGCAGCTCCGGCGAAGAGTTGGCCCGCTTTGTGGGCAAGCAACTGCAGCGCGACCGCTCCGACGGAATAGTTGGGTGCCCACATGAGGGCTCCTCCGCGCTCCTTCACCCACGCCGCTACCGCCGGTAGCCGGTCGGCCCACCCGGTCGTGCCGGAGACGACGGGGCACTCCGCCTCGACGCACATGCGAATGTTGGAGGCCGCCGCCGCAGGCGTGGTGAATTCCAGCGCGACATCGGCCTCGGCGATCCGGTCTCGAACCGCCGCCCGGCGTGACTCCACGTCCTGGCGCCCGAACTGGGCCAGCACATCAAAGCCCTGCGACGGCGCGAGCGCGGCGATCGATCGTCCCATCCGACCGGACCCCAGGACCACAATCCGAAGGGCCGGATCAGTCACGGGCCAACCTTTGGGTGTGCTGCGAGCCCGGCGGTATGGCGTGGAGGGGTGTTTTCGCGGTGCCTCATCCGTTCAATGTAGCAGGTCGGCCGACGCCCCTGGAACCCAGGCAATAGCGGTGACAAATGGGTCCGGCTCAATGACCACATGATACCCGCCCGGAATCGAGTTGCCCCTCTAATCGACAAGACCGCAGGCGGCAATGGTGAGCACCAGCAAAACGGCGGCGAACTTCTTCATGAGGGCGGTTCCGCGCCAGGAAACAGGCCGGCGAGATCGCCGCCGGAACTCACCGAGACGGTGGCTGGGCTCCTCCTGGAGTCCAACCCGCTCCGGGGCCTCAAGTTGCCCAAGGAGAAGAACCCGGCCCGGGTCCTGCTTGCCGGTGCCGAGTACAAAGCACTGCTCAAAGTTGCCGGGGACATCGATTGGCGGTACCGGGGGGCCGTTCCGCTGCCAATTGGCATACATATGTGACATACATCGAACGGCGGAATCGTGTAGGTTCAAGCAGTCCCCGTAGCTCAGGTGGATAGAGCGACTGCCTCCTAATCCTGCCAAAG
>JAPPGZ010000044.1:0-26265 GCA_028874905.1 Gemmatimonadota bacterium
TCCCGATGTTGGCGTTGATCTTCACCTTGAAGCCGCGCCCGATGATCATGGGCTCCAGCTCGGGGTGGTTGATGTTGGCGGGGATGATCGCGCGGCCACGCGCCACCTCGTCGCGGACGAAGCGCGGGTCCAGTCCCTCCCGGATCGCGATGAACTCCATCTCGGGGGTCACCTCGCCGCGCCGCGCGTAGTGCATCTGCGTGACGGGGCCGTTGCCGCGCCGGGTTGTGCGGTGGAGGCCCCGGGGGAGTTCGAGGGGGTCGTCGCGCTTGCCGGGGGTGAGTGTGGCGGCGCGGCCCGTGACGCGGACGTCCCGGGCGGCGATCCAGACCTCGCGGAGGGGCGGCAGGCCTTCGCGGACGTCGAAGCCGGGCGGGCCGCTGGTGTCGTAGACGCGGAGCGGTGGCTCGCCACCCGAAAGGGAGATCTCCCGCATCGGGACGCGGATGCCGGCGGGACCGTCGACGTGGATGCGGGTCGAGTTGGGGAAGGCATCGTCGTAGGCGACGGGGGACGGGGCGGGCGCCAATGTGCCGGTCGGCTTGATCATCGCGGTCTCGATTCCCCGGCCGCCGCGTCGTCGCCGAGCGGAAGCGTCCGGCCGGCGGCGGGAATCCCCGCGCTAGCCGCGCTCCCTACGCCGGTATCAGCCGGATCAGGTTATTGGGGTTCGCTCTCAATCCCGCGTCGTGCGGCCTGCGCACGGCGTTGCCTCTGTGCGCGGCGCTCGCCTCGCGTACGGCCCACGATTGCGGGATGCCCCCGGCGACTGTTGACAAGATAAGGTGCGTGTGGCCGACGGGCCACGAAAATATGGTTGTCCATATTGCCCATATTGGTGGATATGGGTAGTATGGGTACATGAAGACCACCATCGACATTCACGACGAATTGCTCGCGCGAGCCAAGCGATACGCCCGCGGCGCCGGAGTCCCGCTTAGGGCCGTCGTCGAAGAGGGGCTACGCCTCGTGCTGCAAGCCCCCCAGGCAGCCGAGGGCTACCGGATGCCGGACCTCGGCGTCGGGGACCCGAACGACGACGACCCCCTCGAAGCCTACAGCTGGCAGGATTTGTCCGAAGTCATCTACGGACACCCACAAGGCGAATGATCGCGGTCGATACCAACGTCCTTGTGTACGCCCACCGCCGCGAATCCCGCGTGCACGAGGCGGCCGAGGAAGTGCTGCGGGGGCTGGCAGAAGGCGGTCGCCGGTGGGCGATTCCCTGGCCGTGCTGCTACGAGTTTCTCAGCGTGGTGACCAACCGCCGGATCTGGCACGGCGCGGAGTCGTCGCCGGACGAGGCGTGGCGTCAGTTGCTGGCCTGGATCGACTCGCCCTCGAACCGCCTGATCGGCGAAACGGGTGGCTTCGCCGCCATCCTCGAGCGTTTCGTGCGCCGGCCCCGCGTGTGCGGCCCGGTCGTCCACGACGCACGCGTCGCTGCGATTTGCCTGGCACACGGTGTCGAAGAGCTGTTGACCAGGGATCGCGACTTCGCGCTGTTCCCGGAGTTGAAGACGCGGAATCCGTTCGCGGGGTAGCGGCGCCACCAGTCAGATCTCCGCGCCAACCACCTTCAGGCCCACCCGGATAAACGACCACTGAAACCGCATCTGGTCGCGGACGGGCATGGCTGTGAGGCCGGCGGCGGCCATCTCTTCGCGCACCGCTCTCTCTTGCCGTACCGCATTCTCCTCGGCTCCGGCGGCCACACCCAGGTCACGCTTGCCAGCCTCCCGTAGCCGCGCCTCCCAGCCAGCGATCCGCTCCCGCCACTTCGTCAGCACGGGATCGGGCGGCCCGAGTTCGGCTCCGACCCCCGGAGTGATGAACAACGGCATTTCGGTCACCAGCGTGAGCGGATCGCCGCCCAGTGCGCGAACTGCCTCCATTGAACTGGGACGGAACCGCGCGGCCGTCTTGCTGTCCCCGAGGTCGAGGAAGTGCCGCCTCATCGCGCGGGAATCGGGGCGGCTGCAGAAGCCCCGGCCCAGGCGGTGGAACCCCTTCTCGCCGTGGCGCTCCACGTCGTGCAGCGCGTATCCGGCCTCCTCGACTTCGTGCGTGAGCGCCGCGGTCATCTCACTGCACCTCCGCCACCACGACCGCTCAATGAGGAAGTAGGGCCCCGCCGCGACGCTCATGCCGTGCATGCTTACGTGCAGATGGTAAGGCGCACCCGCCCGCCAGAAGTCCCACGCGGCCCGGTTCTCGGGGCGGGCACCATCGTCGCCGTCACCGGCCGGGAAGCCAAACTCGATATCGT
This sequence comes from Gemmatimonadota bacterium, assembly GCA_028874905.1. Classification (GTDB taxonomy): domain Bacteria; phylum Gemmatimonadota; class Gemmatimonadetes; order Longimicrobiales; family Gaopeijiaceae; genus Bin94. The sequence continues at coordinate 2,270 of JAPPGZ010000044.1, forward strand.
CGCCGGGAAGCTCCCGCACCCGGTGGCGCAGACACGCGACGAAGTCGTAGCAGCCGGCCCCGGGTGTCTGCCACACTGCGTTGGCCCGTGCGCCATCGGGATTGACGTGCGGGATTACGGACCAGGTGGCCGCCGTGCGCAGTTCCGCCCCTGCAGGACCGGCCAAGTATCGCACCAGGTGATCCAGAAACCGTGGTCCCACCGGCTCGTCGGCGTGGCACCCACCGATCAAGCTGACGCGCAGCGGACCGCTACCGATCGTGTACGCGAGAATCGGCCGCCCCCCTCGGGACCGGCCGATCTCTTCGCCCGGAGGCCGGGGGTCGTCGCAGCCGATGATGCGGTCGATGGCTGCAGCCACCGCTACCCGCCCCCGACCGGCGCGCCGCCGGCCGGGTCAAGACGGTCGACATCCACCCCGCACACCGTTCCCGTGCGTTCCCCAAACAGCTGTGGCTCGGCAAAGTTCTGGACAGCACCGCCAGTGAACGCCATGTCGAACACGCACGTCCCCCAACGGTCGTCCAGTTCCCAGTCCACCGCGCCGCCAACCGTCCCTTCCATGCGGAACTCCAGATCCGTCCCCGTGCTCGAAATGGTCATCGCGAGCCGGAAATCCGGATTGCCGTCCACCGTGAACTCCCAGCCCTCGCTCGACAGCACGCATCTGTCCGGGTCGAGCGTGAAACCGATAGTCGAACGGATCGTGTCGCCTGACATTTCCGGCGTGCCGGTGAACGTCCTCGTCACCTGTCCTGCCAGCGGACACGCGAACACCCCGTCCAGCAGAGTGCCCGAAATGACGCTGGCGGTCGTGTCGCCTACCAATCCCATCATCCCCAGGAGGAGAGCCTCCGCCTCTCGGGGCAACAGCGGCTCACCGGGTTCCGTGGTTCCGTCGCCACAACCCGCCGACGTGCTGATGACCAACACCCCGACGATCGGCCATCCCCGATAGGCCGACCCGCGCACCTCTAACCCCCCACGCCAACGTCTGCCGCTTCGAACTCCACCTCGTGACCGCACATCATCCCGGAAAAGGTGGCCCTCGGCGTCGGATCCGTTCCCGTCGTGTCGATCTCGGTGCTGAGTGTCAAATCGATCATGCAGGTTCCGGAACGGTCGTCCAGTTGCCAGTCCAGGCCGCCTGCGATCGAACCCTCGACCTGGAACTCCAGAGTCGATCCCACGATCCCAACGGCTACGACCGTCTGCACATTCGGATTGCCGTCCAGAGTGAACTCGTAACCCTCGCTCGACAGCACACATCCTTCCGGGTCGAGGGTGATGTTCGAAACCAGACGGGCCGTGTCGCCCGCCTGCTCTTCCCTGACGTCCACTGCCGCCGTCACCTGTCCGCCCAGTGGACAAGCGATCACGCCGCCATTTGCCGTTACCGAAACGAAATTCGGGGCCGAGTCGCTGGCCAGCTCCTGGATTCCAAGGTAGAGCGCCTCGGTCTCATTCATGTTGAGCGGCTCCGCGGGCATGGTAGTAGTATCGTCACACGCCACCACCACAGTCGCGAAGAGCGCGCCCAGCATTGTACACCTTTGATAGGCTGACATTTGCGGCCTCCCTTTTGTTCAGTCGTACACCGCTCGGTCGTTCAACTGCGTCCTACCCCACAGATGCACCCTTGTTCTACGTTAACCACGGAATGACCGACACCTCCCTGGAACTCTCCCCGCGCGAGGCCGAGCTCCTCGCCGCCGGCGGCCCCGCGGTGCAGCTCGCGATGGGCATCGTCGTGCGCATGGGAGAGATCCTCGAGGCCCGCGAACTCGTGGAGATCGCTTCCTCACACATCGACGGCTGCCTCTACCACGGCGACGGCGGCGTCGAATTTGGCGAGCGGCTGGTGGAACTGGGGGGCGCGGTCGCCGTGCCCACGACGCTCAACGTCGGCGCGCTCGACCTGCTCCATCCCTCGCGGGTGCGGTCGCGGGGGCACCGGCGGGAAATGGCGTTGCGGCAGATGCGCGCCTACCAGGCGCTCGGCTGCGCCCCTACCTGGACCTGCGCCCCCTACCAGGCCGGACACCGCCCCGCGCTGGGCGAACACGTCGCCTGGGGCGAGAGCAACGCCGTGTGTTTTGCCAACTCGGTGCTGGGCGCGCGCACAAACCGCTACGGCGATTTCATGGACATCTGCTGCGCACTCACGGGACGCGCGCCGCGCACCGGCCTCCATCTGGACGAAAACCGCCGCGCCACGGTCGTGGTCGATACCGGCGCCATCGCGCCCGAATTGAAGACCCGCGACGTCTTCTACCCCGTTCTGGGAACATGGCTGGGTGCCACGGTGGACGACCGTGTGGCCGCCATCACCGGGCTTCCCGGGGACGTGACCGAAGACCAGCTCAAGGCCATGGGAGCCGCGGCGGCATCGTCCGGCGCGGTTGGGCTGTTTCATGTCACAGGCGTTACGCCGGAGGCGCCGGATCTCGATACCGCGCTGGGCGGGGCGTCGCCAGGGCCCGGGGCCGTCTTTACACTGCGCCCGGAGGCGTTGCGGACCGTACGTGACACGCTCAGCACGGCCGGCACCGGCCGCATCGACGCGGTGGCCGTGGGCAGCCCGCACTTCTCCCTCACCGAGTTCGACCGGCTTCAGGCGCTCCTCCCGGGCACGCGGTTCACCGTGCCGTTCTACGTCTGCACCGGCCGTTCGGAGTACCGCCAGCTTGAGGCAGCGGGCCACCTGGACCGCTTCCGCGACGCGGGCGTGGAGATCGTCGTCGACACCTGCGTCGTCGTGACCCCCATACTGCCACCGAAGGACGGCGTGCTGATGACGAATTCGGGCAAGTTCGCGCACTATACCCCGTCCAATACCGGGTACGGCGTGATCTACGGCAGCCTGGAGGACTGTGTCCGGTCGGCGTCGCACGGCCGCGTCGTCAGGGACGAGGGCCTGTGGAGCTGACCGGTAACGCGCTGCACCCGGGGTCCGGCGCCGGGCGCCTGTTCGTCCTGCGCAAGCCCGTCAGCTTCTGGGGCGGCGTCGATCCGCTGAAGGGCATCGTCGCCGATCCGCGCCACCCCCAGCATGGCAAATCGCTCTGCGGCCGCATCCTGGTAATGGAACGCACGATCGGATCCAGTTCGTCCAGCGCCATCATGCTGGAACTGCTGCGCAACCGGGTTTCGCCTGCCGGCATCGTCCTCGGCCGGCCGGACGCCATTCTCATGCTCGGCATCCTCGTGGCCCGTGAACTGGGGTACCCGACGGTACCGGTCGTGCAGGTGGACGAATCCGGGATCGAGCGCCTGGCGCGAGCTGAAGGGCGCCGCGCCACGATCACCGACGGTGTGGTCGAAGTGGTGGTGCGCCCCTCGCCCCGTCAGGGCAGCGCGTAGCGCTCCAGATACTGCAGCCCGTATTCGTCCATCCGCACCACGTACAGCTTCCCGCTCCCGAAGCTCACGACGCGCCGCTCGGGGGGCAGCTGGACGACCATCTCCCGCTCGCCCGATCCGTCGAAAACATCGTACACGGGTGCCTCACCGGCTTCGAGGTGGCGCCGTACCCACGCGCGGCCCGCCGGGTCCACCGGCACCGGACGCCCGTAGAAGGCCGGCGCAAAGTCCGGCCACTCGTATTGGTCCAGATCATCGTCGTTCGAAGCCCCACCGCGCGAGGCGGTCATGGTCATCGCGTTGTTCGAGACCGAGAGGGAGATTCCCAGTCCGCCGCCGGTCTCCGAGCGCGAGTCGGCCCACTCCTGTCGTTCTCCCCGCCCGATGCGGACAGGCTCGTACGCCACGGCGGGCCCACTGACCATATCCCCGTCGGACCCGATCCAGTCGACGTGGTAGTCCCCGGATCGGACGATCACCACGCGCCCATCAGCAGCAACACCCCAGGCGTCAGCCGCCGAAAGCGGGATCGGGCTGACCGACGTGTTCTGGTTGTTCGGCCCGCCACTGGTCCGTGTCGTAGTTCCGGGCAGCTTGATCCGGCCAACCGAGTCCACGACCTCGGATTCCAGGTCCAGACGGAGGATGTATGCCGAATCGGACGCCAATTCTCCCCCGCCCATGCGCCCGAAACTACGGAAATAGAGCCGTCCTCGACCGTCCACCGCCTGCGGGATCGCCAGGACCAGCTCCCGGCCGGGTCCAATGTCGCCGACCGCGTACGGCCGCGTATCGCCGAACTCCAATTCGGGGCTCAACTCCGTGAGCCGGCCGTTGCCGAGGTCGACCAGCAGCGTTTTCCCGCCCGGCAGCGGCCACACCGCATCCGGCTGCCGGTATTCCTCCGGCCCCTCACCCACGCGTCCGAGTGTGTCGGCCATGCCCGCATCCAGATCCAGTCGCACCAGCACCTGGCCCAGCGCATCCGCGACCAGCACCCGTCCGTCGGGCATTTCCCGCACCGTGGAGACAACGGAGAACGACTCCTCGTACGCGGCCTCCGCCTCACCCAGCGTCACGGGGTCCTGTGCACCCCGCGCGCCCAGGACCGCGCCGGCCAGCGGCAGCATCAATCCTGCAGAAAAGGACAGTTTCGTCTTCATCCCGGCTCCTCACTCCTCTCACTGGGCATTCTACGGACTCTCGTGTAGACGAACCGGCGGGGCGCCACGGTTGCTCGCGACGCCCCGCCCGATCTCGCGGCCTGGAAAGGCCGGCTCCGGCCTCCTGCGCTATTCGACCTACCGTACGAAGATCATGTCCCGGTAGGACGGGAGCGGCCACAGGTCGTCGGGGACAACGCCCTCCAGCTGGTCCGCCGCGTCGCGCGCGGCATCCATCGCGGGGGCCACGCCGTGGCGGACATGCTGCAGGTGCGCGTTCATGTCGTCGCTATCATCCTCGTGCGCGAGCTGCGCGTCGAGTGCGTCGAGCGCCGCGACGAGCTCGTCCACCAGGCCACCGACCGTTCCCGCGGTCGAATCCAGACCGGCCTGCCCGGCCCCGCCGGCCTGAGCCGCCGCGAGCTGCCCGAGGTAACGCACGGCGGCCGGCAGGATCATCGTCCGCCCCATGCTCAGCGCCGTCTCGCCCTCGGTAGTGATTCTGGTCACGTACTGCTCGGCCAGGACCTCGAAGCGCGAGTGCACCTCTTCCTCCGAGAGCACGCCGTATTTGACGAACAGTGCCGTGTTCTTCGCGGAGACGATGTCGGGCAGCGCCTCCGCGCCGCTGGGGCTGTTCACCAACCCGCGTCGGGCAGCCTCCTCGACCCACTCCTGGGTGTAGTTGTCGCCGTTGTACAGAATCTGGCGGAATCCGGAGACCTCGCGCGACAGCACGCTGCCCAGGGCCGAGCTCAGGCTCGCGCCACCGGCCATGGCGGCCTCCACCGCGCTGGTGAGCTCGTCGACCGACTCCGCCACGATGGTGTTGAGGACCGTCGCCGGGAATGAGATGCTGACCGCCGAGCCCAGTGCACGGAACTCGAACTTGTTGCCGGTGAACGCGAAGGGAGACGTGCGGTTGCGGTCGCCGGAGTCCTTGGGGAGGTCCGGGAGGATGCTCACTCCCAGGTCCATGACACCACTGCCTCCGCCGGCCGAGGCCGCGCCCGAGTCCGCAATCTGCTCGAAGATCCCCTGTATTTCGTCGCCCAGGAAGATCGAGATGATCGACGGCGGCGCCTCGTTGGCCCCCAGACGGTGGTCGTTGCCGGCGCTGGCGACGCATGCGAGCAGCAGGTCCTGGTGCCGCTCCACGGCGCGCATGACCGCCGTGCAGAAGAACAGGAACTGCTCGTTCTCGTGGATCGACTTGCCGGGCTCCATCAGGTTCTGCGAAGGAGTGCCGAACGACCAGTTCAGGTGCTTGCCGCTGCCGTTGATGCGCGCATAGGGCTTCTCGTGCAGCAGGCAGACCAGCCCGTATCGGGCCGCGTTCCTCTCCATGATCCGCATCATGAGCTGCTGGTGGTCCGCAGCCACGTTGGCGTTCTCGTAGACCGGGGCGAATTCGAACTGCTGCGGCGCCACCTCGTTGTGACGCGTCTGCATGGGCACGCCCAGCCGGAAGAGGTCCGCTTCAACGGACTGGATGTAGGCCATCATGCGGTCGTGAATGGCGCCGAAGTAGTGGTCGTCCAGCTCCTGACCCTTGGGAGGCCTGGCACCGAAGAGGGTGCGCCCCGAGTTGATGAGGTCCGGACGGCGATAGTAGAACTCCTGGTCGATCAGAAAGTACTCCTGCTCGGGTCCCAGGTTGGCCGAGACGCGGCCCGTATCGTCTCCGAAGAGCGCCAGCGCGCGCCGCGTGACCCGGTCCAGCGCTTCGATCGACCGGAGCAGCGGGGTCTTGTAGTCCAGGCTGTCGCCGGTCCAGCTCAGGAACGCCGTGGGAATACAGAGGTAGGTCGCACTCTCGCCGTGCAGGATGAATGCCGGCGATGTCGGATCCCAGGCCGTGTAGCCCCGGGCCTGATGCGTGAAGCGGAGTCCGCCCGAGGGGAAGGAAGACGCGTCGGGCTCGCCCTGGATCAACTGATCGCCCCCGAACTCGGTCAGTGCGCGGCCGTCCCTGCCGACCTTCAGGAAGGTGTCGTGCTTCTCGGCCGTGCGGCCGGTCAGCGGCTGGAAGACGTGCGTGAAATGGGTCGCGCCTCGGGAAAGGGCCCAGTCCTTCAACGCCGCAGCCACGGCGTCCGCGACCTCGGCGGTCGGTTTGTCGCCGTGCTCGATGGTCGCCATGAGCTGCTTGTAAATGCCTTCGGCGAGGTGGTTCTGCAACTGAGGGAGTCCGAAAGCGTCTTCTCCGAAGACCTCGGCGAGGTGGTACGGTTCCCTGGATGCAGGGGTCCAGGTACGGACGGCGTTGACGGAATCAAAGGGCTTCGCGGAGTGGGCCATCGGGTGTCGTTCCTCGTCGTCTGAGGGTGCGTTCGGGCGCCGGTTTTGGCAGTTCCGGCGGGCCCGATTGAACTGGGGGACTGCGAAAGCTACCGGGATTCCGGAAATGGTGCAAAACGGTCGCGGGCGAGCCCGTGGGGTCGGCGAAACAAGGGACTAGGACTGTGAAGTATTGTTTACAAAATGGAAATCAGAGTTTCCATTTTGGTTTCGTCGTGTACGGCGAAAACGGCAACGGGCTGCTACCCGCGCCCGCCCGCGGCAACTTCCGCCGGCGACTCTCCGTATCTGATGCCATGGGACCGCGTCTTTCAGCCTTGGAAAGCGCGACGAGTCCGGCGCTGCGGAATTCGCACAGGAGTCGGACGATGCTACACTAGGATACTGCCGAGCCCGCACTTGGTAATTCTCACACCAGGGGACATTCATGGCGCCAACGCCGACCGCCCCATCTCTGGTTGAGCGATTCAGGCTCAAGGAACGCGGTCGGGAGCGCGGCCACGAGGGCCAGCCGCACACCGGCCAGCCGACGCTCGACAACGTGGAAACGGAAGTCGTGGCCTATTGCGACGACCTGTACGCAAAACGGCGCAACGAATACCACCGCCACCGCTCCGCGCTCGAGGAACGTTTGCGGCCGCCCCCTGCCAACCGTGGAGCCGACCCTCTGGTGGAGAAAGCCTGCAAGGAGATGAAGGACGCCGTTGTCGAGGAGCGCCCGGACCTTGCGGGGCTGGCCAGGGAGGCGCAACACGCGATCGGCGAGGTCAACCGCTTCAGGCGTGACGAAGCGCGTACGGCTGACGCCGACTTCCCCGAAAGCCGCGGCTGGCACTGGGGATTGCTGGTCGCTCTGATCGTTGGCGAGACCCTCGTCAACGGCCTGTTCTTCGGAGCCAACGTGGAGGGCGGACTGCTGGCCGGTACCAGCTACGCGGTACTGATCAGTGTCGTGAACGTCGGTGTGCTCGGCTGGCTGATCGCCGCATTGGTGCGCCTGATTCACCACTGTGACCCCCGCCGAAGGGTGGGCGGACTGGTCGCGCTGACAGCGGTCGCCGCAGTGGCGGTTTTCTGGAACCTGTTCGTCGCCCACTATCGGGAGGCGCTCCCGCCGGACTATCCCGCGCCGCCCGACACGACCATGGTCGCGCAGTCGGTGGTCCCCCAGGTGCCCGCCGAGGTGTCGCCGGTGGCGGAGCCGCCGGCTGGTGAATCTCCGGTCGCCGCATCGCCGGCGGGCGCAACCGGTGCCCAGGTTCCGCCCGCCGACTCCGTGCCAGAAACGTGTTGGCGCGGGCCCGACGAGACCCACGCCGACCAGGAGGCCCTCTGTCTCTTCCGGGCAAGCCCGTTCGGGCTGACCGGGTTCTACTCGTGGATGCTTCTCCTGATCGGACTTGCCATGTGCGCGGCCGCCGCGATGGACTGGTTCAAGACCGACGACCCGTACCCCGGCTACGGGAAGCGGGAGCGGCGCCGGCGAGACACGGAGGAACGGCTCCTCGGCGACCGCCGCGAGCTCCTGGGTCATCTCAACGAGCTCCACGACGACGCGGCGCGCAAGCTGCGCACCGACTTCCGGGACCCGGTCGAGGCACGGCAACTCGCGCTGAGCGACCTCACCAGGCTCGATGCCCGGCACACCGATCTGGTCGGCTTTGCGCGCGACCTCGAGAAGAGTTGCCGGGGTGCCCTGGACATGTATCGCACCGCCAACAGGGAAGCGCGGACCACACCGGAGCCGCAGATATGGCAAACCCCATGGGCAGCCGACTGGGATCTGCCGGACCCTCCGGACCGCTCGCGCCTGATGAGCGAGGCGGAGGCCGAGGAGCGCAGCCGGCACATGCATGAGGCGCTGGAGCAGCGCGAGCGGAAGCTGATGGACTGCCACGACGAGTGCCGCGAGCTTGTGAACGAAATCACAAGGCTCGACCCCCACGACAAGGCCGTCCCCACATGAGGCGGCACCGGCGCAGACGCGCGAACAAGCGAAAAAACCTTGCCGGGGCCGTCATCGGGATCGTCGCGGCGCTGGTCCTCACCGCCCTTTTCATTCGCGGGCAGCGCCCCCGGCGGGCCTTCGACGCCGCCAACTGTCCGGAAGACGGCCGGTATGCGGCGCAGATAGCGATCCTGGTGGATCCCTCCGACACGCTCACCAACGTGCAGGAGGGGTCGGGCGCCCCGCGGGTCCTGGAGGTCATCCAGAACGACGCTCCCGAGACGGCCGAGATTCGGATCTATACGGTCGGGCAGGCCGGCAGGGGCAACACGGGCGCCGTTCTCAGAATATGCAAGCCGGCCCACCCGGACGACGTGTCGTCGGTCACGGGCAATCCCCAGTTGGCGGAGCGGCGTTACCGCGACGAGTTCCTGGCCCCGCTCGAGCGCACGCTGGACGCGCTGCTCAACGTCGGGGCCGACTCGATCTCGCCGATCATGGAGGGCATACAGGTCGCCGCCGTGGCGACATTCCAGCCCCGCGCGGCGGACATCCCGCGCCGGCTCCTGGTCGTGTCCGACATGATTCAGAACTCGCGCAACCTCTCCTTCTACCGCGACCCCGTGGAATTCGGCCAGCTCTCGCGCACCCCGGACTACGGCACCGTTCGCGTCGACCTCTCCGGCGTCGAGGTGTCGGTGTTCCTGCTCGCTCGCCGGGGCCGGGCCGGGCGAATTCAGGGCGGGACTCTGCGCGGCTTCTGGGAGGACTACTTCCTGGACCAGGGAGCGTCGCCGCTCGCCAGGCCGAGATGGATCATGGTCGAAGGATGACGCCTGCCTCCGCGCCCCGCTCCGCCTCCCATTCCGAAGAAACGCGCAGACAGCACCGCGACGCCTGGCTGATCGTACTGGCCATCGGCTGCACGATCATCCTGTTCGGGAACCTTCTCGGCATCGGCGCCTGGTGGCTCGCATCGGCCGTCGCCGTGTGCATGGTCATCTATGGTATCGGGATTCAGATCTACGTCGACGACAGCGGCGTCCCCGGCGACATCAAGGGCGACTCGATCTACTACCTGGGCCTTCTCTTCACCTTCGCGGCCCTTGTTGCCGCGCTTATCACATTCGACTGGGGCGCGCCGGGCACGGACGCAGGCGGCACCACCGGGTCGATCCGGAACTTCGGCATCGCGCTGCTGACGACGATCGTGGGGCTCGCCGGACGCGTCTGGTTCACGATGTCTCAGGAGTCGCCCGGGGACATCGTGGACACCACCAGGTCCGAACTCGAAGAGACGGTTTCCATGATGAAGGAGAGCCTCGACCGGGCACGCGACGACCTGGACATCATGGCGAACAAGTTCCGCGACTCCTCCGCGGGTCTCGCGAAGACGGCGGCCACAATCGCGAATAGCACGAAGAGAACGGCGGCGACCTACGAGGCGCTCGACGCGTACACCGGTCAGGTTGCCGGCACTGCGGAGTCGCTCACGCATCAAATGGACCAGTTGAAGGGCGTGTGCGGCCTGTGCTCCAGCGCTCTCCTCTCGCTGCAGGAAACCGCGAGAGAGCTCGGGACGCATTTGGACGACGTGCCGGCCCGGCTCGGGAACCATTTCGACAGGGCGCAGGCCCAACTCAGGAAGGCGGAAGCCACCTTCGACGGGATCAACAGGGTTGCAGGCCCCGCGGCGGAGAGAGTGGCCGACACCTTGCGGGGAGTGGAGGGCACCACCGCCGCCGCGTCAGCGCTCGGCCGGTCCCTCTCCGGAATGCGGGGAAGCGCGGAGCAGGCAAGGAAGGCGCTCGCGGGCATCGCCGATGCGGTGGACGGTCATGAGGCTCTGCCCCTCTGGAAGGAGTCCGTGGACCAGCTGCACGAGGGAACGCGGGGTATCCGCGGGATTGCACAGCGCGCCGCCTCGATCAACGCCGAGTTCGACGAGCTCAGCGCATCCCTGAGGGCCGCCCGCGACGGGCTCGCCTCCGTCCCCGGCACGGCCCGTTCGATTGACGAACAGCTTGGCGCGGCGCTTGACGACGCCGTGCGGCGGGCCCGGGATTGGCCCGACGAGGTGGTGCAGGTCGCGCGGACAGACGTGCGAGCCGAGCCGGTGGCCAAACCGGTCGGTCGGATCCGGCAGGCATTGGCCGGTACACGGCGGGCATTGACAGGGACGCTGCGGGCATTGACAGGGACGCTGCGGGCGTGGAAGCGGCTGACCGTGTTCCGGCGACAGCACTGATCTCAGGTCCCGACGCATGCTGCCCGCCGAAAAGAAGCACTATCGCAAGGGATTGGCGCTGGGACTGACCCTGGCCGAGACGTTCAGCATCGTCGTCTTCATCCTGTTGCTCGCGTGCGCGGTCCTGCTCCGCTTCGAGCAGTTCCAGCGCGATACGGCCGAGGCACAACTCGACACCGCCAGAGTCGACCTCCACCTCACGCAGGAACTGCTGAATACGGAGACCGTTTCCTGGGGCAACGCGGACGCCTGGTACGAATACGCGAAGCAGCTTCGTGACACGGTGGAAACGCTGCAGGCCCGGGTGCTTTACGCCGAGCGAGAGAGAGACCAGGCAACAGTGCGTGCGGCACAAGCGGACTCGCTGCTGGCCGACAGCCCGGTACCCGAAGAAGTGCTCGACCGGACCGCGCGACTGGCTGGTGAACGCGATTCACTGCGAGCCGCCGCTGCCGAGGCCGATCAGCGTCTGCGCGACGCGACGGCGCTGCGAGACTCGCTCGCGCGGCGCCTTGCCGACACGGAAAGGGTCGCCGACGAGCTTCGCGACGGTCTTGCCGGAGCCGACGGCCTGACACCGGAGGAGGCCGAGGACATCATTGGGCAGGCGGCGCGGGCCGCCGACTTGCGCGACTCGCTGGATGCCGCCCGAAGGACGATCGGAGCCCTCGATCAGGAACTCAGGGCCGCCAGGGCGGAGATGCTTGCGGATCCCGATTCCCTGGTCGACTCGCTACGCGACGGCCTAAGCGAGAGCCGCTTCCGCGAGGACACGTTGCGCAGCCGGGTCTGGGACGCCGAACGCGAGCGGGACGACGCCGTCGGCAGGGCCGAGTACCGTGAAGCCCAGCTCCAGCAGTTCCGCCAGGGCAGCGGAATCGACCCCCCGCCCTGCTGGCTCGACGGCGACGGCAACCCCGAGTACATCTTCCGGATCGAGCTGACCGACGGGGGCATGCGCCTGTTCCGCATCGCCCCCGGGCACAGAGTCACCGGTGATCCCGAGGCGGCGAGATACGCCGCCGCGGTCGAGGAGGGCCGGGAGTACGCCGCGGCAGAGTTCCTGCGGCTCACCCAGCCCTTCTATGCCCTGGGCGTGTCCCGAACCCAGGCCTTCGGCCCCATGGGGTGCCGCTTCTGGATCCGGCCCGTCGACCTGACCGGCGACCGCAAGGATGTCTTCCAGGAGCGCCAGGACCAACTATGGCGGCGGTTCTGGTTCCGGTGGTAGGGATCGGAACTTCATTGAAATCTGAACGCTGAGCGTTCGTCTTTCAATGATGAAAGCCCCCGGAACATCTTCTGGCCTGCTAGCAGACACGCTGCAACCGCTGGCAGCAGCAGGGTGAATACCCTCCGCCCCGAGTCCGTATTCCGGAAAGAGACCTGATTCGCAGCGGGTCCGTCCGACTCCGACGGCCCGTACAAGCAGCCCGGAGGGCCCGGAGCCGACACCTCAAGTCCACGCGGGGACGTGGTGGCCCGGGCTTTCTCTCGCTCCTCGCCCTGCTCTTCATCGGGCTGAAGCTGACCGGTCACATCGAATGGTCGTGGGTCTGGGTGCTCTCGCCCCTCTGGTTCAAGGTGCTGTTCGCGCTGCTGATGGTCGTGGCGGCGGTCGCCATCCACAAGAAGACGGGCTGGAAACCCTCCGGGAAGACCTGAAGAGTTGCCTAGGGGGTCCGTGGATGACCTCGCGGGAGCATCGAGAGTGCTGAGGCCGCCTACAAGCTCACCGGCGATTCGCCAGTTCGCTTCGCAAACCCGCGATTTGGCCACCCAGGTCCGAACGCGCCTCCGCGATTTGCCCACCCAGATCCGAACGTACCTCCGCGATTTCAGCGCGCAGTTCCTTTCTGAGGTCCGCAATAAGATCGCGCGTTTCGATCCGGACATCCTGGATCTCGAGCCTGACATCCTGGAACTCGAGCCGAGTTTCGATCCGGAACTCCTGCATCTCCTCACGCAGATCCGCAAGCGCCTGGGACAGCGTCCAGACGCCTCCCCCTGCCGTGACCGCCACGACCAGGACGAAGTGCCCCAATTGAACGGGTTGGCTGAGCCTCGGCGCGATCACCGCCCTCACCCCCTCCTCCATGCATCTCCTCCGGCGCTGCCGCCGGGATCCGAAGCCCCGGCGAGCGCACTCCACCGCCCGTACCCTCACCCCACTCGCAACTTGATCGTAAGGGTCCGCGCAACCCACGGAAAGGGGGAGGGTCAACATTCGTCCCACAAGGACATCGCGCCGACTCGTCGGCGCATCCCGTGGTCGGCCCGACGCCCCGTAAAGCGCTAACCCTCCACCGTGAAGTGGAACATCATGCCCGCGCTGAGATGCTCCGCGATGTGGCAGTGCAGCATCCAGTCACCTGGGTTCGACATCTCGACGAGGATGTCCATGGTCGACCCGACGGGCAGGATCGCCGTGTCCTTCCAGACCAGGTTGTCGTTGGGAACGTCGTCGCGGGCGAGCACCACGAACCGCTGGCCGTGCACATGGATGGGGTGGTTCATGGGGTGGAACGACTCGGGCGAGTTGAAGATGCGGATCTTCACGAGGTCGCCCCGCTGGAAGGTCCAGTGGATGCCGTCGTTCTCGTGGCCGGTGGCGAGGTCCCGCAGGATCCAGGTGACCTGAGTGCCCGACGACAGCCAGTTCATCATGGGCATCGCGTCGTTCCACTCCATGGGAGGGATGTAGAGCGTGTCCATCTCCATCGAGCGGATGATCGGAAGCGGAAGTCCCCGGACCCGCACGGTGGCCTCGAGGGTGTAGTCGGGCGCCCGGCCGAGATGGCCGCGCATGGCCTCGGCCTCGGCCGCCACCGCTTCGATGCCGCGCAGCATCTCGTAGGCCTCCGTCATCTCGTCGGCGACGGGCGACCCGACGACCGTGACCAGCGCCAGGGTGTCCACGTGCGGGTAGAACTCGCCCCGGAAGTGGTTGATGGCCTGGATCGTGTTCGCGATCGCCACCTCCCCCTCCTCCGGGAAGACCACGTCCACCACGTACCGCTCGGCGGGCGCGATCACCACGCTCGACACCCACGTCTCGCGCTCGAAGCGGCTCAGGTCCGACGCGACCAGCTTCACACGCGCCGACCCGAAGGTAACGTTGAAGGTGCGGCTGTTGGCGACGTTGGTCATGAGGAAGCGAACAACCTCGCCCGGGCGGACCTGGAGCCCATGTCCGGTCACGCCATTGACGAGCATCACGTTGCCGAAGCGCCCCATGAGCGCGTGTGTCGGCGCTTCCCTGCCCCACGGGATGAAGCCCTGGTCGTCCATCAGGATGTCGTCAAGGACCAGCATCTCCTCGCGGTGGGCGGGCCCATAGTAGTCCGGGTCGGGTGACGAGACGAGAAGGTTGCCGTAGAGGCCCAGGTCCTGCTGCACGTCCTCGCGCATGTGGGGATGGTACCAGAACACGCCTGCGTCGGGGACGTGCAGTTCGTAGGTGAACGACTCCCCGACCTCGATCGGGTCCTGGGTGAGCGTCTCGACGCCGTCGAAGCGGTTCTCAAGGCGAAGGCCGTGCCAGTGCACGGTGGTGGGGCTCTCGATCCGGTTGGTGACGCGCACCACGACGGTCGAGCCCTGCGGCGCCTGGATGAGCGGACCCGGGTACTGGCCGTTGTAGCCGTACATGGCGGCCGTGTGGCCGCGCAAAGTGCGCCGCACGATGGTGATGTCGACGTTGAACGTGTCGCCTGCCTCAAGGTGCACGACCTCGCTGGGCCGCGCCTCGGGCAGGGTCATGACGTCGATCCCCGCCGCCGCGAGGAACGGCTCGACCGGCGGCAGCGCCATCTCCAGACCCGGGATCATGGGCATGTTGGGGTCCATGGGGGGCATGCGCCAGCCGCCGTCCATGCCATGCATCATGTGTGCGGCGTGGTCCATCTGCTGGGCGGCGGCGGGCGGCACTGCGAGAAAGAGGACGGTGCCCGGCACGAGGGCGGCCGTCGCGCCCGCGAAGAGCATGGCGGCCACGGGCGCGAGGCCCCTGCCGTTCAAGGTGGTCGCAGTCATCAACAAAGCCTTCATCACGCCGCGCAAGCCTCCAACTCCGCCAACTGCTCGAGCAGCGGTGCCTTTTCCTCGTCGCGTACCGCTTCCAGCGTCGCCCGCAGCTCGCGCGTGATCTTCGCACCGGACCGGTCCCATCCCGACCAGCCCCACATTCTCGCCTCACGCGAGTCCGTGTCGCGGCCGCGCGCGGCCTTGCACGATTCCAGACCGTCGCCAATCACGGTCCGCGCTTCCTCCACTGCCTCGGCGATGTGGCGACCGTGCGGGAAGTCGATCCAGTACCTTGCCAGCCTGTTGATGACCCCCTCTTCCACTTCGCAAGCGAATACCCCCTCGCAGTCGCGGCGGATCGATTCGCGCGCGTACTCCCACATGATTTCCTCCGCAAACGGGTCCGACCGGTGCTTCTCGTACAGGTTCAGATACAACTTGTCGCTCACCGTCCAGATGTTCCCTTCATGCGCAAGTGTGACTTCGTCTTCCAGCGCCCTGATCCAGGCCAGCGTCAAGGCATCGGCATCGCGGGGCCGAAGCGGGCGGAGAGCGGCCCGCAACACCTGTAGACGCCGGAGTCCCAGAACCGGAGAGGCTCCGACCTCCTCCCGGTACCAGGGATGCCCGAACAGGTTGTGGACGGCAAGCAGCTCATCGAGGTTGGGCGACACTGTCGCGGACAGCAGCCCATCGGCCAGTTGCAGAAAGTGCCCGGTGCCCCTGGCCCGGACCACGTCCGATGACGGTACCCAGCAGCCATCGGGAACGCCGAAGCGGCGCAAGGGGCCAGCCGTGACGCGCGTCCACTGGCCCGCCGACATGGACACGCCCTGGTAGACGAGGACCAGGTCTCCGGCCTCGAGCGTTCCGACGGCATCCGCCGAAGGCTGGGGCGCGGCCCGGCAGACGGTTTCGGAAGAGACCGACGCGGTTCCGTACTGCGCAGCCGCCGGATCCGGCTCGGCGAAGACCGCCGCCAGCAGCACGAGGCTGGCGACAGCCCTACTCATACCCGTAGGCGGCGCAGTTCTTCTCTTCGAAGGGGCCGTGGCCGGCCATGGTGTGCATCATGCCGCTGCGGGACATGCCGCGGATGACGATGGGGCCCGTCCACATGGTCGCATCCGGGTCGAAGGCGGGCTCGAGGGTGACCACCACGAGGAACTTGTTCCAGGCGACCTCGCCGCTGAAGCTCGCCGGGTCGGTCAACTCGCCGGCCAGCGCGATCCTGTCCAGTTCGGGTGTGGTGGTCCACACGACGTAGGTGCCGTCGCGGGCTGGGCCCATCCGCTCGAAACGGACCGTGAAGTCGTAGCGGTAGCTCCCGTCCGTTCCGAGTGCGATGCCGTAAGGCGATGACGAGAAGCTTACCTCGCCGACGCCGGAGGCGTTGCCGGTGCCGGGGACGCGTTTGGTCGAGACCATGGGGAACCGGTAGTACTCGGGGCCGGGCCGGACGGGGCCGCGGAGGTCGAGCCGGGGCTGAACGCCGTCGCGAGGGGCCGCAACCGCGCCGTCGAACGCGCCGCACACGACGACGCCCCCGGCCACCTCGGCCGGCGAGTCGGCCAACCGCCAGCCGCCCTCGGCGTTCCGGACCGGCGCCGCAACCACCAGCACCGCCGTCAGCGCCAGGAAACCACCCGGTCGCCTGGATCCAGTCATCCTCATCCTTCTCGACCTCCGCCGCTCAGCTCACCGGCCGCCGTATCGGGCCGCGGTCCCAGTCCTGCACGGACGAGATGTTGGGCACGCCCCAGTCCTCGCCGTTCCAGCCGCTGAAGCCGTCCATGCGGAAGGTCCAGAGGCCGGTGGACATGTCACTGACGACGATCAGGCCATCGGCGTTGCGGACATCGACCCCGAAGGCACCGTTGAAGACGGGGGTGCGGTCCCTGTTGGGCGGGCCGATGTAGGTGTCGTAGTAGCCGACCGTGACCGGATTCTCGGGGTCCATGAGCGAGAAGATCTGCAGGCCGTCGAGGTAGCCGGACGCGAAGACGTAGGGCCAGCGGACCTCGTGATTGTGGACCAGGTTCTGCCAGTCGGCGGTCCACGCCGAGATGGGCGTGCGGATGTTGGTCACTTCGCCGTCGAGGGCGGGCTGAAGGTCGAAGATGCGGATGGGCGCGTACTGGTACTCGGTCTCGGCGACCACATAGCGGCCGTCGGGGCTCGGCGTGAAGGTGTGCCCGCCGCTCACGCCGCGAACGCCCACCAGGGTGATCCTCAGCTCGGGGTTCTCGACGTCGGTGACGTCATAGATGTAGTAGCCGCCCGAGCCACCGCCGTAGAACCGGTCCTCGCCGGTGTCGGGGTGGTATGCGACGTAGAAGTCGTGGTACCCGCGGCCGCCGCGGTTGAACTCGGTCTCGGGTACCGGCACCCGGCCGACGAGTGCGTTCTCGAGGTCGCCTTCGACCACGCGGGCGAGGTCGTAGACTTGCGCGAAGGGCCCGCTCACGGTCGAGAAGAGCAGTACCCGCGCGTCGGAGTGCTTGTAGACGAAGATGTTGTGGAACCCGCCCGGAAGGTCGGGCTCACGGATCCGGGCCACCTCGCGGACGGTGGAGGGATCGGGCAGGCCCGTCACGTCCAGCACCACCGCGCCCATGTCGGTGTTCGGTCCGCCCTGTCCGAACTGCAGCGACTGTACCACGTAGTAGCGGTCGCCGATCTTGAAGTGCTTCACGTCCATGCCGCCGGTGCGCATGTGGAGGTCCTGGTTCTCGATCCGCCACTCGTAGATCACCTCGGGGTGCTCGGGATCGGCGATCGAGACGATGTCGAGCCCCTTGGGACCGACGTCGCCGTAGACCATGCGCGCGACGTACGCGTAGGGGCGGTCCAGCTCCTGTTCGATGTCCATGTCGGCCACCGAGAGGCGCGGGCCCAGGGGGATGTGCCCCAGGATGTCCATGTTGTCGCTGCCGGGCTTGGACGCCGTCCACTGGGCGTGGGCGGGGGCAGCCAGCGTGGAGAGGCCGGCAAGGAGGAAAGCGACGGCGGTGAGCGCGGGGAGCGGACGACGGGACATGGCCTCAACCTCCAGTAATCTGGATCTCGCGTTGCAATCGGGTGCGTCGGTGAAAACTATGGGATAGTGAGCGGGCCGAACAAGGAAAGCTGCCTGGTGGGGAGCGCGAGTGCTCACAACGGCAGCCGCTGCACCGCCATCCAGACCGCCATGACGCCCGTGACGACCGACACGATCGTGTTCCACCCTTTCTCCGACAGCGGCAGGCTGCGCGTGGCCGCCAGCGCCAGCACCAGCACCACCCCCGCAACCACGATCTGCCCGAGTTCGAGTCCGATATTGAACGACAGCAGGGGAAGAAGCAGGTTGCGCTCCTCGCCGAGCACCAGGCGGAGGAAGCTGGAGAAGCCGAGGCCGTGGATGACGCCAAAGACCAGGGCCAGCACATAGCGCGCGGGGCGCGCAGCGACCCGGTGCTCGGACGGGTCCTCTCGCCGCATGGCCACCAGGTTCGTCACCGCCGCCGCGACGATCGTCACCGGGATGAGGAACTCCACGAGCCCGGTGTCGACCCGCACCAGCCGCAGGGTCGCCAGCGCCAGCGAGACCGAATGCCCGATCGTGAAAGCGGTCACAAGCACGAGCAGCTCGCGCCACCGCGGCAGCGAATAGGCCGCGCAGAGGGCCGCCAGGAACAGGATGTGGTCGTATCCCTGGAGGTCGAGCAGGTGCTCGAAGCCGAGGCGGAGGTAGACGGTGAAAGTGGTCATGGGTCAGCTGGGGTCGGCTTGGTGGCGGGCGCGGTGAGCCCGCACGGCGGCCCAGATCGCGACCCAGGCCAGCCAGGTCACGCGTTCGCGGAGTGTGAGGGTGCGAAAGTGCGACCATAGCAACAGCGGGACGGTGGCCGCCAGCTTGACCGCCGACCCGTCGTGATACGGCATCGTGCGTTCCACTACCGTCACCGCGCGACGCCGCTCCTGGTGCAGGGCGTCCTCGATCGCGCTGCCGAGTTCGTCCGGCGACATCCGGGGCCAGCCCGGCAGCCGCATCACGCTCCAGGCCGGGGCCGTGCGTCCCCACCCGTGGTGGTTGGTGCCCGCCACCACCGCCAGATCCATGCTGTCGGCGAGGGCGAGGATCTCCTCGCGCTCGGCCCGGCCCTGCTCGAGGCCGCGCGGCGCGCCGTCGCTGAGCTCCACGCCGATCACGCCGGCCGGGGAGCCGGGGCCGAACGGCACGATCCGGTCGAGCGGGCCGGGGATCGTGTACAGCATGGACGCGGGCGGCGCTCCGCGGTGGTGCGCGGCGACGATCGAGTCCGGGTCGAGGTGGTGCCAGGTGCTGTCCAGCGCGAAGATGTAGCGCGCGTGGTCGCCGAGGATGTTCGTGTGGCGGTCGCGCAGCCGCACCTCCATGCCGCTCAGCAGGACCGTGCCCTCGCCGGCGCGCGTCGGGTTGGCGGGCAGCGCCTCGTCCACGCCCGCCCAGGTGTAGTGATCCGTGACGTAGGCCGCGTGGAAGCCGCCGGCCTCGTGCCATGCGCGGCTCCTGGCCGCGGTGAAGAGCGACCACCCGTCGTGGGAGTGGTTGGTGTGCGAATGGAAGTCCACCGCGACGAGCTCGGGCGAGGCCAGCCGGATCGCGGCCATGGGGCGCGGCACGAGGGCGGCGGCCGCGTAGAAGGCGAGCAGGGCGGCGAGGGCGGCCGCTCCGAAGAGGGCTTCTCGGGCGACGCGGCGGGGGAGGGAGGGGCGGGCGGGCGTCGAGCGCGAGCGGCGGCCCGCGACGAGGCGGCCGGCGGCGGACAGCAGGATTAGGGTCGCAAGAACCGCGTAGTGCTGGCTGACCGTGAGCAGGGACAGCGCGTCCCAGAGGCCGAAGAGGGGCGCGCCGAGGAGGTAGCCGGGCGGGTGGTGGAGGGTGGCGGGGGGGAAGGGTTGGAGGGTGGCGGCGTCGCGCAGGGCGGGGGTGGAGGCCAGCGCGGACACGATGACGAGGAGACCGACCGCAAGCGGTGCGCTGAGTGGCCGGATCATTCGTAGGACCAGTTTACGTCGGGCTTGCCCGCCGCGGAATCGTCGCGCGGCGCGTCGATACCATCACACGCCTCGGGCTCGGTCGGCGGCATCTCGACCCGCAGCGTGCATCCCAGCGCATCGAGCACGGCGATGACCTTCTCCAGCCGAACGGTAGTCTTCCCCCGCTCCAGCTCGGACAGGAACCGGATGCCAACCCCTGCGGCTCCAGCCAGTTGGTCCTGGCGGAGGCCCTGTGCCCGTCTGGCAGCCCGCACAATGCGTCCGATTTCCGCAGGCGTCATCTTACCCATTCCTTCCCGATCGGGAAAACCGACCCCGCCAAGCTGGTGTCGTCGGGCTCGTTCATCAAGAACCACACTATCCCGAACGGGAAAACCGCCACCGGTGGCTCGGCGAACCACACTTGATTTGCCCGAACGGGAAAACCGGATCGGTCGGCCTCCGGGGCGCCCCCCCCGGGGTGGCGACCCCCCTCACCTCGCAAACGTATGCGAGTACTTCACCAGCAGGGCCCGCCCGGACGACAGCGGACGCCGCGGCCCCAGCCCGTCGTCGCGCACGTTGTTGAACCCCTCGTTGTAGACGATCCAGAGGTCGGTACCCTCGCGGAAGTGATACCGGAAGCGGATGTTCAGGCTGGTCTGGTCGGTGGCGCCGTTGTACTGGCCGAAGGTGCTCATCGACACCTTCGGGTTCAGCGCCGTCTTGACTCTCAGGCTTCCCAGCTGGGCGGTCGTGGCAACCCCCCGGTCGGCGAAGTCCAGGCGGTTGACTTCGTAGCCCGCCTCCAGTTCCAGGTACTTCGACACGACCCACACGGGCTTCAGCGACAGCCTGACCCGGGTGCCGTCGTAGAAGCTCCCCGCCGCGGCCTCGAAATCGCCCCTGAGGAGGTCGCTGCGCGGAAATCTGAGCGTGGAGGTCAGTTCGTGGAACCAGTACTCGCCCGCCGGAATTACCACGTCCGAGATCGGGAACGCATTGCGCACGCTCTCGAAGCTCGACAGCGTTCCCACGGTCAGGTTCGACCCATCCCGGAAATCGAACTCGAGCTCGGGCTTGATCTCGCGGGACTCGGCGCTCCGGTCCGCGTTGCGGAAGTACTGGGCCGTGCTGATCTGCAGCGCGCGCGCCAGCAGCGGCGAGGCGTCGTCCCGCAACTGCCGGTAGCGCAGCTGGGCGCCCCCGTAGGTGAAGTCCCTCCGCAGCTGGAACCCGAGGCCGGGCAGGTAGTCCTCGCCGGCCCGGATGCCTTCGGCGTAGTAGGAGAACCCCTCGTCGCGGCGGCGCTCCAGCCGGACCCTCCCCAACCCCGACTCCAGTCCGCCGGCCTGATCGGCCGCCTCGTCGAAGGTGTGGGCCCACTGGAGGATCAGGTACTCGTAGCCGAGCCACCGTATGACCGCGTCGAGGCCGTAGGCGGTGTTGTTGCGCCCGGACGACCCCAGGCGCGTGGTCAGCATGGCGCCGACGCTCGAAAACTCGTCGATGACCTGTTGGCGCAGCCGAAACACGCCGACGTTCTCCGACGACAGGTCGCCGTGAGGGGCGGTCTGCATGTTCAGGAAACCGAAGTCCGTGCCTGCCCAGCGCCCCACCGCCCGCGCGCCCCCGTAGATGCGCACGATTTCGCCCTGGTCCAGCCCGATGCGGCGGCTGTGGAAGAGCCGGTTGAACATGCCGCCCGTGTTGAAGTCGAAGGTCGAGGCGCGCTCCTGGAAGAACTGCCGCTTCTCGGGAAAGAACAGCGCGAAGCGGGTGAGGTTGATCTGCTGATCGTCCGCCTCGACCTGCGCGAAATCGGTGTTGAGGGTGAGGTCGAGCGCGAGGTTCGAGGTGGGCGAGTACTTGAGGTCGAGCCCCAGCTCGGTGGTGGGATCGCGCTCGCTCCGCCACTGGGCCCTGGGCACCTCAGGCGGCTCCGCCAGCACCGGGTTCTGCTTGAAGCCGCCCAGCGTAAACGGGGTCAGGTACACCGGCGCGGACTGCTGTACGTCGCGCAGCACCACGCGCTGCGCTCGCGACGGTTTGGCGAACCCCAGACGTCCCCACCTGGGCTCGATCGGCGGAAAGGTCTGCCGCTCGTTCTTGCGGGCCACCGCGCGGTAGAGGATCAGCCCCATCTCCACCTCGTTCCCGGTGACCTGAAAGCCCAGCGTCGAGAACGGAATCCGGAACTCGGCGAACCACCCGTCGTCGGTCTGCGTGGTGACCACGTCCCAGTACGAGTTCCAGTCCCAGCTCATCGGCATGCCGTTGGTGAACTCGGCGTCGTTCGAGATCGTCCGGTCCTGGCGCACCCCCGACGGGTTCACGGTGAACCAGACTGCGGTCTCGTAGTCGTTGTAGCTGTCGATGATCACCGACAGGATGTCGTCGCCGCTGTACTGGTCGCGGTAGAACGTCCCCGTCCGGATCCCGTCGGGGTCGGAGTCCCACATCCGTCCCGCGACGTAGAGGTAGCTGTCGTCGTGGGCCACCCACACCTCGGTCCGCTCCGTGAGCGCCCCGCCGAAGTTGGGCTGGTACATGTACATCTCGAAGGGCGCGAGTTCGTCCCACGCCGCCTCGTCCACGACGCCGTCCAGCACGACCTCGCCCGAGAGGCGGGGAATCGTGATCGGTGAGTCGGGTGAGGGTTGCAGAGGGCGGAGTTGGCCGTGCAGGCCGCCCACCGTCGTCAGGAAGGCGACGAGGCCTGCGCCCGTCAGGAGGGAGCTTCGAGTCATTGTCGCGTAGTGGCTGACCGTCGCATGGGTCGGGGGTCGGCGCGGGGGAGGTGGCCCTGCGCACCTGTGATAACATACGTGATGACCCATATCCATACCGAAACTGTTGTGGCACCCGGCACGGCGCCGACCAGGCAGCTGCTCGTACTGCACGGGATCTACGGGGCCGGCAGGAACTGGAGCAGCGTCGCGCGGCGGCTGGTCAGAGCGCGGCCCGACTGGGGCGTGGAGCTGGTGGATCTTCGCTCGCACGGCCGGTCGCCACGGCTCTCGCCGCACACGGTCGAAGCCTGCGCGCGCGACCTGGTGCGGCTGGAGGGGCATCTGGGGCGGCGCATGGATGCCGTGCTGGGGCACTCGTTCGGGGGCAAGGTCGCGCTGGTGTACGCGGGGATGCGGTGGGGAGCGGCGGTGGGCCGGGGCGCGGGGCCGGTGGGCGAGGCCGTGCTCCCGCGCAGCGAGGCCCAGGCAGGCGGGCAGCCCCTCCGCCAACTCTGGGTCGTCGATGCCTCACCCGGCGCCGGCAGGGCCGGCGGGAGCGCCTGGCGGATGCTGGGCGTGCTCAGGCGGCATCCGGGCCCGTTCGGCAGCCGCGCCGAGGCGGTCGACGCGGTGGAGTCCGAGGGGTTTTCGACCCTGGTGGCGAAATGGATGGCGACCAACGCCGTGCCGACGGACAACGGGCTGGAGTGGCGCCTCGATGCGGACGAGATGGAGGCCTACCTGCGGGACTACTTCCGCACGGACGCGTGGGGGGTTGTGGTGGACCCGCCCGGCGGCACGGAGATCCACTTCGTGAGGGCGCTGGGTTCGCGCGTGCTCGACGAGGCGGCGGTGCCGCGGATCCGCGAGGCCGCCGCCGACACGGGCCGCGTCTACCTGCATGAGGTCGAGGGCGGCCATTGGGTGAATACGGAGAATCCGGACGCGCTCCACGGATTGCTGGCCGCGGGGTTGGGCTGAATCTCCTACAGCCTTTGGGCCCGGGCGATGACCTGATTGCGTCCAAGCGGCCGGAATGACGCAATCAGCCTGCCCGCGATCGCTCTGCGGTCATCCCCTCACAAAAGCGAGGGCCCCCCCCCCCGGCAACGGGGGGGGGGGGCCCCCCATGACCCCCCCCCCCCCCCCCCCCCCCCGCAAAAACCCCCCCCGGGGGGAAGTGGTTAAAAGGGAACCCCAATTTATACCGGGGG
>JAPPGZ010000044.1:26275-76191 GCA_028874905.1 Gemmatimonadota bacterium
CCCCCCCCCCCCCCCCCCCCCCCCCCCCCCCCCCCCCCGCCGCCCCCCCCCCCCAACCCCCCCCCCCCCCCCCCCCCCCCCCGCCCGCCCCGGGGGGCCCCAAGTAGTCCCGCGACGACCCGGCAGCCGCCAGGTCAATCGCCGCCCTTCAGTCTAGTGGTAGATCTGGAACCCGAAGTTGAAGCGGCGCGGCATACCGATGTGCACCTCCGCGTCATCGGCCTTGTGACTCAGCCGTCCCGCCTCGCGTTCCGCAGGGCTCCAGTATGCGTTGAAGCGGGAGTTGTCCTGCGCATCCTGGATGAACACCCTGTCGAAGACGTTGAGCGCGTGCAGGAAGATCTGCACGTTCCCGCCGAAGGCTGCCGCCATCTCCGCGGGAAGCCTGTACGACATGTGCGCGTCGAAGATCGTGTACCCCGGAGGACGCCACGACTGGACGCCGGCTTCAGCGTCGGTGGTGCGCGAGAAGGGGTCGAAGTTGGCGTAGTGCTTCCCGTAGGTCCTTCCGACCAGCCGACCATAGAATCCCCCGCTCGGGAACACCGAGAGCGCGTACGCCACCTGGAACTGGGGAGCGTCGCCCACGTAGAGGTCCTTCACATAGAAGGTGTAGTCCAGCGTCTCGGATTGCCGGTCCTCGGCTCTGAAGCTGCCCGAGATGTCGTCGGTGTATTTCCAGTCGCCGAAGGACAGAGCACCGTCAAAGCGCATGAAGTCGGATGGTTGGAACGCGCCCTCCAACTCGATCCCCATATGGCGCGCGTCCATTCCGAGCAAGCGGATGATCGCGTGCTCGTTTTCCCCGAAGAAGTCCCTCGCGAAGCGTGTGCCGGTCCGGTCGTTCCACTGGGTGAAGTAGACGTTTGCGTCGAACGAGAACTGCCGGTTCAGCGAGCGGAATCGCGTCCCTGCTTCGAACGAAGTAAAGGTCTCGTTCTGGGGGTTGGCGAGCAGCACGCCCTCGCCGTCGTCGATCACGCCGTCGAAGATCGGAACCTTGGACACCAGGCCGACGTTCCCGTACACCGACCACTCGGGGTCGAGATTGCGCTGTGCGCCGCCCTTGATCTGATAGCCGGTCAGGCCGCCGCTGCTCAGTTCGTGAAAGCCGCCGCTGCCGCTGCCCCTGGTGAAGAAGTCGACGAAGTCGTAGGAGATGCGCGAGACACCCGCCATTCCGTAGAACGAGCCCGCCAGCGATGACTTCTCGGCCTGCAGGTGGACACCGACCCAGTTGACGTCGTTCTCGTTGTGGTAGTGGATCTTGTCGCCCAGGCCGCGGTCGCCCTCCGCGTCGGTCCAGAATTCCGAGCTGCAGCCGCGGAAACAGTCGTTGTAGAACGAGCCGCCCAGCAGATCACGTATCTCCCGGTAGTGCGCGATCGTGGCAGTCCGCCAATCCACGCCGAAGTTGGCAACCAACCCGTCGTCGAATTCCTTCTGAAGCTTGGCGATGGCACCCCATGTGGTCTGATTGTTGACTGAGTTCCGAAGAATGCCGTAGGACGCGCCGTTGTCGTTCCCGCGGTTGCGTGCGATCGTCGCGTTCCAGTCGGCGACGCGCTGATTGTAGGTGTTGTCCCAGCGCAACGAGCCGTAGGTGCCCGTGCCGCCGCCACTCCCACCGGAATAGTATGCCACAGTGTTGGCGGTCAGTCCGTCGCCAAGATACGAGTACCAGTTCAGGTTCACCTGCGGCTTGTGGAAGTAGTTTTCGCGCTCGTTGAGGAAGTTGCGGTTGTAGCGGCTGGAGACGCCGGCGCTGGGACCCGTGCTGTTGAACTGGCGCCCGTTGTAGCTGGGATCCACGCCCGCGACGTTGGGGCTCCAGAAGCGCCCGGCCTCGTTGGCGAATCGGGCCAGGCCCGCCGGATCATAGTCGCTCAGCGAGGCCGCGAACTCGCGGTCCAGCGTGGCGATATTCAGCCTGTAGGACCTCTGGCCGTGGCGCTGGGGCGCCCCCAAAGCGTAGAACTCCAGCCGGTTGCGGTCGCTGAACCGGTATTGCGACGCGACGTAGAAGGACCACGCGTCCTGCCAAACGCCGTCAATGATGCCGTCGGCGGTCGTACGAACCCCCGACGCCGACATCGAGAAGTCGCCGACCGGGCCGGTTGCGGCGGTCATAGTCGTCTTCAGGAAGTTCCCGCTGCCGAATTCCTGCTTGAAGATGTACCCCGGATTCGCGGGGCTCGGGTCGGTGAGCACGTTCAGGGTCCCGCCGATGGACGGCACGGCGAGGTTGACCGCGCTGAGCCCGCGCTGAAGCTGGATGCTGGTGGCGACGTCGCCCGCCCCCTGCCAGTTCGACCAGTAGACCCAGCCGTTCTCCATGTCGTTCACGGGAACGCCGTTGATCATCACGGCCGTGTTGCGCTGGTTGAAACCCCGCACGTTGATGCGCGCGTCGCCCGCTCCGCCACCCTGCGCGGTCGCGTAGACCGACGGGGTGACGTTGAGGACCAGGGGCAGGTCGCGCGACCCGAGCTGAGCCTGGATCTCCGCCTTCGAAACGTCCGTGAAGGCCACTGGCGTGCGCCGCTCCTCGGCCCGTTCTGCAAACACCTCGATGCCTCCCAGCGCCAGTGCCGACGAGGTCATCGCGAAGTCGGCGACCACGGTGGCGCCGGCCTCCAGCGTGAGCAGTTGGCTGGCGGCCGTGTACCCGATCAGGTCCACCGAAATGGTGTACGAGCCGGCGGGCACACCCACCACGTTGAATCTTCCACTGTCGTTGGTCAGACCGCCATACTGTGCGCCGGTCTCGGTGTTTGACAGCACCACCTGAGCACTGCCCAGGCCCGATCCATCGGCCGTGACCATGCCGGTGACCGTGCCGGTCTGCTGGGCGCTCAGCGGAACCGCCAGAAACAGCGGAACCACCAGGCACAGCGGAAATGATGTTGAACGAAGTAGCTTCATTCGGGTCTCCCTTCTCTCCCAAGTTGGAGGTGACGGCACCGACGCCCCTCGCGTCGCGTCCCGTCGGCTTCGGCGGTCCCAGGTCCCCTGCCACCGTGCCCGAGGATGTTACCCCGACACCGGAACGGAAGGGGTCAAGAGACCGTAACGAAATCGTAACTCCGGTTGTTCCACAAAGTGCGGTCTGCGGGTTCGCGTGACAAGCCCG
The DNA here is from genome assembly GCA_028874905.1 of Gemmatimonadota bacterium. Classification (GTDB taxonomy): domain Bacteria; phylum Gemmatimonadota; class Gemmatimonadetes; order Longimicrobiales; family Gaopeijiaceae; genus Bin94. The sequence continues at coordinate 29,409 of JAPPGZ010000044.1, forward strand.
CGGAGTGTCCGTTGATGGACCTTCGGGCAACCCCGGCATCCCGTCTCGGAGTCGCTCTTCAGAACGGTGCAGAGAGAATCTGGACACGAATCGCGGAAGCGAATAGAATCCGTCCGGCAACAAAGGAGGATGGATGATATCCGTGCAAGGGATCACCAAGCGCTACGGCTCCATCGTGGCGGTCGACCGAGCCAGTTTCGAGGTGGCGCGGGGGGAAGTGGTGGGGTTCCTGGGACCGAACGGGGCCGGAAAGACCACTACGATGCGCATGCTTACCGGCACGCTGCAGCCCGACGAGGGCACCATACGGTTCGACGGCCGACCCATCTCGGACGACCTGACCGGCGCGAAGGCGCGTGTCGGGTACCTGCCGGAGGCGAACCCCCTCTACGACGACATGCTCGTATGCGAATTCCTGGAATACGTCGCGCGGCTGCGGGGCATGAACGAGGCGGCGGGCCGGGCCGGGATCGAAAGAGCTGTGGAGGAGACGGGCCTGGAGGAGGTGTTCTTCCGGCCCATAACCGAAATCTCGAAGGGGTTTAGGCAACGCACCGGGATGGCGGGCGCGATTCTGCACGAGCCCGAGATCCTGGTCCTGGACGAGCCCACCGAGGGCCTCGACCCCAACCAGCGCGTCGAGATCCGGAACCTGGTCAGCTCCCTTGGGGGCGATCGAACGGTCATCCTCAGCACTCACGTCATGCAGGAGGTCGAGGCCACGTGCGACCGGCTGCTGATCATCTCGAAGGGCGCCATTACGGCCGACGGGACCGTGGCCGAGCTGATGGATGCCGGGCGGGGCGTCTCCCGCTACACCGTCGAGGCCGAGGGCGACGGGGTCGCCGAGGCGCTCGAACGGCTGCCCGGAGTGGCCGACCAGGCGATCGAGGCCGTGAATGGGCGGACGCGCGTCCGACTCGAGACGACGGGTGACCACGAGCTTCGCCCCGAGATCTTCAACCTCGCGACCACGCGTGGCTGGGTGCTCTGGGAGCTGCACCGCGAACGCGCCACCCTGGAGCAGGTGTTCCGTGAGTTGACCATGGACGCCGAAGGTGAGTCGGAGGACGGCGGGGAGGAGCAGGAGCACGGAGAGGAGGGTGGCGAGGAATGATGAAGCAGATCCTGCTCGTGGCCCGGAAGGAGCTCCGGAGCTTCTTTGACCAGCCCATCGCATATGTCCTGGCGGTGGCCTTCCTCGGCCTCGGGCTGTACATGGCGTTTCGCTCCCTCTACGCGGTGTCGGCGGCGACGCTCCGGCCGTTCTTCGACCTGTTGCCGTGGCTGCTCGTGGTGTTCGTTCCCGCCGTGGCGATGAAGAGCCTGGCCGAGGAACGCAGGGGCAGAACGCTGGAATGGCTCCTGGCACAGCCGCTGACGGAGACGGAGATCGTCCTGGGCAAGTTCCTGGGAAGCTGGCTCTTCATCCTGATCACTTTCGCCGGCACGCTGCCGATGGCGGTCGGCGTGCTGATGGCTTCGGAGGCCGACCCCGGCATCATGGTCGCGCAGTATGTCGGCGCGTCCCTGCTCGCGGCGCAGATGCTCTCGGTGGGAATCTGGGCGTCGTCCATGACACGCAACCAGATCACGGCGTTCATCGCGGGGGCGTTCACCTGCTTCATGCTGGTTCTGATCGGGACGCCCATTGTCCAGATCGGCCTGCCGCGCCTGATCGGCGGCTGGGCGGTCCAGCTCTCGGTGCTCAGCCACTTCGAGAACGTGGCGCGGGGCGTGATCGATCTGCGCGACCTTCTCTACTTCGTGTCCACCTGCGGGCTTTTCCTGTTGCTCGCAGTCGCGGCGCTCGGCCACGAGCGTTTGAGCCGGCAGAGTGAAGCCTTCCGCCGCCTGAGGCTGGGGACGGGCGTCATCGCGCTCGGGGTCCTCGTCCTCAACCTCCTTGGCGGACACGTCCGAGGACGCCTGGACCTGACCCGGGGCGACCTCTTCACCCTTTCGGAGGGTAGCCGCGAGATCCTGGGGAACCTGGACGACGTCGTGAACCTCAGCTTCTTCGTGAGCGACGACCTGCCCCAGGAGATCCAGCTCACGGAGCGCGATGTGCGCGACCTGATCGCCGACCTGGAGAACGCGTCGAACGACATGCTCGCGGTCTCGGTGGTCAACCCCGACGACGGGGAGGACGCGGCCGACGATGCGAGCTCCCTCGGGATCGCGCCGATCGAGTTCAATGTCCTCAGGGACGACGAACTGCAGGTGAGGCGCGGCTACTTCGGGCTGGCCGTCACCTACGCGGACGAGCAGGAGACGATCCCCGTCATCGACCGGGCCGACGACCTCGAATTCCGGCTGGTGTCCGCGATCGCCAACATGACCATGGAGGAACGCCCGACGCTGGCCTTCATGAGCGGGTTCGAGGCCAAGGACCCGTTCTACTACCGGAGCTTCCGCGAGAGCATCGGCGACCGCTACGACGTCACGACAATCGACATCCAGAACGACTCGACCGGTACGCTGACGCCCGATTCCATCGACGTGCTCGTGGTGGCGGCGCCGGCGCAGCCGGTTTCCCCCGCTGTCGCGGGAGCGATCGACGGCTACCTGCGGGCTGGGGGCGCGGCGTTGCTCCTGATGGAGCGTCATGGGATGAACCCGCAGGCGCCGACATCGATGCCGATCGTCACGGGGCTGGAGGAACTGCTGGCGGCACGCGGCGTGGAGGCTTCCGGGGACCTGGTGGTGGACCTGGCGTCAGCCGAGCGCGTCTCGATGAGGCAGGGCATCTTCAACGTGATCCGGCCATACCCGCTGTGGCCCGTGGCGTTCCGGGGGGACGATCACGCCACCAGCCGCGACCTGGAGAACGTCAGCTTCGGCTGGGCCGCGCCCTTCACGTGGGAAGAGGGGGACCCGGCGGTGACCGCGCTCTGGAACACCACCGAGGGCGGGGCGCGCAGGCCACCGGGAGGCCTTATCGCACCCGGGATGGACCTCGGCGTGACCGAGGAGGATCTGGGGATTCACACCTTCGCGGTCGCGGTGGATCCGTCGGCGGTGGACGCGGAGGACACGCAGGACGCCCGCGCCGGGGACGAGGTTGGCGGGGGCATTGAGGACGACTCGGAGGCCGCGGGAGCCGTGGACACGGGGGAACAGGCGGAGGGCGGCGTTGACGAAGCGGACCGCGACGAGGCGGACGCGAATCAGTTCGCCGGCCCCAGGCCCGGCGGCAGGATTATCGCGGTCGGCGACGGGGATTTCCTGGAAGACCGATTCGTCCAGTCCAACTCGCAAAACCTGGTGTTCGCGGCGAACGCCGTGGATTGGCTTGCCCAGGACGAGGCGCTGATCGGGATCCGCTCCAAGGACCGGACCCCGCCCACCCTCGCGTTCGAGTCCGAGGCCGGAAAGAACGCGCTGAAATGGGGGTCCCTGATCGGGGTGCCGGTGCTGTTCATACTGTTCGGCTTCCTGCGCGTCAACGGACGGACGACGCGGGCCGAACGCCGATGGAACGAGACCGCTGAGGGGGGATCCGAGGATGAGTGAGAAGTCCCTGCGCGCCTCGCTGTACTTTTTCGGCGCGGTCGTGGCACTGTACCTGGTGGCGCGGCTGGTGGGCGGTGGAGGCGGGGGCGCGGCGACAACGGATTCCGAGCTCTCAGCCGCGTTCGGGTCGATCGACACGGAGAGCCTTGCGCTCGTCGAGATCGCCGGTCCCACGGACGCCCTGCGGCTCGAGAAGGACGGCGATGCATGGACCGTTAACGGCTTTGAGGCCGACTCGAGCGCTATTGCCCGCCTTCTGCGGGCGATCGACGAAGTGGAGGTGGCGGGGGTGGCCGCCACAAACCCGGCGAACCACGCGCGCCTCGGGATCACCGCCGACAGCGCCTGGGCCCTGACCGCCGACGGTGGCGGCACGGTGCTCCTGGGCAAGACCGGCAATCGTTTCCGGACCTCGTACGCCCGGCTGCCGGACGCCGACGTGGTGAGCCTGATCGAGGGGGATCTGCGTTCCGCGGCGGCACGGTCGCTCTTCGACTGGCGCGACAAGGTTGTGCTGCGGGCGGACACCGCCGCGGTGACGAGCATTCACGTCACGAGGGATGGTCAGGCGATCCTCTACGAGCGGCAGGACTCGGTTTGGACGACGGGCGGCGAAGAGGTCGACGCGACAACCGTTCGCAACATTCTCCAGGAGCTGGCCGGGTTGCGAGCGAGCGGCTTTGCCCCGCAGGATGCCGAGATGCCGGCCGAGCCCGATCGACTGGTACAGGCCATGGATGCGGCAGGGAACGAGGTTGCCTCCGTCGCGCTCGTGGACGAGGATGGGAACTTCCGGGTCTCTACGCCGGCGAGCCCATACATCATCGAGATACCCACCTTCCGGGCCGACCGGATCGCTCCCGCCCCGCCGGACGACGGCTGACCGGCGCCCGACCTCCACAAGGGAACAAGCCATGAGCCAAAGCCCCGTCTACGACGCGGTCGTCGTGGGATCGGGTGCGGGTGGTGGCATTGCGGCGTTCATCCTGGCGACCTCCGGGCTCCGCGTGCTCATGCTGGAGGCGGGACGGGACTACGACCCGATCCGCGAGACGCCGATGTTCCAATTGCCGAAGGAGGCTCCCCTGCGGGCTGCGGGTACGCCCGAGAAGCCTTTCGGATTCTACGACGCGACGGTGGACGGGGGCTGGCAGGTGCCGGGCGAACCGTACTCGGTGGCCGAGGGCTCCGAATTCATGTGGTGGCGGTCGCGCATGCTGGGCGGGCGCACCAACCACTGGGGACGGATCTCGCTGCGCATGGGCGAGTACGACTTCAAGCCGCGCTCGCGTGACGGCCTGGGCTTCGACTGGCCGATGGAATACGAGGACCTCGCGGCGTACTACGACAGGACCGAGGCACTGATCGGCGTCTACGGGTCGAACGAGGGACTCGAGAACACGCCCAACTCGTCTCCGGGGGTGCTGCAGCCGCCTCCCAGGCCGCGTGCGTACGAGCTGCTGACCCGCAAGGCGTGCCGCCGCATGGGGATCCCGGTCATTCCGGCCCACTTGGCGATCATGACGCAGACCCAGGACGCCGACCAACTGCCGGGCGAGATCTTCCCCGACAATGATCTGGCCCGGCGCGTGACCGCCGACTCCATGCGAGGGCGCGCCGCGTGCTACTGGGCGACGCCGTGCGGCCGGGGCTGTTCGATCCGCGCCAATTTCCAGTCCACGACCGTCCTGCTGCCCCCCGCACTGGCCACCGGGAATCTCGAGGTGCGCACGGGGGCGATGGTCCGTGAGGTCACCGTCGATTCACAGGGGCGCGCCACCGGCGTCCACTACGTCGACAAGACCACGCTGCTCGACGAATTCGCCTCCGCGCGCGTCGTCGTGGTCGCCGCGAGTGCCTGCGAGTCCGCGCGCATCCTGCTCAACTCCACGAGCAGCCTCTTCCCCGATGGCCTGGCCAATTCCTCCGGCCTCGTCGGCAAGTACGTCATGGACACGGTGGGCGCGGGCGTGTACGCGCACATCCCCGCGCTCCAGGCGCTGCCCCCGCACAACGAGGACGGTGCGAGCGGCATGCACATGTACATGCCCTGGTGGCTCTACGGGGAGCAGCTGGCCGGCCGCCTCGACTTCCCGCGCGGCTATCACATCGAGTTCGGCGGCGGGCGGCGCAGCGCGCCCGGTTTCGGGGCCTTCTCCGGCCTCGAACCCCTCACGGGCGGCAGCTACGGACAGCGCTTCAAGGATGACTGCCGCCGCTACTACGGCAGCTTCCTCTTCTTCGACGGGCGCGGCGAGATGATTCCGAACGAGGACTGCTACTGCGAGATCGACCCGGACAAGGTCGACCGGTACGGCATACCCGTCCTCAGGTTCCACTGGAAGTGGGCCGACCACGAACTCAACCAGGCCCTGCACATGCAGCGCACGTTCGCGGAGATCGTGGACGAGATGGGTGGCCAGTTGCTGACCACGGTGGCGAGTAGCGGTGCCGAAGCGATCTCCAAGGGGGGTGAGATCATCCACGAGGTGGGCGGGGCGATGATGGGTGAGGACCGGCGCACCTCGGTGCTGAACGAGTTCTGCCAGTCGTGGGACGTGCCCAACCTGTTCGTGACGGACGGAGCGCCCTTCGTGTCGAACGCAGACAAGAACCCGACGCTCTCGATCATGGCGATCGCGTGGCGTGCCAGCGACTACATCGTCGAGCAGCTTCGGCAGAGGAGCATCGGATGAGCGAGGATCCGAAGGGCGGCCTGCCGGAGTCCGGCGCCGCGATCGCCGACGAGCCGGCCGCGGCTGGCGGTGAGTCGGCCGCGGCTGGCGGCCGGTCGCGCGCAACAACGGGCGCGCCGGACCCGGACGCGATCTCGCGCCGCGGCGTGCTCAAGGTCATCGCGGCCACGGCCGCGCTGGGCACCGCGGCCTCGTGTGCCCCCGACGACACGGCCCGGTCCACCGAGTCCGCCCACGAGGCCCTGTCCGGCTTCGAGCCTCTTCCGCCGGCCAACCCTCGCGCCGCAGGCACGCCGACCGATCCGGACATGCTGGCGCCCGTGGTGCCGTGGGACATGGTGCTCACCGACGAGGAGATGCGCCAGGTCACGGCGCTGGCCGACGTGATCATCCCGGCGGACGCGGGGTCGCCGGCCGCGAGCGCCGTCGGTGTGTCCGACTACATCAACGAGTTCGTCTCTGCACCGGCCCACACGGAACAGCTGACCCAGTTGCGCGGGGGGCTCGCGTGGCTAAACCGCGCCGCGCGGGACCGCTTCGGCGCGGAGGACTTCCCGGCCCTGGCGCTCGCGCAGAAGCACGAGATCTGCGACGAGATATGTTTTGAGCCCGATGCGCCCGAGGAACTCAAGCCCCAGGCCCGCTTCTTCGACGCGTTCCGCGACATGTGCGCCACCGGTTTCTGGACCACCGACGAAGGCATGCGCGATCTCGGCTACGTGGGGAACGTACCGCTGCCGAGCTTCGACGGGCCCCCGCCCGAGGTTCTGGCGCAACTGGGGTTGGAGGGAGAGGACCTGGTTTGAGGGGGTCTGCCAAAGCTCAACTCAACCCTCTTCCAGTTCCGTCCCCTCGTTCAGAATCGCGACGTACCGACGGTACGCGTACAGCCGGCCGCGGCGCCTGCCCGTTACCTCCCCGACAATGAGTGCCAGTGACGCTGCTATTCTGTTTTCTGCAATAACTCGACTCAGTAATTCTGTTTTTCGTGCCAAATCAGAACAAACTCCTCCGGACGCCATGACTTCACCCAGTTCGCGAACCCGCCCGACGTCATTCATCCTCCTCGCCGTCGCTTGCGTCACCGCCTGCGTCGCGATCCCCCAGGAGCCCGATCCGGCTCTGCTCGAGGCTGTCGATTGGTATACCGGCGTGGCTGGCTCGGTGGACAACGACCGCGCTCGCGAGCTGCTCGAGGAGGCCGTTGCCGGTGGTGGCCCGCTCGCGATGATGTGGCTGGCCCGTGTCCACTCGACCGGACGTATGGGATTCTCGCGTGACGAGGAGCAGGCCGACGACATCGCCGCCGGGGTGATCCGGGACGTGCAGCGCGCGGCGGAATCGGGCGTGCTGGAGGCCATGTTCCTGATGGGGACGGCCTACGACGAGGGGCTGGGGAAGCCGGTCGATCACGAACTCGCGGCGGTTTGGCACCGGCGGGCGGCCGAGCGCGGCCATGTCCTGGGCGCCCACAACATCGGCAACCAGTACAGCGAGGGCCGAGGGGTGGCCGAGGACCCCGAGCAGGCGGTGGCGTGGTGGACGCGGGCCGCCGAGCAGGGTGACGCGATTACGCAGCTCCGTCTGGGCGAGTCATACGAGGCCGGCCGTGGGGTGACTCGCGACCTGGATGTCGCCCGCGACTGGTACGCACGGGCGGCGGCCGCCGGAAATCAGGACGCCCGCGCGGCGCTGGAGCGGCTGGGGAACTGAGGACGACCCGCCCCGCCACGGTGGATGACGCCGATGATCAGGCCGAACAGTCCGAATTGGAGCAGCAGGTAGGCCGTTTCCATCCAGATGAACGACCACACTCCCGGCACCGTCTGTTTGGCGACGAAGGCGAGCACGTGTGACGTCCAGAAAAATGCTCCTGTGACGAGGGCGAACCTGATCCCTCGCCGAAGTGAGGTGCCCTCGGCCCTCAGCATTGGAAACAGAGCGGAGAGCAGAATGCCCTGCAGCACGATGGCCAGCAGACCGAGCAGCAAGTCGGGCTCGCCCTCGAAGTAGCCGAACGATTCATATCTCTCGCTGAACAGGAACACGTGCCAACCCACGGCCAGGGAGAACGTGCAGATCGTATAGGCGGTGGTTCCCAGGACCAACTTCCTGACGTTCATCATCACTACTCCCTGTTCGACCCGATTAGTCCAGCAGCCCCGCCAGTGCCGAAGCTCCCTCCAGGCCGGCATCTCCACGCGCAAGTTCGTGCCGCTGCGAGCGGGAAAGCCATGCTACTTGGCTGCCCAATACGGTCCGCGTCACGGCGAGCACATCGTCGATCTGCTCCGCGACGGCAGCAACGTGGGAGATCACTCCCACCATCCGGCCCTTCCCCGACACCGTCGAGAGCGCCTCGATGGCGGAATCGAGGTTGCTGCGGTCCAGCGAACCGAATCCCTCGTCCAGAAAGAGCGACTCGAGGCGGCCGCCGCTTCGGGCCATCATCTCAACCATGCCGAGCGCGAGCGCCAGCGACCCGATGAACTGCTCGCCGCCCGAGAGGCTGGCGGGAGAGCGCGCCTCGCCGGAGTCGCTGTCAACCACGAGCCACTCCTGGTCCTCGTGGTCGCCCGGGTCGGCGAACGCGTAGCGGCCGCCGGTGATCTCCTCCAGCATGCGTGACGCGTAAACCAGAAGGTCGCGCGAGCGCCGCAGCGTGAGCCACTTGAGGAATGCTCCCGGCTTGAGCGCGGCGTCGAGGTCGCCCAGCGCGAGTTCCAGGGCGGCGACCTCGTCGGCGGTATTCCGAAGTTTCAGAACATCGTCGAGGACCGTGGCGAACGCGTCCCGGGCGCGCTGCGCGTCCCGGGCAACGTAACGGGCGTCGTCGGCGAGCCTGTCGGCGCGTTGAGCCAGAGCGTCGAGGTCGGTGGCGTCGGCGGGCAGGTCCAGCTGGCCGGCGATCTGGCGCGCTTCGTTCCGGGCTTCGTCCGCGGCGGCGATGGCACCGCGACGGAGGTCTCCCGTCAGCGTCAGCGTCTCGGCCATCGCCTCGCGGAGCCGGTCGATCCCGTCGCCGAGGGCGTCCGTCTCGACCGGATAGTAGAGCGCAGCCGGGATTGTGATGTCGGAGAACGGGGATCCGGACCCGGGGGAGCTCGATTCGGAGCTCGATGAACGGACGGCGTCCGCCAGCACCGCCCGCTGGTCGGCGACCGCGCGCACGATTGTCTGGAGCGGCGCTTCGACCTCGGTCTTGGCAGTCTCGCCGACCTGCTTCAGCGCCGTTCTCGTTTCTTCGATGCCCGTGCGCAACCGGTCTCGCTCTTGCTCGCGCTGCCGGAGGATCGCCTCGCGCTCGCGGACTGCATACAGGGCGCGGTCCACCGATGTGGTATCCACCGTTTTCAGTTCCACGGGATCGAGCGGAAGGGCCAGGCGAGGACGGAAGAGCGAAGGAATGGACTCAACGTTGCGGCTCAGGCCGGCCACAGCCGACTGAACGGCGTCGCGGGTCGTGCGGATCTGTCGCCTGGTGTGCTTCAGGGACTGCCGGGCGGAGTTCTCGTCGATCAGGGCTCGCTTCTGCGCATCCAGGAGGCTCGCTGCTTCCTTGCTGTGCTCGTCCAGTCTGGCCTCGGCGTCGCTGAGCCGTCGCTGCACCGGCGCAAGAATCCGTTCCCGATCGGGGAGCGGTTCGTCATCGCCGCGCGAAACGGGCTCCTCCAACCCGGCCGCGCGTCGCAGCCGCTCCAATGCGGCGCTTGTCTCGGAGCCGAGCTCTTCCAGCCCCTTCTCGATGTCCGCCATCGTCTGCCGCGCGGATTCCTCCCGTGCCTTGAGCCCGGCCGTGGTTCTGCTCACGTCGCGCACTCGCGACCGCGCCGCCTCGAGCGCCTGCTGCGCGGCGTCAAGACCCTGATCGGGCGGCGCGGCCCACCCTTCGGGCAGGTCACGCCAACAAACCGGACATTCGTCGCCCGTGTGCAATCCGTGGGCGGCAGCGGCAGCGGCGTTCCCGCGCTGCGCGGCGGCCAGCGCCGCTTCCGCCCGCCCGGCTTCGTCCTTCGCGCGACCTTCGTCGGTTGCTGCGGTGACGAGCCGCGCTGCCATGTCGGCAATCTCCTCGCGCCGCCGGGCCCGCTCGCCACGCGTCGAGAGGAGGCGGTTCAGCATTTCGTCGCACTTCTCATACAAAACCTCGACACCCGTCACGCGATCGCGGGCGGATTTGACGGCATCTCCGAGGGGCGCCTGCTGCACGGAGTGCCGCGCCAGCCGATCGTTGGCGGCTTCGAGCGTTCGCAGGGAGCTGTCCGCGTTCCTGCTGGCCGTGGCCTCGTCGGCGATCAGCTCTCGCAGCGTCGCGGCGCCCTCGACGGCCCTCTCGGCCTGTTCCGGGAGCGCGTCCAGCGCAGCCAGCGCCTGTGCCACCGTCCGATTGTCGGGGCCGTCGTCGGTCGGGATGCTGTTCAGGTCGCGCTTCAGTTTGGTGTGCCGGCTCTCCAGCTCCGCTTGCTGCGCGTCGATGCGCCGCCGGGCTTCGGCTACGAGAGCAAGCCGGGCCGCGAGCTTGTCCATCGCCTCGGGCGCGACCGTCGCGTCGACGTGCTGCGCAGCCGCGATGACGGCATCGGATTGCCGCAGGGTGCCGCGCGCGTGCTCGGCCCGCTCCCGGAGTTTGGCCAGGGCCCCTGCGTGCCGCGCGGCTTCGTCGGAAAGCTTGGTCAGCCGGTCAAGATGCTGCTGCGGGTCGTCCGGCCAGCGTGCCACCCCGTCCTGCAAGCGCGCCCCGAGTGTCCTGACCTCCTGCAGCTGCCGCCCCACCGTCTCGCCTGCCGCCTCCAGATCGCCGGTGCGCCACACCTGGCGCAGGATCTCGGTGCGGTCTCTCGGTTTGTCTTCGACCAGAAGTCGTGCGAATCGCCCCTGCGGAAGCACAACGGTGCGGAGGAACGCGTCGCTGTCGAGCCCGATCAGCGCCTCGATACGGTCGTTGACCTGCCGCACTTGCTCGACCTTCTCCAGCGTCTCTCCGCCAGGGCCGAAGCACACCAGCTGGGCCCGGGCCGGCCGGAGTCCTCCCGCCCCCGCCCTCCGGTCCACGCGCGTGACCTCCCACTCCCGGCCGGCCACGCGGAAGCGCAGCACCACGCGCATCGTGTCCGACGTGTCGTTCATGAGTTCCTGCTTGGATCGGCCGCCTACCGAGGTCTGGCCGTACAGGGCGTAGGTCATCGCCTCAAGGATCGAGGATTTCCCGGCACCGGTATCGCCGATGACGGCGATCTGCGTGCGATGGTCGAAATCGATCTTCGCCTCGGCCCGGAAGGACCGCAGTCCCTCGATGGAGATTCGCAGCGGGCGCATCCGGTCAGCCGGCGTCCCCGGGGACATCGGGCTCCAACCCGCGGCTCAACGCGCGCAGAGCCGCTTCGGCGCGTATCGCAAGCGCCGTCACCCCCAGGTCCGGTCCCTCCTCGCCGCCCGATCCGGCCACGGCCTCCCGGAAAAGCTCCTGGACCGACGCAAGTGGTGCCTTCGTCGCCCGGCCGGTCGCCGCCGTCGTCCGCCACTCGGCAAACAGCTCGTCGATCGCGGGTTCGCCGCGGTCGTCCGTCTCCGTCTGCGAGATCGCCCTGACCCGCCGGTTTGCCACCTCGTTCACCAGGTTGAAGACCACGCACCCCGGTGACCACCCGGCCACGCGGTCCGCCAGATCGGGAATCGGGTCGTCGGAGGTGACCACGGCCTTGAGGAAGCACCCGTCGAGCCCGCCGTCGCGAGCCCGGGCCTCCAGCTCGCCGAGTGTGCCGGCGAAGCTCTCCAGGGGCCGGCCCGGGGGCAATTCCCGCTGGTCCACCCGCACGTCATCGCCGATTGTGACCACGACCACGTGTTTGCTCTGGCGGCTCTCGCCATAGTCGAGCGGGACGAGTGACCCTGCGTAGCGGCCCCGGACGCTGCCCGGAAGTTGCTGCGGGTCGTGGATGTGGCCAAAGGCGCAGTAGAGCGCGCGGTGCAGCCCCGTCGTGTGCGTGGCGTGGTCCTCGCCCACGGTGAATCGCCGTTCGGACCTGCCGGGGCGCGCGCCGTCGACGTGCAGGTGGGCCGTGTAGAGGACGATGCCGCTGGCCCCCACGGCGTCGCGCGCATCGCCGATCACGCGGTCGTTGAGGGTGCGGATGCCGTCCGCGTAGTCACCCTCGAAGCGCGAGGCGTCGCCCGTGGCATAATCGGTAATCGCCCCGGGGGGAATGAAGGGGACGCAGGCGAGGGCGACGGGGACCTCCGCGAGTTCGTTGAACTCAAGAACGCGTGGGGCCGTGACGAACCAGAGGCGGCGGGGCGAGGCCAGTCCGGCCATGTCGTCCAGCACCTCCAGCAGCGCCTGCGAGTCGTGGTTCCCGCTGATCACCACGGTGGGGGCGATCTCCGCCAGCCGCTGCAGCGCCGTGACCCCGAGCCGCAGTGCCGGGTAGGGAGGGCGGTAGGCGTCGAAGAGGTCGCCTGCGTGGACGATGAGGTCGGGGCGTTCGGAGTCGGCCACGTCCAGAAGCCCCTGTAGCGCCACGCGGTGGTCTTCGATCCGGTCGTGGCGTCCCAGCTTGGCGCCGAGATGCCAATCGGCGGTGTGCAGCAGCTTCAAGTCGGGTCCCCCCGGGCGGTCCTCCACCGGCGTGCTACAGTCCTACCTTCGGACCCGACATGGCGGTAAGGTTGGACAGGATCGTTTCGGTCCGCGCGCGGTCACGCTCCTCGTCGGCCTCCGCCTCGTCCGGGTTGGTGGCGTAGGGCGGGAAGGGGAATCGCAGGGGGATCGGCTCGGGCACGATCGGCTGCGACAGCACCATGGTCCCCGGCATGAAGCGCGACGCACGCTGCCGCAGCGCGGAAGAGAGGAAGCGGTAGGCGTCGGCCTCGTTCGCGTCGAGCCGCCCGGCAACCTTGATCGACGCGTTGCGCGGGAGCGCTGGAGCCACCGCCGAAGCCGCCTGCTGCGCGCCCACCAGCAGCACGCCGAGGGAGCGACCACGCTCCGCGATGTCCACAAGCAGTTCGCGCAGCGGAGAGAATCCCTTCGCGGGCGCGTACTTGTTGAGTTCGTCCAGGACTACGAAACGCAGCGGCAGGCGACCCGTGCCCTGCTTCTCACGCCATACCCCGTGCAGCAGGGAGCCGACCACGAAGCGCTGGGCGTCGTCGTGCAGGGTGGAGATGTCGACCACATGCAGGCGGGCGTTTTCTGCCGACACCGGCTTGAGGCCGCAGCCGATCAGCGGCCCGATGTGCTTGCGGAGCCGCAGCAGCCGGCGCAGGTAGGCCTGGCGTGTGCCCGCCTGGGTGCGTCCGAACCACGCCTTGAGAGCGTCGTCGTCGTCACGGTTGGCCATTTTCTCGGTAAAGTCGACGAATCCCCCGAAGTCCTCGATCACGTGGCCGACACCTGCGGGCACCGATTCCGGTTCCTTCGCCGCCAGCCGGTCGGGGTCGAAGCTCGTGTCTTCCGATACGGTCGGGAGTATCACCACCGCACCCGTCTCGCCACCCTCGAGCCGGCGGAGGTGCCGCAGAAGCTGAATGCGGAACTGCTGCTCAATGAACCCGACCTGAGTCGAGCGGTCGTCCTCGGAGGTGAAGCAGAACTGAAGCAGCTGTTCGCGTATGAACTGCTCCGGGGTCCAGCCGTAGGCGTGCACGTCGGCCGTGTCGCGGGACTTGACGCCGGGCACCGTTCCCGAGACGCCGGGTCGGCGCGGAGCGTACAGGCGCACCGAGCGGAAGGGACCCGGATCGGGAACGCCGAGGGCGCGCCACTGCGTGCGGGCGTCCGGTCTGCCCGGGAACTCCGAGTTCGGGCGATCGAGGTGGAGCAGGTCCTCGCCCTTGGTGTTGAATACGAGTGCGCGCACGTTTTCGCGTTCGGCACGGCCCCCGAGCAGGGCCATCCCGCCCTTGGTCTCCAGGAGCTGGTAGAGGATGTACAGCGCATAGGAGGTCTTGGTCGCCACACCCGAGATCCCCGAGATGGAAAAATGTCCCCCGGACCGTCCGTCGACGAAGCGCATGTCGGCGTAGACGGGTTCGCCCCCCATGTCCACACCGACGGGGAGCTTTCCGCGCTTCATCTCGTCCTCGAAGAGGCCAATCGCGCGATCCCTGCCCACGGCGCGCATGGCCACGGCTCCTACGTTCGGGGCGACGAAGAGCTCGGGCACGACGCGCAACACCCGTACCTCGGCAAGCCGCACGTGCTCGGCGGGCATAACGCGGTCGACCACACGGGCCGTGTCGGAGGGCAGGTCGGCACCTTCGAAACGGCTGCGCAGTTCGGTGACGATGCCGTAGTGAGTGACCCGGGTCCGATCAGGGAGATCGGTGCGGACGGCGATCAGCTCGTCCAGCTGGACCGTCGCGGCGGCGTCGAGCACGACCTGAAAGTCGCGGGAATTGGTGCCGTGGGAGCCGTCCACGAGCCCGATCCGGGTGTCCGGGGGCGGGTGTTCGCCCCGGCCGCCCGCTGCCCCGCCATCCCGGTCGCTCACGCGGCCTCCTCGTCCTGGTTGCGTTGCATGACGGCTTCGCGAACTGCCCGCAACGCGAGCCGCGAGTCGCCCAGGAGGTGATGAAGGTGCTCCTCGAGCGCCGCAACGGGAGTCAGGTTGACCGGCGCTCGGGCGTTGCGGTGCGGCGCAGACGCGAAAGCGGGAAGCCACCGCGCGGCGCGGTCCACCGTCTCCATCGCCTCACCGCTGCCCGAACTGGCGGGCACCTCCAGGCGCACGATCCCCGCCCATGGTCCCGCCCACGGACCCGGGTCGCCTACCCGGATATAGCACGCGTACCGCTCGTCCTTCATGGCAAAGAGGCTCGTGCGCTCGCCGACCGCCAGGCGCGGTACGGTCTGCCAGTGCTCGACCGCGAGTGTGCGCCGATGGTGGGTCTTCACGTACCCGACCACCGGCGCTTTGCGGCTGTGGCGGAGGCCGTGCAGCGGTCCATCGAAAACGACCAGCCAGCCATCCGCCACCAGGCGGTCGGCGATGTCGGCTTCGGTGTCCCGCATCAGCCGCTGCAGGTGCTGCGACGCCGCATGGGGTTCCCCGCTGTCGACCGAGAGGGGCGTCCAGCGCCACCCTCCGGGATGCGGTCGCAGCCGCACCTGCTGCCCGCCGGAAAAGATGACCGCGCGGCCGGTCTCCACGTGTCGAATGGCCGCCGGGCCGTCGGGGCCGATCAGTACCGCCCCCGCTCCCCACGCCCCCGCGAGCCCGGTGATCGTTTCCCCCTGCGAATTCGTGTGCGTGAGGTGCGCCTCGGTCCGGCGCACCCCGTCCACGAAGCAGAGGTGGACGGGTGGGCCCGCGTCCGCAGACCGGTGAATCCGGAAACGGCCCCCGTCCTCCACGATCCGGCATTCCACCGTGTGTTCATCTTCTTCTTCCGCGCGAAAGCCGGCGCCGTGGGACACGTCGAACGGTTCGACTCCGATGAAGGGGCGGCGCGCGGCAGGGTTCATCTCGAAGTGGCGGGGTCGCCGTTTCCATTTGCGAGCCCGACGTGCGCAGAGGTCAGTTCTTCGCTCATATCCAGCCTTCAAGCTAAACCAGCGGCCCCGGGGCCGGCACGAAGCCGATCCCGGGGCCGCATCCCGTCGGAAAAGCAGTCAGCAACCGGCAGGGTCACCCTACCAGCTGTAGTTCACCCGCGTGTAGTAGAAGCCGCCGTTGAAGCCGAACGGCGTGAACTGGCCAAAGCGGTTGCCTACGCCAGCCGCCGCGCCGGGATACTCCTCCGGGTAGGTGTTCAGCACGTTGGTACCACCGACGGTGAGCGTCCACCGGTCGGCGAACGTGTGGGCCGCCTCCATATCGAAGAGCATGCGGGCCGGGTAGTCGATGGTATTGTCCGGGCTCGACTCGTAGTAGGGCTGCTCGCCGTCGAAGTAGCCGCCCCAGTAGCTGCCGCGCACCAGGAATCGGGTTCCGCCGGCGAAGACGTGATTCATTGCGAGGTTGCCACGCACGTTGGGCAGTCCCTCCTCGAGAATCCGGATACGGTGATCGGTCAGGGTGACCGAGTTGAACTCGGTTACCGTGGTCCGGGTCCAGTTCCACGCGCTGCTGAAGGTTGTAGTGGAACCATTCATTCCCTCCACCTCATACGCGCCGACCAGATCGATCCCGTCGGTGCGGGTCGCGAAGTCGTTGATGAAGAAACGGAACCGCGCGAGCACCCCGCCTGGCCGGATGATGCCCTCGGCGATGAGTTGCTCGATCTCCGCAGGGCTGAGACTCCGGTCCGCGCTGGTGGTCAGGCGGTCCGACACCCTGATCTGGAAGAAGTCCATCGAAAGACTGAACGGACCATCGTCGTAAACGGCCCCCAGGGCCAGATTGATCGACTTCTCCGGCGTGAGCGGCAGGCCGCCGAAGTTCTCCGCCAGCGGCGACGTGGACGGGATCGTGCCGTTGTTCGTCAGGTCCATGATCGCCGGATCGTAGATCGTCGAGATGTTGAAGGCGTTCTGCTGCCCCGGGGTGGGCGCGCGGAAGCCGGTGCTGGCGCTCGCCCGGAGGCCGAGGTTCTCCGACGCGCTCACGCGTCCGGCTACCTTGCCGTTGATCGTCGTTCCGAAGTCCGAGAACCGCTCGACCCGTCCGGCGAAGCCGAAAGTCCACAGGCCCTCGGGCTCGCGAATCTCCACGTCTCCGTAGGCGGCGAAGTTATTGCGGTTCCAGTTCCCCACGGTAAGCGGACCGAACCCCGTGAACCCGTTGGAGCCAGGTGTGAATCCCTGCGTCGCGAGCGAGCCCTCGGTCCAGGATTCCGTGCTGCCCTGGATGATCTCGAAGCGCTCGTTGCGCCACTCGGCACCGCCGGCAAGGTTGACCCGCTCGTTCGCCGCGTAGGACAGATCGACGTTCAGATTGACTTCCTGCTGGTCATAGATTCCCGGGTGGAACCAGGGCGTGCAGGGCTGATCCGGCACGACGAAGGACAACGTCCTGTCCGAGCCGGCGCACGGCTGATTCGGCCCGAGCGAGGCGTTGACCGTGTTGTACATGTAGAAGTCCATGTTGGACTTGCCCCAGGCCGCGCTCGCATCCCAGTTCAGGTCGCCGCTGGTACCCTTTAGCCCCGCCACGGCCGACGCGTCGCCGACGTTCGCGCCGAACTGCGGCGTGAATCCACCGGGGAAGAGCTTGCGGAAGGTGAAGCAGTTGGGATCGCCCATGACGTTGTTGAACGCAGCCATGTTCTCGGCGTTGTTGATCACCACGCCATCGTCGGTGACCCGGACCTCTGGGCACATCGCTGATCCGTCCAGCACCCCGTCCTGCGCGTCGAGCATGTCGCCGATCAGCAGGATCCGCTGACCGTCGGCGTTCCTGGTTCCGAAGACACCGCTGCGGGTGCCCGGATTACGGAAGTAGAAGCCGCCCTCGACCTGCTTGCTCACGTAGTTGCCGTGGCCGTAGAACTGGAGGTTGTCGTTGAAGAGGTAGCCCATGTTCGCCCACAGCTTGACCTCGTTCGAGACCTGGGGCGAGCCCCAGATCTGCGCGGGCGCACGCACATAGTTGTTGCCGGATCCGAGCAGCGCCAGGGCATCGTTGCGCTGCGTACTGCGATCCGTCGGGTTGGCGTTGCCGTACTCGCCGGTCAGGTTGAGGAAGCCGGTCTCGCCGAGAGGGAGACCCACGTTCCCGGACAGGGTGTACATCTCTCCGTCCCCCGGGAACGAGCCGGCCTCGAAACGCTCGCTGGTCTCTCCAAAGGGATACCCGCCGGTCTTGATCTCGATGGAGCCGCCCGACCGGTCGTTCTTCAGCACGAAGTTCATCACACCCGCGATCGCGTCGGAGCCGTACTGGGCGGACGCGCCGTCGCGCAGCACCTCGGCCTGCTCGAGCGCCAGCCCGGGGATGAGCGCGATGTCGGGCCCCTGGGAGCCGTCGGCGAGGCCGTTGCCGTACCACGTTATCACCGCCGTGCGGTGGCGGCGCTTCCCGTTGATCAGCACCAGCGTGTGATCCGGCGCCAGTCCGCGCAGGTTGGCAGGCCGCGCGAAGGTGGCCGCGTCCGAAATCGGCTGAATGTTCACGTTGAAGGACGGCACCACGTTGCGCAGCAGGTTTGCGAAGTCCGTGTCGCCCTGCTGGACGATGTCCGTCGTCGGGATCACGTCGACGGGGACGGGTGACTCGGTCACCGTGCGCGGCCGCGCGCGGCTTCCGACGGCAACCAGGCCTTCGAGCTCCAGCGCGGCCGTGATCATGGCCGCGTCGAGCCGGGTGGTCTGGCCGTCGGTGATCGTGACTTGGGTACGGTAGGTCTGATAGCCGATCAGCACGATCGCCACGTTGTGCGTACCCGCCGGAATGCCCGAGACCGTGTAGCCACCGTCGCCGCGGCTGTTCGCGCCCAGGTTGAGATCCGGAAGCGATACCTGCGCGCCCGCCAGCGCGGCGCCGGTACCCTGCACGGTTACCGTGCCCTCAAGGGTTCCTTGCGCCAGGGCCGCCGTGGGCAAAAGCAGAGCGCCGAGCGCCCCGAAGAGGAGTAGTTTTTTCTTCATTTTCAAATCCATCCCTTTCCGCGGAAGGTACGTAGCGTCTCGCAGAACCGGCCCATGTCCTCGGGCAGGCCGAACGACAGCCGATTCCAGTCCAGCATCGGGGGGAAGTCCCTTCCCACCAGGAAGCCCTCCTCTGCCATACGATTCCGATACGTCGCCAGATCGCCGCTGATCCGGTGCATCAGGAAGTTGGCCTGGGTGGGCATGTACTCCAGTCCCAGCTCGTCCAGCGTGGTTTCGACCATCTCCCGCGACGTGCGGTTCACCTCGCGGCTCTTGGAAATGAGCGCCTCGTCCCGGAACGACGCCCCGGCCGCGGCGATGGCCAGCTGGTTCGCGTTGTTTCTCGAGGCGAAGTCCATCAGTCGTGTGGCGGTGTCGGAGTGAGCGATCCCGTACCCGATGCGAAGGCCGGCCAGCCCATAGATCTTCGAGAAGGTCTTCACGACGACCACATTGCGCTTCTTCGCGATCCATGGAAGCGAACTCCACATGCGCTCGTCGTCGACGTACTCGATGTACGCCTCGTCCGAGAGGAAGAAGACGTGGTCCGGGGCTTCGGCGATCCAGGCGTCGATCTCCGCGCTGGGCGTAATCGTCGCCGTCGGGTTGTTCGGGTTGCACAGGTAGACCAGGGCCGGGCGTCCCGTGCTCTGTGCCGCCTCGCGCATCCGCCCGATGTCGTGCGCGTGGTCCGCGGTGAGCGGCACCTTGACGAGTTCGTAGGCCTCGGTGCGCTGGTAGTTCGTCACCGCCTCATAGGTGGGGTCGGCCATGACAAGCCTCGCGCGCGGCGCAGCATACGCCTGCACCACCATCTGCAACACTTCCGCCGACCCCGTGCCTATGACGATCTGGTTCTCGGCAACTTCATGGGCCGCAGCCAGCCTGGAGACGAGTTCCCCCTGCTGGTCCGACGGATAGCGGTTGGCGAGCACGATGGCTTCCACCAGCGCGTCCTTCGCAGCCGGCGATATTCCCAGAGGATTCTCGTTGGAGTTGAGGCGCACCGCCCCATTGCTCAGCCTCCGCCCCGGAGCCCCGACAAGTCCCTCGAGGGGGCTCCCGAGTCCCCCGAACGCATTCGCTCCGGCTACGACGCCAGAGACCGCTCCGGCCCTGATGAAGAAATCGCGTCTACGCATGTGCAGCCTCCCGGAAAGAGGGTTGGAAAAGCCAAAACTGTCCGAAAAAGTCGCAATATGTCCGATTCTGTCGCATTTTGGCCGAAACTGTCGCATGCACCGCTTGCGAGGATTCTGTTTCGTTACACCATACCAATATCGTCGGAGAAGCGGGACCGCGCCAGCGATAAGCGGCAAATGCTGCCGAAACCCCGGTTTTTGAGCGTCAATTCATGTCCAGCAACGGGTCACGGATCCCTGTCATCTCCCACCTCGTGAGCACCGTGGGATGACCCCCACCGCTCAACCTCCCGCCGACCAAGGGGGCACGACGCCATTGACGCGCGCGTACGCGATCGACTGGCCCAGATGCTCATGGCAGTGAGCGAGGGTGAAGGTCATCGCGCCGCGCACGCTGGTTGCGCCGAACAGCTCCACGCCCTGTCCCCAGGCGTCATCGGCGGTCGCTTCAAGGGCCTCGCCGATGTAGTCGAAGGACGCCGCTAGCGCCGCCACGACGGTCGGCTTGTCGGTGATCGACTCCGCGTCCTGACCGTACCAGCCTTCCACCCCCGCGGGCGGATCGGTGCCCATGACCCGGGCGACGAGTCCGATATTCGCGGCCGCCACATGCATGTAAACCTCCGAGACGGAACGCACGCCTTCGCCGGGGCGCCATCCGTAGTCGGATTCGGGCATCGCTTCGGCGAGGCCCAGGTACTTGTCGCGCAGGTTCGCCAGGTCCCCCAGCAGTTCCGACTGCACGGTGGACTGAACGGCTGCGGATTCGTCCCCGGCGGCCATCTCGTCGGCGGCGTCCACAGCCTCCCCGTCACCCGCGCCGCCAGGTGCGCATGCGGTCAGCGCGAGCGCGCAGATCACCGCGAACACGGGCCGATACATCTCCGTCAGATACCTCTTGTTCATTATGCCGCCCTTCATCTTGCGAGCGCGTCCGGGGCAGCCTTTCCGTCCCCACCAGTCAATAGTACAGTGCTACGTCGCCGCGTGCCACCACCGAGAGGGCTTCAGGCGCTTCCCGCGGCCGCTGACGCGGTCCAGCCAGAGGGCCAGGCGCCTCAGCGGGGTTCCGGCAAGCCACCGCCATGCCCGGTCCGGCCAACTGCGGAAGTCACGATTGTAGGGACATACCCGCACGCAGATCGAGCAGTCCGTGTTCTGGTTGGCCCAGAAGCGGAAGCACTTCTCGGCGTCGGTGGTCCACTTGCGGATGCCCTGGATGTTGGACCGGTTGTGCACGACCCTGGACGGCTCGCCCCCGTCAATGGCCCGGGCCGGGCATCCTTCGGTGCAGGCACGGCAGATGTCGCATACCTCCCTGACACCGAAGCGCATCGGCCGGTCGTGGGCGAGCGGCATGTCCGTGAAGACCTTGCCGATGCGGACACGGGGTCCGTATTCGCGGGTGATCAGGAGGCCGTGGCGCCCGTATTCCCCCAGCCCCGCCTTGATCGCAAGCGGGATGACCAGCGCCGAGTCGTTCATGCTGGCCACCGCGCGATACCCCAGGTTGGTGACGTACTGGGCGATGGCCAGCAGCACGATGGTGTCGCGCGAGTACGTGGCGCCGGTCGCGGCGCCGCTCAGCGCCGATGGGGCGGTACGCAGGACGTCCAGGTCCATCGACTGCGCGATGACGATGATGTTGTCGAGGTCGGCCGGGATCTCCTGGGGCTTTTCGACCTCGCCGTCGCGGCTGTATGCGTGCGTGTACATCCACCGCTCGTCGTACCCGGTAATGCCGACGAGGTCGGCACCCAACATGCGGGCCGCGTGCTTGACCTCCCCCGCCATCTCCTCCGGCGACTCGACGGGAAGCGCGCTGCCCGGCCCGTCGCGCATGACGGTGTACGGATCCAGGAAGCCCTCGCGCCGGTCCTGGTCCTGCTTGAGTTCGGCGAAGATGTCGGTGACGTGCCACGAGGCGTTGCGCAGCGCGTAGTCCCGCTGCGTGAAGCCGTCGACGGACCGCCATTTCATCCGCGGGGTCCGGTACGTCTCGTAGAACATGTCCGAGCGGTGCGTGCGCACCTCCGGGTCCCAGAACGAGCGGCAGAAGATGTCGTCACGCTGCGAGAAACGGCGAAAGTCCTCGTCTACCTCGAATCCGGCTTCACGGTCGGACGCCGCGCTGGCGGTCGCGTTGCGGGCTTCTTCGGCTTTCCTGTCCATTTCGCCAATGTACCACCCGTCCCGCCGACGTGCTTCCGGCGTCCGCGCAACTTCCGCCTCCCGGGCAACGCCTACGTCCCGCCCGGCCCCTGGCCCGTCAAGGGCCGCAGCTCCTCGCCGGGATTCACGAACCGATTCAATTCGATCCTGTACTGGCGGTCGTGGAGGTCCCGGTAGCGGCCGCCCGCGGCCATGAGCTGGTCGTGGTTTCCACGCTCAACAACCCGGCCTTCCTCGATCACCAGGATCTGATCCGCGCTTCGGATGGTAGACAGGCGGTGCGCGATGACGAACGTCGTGCGGCCCGACCGCAGGGCCCGCAACCCCTCCTGGATCTGCGCTTCGCTCTCCGAGTCGAGACTGGACGTTGCCTCGTCCAGCACCAGGATGCGGGGATCGGCCAGGATCGCGCGGGCGATCGCGAGGCGCTGTCTCTGACCACCGGAGACCTTTACGCCACGCTCGCCGATCACGGTGTCATAGCCGTCGGGAAAACCCGTGATGAACTCGTGGCAGTGGGCGAGCTTCGCGGCCTCCACGACCTCCTCCCTGGTCGCGCGCGGACGGCCGTAGCGGATGTTGTACTCAACCGTGTCGTCGAAGAGGAAGTTGTCCTGCAGAACGACGCCCACATGCCGCCGGTACTCGTCCAGCCGGACCTCCGCCAGGTCCCGGCCGTCCACGAGTACACGGCCCGAGTCCGGCGCATTGAAGGACAGCACCAGTCCGGCCAGAGTGCTCTTTCCGGACCCCGACGAGCCGACGAGCGCGGTCGTCGTGCCGGGTGGCGCGTCCAGGGAGACGTCACGGAGGACGGGCACGTCGCTGTCGTACGCGAAGGACACGTTCTCGAACGAAATCCATCCCTGGATCAGTCCGAGCGGCTTCTTGCCCAGGTCCCGGTCGGCCTCGGTGCTCATCGTCCGCAGTTCCCGGATGCGGTCCAGACCGGCGAAGGCCTCGGTGATCTGCGTGCCGATGCTCGCGATCTGAACCAGCGGACCCGCCATCATCCCCGTGAGGATCAGGTACATGACGAAGTCGCCAAGGGTCATGGCTTCGGTGACGATCGCCCGGCCCCCGACGAGAATCATCACGACGCTGATGAGCCCGATGATGACCGACGAGAACGACGTGACGGCCGAGACTCCGGTCACCGACCTGGCCACGTTGCGCAGGAGCCGATGCGCCCCCTTTGCGAAGACCCGGTCTTCCGTCCGTTCCGAGGTATAGGCCTTCACGATGCGCACACCGGCGAGGCTCTCGCCGAGCCGGCCGGTCACCTCCGCGTTGATCCGGCCCCGCTCCCGGAACAGCGGCCTGAGGCGCCTGAAGGCGATGGCCATCGCGCCGCCGAACACCAGCAGGATCGACATCGTGAAGAGGGTTAGGACCCAGTTTACGTACATCAGGATGGCGAAGCAGGTCGCCGACATGACCAAGCCGCCCGTCAATTGGACCAGCCCCGTGCCCACGAGGTTCCTGACCCCCTCGGCGTCGGTCATGATTCGCGAAATCAGGACCCCCGACTTCGTGGAATCGAAGTAGTTGACCGGCAGGCGCGCGACGTGGGCCTGCACCGTCTTCCGCATCTCCGTGATGGCGCGCTGGGCGGTCACGCCGAGTATCTGGGAGAGCGCGAAGGAGCTTCCCCCCTGCACGAGCGCCGCCGCGCCCACCACGAGCGCAAGGGGCAACAGCAGATCGGTCCGTCCCTGGCCGACTACGTCGTCGATCAGAAACTTCGACGATGCGGGCGCCACCAATCCCGCCAGACGGCCGATCACCATGACCAACAGACCGAAGGCGACCCGCCGGCGATACCGCCAGATGATCGCCTTCGCCTCTCTCCACACCCTCGCCCGCTTCAGCTTCCTCTTCTCCGTCACGCCCCTTGCCGCTCCTGGTTCGTCTGCACCGGAACGAAGGGTAGCGGAGATGCCGGCCAGCCCGCTACGGCAGTCCGTGGATAAAGCCGCCCGAGCACCGAGAACGGCGACGCGCTACGGGCCCCGGCCGTGGGGCCAGGGATCGCCTCCCGGCGGGTCGCGTCGCTCCCGCGTGTACCTCTCCGCCAGTTGGCCTGTTACAAACGCGTCGATTTCGCGCATGTCCCTGCCGGAACGCTCCAGCGCCACCAGCAGGTTCTTCCGGAACAGCGCGTTCGCACCGTCGAGCGTGACGGCAAGCGCCAGGGGCCCGATGGCGTCCTCGAACCGGCCGTGCTCGATCAACAGGTAACCCATGTTGTTCAGCGCCCACACGTCTTCCGGGTCGACAAGCAGTGCCTCTTCATAGCTGGCGAGCGCGCTCGAGCAGTCACCGCTCTCGGCCTGGGCGCGGGCCAGGGTGCGCCACGCCGCGGACAACCCGGGGGCGAGATCGGTCGCGATGCCGGCGTGTTCCCGCGCCTCTTAGGGACGCCCAATCTCGATGAGCGCCCGCGCCAGGTTCACGCGGCCCTTCGCGTGATCGGGCATGTGCGCCACCCACGCCCGCAGGTGCTCCTCGGCGCCTTCCGGATCGCCGTTACGCCATGCCGCGATACCAAGCGAGTAGCGCTCCGATGGGCCGACCGCGCCGTCATTCCCCTCGGGGGCGTCCCGGATCGGTGCAGACGCATCCGGAACAACGTCGTCCCGGCCCGGCGTCTGCTCAGTCCGGGTCGCCGGCGGCGTCGAGATCGCCGGGGTCGATTCCGCCTCCGCGATCACCTCGATCTCCGCTGCCGCCACCTCGCCCACGGGCAATCCCTCGTCGTCGTCCACGCACGCCGCGACTCCCGCGAAAAACGCGAGCGCCAGTCCGACCGCACTCCAGCGCAACAACGCCTCCGACCGATCCCGTTCCGTCGTCGTGTACTTCATTTTCCGGCCTCCCGAAGCCCTTGCCCTGTGCCGCGGTCCGGATCGCTCCCGGGGGCGGCCCTGGGCGGTTGTGTTCGGCCCGGAAAAGCGCAACGAGTGGGCCAATCGGCGCCCGGACTGCGTTTCCGGGCGTCAAGGCGTTGCGCGGGAAGGAGTTGGCGGCATGGGTGCGGCCTCCCAGCTCGTCGGCGCCATTCCTCATCGTGTCCCGATGGACACGTGTGGTCGGCTCGGCCGTGGCCACCGCACCACGTCGACGGACCCGGTCAGGTACCCGGGCGGCGGACCCCTAGCCTGTGCATGATCTTCAGGAGACTCGAATGGTCGGCCAATCCCAATGCTTGCGCCGTCAGGCCAACCTTCCAGTCGTGGGCCTCCAGGGCACTTCGCACGATGGCCTGTTCCGCCGCCCGCTTCTGCTCCCGAAAGGTACCCTTCCCGCCGATGGTCGCGTCGGCCGTCACGGTCTCGGGACCCTCGTCAGGTGCGCCACGCCGCCCCAGATCCGGCGGCAGGTGGTCGACATCGAGGAGCGGTCCGTCCGAGGCGATGATCATCCGCTCGACGGTGTTGCGAAGCTCCCGGACGTTGTTGCGTCTCCAATCTCGTGCCTGGAGCGCATCGCGGGCCGCATCCGATACCGGACGCGCCGACCGGCCGAGCCGTGGCGCGAGCGTTGCCGCGAAGTGGTCGGCGAGGAGCCCGATGTCCCCGCCGCGTTCCCGGAGCGGGGGCACTCGGATCACGTGCACGTTGAGGCGGTAGAACAAATCCCTCCGGAACGTCCCGGCTTCCGCTTCCGTGTCGAGGTCCCGATGGGTCGCGGCCACGACCCTCGTTCCCACGGTGATGGCATCCTCACCACCCAGCCTGGTGATCTCGCCCCCTTCCAGTACGCGCAGGAGCCGTGCCTGCAGCGCGCCCGGCAGCTCACCGATCTCGTCCAGGAAGAGGGTCCCCGCCGATGCGCGCTCGAAGGCCCCCCGCCGTGCCTTGACGGCTCCCGTGAAGGCACCTCGGTCGTGGCCGAAGAGGTCGCTGTCCACCAGTCCTTCCGCCATGCCCCCACAGTTGACGGCCACGAACGCCTCCGCGCCGCGTCGGCTCTGCAGGTGCAGTTCCCTGGCCACCAGCTCCTTGCCCGTCCCGCTTTCGCCCAGGATCAGCACCGGGCTCGGAATGTCCGCCAGCCTTCCGATGGCGGTATGGAGGTCGATCATGGCCCCGCTCTCGCCGATCAGCGCCGGCCGCTGGTCTTCGCCCTCCAGTTCCTCAAGGCGTTCACGGAGATCGGTCTGGCGGAGCGCCAGCCGAACCTCGTGCACGACACGCTCCATCGGCTCGGCCTTGTCCACGAAGCTGAACGCGCCAAGTCGTACGGCTTCCACACAGCGCTCGAAGCTCCCGGTGCCGGTATACACGATCACCGGAACATCGATTCCCCGGTGCTCCATCGACCTCAACACGTCGAAACCGTCGAGTCCCGGCATCTCGAGGTCCAGGATTACACAATCCACCGCTTCCCGCGTGAGAATGTCGAGCCCCTCCGAACCTCCCGCCGCAACGCGCGTTCTGAAGTCCCCGAGGCGTCGCAGGTCGTACGCGTACTGCGTGGCCAGGGGCTTTACGTCATCGACGATCAACACCACGGGATTCATCGCACTTCGTCTCCAGCCGCCCTGAGGACCAGTTCGATCCGTGTTCCCTTCCCGGCATCGCTCTCCAGGACGATCCGGCCTCCAACATCCGCGGCCAGTCTGCGCGCGATCGCCAGGCCAAGGCCGGTTCCCTCGCGGCGGGTGGTGAAGAATGGTTCGAATACGCGGGCGCGCAACTCGGCAGGAATGCCGGGACCATCGTCTTCGACAAGGAGACGGTGTTCGGGCGGCACGGCATCGGGAACGCGCTCGACCCAAATCCGCACTTCGCCGTTCGTGTTGCGGGCGGCCGCGACGGCGTTTGCCACCAGGTTTTCGATCACCCTGCGCAGCGAAACGCTGTCCATCTCCACCCACGCGGGCTCGGTCCCGAGCATCGGAATCAGCCTGACCTCGCGCCCCATCCCCACCCTCGCCTCGAACACGGAATGAGCGACGGCGCGGAGATCGGAGCGTTCCCTCGCGCCATGAACCGCCACGGCCCGGTACTGGTCCGCCAGTTCACCCAGATAGTCGAGGCTCTCGGTCACGGTGGCGGCTCTCGCCTCGTACGTCTCCGCCAGCGCGCCGGACCCGGTCCGATGCGCCTCGTCCAGATGCCGCATCACGTTGCGGATCGGTATGAGGCCGTTGCGCACGTCGTGGTTGACCTGCCGGGCCAGCTCTCCCAGCGTGGCACGCTTCTCGGCGTCGCGAACCCGTGCCAGCCCCTCCCGGATCCGTCCCAGCATCCCATTAAGAAAGAGCCCCAGGCGATCCAGTTCACGTGCGCCGCCGCGCGTGAAGGCGACATCGAGACGCCCCAGGTGAACGCGTCGCGCCGTGGCCGCCAGCTTCTCCACGGGACTCGACAGACGCCGCGCCATCGCCATGCCGAGGAGCAGAGCAAGCACGGCCGACCCTCCAAGGGCGAAGAGAAGGGCGGTGTCCCAGGAGCGCACCATGGCCGCGAGCAACGGATCTTCCCACGCAGCCACCAGGTCCACGGGCACGAGGCCGGTCCCCCCGTCCCAACCCTTCCAGGCAACTCGCGCGATTCGGCGACGACCCGGAAGCCCGGCGAGCTCCGGAGCGACCGACCCACTCCCGCCAATCCTGCGCGGCGCCAGGCCGGCACCCGCGGCCGGGACGGCGAGCAGCGAAATCTCGCTGTCACCCTGCATGGCTGCGAGGTCGCCCAGCCCTGCCCCTACGATCGCAACCGCGCCGACCCCGCCCACATCGAGACGGCGCGCCCGGATTACGGCCGTAACATCACCGGTCGGAAGCGGCACGCGCCCCACCACGGGACCGCCCACGCCGTCTGCCAGGCCGGCGAGACCCGGATCGTGCCGCCCGGCATCTCCCGGGAAGTGACTGGCCGCCAGGATCGTTCCATCGGGATCGGTCACATACGTGATCGCGGTTCCGCTCGACGCGGCGAAACGTGCGAGCGGTCCCTGCAGCGCACCCACCGCCCCCGACCGGAGCGCGATCCTCGCCGCGTTGTCCTCGGACAGCAGGCCCTCCAACACGCCGAGGCGCCCGTCCAACCGGTCCATGTCGCGCTCCCAGCTCCGCACGATCCGGTCCACCCGCTCCTCCATCCTCCGTTCGTTGGCCTCGGTCAGCCGGTTGGCGCCGACCGAACGCATCAGCAATCCCATGCAAAGAACCGGTACCCACGCGGCGATGAGCGCACCGATCACCAAACGGGCTCGAAAACTCACGGGAGGTCCCTCGACGCGGCTCCGACCACAAACGCACCAATCTCACCGACGATGAGCACGGTAGCTCCGCTCGCAGTGCTGCCGGCATCCCATCCGGCCAGTCTTTCCACAGCTTCCGCGTAGAGGGAACAGGGGTGCACGGAGCCGGCGGGCACCCGCACCACAGCGGCGACGTCGCCAGGGGCCCGCCCCGAACTCGCGATGCTGGCCGCGCGAACTGTCAGTCGGCCCCGGGCACCCGTGAGTTCGGCCAGCACCGCGGCCATCGCGTCGCCCCGCAACGCCATCGAAGCCAAACGCTCCGCAAGCTGCCGCGCAGGAGGGTCGCCTTCCGCATAGCTGACCGACTGGCCGTCTTCGCCGATCTCGCGAGCCGCGCCGCCGGTATTCGAAGGCGCGGGGTCCGCCGCGACGCTTCGTCCGACCGGCGAACAGTCCGCCGAAATCCTGTTCCAGTCGAGCGCAGAAAGGCGTCGGCTGCCCACCGGGCCCCATCCTGCCCAGTCCCCGCCCACCGCCGCGGACAGCGCTTCCGCGTCGGCCGGTTCCGATGTCCGCGGCAGCGCGACGAGATAGGCACGGTCGTACGCGACCAGGCGGACCGGGACGCCGACGGACCTCGCGTATTCGATCGAGGCACTGTGTCGGGTCATGATCCCCTGCTCGCCACGGTCGATCGCGTCCCGCACGTCATGATCCCCCACGATTGCCGACGGGCCCGCCAGTCTCGGGTCCGCGAACAATCGTGCGATGTCCGGCGCAGGATCCCGGAACGCGATGCTCACGCGATTGCCCGAAACGACGATGTCCTCGACGCGGTGACCGATCCAGGGCGGCTGGTTCAGCGGCGGCCACTGGGCCACGAGATCCCTGCCCCCGAGTCCCTCCGAGGCCGGATCGAAGTCCAGCGTAACCACACCATCCGCGACCGCCCAGCTGGCTCGGCCGGGCCGCAGCTCCCCATCGCAGCCCAGGCGCAACAACGCCTCGGGGTAGCCCGTCCCGCCGTCACCGGCCTCGCAGCCCGGATTCGGACCCGACGGTGCCGACGCGCAGGCGCCCAAAAGCGCGCACAGTACAAGCCGCGTCCAATTGCTCATGTCACATACTCTAACGATCCGGGCCACCACCGGTTAGAATCGACATATGCACGATTCCGCCGCCCGCTCCAGCCCGGGAATCCCGGGACCCGCCGTCTCCGCCGCCTGGCTGGCCACCCACCTGGGGTCGCCCGGCCTGGTGGTGCTGGATGGATCATGGTACCTCCCCGGTTCGGGTCGTGATCCGATGCGCGAGTTCGAGGACCGGCGCATTCCGGGCGCGCGGTACTTCGACATCGACCGCTGCAGCGACCCGCTGGCCGAGTTGCCGCACACGGTTCCGGCCCCGCGACATTTCCAGAGGTGCGCGGAAGGGGCCGGCGTCTCGGACTCGTCCAGCGTGGTGGTGTACGACGGCTCCGGTGTCAATCTGAGCGCCGCCCGGGTCTGGTGGATGTTCCGCTATTTCGGGTTCGAGAGAGTGGCGGTGCTGGACGGAGGCCTTCGCCACTGGCTCGCTTCCGGACACGCCGTCCAATCGGGCCCCGCGCTACGAACCCTCGAAGCGGCCGCTCCCTTCACCGCCACTGCCCGCCCGCACCTCATTCGCTCGCTGGCCGATATCGTCGAGTCCATCGGCGGCGGCGACATTCAGATCGTCGATGTCCGTCCGCCGGGACGCTTCGCCGGAACCGAGCCCGAGCCGAGAGCGGGTCTGCGTGGCGGCCACATTCCGGGGAGCCGCAACCTCCCCTATACCAGCCTTGTGGATTCCGGCACGGGGCTGGCCATCGGCAGGAACGAACTTGCGCGCGCGCTTCACGAAGCCGGCATCAATCCCGCTCGCGAGTTGATCGGCACCTGCGGCTCGGGGACCAGCGCGTGTGCCTTCGCCTGGATGATGGCCCGGTCCGGCCACGAGGACGTGGCGATCTACGACGGATCCTGGTCGGAGTGGGGCGGACGCGACGATGTCCCGGTCGATACCGGTCCGGCTGTCTCCCTCACCTAGCAGTCCGTGGATAAAGCCGCCCGCGCACCGAGAGCGGCGAGGCGCCGGGCCGGCAAGGCGCGACGAAGGGCCAGTAGCAGCGCTACGGGCCCGAGGAGCAACGCAGAGCGAAGCGGTCCGGCCCGGATGCATCGCTGCTCGAATGCCGGGGGGATTTTGTCCACGGGCTGCTAGCTCCGATCTCAGGTTTCCGGCAAACGAAGCCTGGTTGCGACGACCGTCCCGCGGCGCGTGCCCATGACCCAGTTTCCGGCCAGGAACGACTCGTCACCAGCCAACCTGAGAACCAGCCTGCCGGACTCGACGGTCGCGGTCACGTGCATCAGGTTCGCATCCACCTCCACCCCGATAATCCGTGCCGTCATGCTTCCGGCCACCAACGAGCCCCGATACGCGCCAGGTCCTCCCTCGATCGACATCGTTCCTTCCGAAACCAGACTTTCGGACGACAGCGTCACTTCGTACTCGCCCAGCGGATTGAGCCTTGCCTCGCCGACAACCGGGCCGTGAGCGCAACCCCACAGAAGCGCGGCCGCGGCTGTGCCGAGCAGTCCGTGGATGAAGTCGCCCGAGCACCGAGAGCGGCGAGGCGCCGGGCCGGCAAGGCGCGACGAAGGGCCAGTAGCAGCGCTACGGGCCCGAGGAGCAACGCAGAGCGAAGCGGCCCGGCGCGGATGCATCACCGCTCGAATGCCGGAGGAGTTTTGTCCACGGGCTGCCCGGCGGACTCTCATCGCGTGCGTCGCGGAATCCTTGCAGGTCAGCCGGAGAACGCGGTCACGGTAATCCAGTCGGCTACCGTCCGAACCCCGGTGATCACGCCCTCGCCCAGGGCCACCAGCATGTCGCCCACCATCGTCTTGTCGAGCAGGCCCAGCCATACGGCCAAGGCCAGGAGGAGGGCCGCCGGGACGAGCACTCGCAGGGCGATGCGCGCGAACTCCTTGAAAATCATCCAGGTCAGAGCGAGGAGCAGCACGAAGACCACCAGCTCGCCGATCAAGGCAGGAGCAACGACTTCTGTCACCTGGCAGGTCCGTGGATGGAAGGAGCGTCGACTCAATATACAACGAAGGGGAGGCGGCTCCGGTTTCCGAAGCCGCCTCCCCGTTTCCTGCGGCGAGACCCGCCAATCGGCGAGCCGGGCCAATCTTTGCGAGAAGCGACGCAAGGACCTCGGCGCCGCTTCGTCGAAGTCCTACGAAATCCTGTCCTTGAGACCCTTGGCGGCCTTGAACGCGGGGTACCTCTTCGCAGCGATGGTAATACTCTCGCCCGTGCGCGGGTTGCGGCCGCTGCGGGCACCTCGATGACGGGCCTCAAAGGTCCCGAAGCCTCCGATCGAGACCTTTCCGCCGGCGTCGAGTTCGTCGGCAACGACGCCGACGGCGGGGTCGAACACGAGGTCCAGGACCTCCGCTGCCCTTGCCTGGGTCAAACCAGACTTTGCGGCGACCTTCCTGGCCATCTCGGACTTGTTCATCTGCTCTGCTCCTTTGGGGTGGTTTGCCCGATCCCGCGCTTGTCGCGGGATTCGGACCGATGCGACGCACCGACGAGCGCGTCGCGCTTCTGTTACACTATCATCCTGCCCTGTGTCAAAAACTCCCCAATCGGTTGATCCCCTGAAGAGTTCCCGCGTATCACTGTGATGGAAAACGCCTCGGAATGGAAGGGGACAACCAAAACTGCGGGGTGCCGCACCCCTTGCCAGCGAGTACGCGATGAAAGCTGCGATCTACCGGGAATACCGAGGTCCGATCACCGTCGAAACCCTCCCCGATCCCGTGCCGCAGCCCGATGGCGTCGTACTGCGCGTTGCTTCGAACGGCATCTGCAGGAGCGATTGGCATGGGTGGGTGGGGCATGATCCGGACATCGTGCTGCCGCACGTACCGGGACACGAGATCGCCGGGGTGGTGGAAGAAGTCGGGAAGGAAGTCAGGCGGTGGAAGAGGGGTGACCGCGTGTCGGTGCCCTTCATCGCCGGTTGTGGACGGTGCCGTCAGTGCCGGGCAGGCAACCAGCAGGTCTGTGACCGCCAGTTCCAGCCGGGCTTCCACGGCTGGGGCGGGTTCGCCGAGAGGGTGGCGCTCCGGCACGCGGACCTCACGCTCGCGGCGCTCCCCGACGCTGTCGGCTTTGTCGACGCCGCGAGCCTGGGCTGCCGGTTCGCGACTTCGTTCCGGGCGGTGCAGGCCCAGGGGCGCGTGACGGGGGGCGACTGGGTCGCCGTGCACGGGTGCGGCGGGGTCGGGCTGGCCGCGGTGATGATCGCGGCGGCCCTCGGCGCCCGCGTAGTCGCGGTCGACATCCGCGACGAAGCCCTGGCGATGGCACGGAGCGTGGGTGCGGTCGAGGCCGTCAACGCCTCCGAATCCGCGGATCCGGTGCAGGAGATCCGCGACATCACCGATGGCGGCGCCCACGTGTCGATGGATGCCCTCGGTCACACGGACACCTGCTTCAACTCGGTGGCCTGCCTGCGCAAGCGGGGGCGCCACGTGCAGGTGGGCCTCATGACCGCGGAGCACCGCCGTGCGGGCATACCGTGGGACCTGGTGATCGCCTGGGAACTGGAGATGGTGGGCAGCCATGGGCTGCAGGCCCACGAGTACGACCGCATCCTGCGCATGGTCGCGTCCGGCGACGTCGACCCGGCGAAGCTCGTGACGCGGTCAGTCTCCCTGGAGGAAGGCGTGGACCTCCTCACCGGAATGGACGACTACAACGTGCTGGGCGTCGTCGTCATCGACCGGTTCGCATAGGCGGCCAGTAACGGACCCAGTCGCCGATCCAATCCATCCCGGGCGACCCGATCGGCGCTCCGGGTGGCGCGTTCGGCGTCGCGGCGGGCGTCCAGGGCGCGTAGGGACGGTTCTCAAAGCGCTGAATGTCGCGGGCCAGGAGGGCGAAATGGGCCCCCTCTTCGCCGTCGCTCGATGCGAGACCGGCAGCCGTCGACCTCAGCCGGCCGAGGTGCTGCGCCGCGACCGCACGCACCTGCGACATGGGCGCACCGTCGGCAAGCCGCATCAGTCCGTCCGCAACCACCCGCCCAACCGCCCTGCGAACCTCCGCCTCGTACGGTCCATCCCCACCGTTCGGCTCGCCGACCTCCACGAGGGCAGCGATCACGTCGCCCAACCCCGGAAGCGACGCGTCGAGGACGCGCTGCTCCAGCAGCCGCGCCGCCCGGCTCGGATTCAGCACCTCGTCCACCACGTGCGCCGCGGCGACGACCGCCGGGGAGATCGCGTCGAACATCGGTCCCGTGTAGCGCGGGAAGAGTTCCCGCGTCCGTCCGTACCCCGACGGCCGGGGAGGCAGCTCCGCCAGCACACCCTCGGGAATGGTCAGTTCGGCGGGCTGGAGCGCACGCACGAGCGCGTCCAGCGCCCGGTTCTGCTCCGCGGCCGACGCCGGCCGCACCGGGTCGAGTCCGTCGCCGCGGACCGCGTACGTGTAGTGCATGCCCCCAAGCACCGAGGCGGCGGCGGTGACCTGGTAGCGGTGGTGCAGGTATAGCGGGACGAGCACCTCCTCCATCTGCGCCAGGGGACGCCCCGCGCGAATCGCCCGCTCGCCGAAGCGGTCGAGGGCGGCGCGGCGGACATTGAGCATGCGGTCCAGTTCGGCGCCCGCGTCCGTCCCGTTCGACCATTGATCGGCCCGCGCGTGGGCCGAGACGTCCTGGTTCGTGAAGAAGCGGACATCCTCGTCCCAGGCCTCTTCCAGGATCCGCTCCAGTTCGGCCGCTTCGTCCGTGCCGGCCGGGAAGACCTCGTACCCGTACCGGATCGCGACCTTGTCCCACTCGCCGATGTCCGTGTCGTAGACCTCCGAGTAGTCGAAGCCGTCGCCATCCAGCCTGATGAGCGGGTGCGGGTAGTCCAGCACCGAGATCCTCCCCGCCTCGCTGTCGTAGTAGTTGTGCGACAGTCCCAGCGTGTGCCCGACCTCGTGTGCGGACAGCTGCCGAATCCGCGCCAGCGCCCACTCCGCGATGTCGTCCGCGGTCTCGTCGCCGCTCTCGTAGGGGGCCAGCAGTCCTTCGGCGATCAGGTAGTCCTGGCGCACGCGCAGCGAGCCGAGGGTGACGTTCCCCTTCAGGATCTCGCCTGTGCGCGGGTCGGTGACCGATCCGCCCGTGCTCCAGCCCCGGGTGGAACGATGCACCCAGTTGATCACGTTATAGCGCACGTCGTGGCTGCTTACGTCCTCGGGCCGCAGCTCGACCCGAAAGGCGTCGATGAAGCCGGCGGCCTCGAAGGCCTGGTTCCACCAGCGGGCCCCGTCCAGCAGCGCCGAGCGCACCGGCTCCGGGGTCCCGGGATCGAGGTAGTAGACGATGGGCTCGACGGGCTCGCTCATCGCGGCGGAGGGATCCCTCTTCTCCAGCCTGTGTCGGCGGATGAAACGTTTCGTCATCGGTTCGCCGAGGGGCGTCGAGTAATCCTGGAAGGAAAGTCCCCCGTACCCGGCACGCGGATCGTGAGCACGCGGCGTGTATTCCCCCAATTCCGGCAGCCTGATGAAGGAGTGATGCATGCGAATCGTGGCCGCAGCCGCGGACGCCGCCACGTTGCCGACCCCCTCGAACCCGCCGCCGCCTCCTCCGAATCCCCCGAACCCCCCACCCCCGCCGCCCTGTCGCACGAAGGTGAGTGAAGCCTCCATCTCGGTGTTTTCCGGGAAGTTCATGACCATGGGCAGGTACACCGCGCTGCGGCTGGCGTCGAGCCGATAGGTGCCGGGACGCATCCTTGCCGCGAAGCCCGCGATGTCCTGAAGCAGGAAAGGGGTGAAGTCCACCAGCACGCGGTCGCCCGTCTTGGCCCCCACCGTGAATCCCCAGAGTGTCGACGGCGCAAAGGCGTCCTCCACCGCCTTGCGTTCGGCAGGGTTGTCGCTCGACGCGCGGAACCGGTAGTTGGGCTGGATCATCAGCACCTTGGGTCCCACGCGATGGAAACGCACCACGCGCGACCCCGCGAGCTGTCCGCGGTCGATTCCGATGTCGTTGGAACCCAGGCCCGCGCCGATCCCGGAGGCGTGAAGCACATCCGTGTCCCACGCGCCGATCTCCAGCCAGATCCTGCCCGTCGCCGCCTCCCAGTACATCGGCATGAAGCCGTCCATCAGTTCCATCGAAGCGGTCCTGTCCTCGATCGTCGGGACCCCACCGCCGGTCTGCGCCCCCGGTTGTGCCGAAACCGGGGCCTGTGCCAGGGCCAGGGCCACGAAGAGTGTCACGGCCGCGGCGCGGCCCACGCGAATGCTCATCATCGTGCTGTACCTCCAAGGTTGAACTGCTGTTTCCCGAACTGCTGCTCCGAGCCGGGCGGGACCTCAACGCCCCCCCTGACTACCTGTGGCCGGCGCTCCGGCCAAGCTGGCTGCGCACCGCCTCGGCCACCAGCTTCATCTCCTCCTCCGTGTTGTACAGGTGCGGCGAGACCCGGATGCGGCCCCGGCGCAAGGACACCACGACACCCGCATCGGCAAGCCCCTGTTCCAGTCGCTCGCCGTCGAGTCCCGGGTGTCGGAAGGTGAGTATGTGCCGACGCTGCCCCGGATCGGGAGCGGTCATGCACCCCAGGGCCTCGAGCCGCTCGGCAAGATCGTCTGTCAGCCGGCCGACGTGCTCCGCGATCGCGTCGACCCCCGCCTCTTCAAGCAGTTCCAGCGCGGCCAGAAAGCCCGCGATCAAAGGGTACGCGAGGCTGCCCTCTTCGAAACGGCCGGCATCCGGGAGCAGCTCGTAGTGCACACGGTCGAAGTTGAACGCGTCCGTGGTACTCCTCCAGCCGACCAGGGGCGGATGGACGCTGCCCACAAGCGAGCGGTCCACGAAGACGGCGCCGATGCCCATCATGCCGAGCATCCACTTGTGGCTGTCTGCTGACAGAAAGTGAATGCCGTCCGTCTTCACGTCGGTCGGAAGCGCGCCCACGGTCTGGATGCCGTCCACGCACAGCAGCACATCCCGCTCGCGGCAGAGTTGACCGAGCCCCGCCAGGTCGGTTACCGCGCCGGTCGCGTATTGCGCCGAACTGACCGCCAGCACCCGCGTCGCCGACCCCAGGACACGGGCGGCCGCGTCCACGGTCACCGTACCCGCCTCGTCGGCGGGAACGACGTCCAGAGACGCAATGCCGCGCCGGTCCAGATCGATCCAGGGATAGACGTTGGATGGGTACTCGACCGAGGCCGCGGCCGCGACGCGGTCGCCGGGGCGCCAATCCAGCCCCGCGGCGAGAAGAGAGAGACCGTGCGAGGTGTTGCGCACGAACGCAACTTCGTCCGCCTCGCAGCCGATCAGACGGGCGAAGCGCTCACGGCACGACTGGGCCAGCGACTCCCAGTCGTCAAACGACGGCCGGCCCATCCGCGCCATCGCGTCCATGAAACCGTGAACCGCCTCGACGACGCGGGTCGAAGTGGGTGAGACACCCGCATGATTGAGGAAGATGTGGGTGCGCGATACCGGGAACTCGTCGCGATATGATTGCGGGAGGCTCCGTGCGGCAGCGTTCATGCGTTATGACGCCCCCTCACCACCTCGCGATAGACTTGCAGGTTGCCGTCCACCATCGCGTCCACCGAGAAGCGGCTCGCAGTTCTTTCCTGTGCGCGTCTTCCCATCGCCCGGGCGGCGGCTGGGTCCGAGAGAACAGATGCGAGTGCCGTCGCGAGGGCGCTGGCGTCTCCAGGGGGACAGAGCAGCCCCGTGCGCCCGTCCTCGATGATCTCCGGAATCCCGCCCGCCCTCGTGCCCACCACCGGCACGCCGGCCGCACCCGCCTGCAGCACGGCCACGCCCAGGCCCTCGCGCAGCGGCGGGTGCACGCAGAAGTCGAAAGATCCCAGCCAACTGTGCAGGTCGGTCCGGAAGCCGGCGAAACGGATCTGGTCCGCGACTCCTGCGACTTCCGCCAGCGCGGCAACGTTTTCCCCCATCGGGCCACGACCGAAGAGGACCACCTTGGGAGTCATGCCCCGGCGCTTCAGGATGGCCAGCGCGTCGACGAGCACCCAGTGACCCTTGCGCGGGATGAACTGGGCCACCATGGCCCCGGCCGGCTCGCCCGGCACGAGCCCGAACTCGGCGTCCCGTTCCTCGCGGGCAGCCGGCTCCACCCAGTCGCCAGCCTCCACCGCCGAGTGCACCAGCGAGATCTTGTTTCGCGGAACGCCCTGATCGACCAGCACCTCCCGCACAGCCGCCGAGATTGCAACCACGCGCCGGTATAGGCCGTACTTCGCCCCCACGATCCACCCCACCTCGCGGTTGTCCACGCGGCGTGTCACCACGACCGGCACACGGGCGAGCGTGGCGGCCACGGCGCCCAGGGTATCGGCGCCGCGGCGGGAATGGAGGTGCACCAGCTCCACATCGGCCCGGCGAAAGCGCACGGCCATCCGGGCCAGCGACAGGATGTCGCCCTCGCCGCGAAACGGGAACTCCTCCACACGCAGCCACCTGTCCCGCGCCGCCGCCGCCACTTCCGAGCCGCGCGGCACCATGAGCACCGAATCGATGCCGCGCTCCTGCAGCCCCTGGGCGAGGTAGAGCACCTGCAGGGCGCCACCGTACAGGTGCCGTCCGGTCTCGACATGGACGACGCTCACGAAACCTTCGCGACGACCGGCACCTTCAGCACCGCCCCCACCGCCCCCACCACCTCGTCGACCGTGATATCCGTCATGCAATCGACCCGGCCGTCACAAGTCAGCTTGCCGCGGCACGGCGAGCAGCTTCTCCCCGAATGCAGGATCCTCACGCCCGGACCCGGCGGATCCAGGTACGGCGTGTTCGACCCGAACAGGAGCACCGCCGGGCGGCCGTACGCGTGTGCCATGTGGCTGAGTCCCGTGTCCACGCCCACCAGCGCGCCGCAGCGGGACACCATCGCGGCCGCCTCACCCAGCGTCGTCCGGCCCACCAGATCCACTATGGGGACACCCGCCCCCCTGTCGGGCGCGTCCACGCCCTCCACCGTCACACCTGCCCCCGCCAGGATCCGATCCGCCGCACCCCGGTCCGCATGCCCCCCCAGCATCACCACCCCGACGCGCATGCCGGCCCGTATGCGGCGGATCACCCCGGACCACCGCTCCTCCGGCCAGTGCTTGTGGAAGCGCGTCGTGAACGGACACACGACCACGAACCCCGCGTCGAGCCCCTTCTGCGTCACGACGCG
Organism: Gemmatimonadota bacterium; assembly: GCA_028874905.1. Taxonomy (GTDB): domain Bacteria; phylum Gemmatimonadota; class Gemmatimonadetes; order Longimicrobiales; family Gaopeijiaceae; genus Bin94. Next base: position 67,960 of record JAPPGZ010000044.1, read on the forward strand.
CGCAACCATCTCAACCTCGGCGGCCGAGCGCGGGATCTCGAGCGCGAACGATCGCGTGTCCAGATCGAGAGCTTCGCCGAGATGGATGTACTCGGAGGCGATCCGCCGCGAAGTCCCGCCACGCCTCACGACGTCGGTCATCAGGGCGCGCGACCCCTCCCTCGATCCCAGGCCGATGCGCACCGGAGCTCCCGCAAGGAACGCCAGCAGGCCGCTGCGCAGAAGGCCCTGCGCGTCGATGACGACATCGAAACGGGCGTCCCGCAGGCGGTCGAGCAGGTCGGCCGCGGCGCCTGCCAGCATCCCCCAGCGGCCCGTTCGCAACATGCGCCTCCACGACGCGCGCTCCCACACGATCACCTCGTCCAGGTGAGGGTTGTGCCGGATCACGTCCGCCGTCCGCTCCTCGACCGCCCAGCAGATGTGGGCCTCGGGGTAGCGGCGGCGCAACGCGCCCGCGAGAGGGGAAGCGAACGCCACGTCGCCGCGCGCGGACAGGCGCACGATCAGGATCTTCCGGACGGTTCGAGGAATCATGAAATGAAGGTTATGATTGGCTGTTGCCGTCACAACTCCCCAACCACGCATGATCGGACTGCTTCGCGACCTCGTACTGGGACCGGGTGTTGCCGCCTACGCCGTGCGCAAGCGCATCGGAAAAGGAAGCTGGCCCACCGACCTGCACAGCCGCAGCGGCCGGCTGGCCGAGCCCCTGCGCCGGGCGCGCGGGCCACGAATCCTCGTACACGGCGTCAGCGTCGGCGAGATTCACGCCCTGGAGCCGCTGGTCGAGGCGCTGGCGGCCTCCCCGGTCGCACCGGATGTCGTGGTCAGCGCCAGCACGGCGACCGGGTTCGAGCGGGCACGCAGGATCCACACCCCGGACCGTGAGGTCGTGCGCTTCCCGCTGGACTTCACCTGGATGACCGCCCGCTTCCTCGACGCGGTCCGCCCGGACCTCGTCGTCCTGGCCGAACTGGAGCTGTGGCCGTCCTTCCTCGCCGCGTGCGCGCGCCGCCGCACTCCGGTCTGCGTCGTGAACGGCCGGCTTTCGGCCCGCAGCTTCCGGGGCTACCGGCGGCTGCGCGCGCTGGCCCGACCCATGTTCCGCCAGCTGGCCCTCGTGACAGCGCAGACGGCCACCTACCGGAACAGGTTCGTGGCCATGGGCGTGCCTGCAGACCGCGCCGTGGTGGGCGGCAGCCTGAAATGGGACGCCGCGCGCACGGCTCCCGATCCCGCAGCGGCTGCCGCCCTCGCGGCCGCGCTCGGGATCGACCGTTCCAGGCCCCTGATCGTCGCAGGGTCGACGGGGCCGGGCGAGGAGGGGGCACTCCTGCGCGACCTTCCCGACGGGTGCCAGCTGCTCCTGGCGCCGCGCGACCCCGACCGCTGGGACGCCGTCGCGCGGCTGGTTCCCGGGATGCCGCGCAGGTCGCGGGCCAACGCGAGCCAGTCGCGGGCGAACACCAGCCGATCGCACGCACCGCCCCAGGTCTTCCTTCTCGACACCATCGGCGATCTGCCGGCGGCCTACTTGCTGGCAGACGCCGTGTTCGTGGGTCGCAGCCTCTCCCTCCTGGGCGGCTCCAATCCCCTGGAGGCGGCGGCACTGGGGAAGCCCGTCGTGACCGGCCCTCACCACGAGAACTTCGCCGGCGTGGTGGACGCTCTGATGCGGGAAGGCGGAATCGCGGTCTCGACCGACCCCATGGCATCCGTCCGCCGCTGGCTGGCCGATCCCCAGGCGGCCGCCGCGGTCGTCGAAGGCGCTCGACGGGCGATGGCGCGGCATCGCGGGGCGGCGCGATCGACGGCCGACCGCGTGCTGGCCCTGCTACCAGGTGGTGAGGCTGATGCAGAAGGTTAACTATAGTTGAACTTTCATTCCCCAAGGCCCACCTGCGCGCAACTCGCCTACCAGAAGAACACGGTCGCAGACAGGTAGCCCACGCGGGGCAGCGCCCCGAACTCCGAGCCCAGCGACAGATCCAGTCCGTCCAGCGACGGCCCCTCCCCGAACCCGAAGAACGCCCCCGCGCTCAAGCCCAGGCTCTCGCTCGCCGAGTACGTCAGGCCGGGGGCGAAAATGAACGAGCCGTCCCGGAGGCTGCCCAACACCAGTGAGCTGACGGAAACCAGCGGATGCAGCGGGTACGACAGCTGCAGCGCCCCCACGTCGCGCCCGAGCACCTGCATCTCGCCCTGCTCGAACGCCCGGCTCCGGGCGGCATCCAGCAACCCGTCCGGCGAGGTGGCCCCAAGGTCGTCGCGCTGGTATTCGACCACCACGTACAGGTCGCGGCCCGTCAACGGGAACGTCCGGTCCAGCCCCACAGTGCCGCGCACCACGAGCCGGTCCTCCAGGTCACGCACCGCGCCTTCCGCGCGAAGTGCCCACAGACCCACGGAACCGCTCAGGAACGCCGCCGCCCCGAAGGTGTCGTGCACGACGCCGCCCCACGCCCCCAGGTCCCATCCACCCCGGTTCGAGCTGACGCGTCCGAGCATCGTCAGCGTCTCCCGGTCACCCTGGCGCGCCGGGCGGGCCATGACCTCGAACTGCGTGAACGATCCGCGATAGTAGCGGAGCCGCACCGCATCCACCCCGGTGCGGTACTCGCGAAAGGGATCCGCCGGATCGAAGGGCGAGAAGGGGTCGGCAGGAGTGAGGATCAGCGTCGTCGCCCAAGACACCGGCTGCCGCCCGATCACCAGGTCGGCGCTGCTCCCCAGGTCGATCCGGGCGCTCAGCCGGTCCACCCGATGCCTCCACAGCAACTGCGTGCTCGACTCGATCTCGCCGCCGAGGGACAGCCAGTCCCCGCCCGATGCGGTTCCCGCCGCGGTGAAGAGCTGCGCGCCCAGCGCCCCTTCCTGCCTCAGCGTCAGCGAGTGTTCATAGGCCGCGTCCAGCCGCACCGGCCCGGCCGATCCGCGCCACATGAGCCGGAGGCGCTGGAAGTCGGTGACCCCGGCAGGCGCGAGCAAACTCTCGGCGACGCCCGTGAACACGTTCAGGTAGTACCCCGAGAGCCCCGGTTGCTGGGATGCCGCACCACGCGGCACCAGGGTCGCCAGCAACGGCACCGCAAGAACCGCGCGACCCAGCCGCCAGGAGCTACGCGGCATCACCGGACACGGTCTCTTCAGCGACACGCCCGTCCACCAGCCGGATCAGCCGACTCGCCCGCTCCATGACCCGGGGGTCGTGCGTCGAGAACACGAACGTCGTCCCGTTGTCACGATTCAGCTGCTCCATGACGTCGAGCAGCGCGTCCGCCGTCGCCGAGTCGAGGTTCGCCGTCGGTTCATCGGCGAGCACGAGCGCGGGTTCGCCGAGCACCGCCCGCGCCACCGCCACGCGCTGCTGCTGGCCCCCCGACAGCTTCGGCGGACGTCGGTCCTCGATGCCCTCCAGGCCGATTTGACGGAACAGACGCCGCACCCGCCGCCGGCGCTCCGCCGGGGACACGCCTTGCAGCAACAGGGTGAACTCCGCGTTTTCCAGCGCCGTGAGCACCGGAAGAAGGTTGTAGGATTGAAAGACAAATCCGATCCGCGAAAGCCGTACTTGCGCCAGGGCCTTGTCCGGAAGCGCCGAAATCTCGCGGCCTTCGATCCACACTTTCCCCCGTGTAGGGCGGGTCAGTCCTCCCAGCAGGTTGAGCACGGTGGTCTTCCCGGACCCCGAAGGCCCCGCCATCACCACGAATTCACCCGGCGCGACCACGAGGTCGACACCCCGCACCGCCTCGACCGGACGGGGGTCCTGCGGATAGATCTTCCAGAGGTCCTCGGTGCGGACCGCGTGCTCGTTCATCTATTCCACCTTAACTGATTCGGCCGGGTCCAGACGGGCCGCCTGCCACGCCGGGTACAGCGACGCGGACAGCCCGATCGCCGTGGTCAGCACCACGCTCTGGACCAGGTGCCTGAGTTCGATTGCCGGTTGCATGACAGGATTGAAGACGATGCCCCCGAAGGTGATGTCGGCCGGCATCAACTCCGTAAGGTCCAGTCCGTTGCGGAAGAAGACCCATACCAGCGCGAATCCGAGCGCCACTCCCACGAGCCCACTCGCGAGCGTCAGCAGGACGCCCTCGACGAAGACCACGAGCCCCGTCTCCGCCCCACTCAGGCCGAGGGCGCGCAGCAGGCCCAGTTCACGCTTGCGGTGCAGCACGGATATGAAGACGGCGTTGAGGATCGCCAGGGTCACGATGGCGAAGAGGATGAGGTGGAAGACCCAGTCCCCCGCATCGTCGATCTTAACCGCGGAGTAGAGCTCGCGGGCGGTCTCCGGCCACCCGACCACCTCGATCCCGGAGCCCTCCAGCGTGGCCCGCGCCTCCGCCAGCACGGGATCTGTGAGCGTGGAATGCGGCAGGACCATGGAGACGCTCGTGGCACCCTCCACTCCGAGCCAGCTCCGCGCGACCGCAAGCGGTATGTGGACCAGGGCCTCGTCCAGTTCGTCGAGTCCGGTGCGGTACGTTCCCGCGACGCGGACGAGCTGGCCCGCGATGTCGCCGGACGCAGCCTGCGCGGTCAGAACCATTCGCGATCCGGTGCGCAGGCCGAGCCTCGCGGCCATCCCCGCCCCGATGAACGCGTGCAGACGGTCGCCCTCCTGCAGGTAGTGTCCATCGGCCGGTTCCGCGCCCAGCTCGGAGAACGCGAGTTCCGAGGCGGGATCGACACCCACGATCAGCGCCGGCAACGCGCCGTCGGCCGACGATGCGAGCCCGCGCGTCGCAACCCGCACGGTCGTGACCGACGGCCCGGTCAAGGGGGCCAGGGCGGCAGCCCCCAGCGAAGCCTCGACCTGCCCGGCGCTCAGGCGGTCGCTCAGGCTCTCGCTGTCACGGTAGCCCGGTGCATTGAACGAGACGTGACCCGACGCGAGCCTTACGCCCGAGTCGATCCAGTCCTCGTGCGCGCCGTCCGCAAGGGTGCGGGAGAGGATGAGCAGGGCGAGCCCCACGGTCATCGCGGCCGCGGTCAGCGCGCTCCGCCGCATTTCGCGCCCCAGGTTGCGCAGAGCGAGCCAGAACAGCGTGGGGAAGCGGATCATCGGTCAGCGAGCACGTCGGCGGGAGGCAGGCGCGCCACCCGCCAGGCCGGGAGAAGCGCCGAGACGATGCCCGTGCCCAGAAGCGCCACGGCGCTCACCAGCGGTTCCACGAACGAGTATTCGACGGTCAGCAGGGGCCGGATCGCAGACCCCATGAACGAGTAGGTGCCGATGAAGAAGCTCAGATCGATCGGATTCGCGTGGACGTGGGCCAGGAGGGGGAACGCCAGGGCCGCCCCCGCCGCCAGCGCAACCACGCCGAGGAGAAGGCCCTCGTAGACGACGATCCGTCCCAGAGCGCCGCCCGATGTCCCGAGCGCCCGTGCAACGGCGAACTCCCGGCGGCGCTCGAAGGTCGCCAGGAGCATCGTGTTGGCGACGCCGAAGACCGCCATGCCGAAGATGATGAACGCGACGATCGAGTTCATCGCGCTGGCAAGACTCACCACGAAGTAGAGCTGTCCGAGAAACACCGACCACGGCTCGGTGACCAGGTCCGGCGACAGCCCCGCGACGGCGCCGGCGACGCTCTCCGCCACGGGGTCGGCGTCGCGGACGCGGTCCACCGAAATCGCCACCTCATGGATCCGGCCTTGACTCATTGCCAGAAAATCCTGCAGCGTGCCCAGTTCGAGCAGCGCGTAGCTGTCGTCGAAGCCGCCAAGGCCCAGGCGATAGATCCCCGACACGGTGAAGAGGTCATTGCCCGTCGACCCGTCGGCAGCCGGGGCCACGAGCACCGCCTCGTCACCCACCGCGACGCCGATCTTCCCGGCCAGTGCGGCCCCCACCGCCACCTCACCCGGCCCCGGCATCCGTCCCTCCACGAAGACGCTCGCGAAACGGCTGACGCGCCGCTCGAGCTCCGGATCCACGCCCATGAGCACGGCTCCTACCGTCTCGTCGCCGGAGCTGACCAGCCCACCCCCGTAGAGGCGCGGCGCGACCCCGGCCACGCCCTCCTGCGCTGCCGCGGCGGCCACCAGCGCGCTCACATCCAGCCCTTCGCGGCCCCCCATCGTGTCATGGATGCTGCGCTCGGGACGATACCGCTCGGCGTGGATCTGGATCTGTCCCGTCACCACTTCGGTGCCGTTGGAGACCATCTCCTCCATCATGCCGTTCATGAAGCCCATCATGAGCACCGCGGCGACGAAGCCGAAGGAGAGCGCGGACGCGGTCAGGGCCGTGCGGCGGCGGTTGCGCCACAGGTTCCGCCACGCCATCCGCCACCAGATGTCCCGGGTGCTGCGGTTCACGGCGGCCCGACCCCGCCCACCCTCGCGCCACCCCCGCCACAACCGCGGCAGGAGGCCGCCCCGCCCGTCATTGCCGCGCGCGCAGGTTACGGAGGCTGAAGAAGTCTTCATCGAGACCGACATCGAACTCGATCCCGACGTAGGTGATCACCGTGCGCTCCTCGCCGTCAGCGGGCTCGATCACGATTCGCGTGGGAACGGTTCGTCCGCCCATGGCCCGGATGTCGGAAAAGGTCATCGTACGGGCCAGGGTACCGTCCTCGTCGTAGTAGTGCGTCCAAAGGGGCATGCGGTCGCGCTTGCGGATCCGCTGTTCGATCCTGCCCCAGATCACCGGCGCCTCGGGTCTGGGCGTCATCGTGAACTCCCAGACATCCTCGCCGTCCCGGTCGCCCTCGTAGGAGATGACGATGTCGTAGTCGTTGATGAGCCGGCTCTCCTTGACCAGGTCGTCGTTCGTCACGTGCGAACCCATCCAGGAGCCCAGCATCATTGAGGGCGGAATCTTGATCGTGCGATCCGCCCGCGGCAGGTAGTTCCAGACCTCGTTTTTGACCTTGAGGGTGGCGGTGCCCGCCTCGCGTGCCGGGCTCTCCACCCGGATCAGCGAGTACTCCGTACCCAGCGACCAGACCTGCATCTCCAGCGAACGCGACCAGTGCTCGGTGTCGATCTCCATGCGCATGCTGCCGGCGCTCGACGCGCCCTGCATCATCCGGTCGACGTCGTCTATGATCGCCAGGATCTCGGGTGAGGTCTGTGCAGCCACTGGCCCGGTCGCCGGCACGGCGCCCGTCGCAAGTACGGCGCCCGAAAGGATGAACAGGATCGCTGCCTTCTTCATATCTGCCTCCTCAAACCCCGTAATCAACCCCCCTAAACTGGCCCCTGTGCGCCGAAAACACTATTGTGCCGCGCTGTCGGGAACCAGCCCGGCGGGTCGAAGAAGGGGGGACGAGGGGTCGTGGCGATGCCCGGCAGTTGCCCGCCCATCGATGACATTCTCTGAAAAGGAGTGCGATCATGGTTACGATTACGGCCCTCTGGGCCCCGATCCTTCTCTCTGCGGTGGTCGTCTTTGTGGTAAGCGCCATGGTCTGGATGGTCATGCCGCACCACAAGAACGACTTCGCCCAGGCCGACGACGAGGACGGCCTTATGGACGCAGTGCGCAACGGCACGGGCGGCCCCGGCATGTACATGTTCCCGCACGCGCCGGACAGCGAGATGAACAGCGAAGCCTACCAGGAGCGGCTGAAGGCCGGCCCGGTCGGCATCCTGCGTGTCCGGGATCCGCAGAGCGTCATTGACATGAAGCCGGCCATGGCCAAGTCGGTCCTGCTTTACCTGGTGGTCGGCGTATTCGTCGCCTACCTGGCGTCGGTCACGCTCGATCCGGGCGCATCCTACCTGTCGGTCTTCCAGGTCACGGGTACCGCGGCGTTCATGGCCTACGGCTTTATCGGCTACCAGGAGGCCATCTGGTTCGGACTGCCGGGCTCCGTCGCGTTCAAGCACAGCATCGACGGCCTTGCCTACGCGCTCCTCACGGCCGGCATCTTCGGCTGGCTGTGGCCCGCCTGAGGACCACCGGAGCTCCCCGGGGCCCTCACCGGGCCTTCATCCATTTCAACCTGCACCGCAGGAGCCCCCACCACATGAGCGACATCGTCTACGAAGCCGACATCAGGATCGAGCGTGTACGCGGTCCGGAACGGCTTGCATACATCCCCGCCCACGAGGGTGCCGTCGAGTTCGGCGTGCACGGAGCAATCGCCGAGCACTACGGCGTCCGCCCGCGCACCGAGACCTCCACCACCCTCGACTACGTGATCGCCGCAACCGGCGGCTGACTCGTCGGCACCTTCGGAGGCGTGCTGGAGGCACGCGGGATCG
>JAPPGZ010000036.1 GCA_028874905.1 Gemmatimonadota bacterium
CGCACCGACTACCGCGAAACCAGCTCCTACGCCGACGTCGTGGACTTCCTCGAGCGCGCAGCCGCCGCCTCGCCGTCCGTCCACTACACCACTTACGGCTTCACCACCGAGGGCCGCGCCCTCCCGCTGGCCGTCGTGGGCGACGTCGCCGACCCGAGCCCCGCCGCCGTCCGCGCCTCCGGCAAGACGGTCGTCTACCTGCAGGGCAACATCCACGCGGGCGAGGTGTGCGGGAAGGAAGCGCTCCAGATGCTGCTCCGCGACCTCCTGGCCGGCCAGCACGGCGAATGGCGGGAATCGATGGTCCTGCTGGTCGCGCCCATTTACAACGCCGACGGCAACGAGCGCGTGACCCTGACCAACCGCGGCCGCCAGCACGGACCCATCGGCGGCATAGGTCAGCGGCCGAACGCCCAGGGATACGACCTCAACCGCGATCACATGAAGCTCGACTCGCCCGAAGCACGCTCGGTGGCGCGTCTCCTGAGCGAATACAATCCGCAGGTAGGGGTGGACTTACATACGACGAACGGGACGCGGCACGCCTATCATCTCACGTACTCCCCACCGCTCCACCCAAACACGCCTGCGGGAATCGACGATTTCCTGCGCGGCGGACTCCTCCCGCAGGTGACCGAGTCCATCCGGCAAGAGCACGGCTGGCACTACTACTACTACGGGAACGCCTTTGCGCCCGGCGGCGGCGAGCGCGGCTGGTACACCTTCGATCACCGCCCCCGCTTCAACAACAACTACATCGGTCTGCGCAACCGCATCGCCATTCTCAGCGAGGCCTACTCGTACGCGACCTTCGAGGAGCGCGTCCTCGCGACGCTGTACTTCGTCGAAGAGATCCTCGACTACGTGCACGCCCACGCCGACGAGGTCCGCCGTATCGTCGCCGAAGCCGACGCCGCCTCAGTGGTTGGCCAATCGCTTGCATTGCGCGCCGTGCCCGAGCGCTCGCCCGCCCCGGTCGACATCCTCATGGGCGCGGTCCTCGAGGAGGTGCACCCGCTCACCGGGCGGCCCCTCCTCCTGCGCGCCGATACCCAGTACGTCGAGCCAATGTACGAGTACGGGACGTTCGCGCCGACGCTCAGCGAGCGCGCCCCTCAGGCCTACCTGATCCCCGCCGACCTGCAAGAGGTGCTGATCCGGCTCGCGGCCCACGGAGTGACGCTCGAGCCGGCCACGGGGGCCGGCGGGGCCGACCCGACGCCGCTCGACGTCGAAGTCTTCCGCATCGATTCGATCTGGACTGCCGAGCGCCCTTTCCAGGGGCGCAACGAGCAGACCCTCTTCGGGCGTTACGAACCGACCCGGCTCACCCCGGCCCCCGGAGGCATGTGGGCGCGCACCGACCAGCCGCTGGGACGCCTGCTCTTCAGCCTGCTGGAGCCTCAGTCCGACGACGGCTTCGCGAACTGGTGCTTCCTCGCGGACCGGCTGGCCGCCGGAGGGGTGTATCCGATTGTGAGGGTTCCGGGAGGCTGACCGGGGGCTGACTTTACGCCCCCTCGCGCTTCTCCGGCACTGCGCCGAACAACAGCTCCGCCTGTGCCCGATCCCGCGTCGGCACCACGTGGCAGCCGCGGCACCGCGCCTCGTAGGATTCGGCGCCTCCCACCTGAATCGTCGGTCCCTCCGCGGGCGCCGGCTCCCCGTCGATGAGGCGCTGGTTTTTCGTCGCCGGCTCGCCGCACACGACGCAGATCGCGGTCAGCTTGTCGATCCGCTCGGCGCGCGCAAGCAGCAGTCCCATGGGCCCGAACGGCTCGCCCCGGAAGTCCATGTCGGTACCGGCCACGATGATGCGCATCCCGGCGTCCGCCAGAGCATCGGCCACGTCGCAGACGCCGTCGTCCAGGAACTGGGCCTCGTCGATGGCGACGACCTGCGTCGCCGGGTCGACCTTCTCGGCGATCTGCACCGAGTTGGACACGGGCTCGGCGTCGATCTGCCGGCCGTCGTGCGACGAGATGCGGAACTCGCCGCCGTAGCGGTCGTCGAGGTGCGACTTGAAGAGCTGAACCCGCCGGCCGGCGATCAGGGCCCGCCTCACGCGCCGGATCAGCTCCTCGGACTTGCCGCTGAACATGACGCCGGAGACGACCTCGACCCATCCGTGTCGCGAGGGAGTCCTACCGGTCATGGAAGCCCTTGGCATCGAGCTCGGGGTTTGCGGTCACCCGGTCAGAACCCCAGCACACCGTAGTTCCCCTCCAGGATCAGGCGAATGGACACGTACAGTCCAAACGCCGGTATCAGCACCCAGGCGGCGCTCGGGCCGACGATGTAGATGTACAGGTCGCGCCTGCTGATGTGTCTCTGTCTCCCGGACACAAAGAAGCTGACCCAGTACAGCGACGACACATAGACCCATTGCCAGAACAGCATGGCGCCCACAAAGCCGGCAACAACCGCGGGCAGGAATCCGAGGGTATAGGCTGTGTACAGAATCAGGGTCGGGATGGGCGTGACGAAGCCGTTGCCGACATCGGCGGTGAAGCCGAACGAACGGCGGTCCGCATAGGCCGGATCGATCGTCGAGTAGGTGGCCCAGGCGTCTGCCCAGACGGTGGGGGACAGGATCCGCCCAAGCGGCACCCTGGTGAAAAGAAACTCGCGGGCCGGTGCCCGGCCGGTCTCACGCTGCCGTTTGTGCCAGTACAGGACCCGCTTCTCGATGTAGTCCCGCCGAAGAAAAAGACACGCCTCCCAGTAGCAGATCAGCAGGTTGAGCGAGAAGAACAGGCTGAACAGACAGTGGATGGCGTTGACATCCCCGTGGATCCGGTAGCGAGCGACGATACCGGCAAGCGTCAGGAGCAGGACGACGAGCGCTGCAAGCAGTCCGGCGGGAATGCCGACTGTTCGGTTGGGGTGGGTGTCGCTCATGGTGACACGATACATGATGACAACTGCAGTTTCCATTCCAGGAGAACGCGCTGTAGCTTCTCGCATGCCAACCCACTGGGCAATCGACCTCGGAACCTCGAATACGACCATCTGCGAGGACCGGTCGGGGCGGGCGCACGTCGTGAACCTGCCGGAACTCGCGAAGATCGAGCCCCTGACGCAGACCCCGGTCATTCCGTCGTGCGTGTGCGTCATGGACCGTGAGGGTGCTGACGTCCTGATCGGCCAGCAGGCCGTCACCTACAACTGGGACGGCCGGGCGACCGGTTTCGCACGCGGCTTCAAGCGCCACCTCGATACGGAGAGCGGCCGTGCCGCGGCGCGGGTGGGCGGCCGAACCTTCACCGCCCAGGACGTCGCGTCGCTCTTCCTCCGCGAGGTCATCCGCGCCCTGGAGACGCAGTTCGGCCAAGACGTGGCCGACGTGACCATTGCAACGCCCAGCGGCTTCTACGAGACGTACCGGGCCGAGCTGCAGGCGATCGTCCGGAACGTGAAGCGCCGCACCTGGTGGGAACGCGTCTGGGCGCGTGTGCGGGGCAAACCGGCCGGGATCGCGTTCCGCACACTCGACGAGCCCGTGGCGGCCGCGCTCGGGTACGGGGTCGATGTCGGTCGCCCCACCACGCTCGTGGCCTTCGATTTCGGCGGTGGATCGATGGAAGCCGCCGTCGTTAGGACCGCCGGCGCGCGGACGGTGGAGACGGGCCGCGCGGAAGTACTGGCAAAGCAGGCGGTGGAGCTCGGCGGTGACGACATCGACGGCTGGATCCTGGCCCGGCTGGTTCCGGCCGCGCTGCACGACTGGCCCGAATGGGAGGTCGCGCTCCGCTGGGAGGCCGAGCGGGTAAAGCTGCTCGCGAGCGCGGGGAGCGAGGGCGAATTCACCTTCCGCAGCGAGTCGTTCGGCAAGCTGGACTACGACATCCTGCGCGACATCCTCGCCGAGAACGGCCTGTACGCGCGCATCAAGGAACTCCTGGACGCGCTGCTCACCGAGCTGCGAACCCGCCACGGCGTTGTTCCCGACGAGATCGACGATGTAATCCTCGAGGGCGGGTCCACGCTGCTTCCCGAAGTGCGCAACGTCGTTGGCGACGTGCTCGGCCGCGACAAGGTACGGGAGTGGCTCCCCTTCGAGGCCGTCGCGCGAGGCGCGTGCATCTTTGCGGGCGGCGCCCACGTCGAGGACTTCATCTACCACGACTACGCGCTCCGCCTCCTGCCCGACGACGGCGGCGAAGCCGAGTACGAACTGCTCATTCCCGGCGGAACGAGCTTCCCCACGATCGACGACTTCGTTACGCGCTACTACGCCCCGGGCTTCGACGGCCAGCAGCACATCAACCTCTTCATCTGCGAGGTCGGGCGTGTCGCCGGGCGTCCGGTCGGCTGGACCGAGCGGGCCAACGGCTCCCGCTACTTCGTGCCGGCGACCGCCGGCGAGCGGGCGTTCTGCCTGTGTCTCAACGAGGCGGACCCGGCCCTGCCGCTCAGTCCGGCCGGCAAGGGAGAAGGACCAAGGCTGCGCGTTACGTATTCAGTGGACGAGAACCGCTGGCTGTGCGTGACCGTGCACGACCTGCAACGCAAGACCGACCTGAAGGTCAAACACCCCGTGGTGCGACTGCGATGAACGCTGGAGAATCCGTCGAATGAGCTTCCTCAAGTCCCTCTTCGGCCCTAGCCAGAAAGTGATCTGGCGGCAGTTGTCCCAGGAGGTGCGGGGGAAGTTCCACGAAGGAGGCTTCCTCACCACGACCGCGGTGCAGGCCCGCGCGGGCGACTGGATCATCACGCTCGACACCGTCACAACGGGCGACGGCAAGACGAACCAGACCTTCACGAGGCTCCGCGCTCCCTATTTCAATCCCGAGCGCTTCAGGTTCGAGATATACCGGGCCAGCATCTTCAGCGGATTGGGCAAGGCGATGGGCATGCAGGACATCCCGGTCGGCCATCCGCGCTTCGACCAGGACTTCGTGATCAAGGGCAATGAGCCGCAGCGCGTACGGCGTCTCTTCGACAACCCGAGGATCCGCAAGCTGATCGACGCGCAACGCAGGATCCACCTGTCGGTCAAGCCGCACGAGGGGTGGTTGAGCAAGTTCCCCGACGGAGTGGACGAACTCCACTTCCAGGCGGCCGGCGTCATCAAGGATCTGGCGCAGCTGAAGACCCTGTTCGACCTCTTCGCCGAGGTGTTGCGGGAGGTCTGTCACGACGGAAAGGCGTACGAAGACGATGTCCGCATTCACATCCGGCGCCTGCGCGCGCCGGCAGGCCGGATCGAGGACAAGCACATCCTCTGGGAGAGCTACGGAATGCGACGCGACGCGGCCGCCGCCCTGGGACGGCTGGGGGACCCGGTGGCGATTCCCGCCCTGGCGTCCGTGCTCCGCGACGAGGACGAGACGCTCACGGTGCGGGCCATCGAAGCGCTTGCCGAGATCGGGCACCGGGATGTGATCGGCCCTCTCGTCCCGCTGCTCGGCTCCCCCGACTGGGCCGATGGTCGGCCCGTTCGTGAACGCACGGCCGAGGCGTTGCGGCAGTTGGGCGAGGGCGAACTGGTCGAGACCCTGCGCGAGGCCTTCGCCGGCGATTTCGAGCGTCTCAAGACAAGAGGCGGTGAGTACCGGGCGGAGATCATCGCCGCGCTCGCTGCCGCCCTGGGCGCCACCGTCGGCGCGCACGCGGCAAACGCGCTCGCCGAGATCAACGCGGTGGAGGCGCTCCCTCAGCTTCGCAAGACCCAAAGGAGCACGGCGGCGAGTGATCCCGGGGCCGAGGCGGTCTCCCGTGCGATCAGGAAGCTCGAGGCGCGGGCCGCGCTTCCGCGAGCCGCCACCGCGGCCGATGTCGGCGTCGACACTTTGCCGAAGGCCGCGCGCGGACCGAGGGCGGATGAAGGGACCTTGCCGCGAGGGGCTCGGCCGCCGTCCGGCTGATCGGACGTTACTGCTGGATACCGGACCGCCGTCCGGCTGACGGGCGCCGAGTTCCCCGGGCGCGCCGTCGCTGTCACTCCAGAGCCATCAAGTACTTGCGCTTCGGATCATTCGGTCCGGTCCCCGCCTCTCGCACCAGCCCGCGTTCGACCAGTCTGGCCAGTCTGGTCCTGGTGGAACGCGTGGAGAGACCGATCGCGTCGGCGATCTCGCGGGTCCCAAGCCCTTCGCCGGTCCCCAGCAGATCGAGGATCGTCCGGTCCCTGGCGTCGATCCGGGGGGGCCGCGACGGACCGGTGTGCAAGGTCACCCGCAGCCGGAACCCGATCTCTTCCCACACGGGCGTGGCCAGACCGTCGTCGTGGCACGCCGAGATCATCCTCTGCACCCCGCTGCCCCACTGCTCGACCAGGCCCAGCTCGTGGAACACGCGCCCGACGACGCGGTTGCGCAGCTTGGAAATGCCTAGCGGCAGGTCCTCCAGTGTGAGGCCGAAGGGAAGGAGACCGGGGTTCTCGACCTCGAGGCGATCGTCGAAGATGGCCACCCGGATCGGCGCGCCCCGCTGCGAGTAGTCCGCGTGGACGACGGCGTTCACGATCGCCTCGCGCACCGCCACGGGGGGCAGGCTCCAGCGCTCCCGGCGCCGCACCCGCCCGATGACGGCTCCGCGCGTGGAGTGCTTCTCGACGAACGCCACCGCCTCTTCGATGGCCTGGATCGGGTGCGTGTCCAGCCGAACGTGGTCGAGGACGGTTGCCTTGTCCATTCCGGCAAAACGCCCGGCCTGGATCCAGGCGTCGGGAAAGCGGTCGAGACGATCGCGTCCGAAGAGCAGCATGCCCCCCACGGTCGGTACGAGCCGCCCCTGATGCCGGGTCAGCAGGCGGAGCGTTTCCAGGCTTCTGCGTGTCAGCTTGCGTACCGGTGCGAAGGACTCGGAAGCTGCTCGGAAGTCCAGCGCTTCCGAGTTCGCTTCCGGGATCGGCCACTCGTCGAAGGTCTCGCCGATGGCGAACCTCTGCATCTCGGCGATGAGCTGGGCGTCGGCCTGCCGGTTGGTGGATCCGACCCGCACGTACGTGCCGCTCCGCAGCCCCGCCCGCTTCACGAAGTGGGGCCGCGAAGCGCTGGGAAAGACCCGCACGGCAAGCAACTGCCGGTTCCGGTAGCTGATGACCTCGAGGTCCGGGAGAATCCTGGGCTGAATCGAGTCGCTGATCAGGTTTGCGGCTCGCTCCTCGACGTCCAGTGCGTCTCCGACCCCACGAATCTCCCTTGTCCGATCGGTGACCCCGATGAGAACGGTGCCACCCGCCGTATTCGCGAAGGCGGCCACGGTACGGACGAATCCCTGCGGCGACGACAGGTCCCCCTTGAACTCCAGCGTCTTCCCCTCCGGCCTGCGGAGTACCTCGGTGAGGTTCATGGCCACTCGTCTCGCTTCGGTTGAGCCTCGCAGCTTCGGTCGTGCGTCGTATTCGTCTACTCGGAAATATACTCTGAACACGGTTGCCCGGCAGCGCTTCCGAGTCGAAAGTACTGCCAACCGATCAGGGATCGATCAGCCGGGTGGGCGACGATCATGGAACCGCAGCGAAGAGGGGGAGGTTCGCGCAATGAACAGCACAGCACCCGAGAGGCGCACCTTCACGCAGGCTGCCCGGTCGGTGGCCCGCCCGACGGTCCGCGCGGGCCTCGCCGCCGCAATCGCCACCGCCGCCCTGCTCATCCCCCACCCCATCATTCCCGGGGCGGCACACGCCCAGACCACGCCCGACCCCGCACCCGGACAACAGGTCGTCCTGGTCACCGGCGCTACCTCCGGATTGGGCACGGAACTCGCGCTGCGGCTGGGTGCGCGGGGCGATCATGTGATCGTGCACGGGCGGAACGTCGAGCGCGGGGCCGAAGTGGTCGACGCCATCAACACGGCGGGTCCCGGTAGCGCGCGCTTCTACCGCGCCGACTTCGCGTCGCTGGCCCAGGTCCGGGAATTCGCGGAAACGCTGCTGGCGGACTACGAGCGGCTGGACATCCTGATCAACAACGCGGGGTTCGGTTCGGCGCCCGACGAGCGGTGGGTCACCGAGGACGGGCACGAGTACCGCTTCCAGGTGAACTACCTGTCGACCTTTCTGCTCACGCACATGCTCATGCCGCGGCTGCTGGCGAGCGTGCCGGCGCGGATCGTGAACGTGTCGTCGGGGGCGCAGACGCCGATCGACTTCGACGACGTGATGATCGAGAACAACTTCAGCGGGCGCCGTGCGTACGCGCAGAGCAAGCTGGCGCAGATCATGTTCACGCACGACCTGGCCGAGGATCTGGAGGGAACCGGCATCGTCGTCGGCTCGCTGCATCCGGCGACGTACATGCCGACCGAAATGGTGCGGCGGGCCGGGGCGACCCCGCGCTCCACGATCGCCGAGGGTGCCGACGCGGTCATGCAGGTGGTCGACTCGGACGACTTCGAGAGCGGGCAGTACTTCAGCGGTTTGAATCCGAGGCGCGCCAACGCCCAGGCGTACGACGCGGAGGCGCGTGCCAGGCTGCGACGGGTGAGTGAGGAGTTGACGGGAATCCGTTCGCGCCCGGACTAGATGACCTCTTTCGAGAGGCACCGGGACCGCTTCGCGGCGGCCGAGTCGCTCTGCCGGCGCCCGGCGGGCGCGTTTGCGGTTGTGGGCGGTATCGCGCTCGTGGTGCTGCTCGCGGTCACCGTGGCCGAGGTCTTCTGGCGCTACGTCCTGAACGATTCGCTGCTCTGGGCCGAGGATGTCTCGACGATGTCGCTCGCGGTGGTGGCGGCGGCGGCGGTGGCGTACGGCGCGCGCGAAGGGTCTCACGTCTGCGTCAACCTGATCGCGCGCTTTGCGGCTCGGCGCGTAACCAGAATCACCGACGCGGTTGCCAGACTCCTCGGCGTGGCGGTGACCGGGATGGCCGCGTACGCCCTGTTCGTCCACGGCAGCTGCGGTCTTCCCTGCGGCGCGGTGACCGGCAGCGTCTCGGTCCCGCACACGCCGTTCTACTATGCGCTTGGCGCATCTCTGGCGGCATACGGACTGCTGCTAGCATCCCAGCTGCTGCTGGGGCTCGCGGTGTGGAACGCCGAAGACCCCAACGAGCCGGCCGAATGATGGACGGCACCGGAGTTACCCTGCTGGGCTTTCTCGCCCTCCTCGCGCTGCTCCTGATCCGCATGCCCGCGGGGCTGGCGATGCTGGTGGTGGGCGTGGCCGGAATCGCGCTGATTCGTCCCGGTGCGGTTGTGCCCGTGCTGGCGGGCGAGGTGTTCGCGGTCGCCTCCCGGTACTCGCTCACCATCCTGCCGCTGTTCATGCTGATGGGCAACCTGGCCGTGGTGTCCGATATGAGCCGTGATCTTTACCGTGCGGCCCACGCCTGGCTCGGCCGCGTCCGTGGCAGCCTCGCTTCCGCTTCGATCGTTGCGTGTGCCGGATTCTCGGCCCTGTCGGGCTCGTCGCTGGCGGCCGCGCTGACGATGGGCCGCGTTACGCTTCCCGAGATGCGCCGATTCGGGTACGACGATTCCCTTGCGACGGGAGCGATCGCCGCCGGCGGGACGCTCGGCTTTCTGATTCCGCCGTCCGCGGGGCTGGTCATCTACGGAATCATCACCGAAGAGAGCATCGGACGCCTGTTCATGGCCGGGGTGATACCGGGTATTCTGCTCACGCTACTGTTCGTCCTCGCGGTCTGGATCGTCGTGAGGCGCGACCCGGACAAGGCGCCACACTCCAGCGAGCCCGTTCCGTGGGGCGACCGGTTCGGTGCTACCGCGAGGGCGGCGTGGATCATGGGCATCGTGGTCGTGACCATCGGCGGCATCTACGCCGGCATCTTCTCCGCGATCGAGGCGGCGGGCGTGGGGGCGCTGCTGACGCTGGTCGCGGCGTGTGTGCGGCGTGCATTGAACCGAAAGACCGTGCGCGAGGTGGTCAACGCCACCCTGAAGGCGAGCGGCACCGCGTTCCTGGTGCTGTTCGGGGCCTTCGTGTTCAAGGTGTTCCTCGGATTGACCGGAGTCGCGTTCGCCGCTTCCGAGTGGGTAGGCGAACAGGGGTTTTCGGGTGCTCAGGTGGTCATGCTCGTGCTGGTCATGTTCATCGTGCTGGGCACCTTTCTCGACGGATTCGCGATGCTGGTGCTGACCGTCCCCCTGGTTCAGCCGATTCTCGAGTCGCTGGGTGTCGACATGATCTGGTTCGGCGTGATGATCGTCATCACGCTCGAAATGGGGCTGATCTCCCCTCCGGTCGGGCTGAACATCTTCGTCGTGAAAGGGGTGGCTCCTGACGTGCCCGTGTACAGGATGTTCCGTGGCATCGTACCGTTCTGGATCGCGATGCTCGCGGCGCTGATTCTGATCGCACTGTTTCCGCGCCTCGCCACCCTGCTGCCGAACGCCATGTACGGATGAGGGAAGTACTGCGCTACGAAGTCGAGGACCGGCCGCCCCGGGCTCTCACGCTCGGTCTCGGTTTGCAGCTCGCGGCCCTGGGCGTCAACGGGGCCGTGCTCATGCCGACGATCGTGTTTCGTGCGGCCGGCGCCGACGAAATCGTGTTCTGGGCGGTTTTCGCCTCTGTCCTGGCGTGCGGCGTTGCCACGATTCTGCAGGCCGTTCGGGTGGGACGGATCGGTTCGGGCTACGCGGTGACGCACGTCAGTTCGGCAATCTTCATTTCGGTCTGCGTGGAGGCCCTGATCCAGGGAGGACCGGGGCTGCTCGCCGTCCTGGTCGTCATCTCGGCGCTGGCTCAGGCGGCCTTGTCCGTGCGATTGTCCCTGCTGCACCGGCTTCTCACGCCCATCGTCACGGGGACGGTGGTGATGCTGCTGCCCGTGACGGTGATGCCGCACCTGTTCGGCATGCTGCACGACCTGCCGCCTGGAGCTCCCCCGTTTGCCGGGCCGGTGAGCGCCGGCGTGACGATCTCCGTCATCGTGGGGGTCGCCCTCAAGGCCAGAGGACCGTTGCGCCTGTGGGCACCGGCGGCTGGCCTCGTGGCCGGCTCGCTTGTCGGTGGGTACTTCGGGATCTACGAGACCGCGCGCGTTGCCGATGCCGCCTGGATCGGTATCCCGGCCGGTCGCCTGCCAGGACTGGATCTGGACTTCGGGCCTGCGTTCTGGGCGCTGCTTCCGGCATTCCTGTTCGTGGCGCTGGTCGGCTCGACCAAGTCGGTCGCCGTCGTGGTCGCCGCCCAGCGCGTGGC
>JAPPGZ010000060.1 GCA_028874905.1 Gemmatimonadota bacterium
TCGAAGTGGCCGATGTTGCCCACGATCGCCTTGTCCTTCATGCGGCGCATGTGGTCGAGGGTGACTACGTTGCGGTTGCCGGTCGCGGTGATGAAGATGTCCGCGGTCTCGATCACGTCCTCCAGGCGGGCCACCTGGTACCCTTCCATGGCGGCCTGGAGCGCGCAGATGGGGTCGATCTCGGTCACCACGACGCGCGCGCCCTGTCCCTTGAGCGCCTGGGCGCAGCCCTTGCCGACCTCGCCGTACCCCATCACGACGGCGACCTTCGCCGAGATCATGACGTCGGTGGCGCGGTTCAGCCCGTCGAT
The DNA here is from genome assembly GCA_028874905.1 of Gemmatimonadota bacterium. Taxonomy (GTDB): domain Bacteria; phylum Gemmatimonadota; class Gemmatimonadetes; order Longimicrobiales; family Gaopeijiaceae; genus Bin94. The sequence goes on from JAPPGZ010000060.1 coordinate 312, forward strand.
CACCGAATGCCGGCACCCGTAGATGTTGTCGAACTTGGCCTTGGTGACCGCGTCGTTGACGTTGATCGCGGGGAAGAGGAGCGTCCCGCCGCGCGCCATCTCGTAGAGCCGGTTGACGCCCGTCGTCGTTTCCTCCGACACGCCGTGAATCCCCTCCGCCGTGCGCTGCCAGCGCGTGCCGTCGACCTGCTGGTGCCGGCGCAGCAGTTCCAGAATCACGCCCCACTCCTCGCTGTCCGCGGCCGGATCGAAGGCGGGCACCGCGCCCGCGCGCTCGAAGTCGACGCCCTTGTGCACCAGCAGCGTGGCGTCGCCCCCGTCGTCGAGGATCAGGTTGGGGCCGCGGCCGTCCGGCCAGGCGAGCGCCTGTTCGGTGCACCACCAGTATTCCTCCAGTGTCTCGCCCTTCCACGCGAAGATCGCGGGACCGGCGGGCGCATCCGGGGTGCCGTCCGGCCCCACGACGGCGGCCGCGGCCGCGTGATCCTGCGTGGAGAAGATGTTGCACGACGCCCAGCGCACCGACGCGCCCAGCTCGACCAGGGTCTCGATCAGCACGGCGGTCTGCACCGTCATGTGCAGCGAACCCATGATCCGGGCACCGGTGAGGGGCTGCAGGTCGCGGTATTCCCGCCGGATCGCCATGAGCCCGGGCATCTCGTGCTCGGCTAGGCGAATCTCGTTGCGGCCCCACTCGGCCAGGGAAAGGTCGGCCACCTTGAAGGTCGGCCGCTCAATATCGGTTGCGGCCTTGTCGGGGCCGGTGACTGCGGTCTTCATGATTCTGCACCTCGGGTTGCGTGCAATTGCTCCGGTTGGGCGCAATTGTTCCGGTCGCCCGCAATTGCGTGGGTCTAAATCTAGCCGTGGCGGTGGGCTGATCCAGACCCGGGCTGGTGGCAGAAAGCGTGCTGGCTGTCGCGAGGATCCTGGTAGTGGGTGACTGCGGTTGTGAGGATATACAAGTGCGTACAGATTGGATATATTTGTTTTGCAATAGCAGATATACCCGTGCGTACCAGAGAGGGATCCGATGCGAAAAACCAGCGTTGTGATCGACGATGAACTCGTTGCCCGCGTGCGGATCCTGCTCGGAACCTCGTCCATAAGGGAGACGATCGACAGGGCGCTGCGCGAAGTGGAGCGCCGCGAGGCGAGGCGCCGGGAGATCCGGGCACTCATCGAGATGGACGGGCTCGACCTGCGCGACCCGGCGGTCATGTCGAAGGCCTGGCGCTACTAGCACATGACGGGTCAACCGACATGCCCTACCTGATTGACAAGGGCGCCCTGGCGCGAATGTCCGATCCCCAGGTCCAGGCCCGGCTTGTCCCGATCCTCGAAGCGGGCGAGGCCGCCACGTGCGCAGTGATCGACCTCGAGGTCCTCTACTCGACCCGGAATGCGTCCGACCACGCGCGCGCCCGCCGCCGCCGCTTCCTTGCCTACCGTCGGGTGGAACTGACCGAGGCGATGTTCCAGCGCGCCATCGAAGTGCAAGGATTGCTGGCAATCCGGGGACAACACCGCGTGCCGATTCCGGATCTGATCATCGCGGCGGCCGCGGAGTACGCCGGGATGATCCTGGTGCACTACGACGCCGACTTCGACCGGATTGCCGCCGTGACGGGGCAGGCGATGGAGTGGGTTGTGGCGAGGGGATCGGTCTAGCGCTCCCGCCCCCGAATCCTATCCCAGTAATCCGTCGGCCGGTCGTCGCTGAGCAGCGCGTCCTGGTCCACCCAGTAGGGCTCGCCAAAGGGCCGGTCGCGTGGCCACATCTCGTCCAGCGTGTCGCCGTCGTAGACGATCCCGTCCTTGATCACCATGGCGATGTCGGCCGTTGCGCGGATGTCCTCCAGCGGGTTGGAGTTCAGCACCACGAAGTCTGCCAGCTTCCCCTCGGCCAACGACCCGAGTTCGTGCGCCAGCCCCAGGAAGTGCGCGCCGTGGATGGTGCCGACCTCGATCGCGGTGTGCTCGTCCGACCCCGCCGCGACCATCCAGACCTCGTAGTGGGGACCGAGCCCGTGCAGCTGGCCGTGCGCACCGATCGCGCCCCAGCCGCCCTCCTCGATGATGTCGGCCATTCCGCGCGCAATCAGCGGGAACGAGTAGTCGGTCTCCGGCCGCAGCATCCGCCGCCGCGTCACTGGAACCAGCATCCGCCAGGGCAGCCAGCGCTGCATCTTGGGATCCTTCCAGATCTCGTACTCCTGGTAGAAGTACTCCTCGTTCCAGGGCCCCGGACCGCCCACCATGAACGTCGGCGAGTACACGGCATCCGCCTGCCCGAAGAACTTCGCCACGTCGCTGTAGAGCGGCACGTAGCTCAAGGGGTGCTCCCATGCCGTGTGCCCGTCCATGATCATGCCCATGTTGAACTCGATGTCGCCCCCCTCCGAGGTGACTCGCAGCCCGCGCACGCGCGCTGCCTCGGTGACCCACTGCCGCTGGTGTCGCGTCGGCTGGAGGTACTCCTTGATCGTCACCGCGCCCCACGACATGAGCCGCGCTACGTTCTGGTCCGCCAGCTCGTAGCTCGAGATCTCGTTCTGGCGCGCGCCGTCGCCCGAATACACCGGATCGCCGGTGCTGTAGACACGAGGCCCGATCATCCTGCCCGACTCGACCAGTTCGGCGGCCGGGAACACGTTGGCCGACCACTGCGAGTTGTCGAGCGTCGTCGTCACCCCATAGGCCAGGTAGATCGCCGACTCCCAGTTGCGTAGCGGGATGATGCCCAGGTGGTCGCGGTGGTGGTGGGCGTGCATGTCGATCAGCCCCGGGATGATCGTCTTGCCGGTGGCGTCGAACACCTGGTCCGCGCCGGCCGTGTCGCACGCGCCGACGCAGGTGAGCCTGCCGTCCGTGGCGACGAGGGTTCCGTTTTCAAGGACGACGTCGTCCTCGACGGTGACGATGCGGGCGCCTGTGAAAGCCACCGTGCCGGATGCGATGTGGCGGGGAAGTTCCAGCCGGATCGGCACCTCCTCGGTCTCACCCGTGGTGACATCGTGCGCGTAGTAGCGCGGCCCGCTCACGAACTCGAGCGTGGTCGCGTCGCGCCAGCGCGGGTGGATGCCCCCCTCCAGGCTGAGCTGGGTCACGGGGAGCTGACCGTCGCGCTTGGCGATCCGCACCGTATTGGATCCCGTGCCGCCGTACGGGAACGGCATCCGGTAGACGTTGTCCCCCTCCTGGAAGGCCAGCCACGCCCCGTCGGGCGACACGGCCGCCTCGTCGGCGTCGGGCAGCGTGAAGTGGACGCGGCGGTCCGTGCCGTCCATGCGGATGGAGGCGATGTCGGTGCCCGCAGGGTCGTCGCCCATCGGGCCGAGCGCCTCGGCGTAGAAGAGCCGCGCGTCGGGGCCGAACCAGGCCTGGGGCGGGGGACGGCGGGGCATCATCGGGCGGCCGCCGGTGTAGGGTCGCGCGACCTTCGTGATCGTGCGGGTATCGCCGCCCTCCGCGGGGACCGCCACGAACTCGAAGTACTCGTTGCTGGCCACGGTGCGGCCGCGGCTGGTCGCGCCAGCGCCGCGGGTGGCCACGATCTCGCCGCCGTCGGGGCTCCATACCGTGTTCATGTATTCGCCCTCGCGGGTGGTGAGCTGCTCGGGGGTCCCTCCGTCGGCCGAGACGCGCCAGATGTGGCCGCGCCCGTTCTGCTCCCAACCCGAGAATGCGATGGCGCGGCCGTCCGGCGACCAGGCGGGGGCGATCTCGGAGTGTTCGAAGGAGTCGTCGGTGAGGCGGGTGGGCGTGCCGTCGGGCAGGTCCATGGTCCAGATCCGGCCAGCTGCGTGGAAGGCGAGACGGCTCCCGTCGGGTGACGAGGCGGTCCAGCGCGGGAACTTCACCGTGAAGGTCGTGCCGAGCGGCTCCTGGGGCCGCCCTGCCATCTCGGAGATGACGCGATGCACCCGCGCCGTGAACGCGATGGTGCTCACCTCGCCGCTCTCGACATCGACCCGGCGAATCTTCCCGCCCGCCGGAATCACGATCGAGCGGCTGTCGCGCGACCACGCGTAGCCGGGAAGATCGCGCGAGACCTTCATGCCCTCGGCCATGTCCACCTCGATCGGGTCCATCAGCACACGCTCCGCCCCCGTCTCGAGGTCGCGCAGCCAGAGCGCGGTGCGGGGACCGAACCTGAGCCCCTTGTGCGAGATCGTCCCGTCGGGAATCCGTCGACCGAAGGCGAGCCAGCGCCCGTCCGGCGACGCTTCGGGCGCGATCGCGCCGCCGCTCGAGGTCTGCCCCTGCTGCACCACCTGGCCCGTCGTCACCTCGTCCACGCGCCCCGACTCGAGGTCGAGCCTTCGGACCTGCTTGTAGCCGTGTACGATGTCGGAGCGTCCCGACCAGATCCCGGGCGGTGCCGTGCGGACCTGGAAGTAGAGCGATCCGCCGTCGGGCGAGAAGGCGGGCCACGCAGCGGCCGGGTAGTCGGAACCGACCAGCTCGACCCCTTCACCTCCGTCCCGCGAATACATCCACAGCCCTGCGCCTCCGGCTCCGCGCCGTGTGGATGCGCGGCGGACCGCGATGAAGCGGCCGTCGGGCGACCAGGCCGGTTCCCACGCGCGCAGCCCCTGGTCCTCGAACACCGGCCGCGGATTGGATCCGTCCGCGTCCATCAGCCACAGGTTGCTCTGGCCGCCGCGGTCGGAGATGAACGCGATCGTGGAGCCGTCGGGTGAGAAGCGAGGATGGTAGTTGACCGCGATGCCGCTGTTCTGCGTCAGCGCGACCGCCTCGCCACCAGTAGCCGGCACCTGGTAGACGTGGCCCAGGAGGTCGAAGATGACCGACTCGCCGTCAGCGGAGAGGTCGACGGACATCCACGTGCCCTCGCTGGTGGTGAAATCGATTTCGCGCGTCTCGCCGCGCGGAGCCGTGACGTCCCAAGCCTCGGAGTCGTCCGCCTCGTCCTGGGCGTGAAGGGGGACAGACGAGACGATCCACAACGACGCCAGTAGCATGCCGATGCAGCTCGGGCTCTGAAGAGGGATTGTTTGCGGGCGCATCGGAAAAACCTCCGTTCACGAGTACCGGGAGCAGGCTGAGGGCGGACGCGGTCCGCCCTGACGCTCACACTGCGGAGGCCGGTGACGACGTGCAACACGAAACCTCTGCCGTGCTTCGGCGTACACCGGTTCATGATCCCATTCAACATCGGTAGCTCAAGGAGCATTCCATGATCAGAAAAACGTTCGTCTTCCTCGCAATTCTCGCGTCCCCTTCCGCGGCCCTCGCGCAGGGCACCGTCGAAGGGACGGTCCGCAGCGGCCAGAGCGGACAGGGGCTCGGCAACGCCCGCGTAGAAGTCACCGGCCTCGGGCTGGTGGAGTACACCGGCGCGGCCGGCACGTTTTCCATCTCCGGCGTCCCCGCCGGCACGCATACCCTCGAAGTCCGGCTTCTCGGCTACGGTCTGCATACGCAGTCGGTGACCGTGGCCCCCGGGCAGACGCTCAGTCTGGACCTGGCGCTTGACGTCGTAGCGTTCGCGCTCAACGAACTCGTGGTGGTCGGGAGCCGCACGAGACCCCGCACCGTCACCGAGTCGATGGTGCCCGTGGACGTGATTCCGGTGTCGGAGATCTCCCGCCAGGCGGAGACCAACATCGACTTCCTGCTTCGCAACGTCGTTCCGTCGTACAACGTGAACATCCAGCCGATCAGCGATGCGGCGACGATCACACGACCGGCCAACCTGCGCGGTCTGGCGTCCGACCACACGCTGGTGCTCATCAACGGGAAGCGCCGACACCGGGGCGCGGTCATCACCTGGCTGGGCGGAGGGCTTTCCGACGGCGCGCAGGGCCCCGACATCGGAGCCATCCCGGGCATTGCGCTGCGTCAGGTGGAGGTGCTGCGCGATGGCGCGTCGGCGCAGTACGGTTCGGACGCCATCGCGGGCGTGCTGAACTTCCAGCTGAAGAACGACCGCTCCGGCGGATCGGTGCAGGTCAAGCAGGGCCGGCACTTCGACGGCGTCGAATTCGTCGATGGTGCGGACCGGAGCTGGGGCGGCCACGGGAACGCGATCGCTGTGGCGGGCAACTTCGGGGTCCCGCTCGGCGAGTCCGGATTCGCCAACGTCAGCGTGGAGTACGGCAACCAGGAGCCGACGGATCGCGCCATCCAGCGTAACGACGCGGCGGGGCTCGTGGCTGCGGGCAACACGGCCGTGCGGACGCCTACCGCCCAGGTCTGGGGCTCCCCCAGGGTCTCCGACGACCTCAAGGTGTTCCTCAACACCGGCTATAACTTCGACGACGACGAGCAGGTCTACGCCTTCGGCAACGTCGGCACAAAGCGAGTGGACGGCGGCTTCTTCTTCCGCAACCCGAACACCCGCGGCGGCGTTTTCTCGGGCGACGGCGGTGCCACCCTCCTGATCGGCGATGTGCTGCAGGCGAAGGGCCTCGGATCGGCCAACTGCCCGGTCGTAGCGATCACCAACAACATCCCCGACCCGGTTGCGCTCCAGCAGGTATTCGACGACCCGAACTGTTTCTCCTACCAGGAGATGTTCCCCGGCGGCTTCACGCCGCAGTTCGGCGGGGAGGTCTTCGACGCCTCGATCGTCGGTGGAATCAGGGGCCGCACCGACAGCGGCATCAACTGGGATGCCAGCACGAGCTGGGGCAGGAATCTGGCCGATTTCTTCATCTACAACACGGTGAATGCGGCGCTCGGTCCCGAGACCCCCACCGAGTTCGACCCCGGCCTGTACAACCAGGAAGAGATCAACCTCAACCTCGACCTCTCCTACCAGGTCAACGAGGTGGCCAACGTCGCGGCCGGGTTCGAACAGCGCGAAGAGCGGTTCGAGATTGGACAGGGCCAGGACGAATCCTGGAAGATTGGACCGTACGCGGCCCAGGGCTTCAGCTCGTCGTCGAACGGCTTCCCCGGATTCAGCCCGCTCGCCTCCGGTGACTGGACCCGCAGCAACACGGCGGTGTATGCCGACCTCAACCTCGGCCGGGCCGACGACCCCTGGGCCATAGGCATTGCGGGGCGCTACGAGAACTTCTCCGACTTCGGCGGCAAGGCGACCGGCAAGATCTCCTTCCGGTTCGAGGCCACCGACAGGATCGCGTTGCGGGCGAACGCCAACACGGGCTTCCGCGCGCCCACACCCGGGCAGCAGAATGCCTTCAACGTCTCCACGGTCTTCGATACCGATCTCGGCGACCTGGTCAACCGCGGCACCATTCCCTCCACCTCGGAGGTGGCCAGGACCCGAGGCGGACGGCAGCTGGAGCCGGAGACCTCGGTCAGCCTGACCGGCGGCGTCGTGTACGAGGCGGGCGCATTCCGCTTGACGGCGGACTACTTCCGCATCTCGATCTCGGACCGCTTCGCCCAGACCAGGACCTTCAAGCTCACGCCCGCCGAGGTCACTCAGCTGGTTTCGGAGGGTGTGACGAGCGCCGCGAACCTCGCGGAGTTCCGCTTCTTCACCAATGACTTCGCGACCCTGACCCAGGGTATCGACCTGGTGGCGAACTACTCGCCCGGAGAGGCGACCAACGTAAGCCTGCTCTTCAACTACACCGGCACCGAGGTCACCGAGCGCAATCCGGAAGTCGTGAACGACGCGCGCGTGGACCAGCTCGAGCGGGCCCTGCCGCGCTATCGCAGCGTGCTGAGCCTGTCGCGGCAGCTTGGCAGTCTGAGCGCCCTGGCCCGTGGCACCTACTACGATGGCTTCTACGATTCCGAACTCAGCGACCCCGACCTGCGGTACGGCGCGCGCGTCCTCTTCGACGCCGAGCTGTCGGTGCCGCTGGCGGACAACGCGGCGATCGCCTTCGGCGCCAACAACCTGTTCAACACCTACCCGGACGAGAATCCCGCCGCGTCCGGCCTCGGTGCGCTCTATCCCGAGAGCGCTCCCTACGGCTTCAACGGCGGCTACTACTACGTCAGGTTGAGCTACGACTGGCTGTGGGCGACGCGGTAGCGAGGTGCGCCCGACTTAGTCAAGAAATCGGGTAAGCCGGTCGGTACTATCAGATAAGGGGAGACCCCGGTGGGCTTGCGAGAGTCCGCCGGGGTCTTCTTGTGCTTGTCGGAGCTGGGAAGTGGGCAAGACGGGGCAACAACACAGCAATCGGCACGGCCGACCAGAACACGCCACCGGTTCTACGATTCCGAGTCCCGCCGGCGGCAGCCATGGCCAACTAATGCGCTAGCGGCCAGGATGGCACTCTGGACAGGCGTGCGCGTACCTTGCATTCCAGAGCACCAAGAACTGGGGAGTATGTAGTGCGTGTGTTCTGGTCATCGGGTGTCATAGGGTTTTCCATCTGCGTGTTCCTTGTGGGCGTCAACGCCTCGGAGGCAGGCGGTCAGGTCGTGCGCGGGAGGCTCCTGGATGGTGACGGATCGACCGCCATCGGCGGTGCGATGATGAGCCTCGTGGGTGACAGTGAACAGGAGCAGGAGCGCGACCTCAACCTGACCCGGGAGAGCGGTCTGTATCAGTTGATAGCCGCAGTGCCGGGCCGATACCGGGTGAGGGCCGAACGAATCGGATACGCCACGACGTACTCGGATTACTTCGAGATCGCGGCCGGGGATACGATTCTGGTCGATCTCGTCGCACGCGTGGAAGCGGTTTCACTGATGGGAATCGAAGCCGAAGGTGAGCGCCGCTGCCGGGTGCGCCCCGAGGAAGGGCTCGCGGTGGCGCGGGTCTGGGATGAGGCACGGAAGGCGTTGAAGGCGGCAGCGTGGACCCAGGAAAGGGGCTACTACCGCTACGAGATGATGGGAATCGAGCGCCAGATGGATCGCGAGAACCGCAGGGTAATCTCGGAGGAACGGACCCATGGCGGGGGCTACGGGCAGGCCCCGTACGTTTCGCTTCCCGCTGCACAACTCATGAAGGATGGGTTCGCCCGGCTGACCCCATCGGAATCGGTCTATTGGGCGCCCGACGCCGCGGTTTTGCTTTCCGACGAGTTTCTCAACACGCATTGCTTTCGAGTCGGACGCGATGAGAATCGTGCACCGGGGTTGATCGGCCTCGCCTTCCAGCCCGTGGGTGGCCGCGACGTCGCCGAAATCTCCGGCACACTCTGGATTGATCATGCCACGTCGGAATTGAGGCGGCTGGATTTCTACTACGAGAACCTCGAGCTGCCAGAGGCGCTTCTATCCGCTCCGACCGGGGGCACGGTAGAGTTCCGGGCGCTTCCCAACGGCACCTGGATCGTCGACTCGTGGCGGATCAGGGTGCCGCGCGCGCGGATGACCACCAACCCCCTCACGCGACGGGCCGAACCCGTGCTGGACGGCATCTCCGTTCACGGAGGTGACGTGCTGCGAGTACACGGAAACGAGGGCACCGTGCTGGAGGCGGATCCGGGAGGCCGTATTGCCGGGGTAGTGTTCGACAGCTTGCAGGTCGGTCTGGCCGGAGCAAGAGTATACATCGAGGGGCTTGCAAACGAGGCCGTCACTTCCGGGGACGGAAGATTCGAGCTGATTCACCTGGAGCCTGGCGTCTATTCCGTGACGTTCTCGCACCCTTACCTGGAACCTTACGGCTACATTCCAGACCCCTTCGAAGTGGAGGTGGTGGAAGGAGCGAAAACACCTGCGCAGGTCAACTTTGTCGCACCTACCATGACGAGGATCGCCAACGGTCTCTGCAGCGGTGCCGAGCGACCGGCGGCCAAGGCGACCACCGCCCATGGTGCCAGTTTTGCGAACGACGGTGTCCTGATCGGACAGGTCACCGACGGTGCGGGAGAAGCGATAGCAGGCGCAATGGTCCGTGTTCTGTTGCAGTCATTCGACATCAACGGGCTCAGTCAGCCATCTTCGGCGAGCAACGTCATAGGCGTCGTCTATGACGGTGCCGTGTTCTCGACCGACCGCAATGGCCATTACCTGGCGTGCTGGGTTCCGGTGGACATCGACGTGCGGGTATCGGTAGTCAGCGTCGGTTCGGAAGTCGAACTCAATGCGTTGCGGGGAGAGGTGCTGTGGAATCTGGCCGAATTGCAAGGGGAGACGGTGGTTATCCTCTCCGAGGTCCCCGTGCGGACGCTTGATCTTCGCGTCGAGTCCAACTAGAACAGCGGCCTCCGTCTGCTCATCCCAAACCCCCTCAGCCTCCCGGCACCCACCCCACGATCCTCAGCGGCCCGCCGCTCCCCCCCTCGATCTTCATTGGGAGCGCGACGATCCCGGCCCCGGTTGGCGGCAGCCGGTCGAGGTTGGTGAGGTTCTCGAACCCCACGATGTTGTCGCTGTAGAGGATCACGTGGGAGCGGAAGTCGGTGGACTGGCCGTAGTCGATGCTGGGCGTGTCGATCCCGATCGCGCCGATGTTGCGGTTGTCGACGAGCCACTGCGCGGCCTCGGTGCCGATGCCCGGGAAGTGCAGCTCGGGCACGGCATCGGGGCCGGTCAGGTCGGTGCCCAGGTAGGCGGTGCGGTCGCTCCAGCGTGAGGACCATCCCGTGCGGATGAGCAGCGCCGTGCCGTCGGCGATCGGGCCGTGTTCGGCCTCCCACGCCACCAGGTCGGCGACCGAGAGGAGGTAGTCCGGGTCGGCGTCGGCCCCCGCCGTGACGTCGACCACCGAGGCCGGGGCGATGAGGCGGGACAGCGGGATTTCATGTGCTGCCTGACGCCCCTCGGCGAAGTGCATGGGGGCGTCCAGGTGGGTGCCGCCATGCTCGGCCGACGCGAACGAGTAGGATGCGTAGAAGTAGCCCCCCTCGGTGTGGCCGTACGCCAGTTCGGTGAGCTGAAAGCCGAGGGTGTCGGTGGGCCAGTAGATCGTGGACGGTCCGAAGGCGTGCGCGAGGTCGATCCACTCGCCAGCCGTGCCGTCGAAGAGCCCGATGGGGGCCGCGCCCGCTGCGGCGGGATCGGCGTTGCCCCCCGATGGGGCATCCTGCAGGCACCCCGTGGCCACAAGGATGCAGGTCAGCGCGGCGAGCGCGGCCGCCGCCGGGTTCGTCGTCCTCATTCCATCCTCCTTCTGTCCTGATTCGCCCGGACCGCGGGGCGTTGCGCGACCGGTGCGACCGCTACTCCGGCAGGCGCAGGGCCACCAGCGATCCCGGGAGCCCCCGGCGGTTGATCGCCATCACCACGTACTGCACGCCCTCGTGCATGTAGGTCATCGGGGCCGTGACCGTGGAGCCGGGGATCTCGACGGCCCCCAGCTCCTCGCCGGTCATCTTGTCGACCGCGCGGAATACGGGTGCGGCGCCGCGGCCTTCGGCGTACATGAGCAGGGTGCTGGTCACGAGCTTGGTGGCGTGCGAGCGGGCGCCGGTGTTGCCGACGTCCACGCCCTCGAGCAGCGGGTGGTTGCGGATCGCGTCGGGGGTGTGGCCGTTGGGGATCTGCCAGACGTGGTCGCCGGTGTTGAGGTCGATGGCGGTGATGGTGCCGTACGGGGGCTTGAAGATCGGCAGTCCCCGGGGACCCCGGACGCCGCCCGGTCCGATGCTCACCCAGTCGACGTTGGAGTCGGGGTCCACGTCCTTGCCCGGCTGAAGGCGGGGGGCGCTGCAGCCGCGGGTCGAGGCGACGTAGAGGATCGCGCTCTCGGGGTCCACCGCCGAGCCGCCGGGGATGTTGGCCCCGCCGTTGGCGCCCGGACAGTGAATCGCGGCCTGCGTGCCGTCGGGGGCGCCTTCGACCGAGGGAGGATTGAAGAGCGGGCCCAGGCGGAAGTCCTTCACGATGTCGAGCGCCATCGCGCGGAGTTCCGGAGTGAAGTCGATCAGGTCGTCCTCGGTGATGCCCTGCATCTCATAGGGGGCCGGGCGCGTCACGAAGGGCTGCGTGGGCGACAGCTGCTCGCCGGGCACGTCGGACTGCGGGACCGGGCGCTCCTCGATCGGCCAGACGGGCTCGCCGGTCTCGCGGTCGAGGACGTAGGCCCAGCCCTGCTTGGTGGTCTGCACGATCGCCCTGATGTCACGCCCGTCGACGTTGATGTCCACGAGGTTGGGCGCAGTGGGGTTGTCGTAGTTCCAGACGTCGTGGTGCACGGTCTGGAAGTGCCAGCGCCGCTCGCCAGTCTGTACGTCGATGGCGAGGATGGAGGTGGCGAAGAGGTTGTCGCCGGGGTGGAAGCCGCCGAAGTAGTCGATTGTCGGCGGATCGGTGACGACGTAGACAAGGCCCAGTTCGGCGTCGGCGGAGAGGGGCGCCCACGCGGACACGTTGCCGGTCCACTTCCAGGCGTCGTTCTCCCAGGTGTCGTTGCCGAACTCGCCCTCCTGCGGGATCACGTTGAAGGTCCACATGTGCTCGCCGGTTGCCGCGTCGTACGCCAGCACGTTGCCGGGCACGTTCTCCTTCCGGGTCTGGAAGTAGCCCTGCTCGTGGGAGTTGCCCACCACGACCACGCCGTTGACGACGATCGGGGGCGACGAATTGGTGATGTAGCCGACCTCGGGGGGCAGGCCGACGTCGCGGTCGTGCTTCCAGTGGCCGAGGTTGGCCAGCAGGTCGACGGTGCCGTGCTTGCCGAAGGATTCGATGGGACGCCCGGTCTCGGGGTCCAGCGCGTGCATGAAGAAGGCGGGGGTGACCAGGTAGATCATGCCGCGGCCGTCCACCTCGGCGTAGGCGACGCCCTTGCCGTAGTCCTTCCGCATCGAGTCCTCCCACCGCTTGGTGTGGGGCTCGCGGAAGGTCCACAGGGTCTCGCCGGTCGCGGGATCGATGGCGACGGCGGTGCGGCGGGTGCCTGCCACAGAGTACAGCGTCCCGTTCACGTAAATGGGGGTCGCGCGCAGGTATTGTGTGGGGTTGGGGCTGAAGTTGTCGCCTCGCCACGTCCACGCCACTTCGAGGTCGTTGAAGTTGGAGGCGTCGATCTGGTCAAGGGGGGAGTAGCGCGAGCTGGCCGCGTCGGCGCCCCAGTAGCGCCACTCGCCGTCCTGGGCGGAGGCGGTGGGCGGGGCGGCGAGGGACAGGGTGGTGAGCGTGACGGCTGCTAGGGTGAGGGCGGCGCCGAGCGAGCGGCCCGCCGAGGCCCGAATGGTCGGATTCACATGTTCCTCCGGATGGGACTGGTGTCGTTGAAGCCGCTTGAGAATATGGCGGACCCCTTCAGGGGGCCAGTGGGGCCGAATCATGGCGCCGACGTATGGCCTGGAGTCACGGCCCAGGCAGTTCCCCGTTCAGTTCCATGTAGATGCGGCCGATGGCCCTCGGCGCCTGGCTCGCTCGGAGCGACCAGTCTTCCAGGGCTCCGAAGTCAGCCTGTGCGACCGCTTCTTCGAGCGTAAGCCCGGCCGTGTGGAGGCGGGTGGTCTCGGCGATGACCTGGACGACGGCCTGCCGGTAGGTCTCCAGCTCCTCGGCCAGGACCGCGGGCGGGTCCACGAAGCCGTGCCCCGGCACGTAGGTGTCCACGTCCATCGCCTGTGCGGCCTCGATCATGGCCACCCATTCTGTCGGATACGCCGATCGCATGGCGGGGAACACCCGGTTCAGATACGCCTCGCTCATGAAGAGGATCTTCTCGGCGGGCAGGTAGACAACCAGGTCGCCGCCGGTGTGGGCGCGTCCCAGGAAGAGGAGCTGGATCTCGCGCCCGCCGAGGTGAAGCGTTTCGCGGCTCTCGACGAGGTGCGTGGGCACGACGACGGGAGCCGCGTCGGCGGGGCGGATCGGGCTGTCGGCGGCCGCCTGCAGCACGGCCCGGGATGTGGGGTGTGCGTAGAAGCGGGCGTCGGCGGGGAACTCGGAGTTGCCTGCCGTGTGGTCGCCGTGGTCGGAGCAGACGATGACGTGGGCGATGGGTCGGTCGGTGATCCCGGCGATGGTCTCGACCATGCGCCGTGTCTCTTCCGGGCTGCCCTGGCCGTCGGCGACGAGGACGCCTTCCTCCGTCACGACGAACATGCTTACCGTGGTGAAGCGCTCGTCGCCCGCGGAGCGCAGCTGTTCGTAGGAGTACACGCCGGGCGCGAGTTCCTGGACACGGGGGAAGTCACCATCGGTGTAGCCGCGGGCGTAGGGGTCCGCCGTGCGGAGGACATCGTCGGCGGTCGCGGCTGTGGCGGCGGCACCGGGTGCGTCGTCGGACGCGGGGGCGCAGGAGAGGGCCAGGAGTGTGATCGGCAACAGGATGGCGCCAGGGGATCTGCTTTTTGCGCGTGCAGCGTGCATGGATGGTGCTCCTGAACGGGCGGGACTCTGTCTGCGCGGCAAAGGTCGCCATTGGAGCCCTTCCGCGCTACAATGTTGCCCGGCAAGCCCGCGCCCGGCGGGCGCACCTGAACGGAGGTCCGGCGATGACGTATCCGAGATGGGTCCTTGCGGCGGCACTAGCGATGCTGGCCGTGCCGGAGACAAGTGACGCGCAGCAGGGGCGCCGTGCGATGAATGCGGAGCAGCGTGCCACGATGGCCGCACGGCAGGCGGAAGCGCTTCTGGTCGACATGCGCATGGAGCGCCCGATCGACGCCCTCAACTCCGTCTGGATCGAGGAACTCACCTGGATGGAGGTGCGCGACGCGCTCCGCGACGGCAAGACGACCGCGATCATTTCGACGGGCGGGATCGAGCAAAACGGCCCCTACCTGGCCACGGGCAAGCACAACTACGTGCTGGCGGGCGCCTGCGAGGGGATTGCACGCAAGCTGGGCAATGCACTCTGCGCCCCCGTTCTCAAGCTTGTCCCCGAAGGCGACATCGATAACCCGTCGGGCCACATGCGCTATCCGGGCACGATCAGCCTGCGGGAGGAGACGTTCCGCGCCGTGCTGGACAACATGGCGAGCAGCCTGCGGGCGCACGGTTTCACCGACATCGTCTTCATCGGCGACAGCGGGGGCAACCAGGCCGGGATGGCGGCGGTGGCCACCGATCTCAACGAGCGCTGGCGTGGGAGTGCGCGTGCCCACTTCATTCCCGAATTCTATCGCTACGCCGAGGTCTTCGAGTGGATGGAGAGGGAGCTCGGGATCGTCCAGCCCACCAACGACGGCTTCCATGACGACTTCGTGATCACGGCGATCATGATGACGGAGGACCCGACCTCGGTTCGGCACCCGCAGCGAGTTGCGGCGGGGAAGGCGTCAATCAACGGAGTGAGCATTGCCGACAAGGAAGCCACGATCGATGTCGGCAGGAAGTTGCTGGGTTTCCGGGTCGACCAGACGGTGAAGGCGATCAAGGCGGCCATCTCGGGCAGCAACTGACGGCGACAGTGATCGCAAGGGCGCAATCCCATATACTCACAGGGTGCAAATCACACGTTCCCAGGGAACGAGAACGGAGAAACCGAAATGATTCGTAGACTACCGGTGGCGTTGGGGTTGGCTGCCGTACTGGGCTTGGGCACGCCGAACGGTGCGGTGGCCCAGGAGGCCGGCGACGGCCTTATCGAGATCGGAGCGATGGCTCCGGACTTCGCGTTGACGGGCGCGACCCGTCACGGAGTGCTCTCGGATGAGGTCCGCCTGAGCGACTACCGCGGCGAGACGGTGGTACTGGCGTTCTTCTTCAGAGTCAGGACGCGTGGCTGAACGGTTCAAATGAGAGCGTACCGTGATCAGTACGCAGAACTGTTCAACGAAGGCCGCAACGTGGTGCTCATGGCGATCTCCAACGATTCGCCGGAAGAGGGCGCTTCCTGGCTGAAGGACGAGGACTTCCCATACCTCTTCGGAAGCGACCCCGACGGTGCCGCCTTCACGGCGTTTGGCGGATCGCTCAGAGACAACGGAATGGTTGGGAGCCGCGCCGTGATCGTGATCGGGCCCGACGGCCGCGTGGCGAAGGTGATCCCGCAGTTCAACCAGGTGGATCCTGCAGCCTACGAGGAACTGGCCGCCGTGATCGACGAGGTGACTCCGGAGCCGCAGGAAGGTCAGGGCTAGGGTTGGGGCGCTAGCCGGCCCCGAGCATCGACTCAACCGAGCCCACAAGATCCTGCCCGGGCCCCACGCCCGTGGAGACAATGCGCCCATTGTCGTCGACCAGCACCACGATCGCTGTCGTGAGGGCCTGATACGCTCTCACAGCCTCGCCCCCGGCGTCGTAGACGAAGGCATAGCCAGGTGCGTGCCGGTCGATGTGACGCCGTATCCGCCTCGGCGTCTGGTTCACCGCGACGGCGACGGCGACTACGGTGATGTGATCGGAGAAGCGTTCCTGGATCTCGTCGATCTGGGGTTGCAGCGCCTCGCACTGCTCGCACCACGACGCCCAGAACTTGATGAGCGCCGGGCCGCTGCCCACCACGTCGAGCAGCGAGACGGCGTTGCCGTCCAGATCCTGCACCTGAGCGTCCGGCGCTGGGGTGCCGGGTGGAAGCCCCAGTCCGTCGTCCTGGGCGGTTGCGGTGCTTGGACCGGCCGCCGCGAGCGCGATCCCCGTGAAGAGGATCACGGCGGTTTGCGTCCACCGGGACGCGCACCCGTTGAATGAGGCCATCCTCCTTACGCTCACTGATTCGCTCCTCACAGGTTGTATCCGACCTGGATAAAGTAGTATTCGGCCACCCCCAACATGACCAGAGCCGCGAGACGTTTCACCGTCACCATCCACTTCCCGGACCTGGGAAGGCGCGAAATCGTGCCCGAGAACAGGCCCACGGCAACCAGGAGGGCGGTCATCCCGAGGGAGAAGACGAATAGGTAGAGAAACCCCATTGCGCCAGCCCTGGTGGCGGCTACCCATGCCAACACCGCCGCAAAGGCGGGCGCGCCGCACGGGGCGGCCACGACACCGGAGGTGGCGCCCAGCACGAAGACGGCGCCGTAGGAACCCCCCTCTCGGCTCCCGGCCCACGCCAGCAACCGCTGTGGCACCCGCACCGGGATCACGTCGAGCATCGCCAGCGCAAAGAGAACGAGCAGGTTGCCGATCGCGAAGAGGGCCCACGGGCTGGCGCTCACGGTGCCGAAAAGGGTCCCGGTCAGGCCCGCGAGGAGTCCCAGGAAGGCGTAGAGCAACGCCATCCCCACGACATAGGTCATGGTGAGGCCCACCGTCCGCCGCATGGGCTGTCCGTCGGTCGCCGTCCCCGAGATCACCGATGCAGTGATCGGGATCATGGGGTACACGCACGGCGTCAGGCTGGTCGCGACGCCGGCTCCGAAGAGCACGGCGAGAGCCAGAAGCGGACTGGAGGCTAGCGTTTCGGATAGGCCCCCGGCCGCCTGCTGAACGAGGACAGCCGGGACGACTTCCGTCACGAGCAGGTCATTTGCCGCCGCGGCGCTTGGCGGTCCGGCCGCTGCTGCTACGGCCTGAACTTGCGCTTGCTCCCGAGCTGCGACCGCTAACGGATCCGATGCTCCTGCCTCCCGAGTATCCGCCGCCCGTGCTGACCGACCGCGGACCCCTGTAGCCCCTTCCGGCGATCACGCGTCCACCACCGGATCTGGACGGCGCACGATTGACATCCACTACAACCGGCCTGTAGTAGCCACCGCCCCATCCACCCCAATAGCTCGAATATCCGTAGCCGTAGTAGCCGGGATAGCCATAGCCGTAGCCGTAGCGGTTGTAGCGGCCGTAGCCGTACATCAGGGGGGAGTAGTAATAGCCGAAGGGGCTTGTCATGTATACACGGCGGGTTCGCTGGTCGGACCCGTACGCCTCGTCGGCGAGCGGTCCACCGCCTCCGAGCGCGAAGTGCTGCGGATACGAGATGGCCACGACGATGTCGATCACCTCCGCAGGCACACCGGCGTCGTCAAGCCGGATCAACTGTTCGGAATCCAGCCCATCGAACTCCTGCCGGACCTGTGCAAGCCAGCCCGCGACCGCCTTCGCATCGACATTGCGCGAAGCGTCGATCACGTCGTCGATCGTGACGCGGGCAGCCGCAAAGAAATCGGCCCCCCGCAGGACGAACGGCAGTGGCTCGGTGCGCCGCGGGAGCCCCAGGTCCTCCAGGACGGAGTCATCCGCGTGGCTGTACCACTGCGACCAGGCGGTCGTGCCGCCGTTCGCCTGAAGGGCCCGCACATCCAGCCACTCCCCGGGGCCCGGCATTGAGATGATGCCGGTGCTGTGGCGGACCGTTCCGTTGTCGCAGGTCAGGTTGGACGTCGTGTACAGACGCCGACCGTCTTCGGAGAATCTGGCCGACTCCGTCCCTCGACATTCATCCTGCTCGACCGGATGCGGTTGCCCGTCGGCGTAGTAGCTCTCGCGGTGCGTGATCTCGCCGTCCACGATGGTGAGCATCTCCACGTCGGCACCACTCGGTACGAAGCACAGGATGCCCCTGTCGACGGCTTCGTTGTCGGTGGGCCAATCAGCCTGGGTCGGAACGTTCGGCTCCCAGCAGCCGAGGTAGGGTTGCCACCCTGCTCTTGTCTGGCCGGCCTGTCCCTGCACAGTGCCCGGAATGGCAGCAAGCAGGAGCCCGGCCACCACACTGATGCCCTTCGTTCTCGTCAGCATGTCTGATCCCTTCGCGTCGTGCATCGTTTTCCTCCGTGCCGGGAGCGTCCGTCCCGGTGCGTTCGCCGTCACAGCCTGAATCCTATTCCGAACGTGACCTGCAGGCCTGCCAGATCGAGATCGGGGAAGCCTACGAAGTCGGTCGAGAGCGGGGCACTCGCGAAGCCGTACTTCGCCTCGCCCATGAACAGTATCCGACCGTTTACGGCGACGTCCATCCCGCTGAACAAATGTACCGTAGCTCCTCGGTCCCGCGAATAGAAACGGTCACCGAAGATCTCCAGGGTTTCGAAGTCGACGAAGTCACCGTGCTGCACGAAGCGATACGACACGATGCCCCCGGCGACACCCACGTACGGGTTCCATGTTTCCGGAACCCACGCGAACCGGCCAATCGCTCTCCCCCTGTCCTTCAGGTAGGCCTTCACGCCGACCGTGACAGGTCGGATCGAGAACTCGGTGGTCTGCTCGATCGGCAGGTCGTCCTGATCCACCCAGTCCCGGAACTCCGACCTGGTCTTGGAGCTGGTGTATCCCACGCTGAGCAGCAGATCCAGCCGGGTCGTGGCCCGGATCGCGAGATCACCACCGATCGACGCGCCGGCCAGATCGCGGGTATCGACCGTCAACTCCGAACGGGTCAGATCCCATAGGCTCTGAGTGCCGTCGCCGCTCCCGGCACGGGGCATGTGCAGCCCTGCCCTGAACGTGAAGGTCGCCCTGGGTGTTCCGAAGAGGAAGTCGCGGCCCTGGGCACTCGTCGCCGCTGGTGCTGCCGCCCCCAGCAGGAGAACGAAAAGAATGCTGCCAAGCACGGGCCCTGCCCCGAAACTCCATTCTCTACCGAGCATTGCGGTCTCCTGGTTTGCGGGTTCGGCGATACTCATGCGCAAGACCCGTGCCGCTCTTCACATGTGCCCGGGCGGGACCTTGGAGGTGGTACGGGCGCCCGCTTATCCTCCCATGGGGACAGTGAGCGTCCGCTCGGGGTGACACCTGCCCGATCCGGCATCAGCCGAGCGTCCGTTGCAGATAGGCCTTCAGACGCTCCCAGGCGTCGGCAGCCGGTGCCGCACGTACATCGGGGTTGCCGTCCACGCGCAGCCAGAAACCGTGATTCACGTCGTCGTAGATGTGCAGGTCGTGCTCCACGCCGGCGGCCCGGAGCGCACTCTCGAACGCCGCCACGGACTCCGGTGAAGGCTGGTTGTCGAGAGCGGCGAAAGTCCCGTACACCTCGTGGTTCAGCCGGGCGACGACCTGCGGGTCATCCACGAGCCGACCGTAGAAGATGGCGGTCGCTTCGTGGTTCGCACCGTCCAGGCCGAAGGAGAGGGCGATCCCTCCGCCGAAGCACCACCCCATCGCGCCAACCCGCCCGGTCACGTCGGGACGGCCCTTCAGGTAGGCCACCGCTGCGTTCAGGTTCGTGATCATCGCCGCCGGATCCGACTGCGCTTCCCGGACCAGCGCCATGTTCTCGTCCGGGTTGGAGCCGGTGCGCCCGCGGAAGAGGTCCGCCGCGAGCGTCACGTACCCCTCGTCCGCGAAGTCGTCGGCAAGTTGCCGGACGCGGTCCTGGAGGCCGTTCCATTCGTGAATGATCACCAAAGCCGGAAACGGACCGCCGCCGTCCGGGACGGCGAGGTAGCCGGTGGTGAGTTCGTCACCGTCCACGTACTTGAGGTCGCTGCCCTCGAGAGCCCCTCCCTCGCCGATGATCGCAGAGGGCAGATCGGGGGGCTGGGCCGTGTCCTCCGGGGGAGGCGCCTCCGCGCATGCCAGTACGAGCGGAACGAGAAGGAACGGGTTGCCGAAGCGCCAACCGGCCCTTGCGTCGGCCCGGCGAGCACCTGCTTCAGTGAATCCACCCATGGTCGCTCTTCCATCCTGGTGATTGCCACCGAAAGGCTATTGGTTAGACAATAGGTGGGACGGGCACGCCCGGCGTCAAATGGAAGCGTGCGCCGAATTCCGGTTGTGTCGGAAGTCCGGCTTTGCCGGAAGCGCAAGTTGGAGCCACCAGGAGCGGGAGATGCGCAGAATGAGGATTCCCCTTGTGAGACAGTCGGGCCGCTGGCCCCGAATCGCGGCCGTCGCGGTCGTGCTTGCCGGTATCGGCACGAGTGCGTTGGAAGCGCAGCAGGACATGTCGGATGTGGAGATCACGACCATTCCCCTGGAGAGCGACCTGTTCATGTTGTTGGGACGGGGCGGGAATATCGGATTGTCCGTCGGAGAGGACGGTGCGTTCCTCATCGACGACCAGTTCGCGCCCCTGACGGACAAGATCCTCGCGGCGGTCGCGGAGGTGACGGACCAGCCCGTTCGCTGGGTGCTCAACACCCATTGGCACGGCGACCACACGGGGGGCAACGAGAATCTGGGCAATGCCGGAGCCATGATCGTCGCCCACCGGAACGTGTACCGGCGGATGAACCCTGCAGAGTTCGCGGACCTCGTGGGCCGGTCCAGCCAGGCCCCTCGTGCGGCCCTGCCCGTCGTCACATTCGACGAAGGCGTCCAGTTTCACTGGAACGGCCGGCGCATCGCAGTGACGCACATCGGCAAGGCCCACACGGACGGTGACGCGATCGTCCACTTCCCGCGGGCCAACGTCTTCCACATGGGAGACACCTTCTTCCGCGGCCGCTACCCGTTTGTCGACGTGGACAGCGGCGGCGGCGTCGACGGGGTCATCGCCGCGGCCAACTTCGTGCTGGAGCGTTCGAACGAAGGCACGAGGATCATACCGGGCCATGGTGACCTCGCGTCGCCGGAACACCTGCGCGAATACCGCGACATGCTCGAGACCGTGCGGATGCGCGTGGCGAGCCTGGTGGCCAATGGCCGCACGGAGGATCAGGTCGTCGCCGCGGCGCCCACGGCCGACCTCGACGACATCTGGGGCGCCAACTCCGAGCGCTTCGTCCGCGCCGTGTACCAGAGCCTGTCAGGAGGGATGGAGTGATGAGGATGAACATCGAACGCATTCGGACGGTTTCCGCAACAGCTGCCACGAGAGCCGCCGCGGCCGGGCTGGCGGTGATGATCGGGCTCGCCGCCCTGGCGCCCATCTCACCCACAGCCGCCCAGGACGCGCGCGTCGACGAGGTGCTGGCCACCGTCCAGGACACGATCATTCGCCTGCGCGAGCACATCCACCAGAACCCCGAGCTCGGCAACCGCGAATTCAACACGGCGGCCCTGGTCGCCGACCACCTGCGCGCGCTCGGCTTCGACGAGGTGCAGACCGGGGTCGCGCACACCGGGGTGGTGGGGATCCTGCGCGGCGGCCGCCCCGGACCCGTGGTGGCGGTGCGCGCCGACATGGACGCGCTCCCCGTCACCGAGATGACGCCCTACCCCTTCCGGTCCACAGTGCGCACCACCTACCTGGGCCAGGAGGTGGGAGTGTCCCATGCGTGCGGCCATGACATCCACGTCGCCGTGCAGTTGGGCGTGGCCTCGGTGCTGGCCGGCATGCGCGACGAGCTGCCGGGGACGGTCAAGTTCATCTTCCAGCCAGCCGAGGAAGGGCCCCCGCCGGGCGAGGACGGCGGCGCGCGCATGATGGTGGCCGAGGGCGTCCTGCAGGATCCCGCGCCGAGCGCCATCTTCGGCCTCCACTCCTTCGCCGAGATGGAGGTGGGCAAGGTCGGGTTCACCTCCGGTCCCGCGCTCGCGGCCGTGGACCACTTCCGTGTCCGCATCCTGGGGCTGCAGGCCCACGGCGCCGCGCCGCATCTGGGGATCGACCCGATCGTGATGGCTTCCCAGGCGGTCAGCGCATTCCAGACCATCCGGTCGCGCAACCTGCCCCCGCTTGAGCCCAGCGTGGTGACGGTGGGGATCATCCGGGGCGGCACCCGCTTCAACATCATCCCGCACGTGGTCGAGATGGAGGGTACGGTACGCACCTACAACCCCGACGTGCGCGACGCCGTCGAGCAGCGCATGGGCGAGATCTTGGCCGGGATCACGGCTGCGGGGGGAGGCACCTTCGAGCTGGACTACGACCGCGGCACGCCCGCCACGATCAACGATCCCGACCTCGGGGAGCGCATGCTGCCCACGCTCGCCAGAGTCGTCGGCGAGGAGAACGTCGTCGACCTGGATCCGACGATGGGCGGCGAGGACTTCGCATACTTCGCCAACGAAGTTCCGGGCTTCTTCTTCCGGCTGGGACAGGTCATTCCCGGCGGAACCTCCGGCGGTCACCACACGCCGGACTTCCAGGCCGACAACTCGGCCGTGCCCGTCGGGATCCGCGCGATGACCAACCTGCTTCTGGACTATCTGAAAGCGGGCACGCCGGCCACCGAGTAGCGGCACGACGGGCCGCAGGACGCTGGCGGACCGCAGGCCAGCGGAGGGCGTCCCGTGGCCTTGTGCCTCAGTAGGCGGCCTCGTGCACCCCCGCGACCGCCCGTCCCGAGGGGTCGAGCGTTTTCGACAACACCTCGTCCCACGCCAGCGCCTCGGGTGTGGAGCATGCGACGCTCGGTCCCCCGGGGACACAGTGCGCGGCTGCGGGCAACGGGAAATGGGACTCGAAGATCCGGCGGTACAGGTACGCTTCCTTGTCGGCGGGAGGGTTGTGAGGGAAGCGGAAGGGGGCGCTTGCCATCTTGCGGTCGCTCACGCTCTTCTCCGCGAAGTCCTTCAGGGAGTCGATCCAGGCATACCCCACGCCGTCCGAGAACTGCTCCTTCTGCCGCCACAGCACCTCGGCCGGAAGGTAGTCGGTGAAGGCTTCGCGAAGGATGCGTTTCTCGATTCCGCCGCCGGGCATCTTGCCGGCCGGATCGATCGACATGGCCACGTCTAGGAATTCCTTGTCGAGGAAGGGGACGCGGGCTTCGATTCCCCACGCGGCCATCGCCTTGTTGGCACGCAGACAGTCGTACTGGTGCAACCGGTCGATCTTGCGAACGGTCTCTTCGTGGAATGAGCGGGGGTCGGGCGCCCGATGGAAGTACAGGTAGCCGCCGAACACCTCGTCGGCCCCCTCGCCAGACAGCACCATCTTGATCCCCAGGGTCCGGATGCGCCGCGCCATGAGGTACATCGGCGTGGCGGCACGCACCGTCGTTACATCGTATGTCTCCAGGTGATGGATGACGTCGGACAGCGCGTCCAGTCCGTCCTGGACGGTAAAGTGGAACTCGTGGTGCACGGTGCCGATGTGGTCGGCCACGACCCTGGCGGCGGCCAGATCCGGCGATCCCTCCAGGCCGATGCAGAAGGAATGGAGCCGGGGCCACCACGCCTCGGTGCGGTCGTCATCCTCGATCCGGCGTCTCGAAAAGCGCTGCGCCACCGCGGAAACGATGGAGGAGTCCAGTCCTCCGGACAGGAGCACGCCGTAGGGCACGTCGGACATGAGTTGCCGGTGCACGGCGGCCTCGAGCGCTTCACGGATGCGTGATGGGTCGGGATCCGCCGTTGCGGCACCGAGTTTCCGCCAGGCCCGCTTGTAGTACCGTCGCGGGGTGCCCTCCGAGGAATCGAGGAGGTGTCCCGGCGGGAATTCGGAGACCGTCCGGCAGACCGGCGTGAGGGCCTTCATCTCGGACGCGACGTAGAACCGGCCGTCGTCGTCATGGCCGGTGTACAGAGGGACGATGCCGAGGTGGTCGCGGCCCACGATGTACCGGTCCTGCGCCGAATCGTACAACACGAAAGCGAAGATCCCGTTCAGCCGATCCAGAAAGTCGCCTCCTTCCTCCGCGTACAGCGCAAGAATGACCTCGCAGTCGCTCCGGGTGAGGAAGCGATAGGGGGTCTGGAGTTCGGACTCGAGCTGGCGGTGGTTGTAGATCTCGCCGTTGACGGCCAGCACATGGGTGCCGTCAGCGTTCTCCAGGGGCTGGGCGCCGTGCTCCACATCCACGATTGCGAGGCGGTTGTGGGCCAAAATGGCGCGCTCGTGCGCAAAAACGCCGGACCAGTCGGGACCACGATGTCGCTGCAGCTTCGACAGTGTCAGGACCCGGTCACGGGGTGGTGGATCCGCGGGGTCAAACCCCAGGATGGCGAGGACTGAGCACATGCGATTAAAATAGGTGTCCCGGAACCGGGGGTGTACCCGGTGGAATCCAACATACTGCAACGGACCACGAACATGTCTCCATCCATTCGATTCCCGGCCGGCATGCGCACTGTCGCGTTGCCGGTCCTGCTGGGCCTGCTTGCGACCACCAGCTCGGCTCGCGCACAGGACCTGGGCCCGGTCGACGGTCATGACCTGCCGCCCACCGACATCGAGCGCGTGGCGGTCGGGGACGAAGCGCCGCTATTCACCCTGGAATCGTTCGGCCGCGGCCAAGTGGCGCTCTCGGGATTCCGAG
Organism: Gemmatimonadota bacterium; assembly: GCA_028874905.1. Taxonomy (GTDB): domain Bacteria; phylum Gemmatimonadota; class Gemmatimonadetes; order Longimicrobiales; family Gaopeijiaceae; genus Bin94. Next base: position 25,100 of record JAPPGZ010000060.1, read on the forward strand.
GGGACAAGAACGTGGTGCTCGTCTTCTACCGGGGCCACTGGTGACCGTACTGCGCCAGTCAGCTCGTGGAGCTGAGAGCCCTTTTGCCCGCAGACCTCGAGGACGAGACCGAAATCGTGACGGTGTCTGTGGACGACCAGGAGGGGATGCAGTTGATGATCGACCGTGTCGCCGCGGAAGACGGCATGGCCCCCGACTTCATCATGCTCTCCGACCCCGACCACGCGGTTATCGACCGCTACGGCCTGTTCAACGAGAACGCGCCTCCGAACCGGCCTCTGCCGCATCCCGCCACCTACGTGATCGACAAGGATGGTGTCGTACGGTACCGCTTCGTTGAGGTGGACTACCGTGTGCGGCCCACCAACGAGGACATTCTGGAGGTCCTGAAGACGCTGTAGCGATTCAGGGCACCGCCCCGCGCGAGCAATGCCCCGCACTAACAGGGGCGGTGGGGGCGCGGTGTCATCGGTCGTTGGGGGTGGTCCGGGTCGGCGTGCGCCCGAATCGCGGTGGCCAAAGGAGGGCGATTCGCGCTCCTGGAACGATTAGTCCCAACCAGACATGTAAACGCACATCCGGGGTGGGTAGCGTGGGTCTCGCTTGATCGAATGACGACCCACGCGGAGCCACCCGGATGCCTGAAAGCCACTGCGAAGCGTCCAGCTGCCCACTACTACCCTCGGAGCACCGCGTCGCACGTCGCCGCCGCTCAGCGATCCTGACTCTGGTGCTGGTGCCGGCGTCGATCGCACTCGCGGCGCTTGCGGTCTCCGACCTGCCCCGCATGGGGCGAATGGCGGCACGCGTCGACCTGGCCAGGCTGAATGCAGAGTTCCTGGAAGATGACGCGGTCGTCTTCCAGTCGGCGCTGAATGACTGCGGGCCGGCGGCGTTGGCCAACATGATGCGCGCGGTCGGTGTCGTCGCGCCCTCGACCGACACACTCGCGGTACTCGCCGACATGGGGCCGAGAGGTACGACCGCCGGCGGGCTGATTCGCGCCGCCGGCCGATTCGGCCTGCCGCTCACGCTGGTTCGGCTGACACCGGCAGACCTCAGCAGCGCACGCACGCCGTTCATCGCGTGGGTGAACCGCAATCACTTCGTGACAGTCACCGGAAGATCACCGTCCGGCAGTTTGACCGTGGTGGATCCGACGGCGGGCCGCTACTCGATCAGCGAGGAAGCATTCCTGGAGATCTGGTCCGGCGAGTCGATCGTGTTCGCCGGGTAGTTCCTGGGTGCGGTCGCGGCGAGGGGCGTTGCGGCTTCTTTCACAATCGCTGAGGAGGAGAAGATGAGGAAAGGACAAATGCGGGCCACAGTGTATGCGCTCTGTCTCGCGCTGCTTGTGGGGCAGGGAGCGCACACAATCGGTGGGGCGCCGGTCGACGCCCCGGAGAGTGAAGTACCAGCCTCAGTTGAGGGTCGCGGATGGATATCGTTCAGTATCTGCGTCGGTTGCGTGTTCTCGGGCATCACCCTGGCCATGACAGGCGGAATCGTGGCAGCAGCGAGTGTACCCGGTTCGACCATGGCGCTCGCCGGATGTATAGCCGCGTGTCATGACGCAATATCCTGATTGACCATGGAGACAACATGAATAAGACAACGTCCAAAGAGACTCACATAGGCATGGCGGTGATACTGTTGCTTGCTCTTGCAAATGGCTCGGTGAACCCGCTTGCGCATGAAGGACAAATGGCTACGCCCGCGGACATCGTGCAAGCAGTGGGACCTGGTCAAACGGTAACTGAAAGAGACACGACCACTGTCGAGGGAGGACAGAAGCTTGTCAAGGCAGGCTGCATTCTGTGCGCTGCGGCCATTCTCGTAGGGGGAGGAGCAAGTGTCATCGGTTTGATAGTATTGGCGTCGGCGGCCCCGATTGCTACGGGCGCGTGTGCCTTCGTCTGTACGCTGGGGTACGGATGATCATCGGTTTCGGTGACAAGAAAGAAAGGATGGCGCGAATGAAAAAGACAAGCGTTGCAACAGTGATACGGATCTTGATCGTGGTTGCACTGGTGAACGCCACCAGCGTGGGAAACCGGCAGGCGCAAGTCGCCGTTGACAAAGCAGGGCCGGTCGAGACAAGTGTGGTGTCGGAGGAGGCCATTGTGGGCGCTCAGAACACGGGTCTCAACATAGCGTGCTGGGGGTGCATCGCCGGCACCATCATTCTGGTGACGACAACCGGCGTTGGAGGGTTTCTTGGGATCGCTTGTGGTTTTGCATGTGGTAAGCTTGCCTTGGCATAACTTGGGAGGAGATGATGACTAAGCTACGTAGTAGGCGGCTGACGGGAGCTGTGATGGTCGCGGTATTGATGGCGGGGTCACTGCGAGGTGTTGGGACCGGTGCTGACAACGCCGTGGTGTGGGAGGCGCGTTCGGAGGTCGCTGAATCGAGTGTGTCCGGAGGACAGGGATGGTTGGGGTTCTGGGGATGTGCAGGTTGCATCGCAGGGGGGCTGGTAACCTCGGTTGCGTCAGGCGGGGCGGCGGCCATCGTATTGATGGGTTGTGGAGTCCTGTGCAGCTTGGCGTTCGCTGAGGAACTCTAGGATCTGGTTATGGAGGTGAAGCCATGAGACGTACAATGGACAGGTGGTTCCTCGGCATTGCGATGACGCTATCGGCTGGTGGGGGGACCGTAGTGGGTTTGACGTTCGAGGCAGAAGCGGAGCGATACGGTACTGGTGCCTCGACCGACGTGACTTATCCGGCAAGTGTTGTTGGCGGCCAGGGTGTAAGCGCCGATGCGCTTTGTGACCTGTGTTGGTCCGCCGCCAGGCATTTCCTCTATTTGCCACCCTGGCAACGGACGGCGGGAAGTGTAGTCTGCGGAATAGTCTGTACAGTGAATCTCGGAACCGCATAGAGAAAGGCAGGGAAGGATGATGAGGCTGAGTAACAGGATTGTTCGAGGTGTCGTAGCGGCGGCTGCCGTCGTGACCGTTGGGACTGCAGGAGCTTCGGGGACAGGGTACGGAGTCGAAGCGGACGCAAGCTTGGTTGGAGCGCCGGTGGAGGCGGAGATTGCGGATCAGGTTGTCGGAGGCCAGAACGCGGGTGTCGTGGCGCTCGTAGCTGCACTGCAGATGTTGTGCGTGCAGTGCGTTTTCGAGGCGGCTTCGGCCGAGCAGATCGATCTCGTGGCACTAGCAGAGTGCACGATCATCTGCAACGTCGCGTTCTAATCAGACAACAGGGAAGCGGAGGGGGACCCGGGCAGTTGCTGCGCCCGGGTCCCCCGATGGGAGGAATCATGGGGATATCGAAACCATCGGTGCGTCAGAAGAGCGCAGCGTTGGCGTTGGCGGCCGGTGTCGCGGGGATAGCGGCTGCGCCGTTCCTCTGGATGGGTAGGGCGGGGGATGGTCCGGATACCCCGCCCTGGGTGCTTCCGCCCGTCTCGGGGTCGCTACGGGAGTCGGAGACGTGGACGTACCGGACCAACCAGGCAGGTGCGACGGCCTTGATCTATGTGGATCGCAGCTGTGTTCACTGCAAGGCGGAATTGGAGTTATGGGAGTCGGTGGCGGAAGGTGACGCGGACGGTGTAGCGGTCTGGGTGGTGGCATCTCCGAGGTCGGTGATGGAGGGCGCGAACTGGGTTCCCCCTTCGCTTCGCGCGCGGACGGTACACGACCGTGACGGAAGTGTGGGCCGGGCCCTGGGGGTCAGCGCGGTTCCCGCAACGTTCTGGATCGACGAGACCGATACGGTCCGAATCGTACGTGTCGGACGTAGCAACAGGAACATGCTTGCCGAGAACATGGTGGCGATGAGCGGAATGGGAGAATCGAAGTCATGAGTGGACGAGAAGGGACCGGCGGGGGCGGGCGACGGACTCTCGCGGCGCTGAGGCATTTTTTGAACATGCTCGTTCCCAGCCTGGACGACATTCGTGAACATCGTCCCATCGTACCGCCACTGGTCATTGGGTGGGTGTTCTCGCTGGTAGCCGCGTTCTCGCTGCGGCCGCTGTTACTGAGCGCCATGGCAAGCCAGGGAGCGGAAGTTGCCCAGGGGACGCTCCTTGTGCTGGGAATAGTAGCGGTGATGGCGCCTCTGGTTCACCTGCTCAAGGCGGGGCTCCTGATCGCCTTGGGGTGGGCCGTGCTGGTGCTCACGAACTCGCAGCGCCGCATCCGACCGATACTGTCGGTACTTCTTTACGGGGAAGCGATTCTCGCGGCGCAGGGGGTGCTCCAGGCACTCTATCTGCACTTGGCCACGGGTGGGAGCCCAACCTCTCCCGTGGATCTTCAAGCCAGCCTGGGGTTGGCTGCCTTCGTCCCGGCCACGAGCCCGGGTCTGCTAGCGGTCGCCCAGAGTTTTTCGGTGGGTCATTTCCTCTGGTTCGGGTTCCTTGTGATTGCTTTGCGCCGGTGCGATGGTCCGGAGCCCCGCCCGTCTTTCGGACTCGCGCTTTTCTTCTGGGGCGTTATGGTGGCCTTTTCAGCGGCGCGCGCATGGGTCACATTGTAGAGCGGACGAGAGAGAGGGTGGGCGGGCGGCGTGGAGATGGCCAAATGGCCGGAGTGAGGCTGCGGGGACTCAGCGTCCGGTATTCCAACTTCCTCCTGGAGCCGATGGATCTGGACATCGACCTGGGAGAACGCGTGGCGTTGGTTGGAGCGAACGGGGCCGGGAAGAGCACGACACTCAAGGCGGTCGCGGGTCGGCTTCGGGACTACGAGGGCAGGGTGGAGGTAGGCGGAGGCGATATCAGGCCCCGGTTGCCAGGGATCAGGGCGACCATCGGGTTTCTCCCCGAACGCCCGCTTGGATTCGGGTGGATGACCATCGATCAGCACTTGCGGTTCCTCTCGACCTTCTTTCCCACTTGGGACCGCGACTACGAACGGGAACTCCTCGCTCGCCTGGAGCTTCCGGGCACGTCGAAGGTGGGTACGCTTTCCAGGGGGATGTCGGTCAAGCTATCGCTGGTAACGGCGGAAGCGCACCGGCCACCGATCCTCATTCTCGACGAGCCCACCACGGCCATCGATCCGGTCATGCGACGTGAGCTGTTGAAGATCATCGGTGATTGCGCACCAACAGGCGGCGATCGCCTCGTCCTCTTTTCCAGTCACATCCTCGAAGATGTGGAGTTCATTGCCGAGCGGGTGGTCCTGATGAGGCGAGGACGGATCCTCGAAGACGTGACAACACAGGAGCTGCAGGAACGCGATCCCGGCGCGCCTCTCTCCCAAATCCTCGTTTCAGCGTTGGAGTCCGATGACTAGTCAAGCCTTCTGGATTCTGGTGGCACTGGAGTTCCGACGCTCCCGTCGGAGCTTGGTGCGAATTGGCGTTTTCCTCCTGGCAGTTATGGTCATCTCGCTCATGGTGGAATCCCCAACGTCAGTGCTGACCTTCGGACTGGCCGTGGTGGGTGGCGCACTCGGTATGCAGATACCGGTTGATGCGCTCCAGGACAGGTTGACGGGCAGCCTGGAAGTGCTCACCACGCTCCCCGTGACCCCCTTTACGCTTGCGGCAGCCCGTCTGACGGCGGTGGTCCTTGTTGCGGCGCTGGGAGCCGTACCGATGGCTGCTGCCGGTGGCATCGTGGGCCCCGCGTTTCTGGAAGACACAGGCTTGATCCGCATCATCATGGCCGCTTTTCTGGGAGCCTGGACCATGCTTTCGGCGATGTCGGCGGTGCTCCTTGCGGTCTTGCTTCGCTTCAAGGTCAAGCCGCTGGTTTCCTATGGTGCGATGGTTGCGCTGGGGATGTTGTTGGGAGCAGGGTATCTCTACGATCGCCTCTTCGGGAGTCCGATGCGGTTGATCCAGGCCGTGATGGCCAGCGACCACACCCTGGCGATCGCCGTCGGCAGCGCCCTTGTCGGTTCAGCTGTGGTCCTGACGGCGTCATTCGTGCTCACCCGCAGGGGGTTCGAGATCTACCAGCCGGAGCCGGATGCGATGGACTGGTAGGGCAGCGCTTGCCCGCTTCAGTGGCTGCGGCATTCGGCCGCGCAGCGACACTTTCCCTGGCACCTCGGCGCCAACACGGGCGAGCACTCGCGGGTCTTTGGGGTTGCGGAGAGCGTTATTGTACTCCCGGAACACGGCGCCTCCAACCTGCGGAAGTAATGTCCCGAGGTACTACGAGTCCCATGAGTCTGGTGGAATCCCTCCTGTCCAAGGCGTCATTCGCGGAGGGCTCGGAGGGATGGAGCCTCATCGAACGGTTCGCGGTGCTCGTGCGCGAGTCCGGAACGCCGGATGAGCGTGCCGCAGCGCACTTCATTGCGTCACGCCTTGAGAACGCGGGAGTGCCTCACGATGTCTACGAGCCGGATCTCTACCTTTCCATACCGAAGGGGGCCTCGGTCGGATTCGCGGGCGAGGACTTCGCCGGAAAGCCGCCTTCGTTTGCGGCTTCAACCCCGAAACGGGGACTGACGGCCCCTCCGGTCCACGTCCCCGCGAACCCATCCGCCGACGCCGCCGATCTGTTCAAGTCGGCGCACGGTCCACTCCCCGACGACATTGCGGGGAAGATCGTGGTGACCGAGGGAATGCCGATGCCTGTGTCAGTGGCGCGTTTCGAGGCCGCTGGTGCGGTCGGCCAGGTGTACATCAATCCGGGTAGCCGTGTCCACTGGGGAATCTGCACGACCGTGTGGGGCACGCCGGGCGAGTCGCAACTCGGGCAGCGTCCCGCTACCCCGGTGATAGCCATCGATCGCTGGGACGGCGACAAGTTGGTGGCAGCCATCGCGGACGGCCTGGACAAGATCACCCTCCATACCGACCTGGAGGAAGGCTGGTATCCCTGCCAGCTCCCCGTCGCGCGCATCGATGGCCAGGAAGAGGATTTCGTCCTCGCGCACGGGCACTACGATTCGTGGGACGTCGGAATCGGCGACAATGCCGTGGGCGACGCCACGCTGCTTGAACTCGCGCAGATTTTCCACGCACACCGCGAGGACCTGAGGCGATCGCTGAGGGTGGCCTGGTGGCCGGCGCACTCAACGGGCCGCTACGGCGGCTCAACCTGGTTCGCCGACACGTTCGCGCTTGAGTTGTCCCGCCGATGCGTGGCCGCCGTCAACATCGACTCGCCGGGTTGCTGGGGCGCGACCGAATACGATGCCGTACCGTGGATGGCGGAGGCCGGGGAGGTTTGCCGCTCCTCCATCATGTCTGTGGCGGGCGTCGAGCCGACCCGTCAACGGCCCCTCAGAGCGGGAGACTACTCGTTCGACCAGATCGGTCTCACCTCATTCTTCATGCTGCTCTCGAACATTCCTGGCGAGGAGCGGGAGCGGCTCGGGTTCTACCCCGTGGGCGGCTGTGGGGGCAACATCGCGTGGCATACGGAGAAGGACCGAATCGAGGTTGCGGACCGCGCCAACCTGGAACGCGACCTCCGGGTCTATCTGACGGCCATCGCCAGATTCCTGGACGAAGAGATTCTGCCCCTGGACTTCCGCGAGACCGCGACCGAGTTGGGCGATGCGCTCGAAGCCTACGAGGGCGCGATCGACAAGGACCTCGGCAAGGTATTCAACCTGGTGCCGGTCAGAGAGGCCTACGATGAAATGCTGGAGCGCCTGACCGCATTCTACGACGCGATCGAAGAGGGCAGTCTCGACCCTGATGTGGCAAACGAGGTGCTGCTCAGACTGGCACGGATCCTGGTTCCCATCGGATACGCCGAGGGGCCCCGGTTCGAGCATGATCCGGCGACGCCCCGCGCACCCATTCCCAGGCTTGCCAGGGTGCCCGACCTCGCCGCCATGCGGGAAGAGGACCCGGAGATGTTCCCATTCGTCGTGACGGAACTGCGGCGCCGGTCCAACCAGGTCGTTGCCGGCTTCACCGAGGCGTCATGGCTGCTCAAGCGGTTGGCCGCGCCCCTGGTTCCCCAACTGTCCGTCGGCTGATCCGACGCCGACCTCGGCCAGCTGCTTGCGCGGCGCGGGGTAGGCTTGCGCCGACGGTGCCAAGCCAGCCGCTACCATTCCTTCCGCAGCCTTGAGCGCGGCGACAACTGGATTGACAACCGGCACACCCAGGCGCCCCTGCAGGTCGCGTGTCAGGTCAAGAAAGCCCATCGTCATGCATCCGAGCACGATGGTATCGGCACCGTTCGATATGGCTGCGTGCCCCTCGCCTTCAAGCGTGAGCAGGACCTGTTCGCGCCGTCGGCGCAACTCCAGAACCGGTACCTCCACCGCTCGCACTTCCGAAACGAACCCCTCAAGGCCGTGGCCACGCATTTGCCTGTACACCGAAGGAACCACCTCGTCCACGACCGTCAAGACCGCGAAGCGATCGCCGAGCTGGGCCGCAAGGTGGCCGCTCGCCTGTCCGGGGCCCACCACCGGAATACGCGTAATCTCACGAACGGCAGACAGTCCGGGATCACCGAAACAGCCAACAATGATGGCATTCGTGCCGTTGGACTCAAGCTGCGGAGCCGCCGCGAGCAGCGATGGTACCGAGAGCGCCTCCTCCGCCGAACTCTCGATCGAAGCGGGTCCCTCATCACTATCCTCGACTGCCACGGTCGTGCCGGGAGCGGCGTGGCGCTCCAGGTACGCCCGTCGGCGTTCCAGTTCTCGGTGTCCGAGAGGACCGCGCGAGAGCGGGCCGGGAATGAAGTAGGTCACATGCATGTGGGGTCTCCTCGCCGATGCCTGAAATGTAGTCTTGTCCACACGCTCCTTTGGTGCCAGCCTTACTATCTTGTCGCCTTGTCTTCGACGACGGTCAGGAAAGGGAAAATGAGCAGAGTGTTGAGGGTTGTTCGGGCAGGCCTGGTGGCGTTGGTACTGCTCCCCGGTTCGCTTTTTGCGCAGGGGTTCGGGGGAAGCGTTGCGGTGTGGGGCAACGAGGTGCTGGTGGCTGACCCCGCCTTTGGCGGCTCCGCCGCCGGGGGGATCTATACCTACATGAGGGACGGGGACAACTGGGTCGAGGCCGGCAGACTGACTGGTCCGGAACCCGCTGCTGGCAATGGATTCGGATCCGGGATCGCCGTATCGGGGGACCGCATGCTTGTCACGGCCATGAATCCGCGCCGTCCCCAGGGCGGTGGCATTCATTCATATGTTCGCGCAGCGACCGGCTGGAGCCATGACGGAATGCTCGTCGCCGACGCGTTTCCGGAAGGAACGATGATGGTGCGCGCGGCGCTGAGCGGCGATCGCGCCGCGGTGGCCACGGCCTCGATGCGTGCGGACGGATCCGTCCTGCTGTTCCGCCACGTAGACGGCTCCTGGATCCAGGAGGCCGAGCTGGCGTCCCCCCGGCCGGAGGAGAGAATAGGATTCGGCGGGTCGATCGCGCTATCCGAGGACATGCTCGTCGTGGGAGCTCCCATTGCCGACTCCGCGATGGGTGCGGCGTTCGTGTACGAAAGCGGCCCCAACGGGTGGGAGATGACCGCCGAACTCGCCGTCGACGGCAGCGGCGGGTCCTACCTGGGCACCTCCGCGCTCATCATGGAAGACCGAATTCTCGTGGCCGGTGGACACCCCCTGAACGACGCGGGAGCGGTGTTCGTCTTTGCACAGGAAGACGGTGAATGGGCCGAGGTGGGCCGACTCGGCGCCTTCGACGGATCTCCCGGAGACCAGTTCGGATCCACGATGGCGTCGGACGGACCCGTGCTGTGGGTGGGTGCGCCGGGCGTGGACACCCGCCGGGGCGGCATCTACGAGTTCACCGGCGACGGGGCCGGTGGCTGGGCCTCCGCCATGAAGTTGACCGACCCGTCGCCCGAGCCCGGTGCCTGGATGGGTACAGTAGTGGCCTACGGCGACGGGGTTCTGGTTTCGGGGATGCCCAGGGACGACTACGGGGCCGGCACGGCACTGATCCTCGAGCGGGACGGGGACGGCTGGACCGATGGCTACTCCGTGTTCACGGACATCGAAGGAATGGAACCCGTGCTCGGAGGCCAGGTCGACTGTGCCGAGGGCAGCGCCTCCGCGTTCGGGTGCAGCGATGTGGACCTCGTTTCGTTTGTGCCGGTCGAGGATCTCGGCGGCAGCCGAGGCGTGCGCGTCAACGACGTATGGGGATGGACGGACCCCGAGTCCCAGCGGGACTACGCCATCGTCGGGCGGATGGACGGCACGTCCTTCGTGGATGTGACCGACCCGGTCAATCCGGTGGTCGTCGGCAACCTGCCCAAGCCGCAGTGGGCGCCGGGGAGCGTCTGGAGAGACATGAAGGTCTACAGCGACCATGTGTTCATCGTGGCGGACGGGGCTGCCGACCACGGCATGCAGGTGTTCGACCTCACACGCCTGCGCGAGTTCGCCGGCGAGATGCTCACCTTCGACGTGGACACGCACTACGACCGGATCAACAGCGTTCACAACATCGTGATCAACGAAGAGACCGGCTTTGCGTATGCCGTCGGCAGCAGCGGGGGCGGGGACACCTGTGGTGGTGGGCTCCACATGATCAACATCCAGGAGCCGAAGAACCCGGTCTTCGCGGGGTGTTTCGCCGACCCCACCACGGGACGGTCGGGCACCGGCTACTCCCACGATGCCCAGTGCGTCATCTACGACGGACCGGACCGGGAGCATGCCGGCAAGGAGATCTGCTTCGGATCGAACGAGACGGCGCTGAGCATCGCCGATGTCACCGACAAGGACAATCCGATTGCCCTGGCGATGGGCGAATACCCCAACGTGGCCTACACGCATCAGGGCTGGCTCACCGAGGATCAGGCCTACTTCTACATGAACGACGAGTTGGACGAGGTGCGCGGGCTCACGCAGGGAACGCGGACCCTCATCTGGGACGTCAGCGACCTGGACGAGCCCATCATGGTCAAGGAGCATGTGTCAGAGAACACAGCCAGCGATCACAACCTCTACATAGTCGGTGACCTGATGTACCAGTCCAACTACAACAGCGGACTGCGTGTTCTGGACATCTCCGACGCGGTCAACCCGCTCGAAGTCGCGTTCTTCGACACCGTGCCGGGTGAGGATTCTCCGTCCATGGACGGCTCCTGGAGCAACTATCCCTTCTTCGCATCGGGAGTCATCGTCGTGACCTCGGGGTCACAGGGACTGTTCCTGGTCAAGAAGCGGAACCGCACGCCCGTCTCCTGACGTGAGAGTGTCTCCTGGTCGAAAGGCGCAGTGATGACCTTGTCGAATACCCCTCGCACGGCGATGCGCCACGCGCGCCCCGGCCCGGCGCCTCGCCGCTCGGGCGGCTTTGTCAACGGGCTCCTCGTCGCCCTTCTGGCCTGCACGGCCACGGCACTGAACGGCGCCGTGGGGATCGTGGACGGCCAGGCCGAAACAGCCGAGCGCGTGTACGTTGCCAACCAGGCGTCCGCCAGCGTATCCGTCATCGACGCCGCGTCCGGGACGGTCATCGAGACCATCGACCTCACCCGACTCGGCTTCGATCCCAACTGCCGCCCTCACCACACGGCAGTCGACCCGGACGGCAGCCACTGGTACGTCTCGCTGATCGGCGGCGGCAACGTCCTTCGCTTCAACGCGGACAATGAGCTGGTCAGCCGCGCGCCGTTCGAGACGCCCGGGCTGCTGTCCGTCGACCCAACCAGCGACCGGCTGTACGTGGGGCGTTCGATGATGGCGGTCAATCCGCCGCAACGCATCGGCGAGATCGACCGCAACGACATGACCGTCCAGGAGCTGGACGTGTTCTTCCCGCGGCCGCATGCGCTGACCATCGACCCCTCCACGAACCGCATCTTCACGGCTTCGCTTGTCGAGAACCGCGTCGCGGTGGTGGAGAGCGGCACCGAGGCACTGGAACTGGTGGACATCGACGGCCCCCCCCATACCCTCGTGCAGTTCGCGCTTTCTCCCGATGGCCGTCATCTCGTCGCCACGACGCAGCTGACCGGAAGGCTCCTGGTCTTTGACGCCACGACACCCCAGCTCCGCCTCGTTAGCGAGGTCGAGGTCGGTACCCAGCCCTGGCACCCGGTCTTCTCTCCGAGCGGGGACCGGGTGTACTTCGGCGCCAAGGACGACGACGCGGTCGTGGTGGTCGAGACGGACGGGTGGTCCGTCGTGACGCGGATCACCGCGCCGGGGATCGTGGAGCCGCACGGCAGCGCGGTGACCGCCGACGGCCGCTACCTCTTCGTGTCGAACCGGAACCTCAAGGGCGCCTACACGCCGACCCGCCAGGTGGAAGACAACGCCGATGTGGGCACGGTGGTGAAGATCGACACCCGAACGCTGGAAGTCGTGCAGACGATCGAGGTCGGGACGTATCCAGCGGGGATCTCGCTCGGGGCGGTGAGCACTTCGAGTCCGACCGGTTCGCCGCAGGGACCCGCCCTCCCGTGACCCTCGTCCGCACAACCGCGGTCGTCCTGATCCTGTCGGGGTTCACCGGGGTCTGTGCTCCGGTGCCGGCCCCGCCGCCTCCGGCTCCGGTGTCGTCCGCCCCGCCTTCCGACTGGGAACGCGTCGTTTACGGCATCGCGGTCACGGACGCAGTGGGAGAGCCGATCGATCATCCTTTCCTGGGCGGCTTCAACCTGCCCCGGCCCCAGCTCGCCGATGCAGATGGCGACGGGGATCTGGACCTCTTCATCCAGGAGCGGTCGAACCGGGTGATGTTCTTCCGCAACGAGTCCGAAGGCGGCCCGGCCGTCTACCGTTGGGTCACCGACGCCTTCGAGGATCTGGCCGTGGGCGAATGGTTCCGTTTCGTGGATGTGGATCTCGACGGCGACCTCGACCTCCTCGCGGAAGAGCCCTTCAGCTACATCCGCTACTACCGGAACGACGGCGGAGCCGGACCGGCCGAGTACGTCCTGGCGACCGACACGATCAAGGACGTGATGGGGGAACCCGTCTTCTCCGACCGCCAGAACATCCCCAACGCGGCGGACATCGACTGCGACGGGATGCTCGACCTGCTGATCGGACGCCTTACCGGGACCATCACGCGCTACGAAGCCGAGTCCATCGACGATGACGGCGTGCCGCGCTTCCGTCACATCACGGATTCCTTCGAGGACATCGAGATCATCGGCGCATTCCAGGGTAGTCTGCACGGCGCCAACACCATGGCGCTCGGCGACATCGACGAGGACGGCGACCACGACCTGTTCTGGGGCGATTTCTTCGAACCCGGCCTGCTTTTCATCGAGAACACCGGCAGCTGTCGCCGACCCGTTCTCAGGGGCGTGCCAAGGCCGTTCCCGCTGCGCGACCCCGTGAGCACGTCGGGCTACAACGCCCCCGCACTCGGGGACGTGGACCAGGACGGCGACATGGACCTGACCATGGGCGTGCTGGGCGGGGCCTTCAACCCCAACCTCACGACCGTGGAGAACCTCCACCAGTTCGAACAGGGTGCGGACGGGGCGTTCACCGAGACCACGGCCCGCCTTGTTCGCAGCCTCGATGTCGGCAGCGAGTCGATTCCCGCGTTCACCGACCTCGACGGCGACGGCGACCTCGACCTCCTCGTGTCCAACAAGATCGAGCCCGGGGACACGCGCAGCGGCCGCCTCTACGTGTTCGAGAACACCGGCACACGCACCGCACCCGCCTTCACCGCGCGGGGCACGGTGCCGGGGCTCCCGGAGGCGTACCACTATGCCCCCGCGTTCGGGGACCTCGACGGCGACGGCGACGACGACATGCTGCTCGGCGAATGGCGCGACCGGGTCGCCTACTACCGCAACGACGGCGGCCGGCGCGGCCGTGCGGATCGCCGCGGTTCGGACGACCTGCTGCCGCGCTGGACCCTCGTGGACTCGGCGGCGGCCACCCTCACGCGGGGACGCAACACGACGCCTGCCCTGGGCGATCTGGACGCGGACGGGGACCTTGACCTCATCGTTGGCGAGTCGTCCGGCATGTTGAACTACTACCGCAACGACGGCGGTCCGGGTTCGCCGGATTTCGTCCTCGTCTCGGACGAATTCCAGGACATCGACGTCGGTCGCCGGAGCGTTCCCACCATCCTCGATCTGGACGGCGACGGCGACCTGGACCTCGCCGTGGGAACGGAGGCCTCGGGGCTTCTGTTCTACCTGAACGAGGGGTCCGGCGGCGAGCCCGTTTTCGTCGAGACCGTGCCTTTTGCGCCCGCAGTCCCCACATTCACCGCACCGGTCTTCGTCGACATCGACGGAGACGGGGACCGCGACCTGGTATCGGGCGGCGTGGGGGGCGGGATCACGGTCTACCGCAGACGATAGGAGTCGTATTGGACCTCAGAGACGTTCAGGCCGTCATCGACAGCGCGAAGGTCCGGGATAACGGGATGCTGGAGGAGTTCATCCGCGGCACCGCGCCGGACGCGACGGAAGAGGAGGTCCTGGAGGCGGCCGCGGTCGCGATCGAGGTCGTGGAAACCGTCCCGGTGCTGCTGGCCAGGGCCGCCCAGGCCGCCGACCAGCGCGGCCTCAGGGTGGTGGTCATGCCGCTGCTGGAACACGCGGCGCGTTACTTCGTCAATCCCGTCGACCTGATCCCCGAGATGACCCAGGGCATGGCCGGGCTTCTGGACGACACCTACCTGGCCCTGCGCATTCTCGAAAACCTGAATCGAGGCTCGGACCCGCTGTTCGACGCAGATTTCGATGAGCCGCTGCGCTTCCTGCGGAGGCTTGTGGGTCGAGAGATCGCCAGAAAGCTCGACGCCGCCTCGATCTTCGCATTGCAGGACGTGTCGACGCACGTCAGCAGGGTGTTCGCCGAGATGGGAAGGCCCTCCTGACCGTGGGTGGCCGGGAAAACGGGAAACGTTGCGGTTGCCAGGACCGTATTTGAGCAAAAACGGGGCTGAGCCCCGGGAAAGGACAGAGGACCATGTTTGAGTTGCTTGCTCTTGGCATCGGGGGTGCGGCGGGCCTGTTCGGACACGTGAAATCGAAGGACTTCGTACGCCGCAAGCTCAGGTATACCAAGGTCGCGGAGAAGTCGGCGAGTGGCGTGGGACTGGCCGCCGGCGCCGCCACGGCGATCGCTGCCGCACCGGTTGTGGCGTTGCTGCCGGTGGTGGGTGCCGGCACGGCGATCCTCGTCGGGCTCGGCGTGGGGACGGGCGTGGGTGTCGGCATCAAACAGGCGCGAAAGGGACAGTAGAGCAGGCCCCACGGGGAAGCCCCGCGGGGACTGCCCCAGCCTCCAAAGAGTCTACCGCACAAAGGATTTGAGCCCTTGAGCCAGGACAAGCGCACCGTCAGGTCATGGGTGCTGTACGACTTCGCGAATTCGATCTATCCTGCGGTGGTTACGACGGCGGTCTTCCCGCTTTTCTACCGGGGCCGGATCGTCGGTGGTGAGGGAGGCCTGGGCGAACTCTGGTGGGGTTGGGCCGTGGCCGCCTCGGCGATTATCGTCGCCTTCACGTCGCCGCTGCTCGGAGCGATCGCCGACCGCAGCGGGGCGCGCAAGCGCTTCCTGGCCTTCTATGTGGTGACCTGCCTGATCGGCGTCGGGCTCATGACGACGCTGGAGCCGGGGATGATCGTCGCCGGCTTCCTCTTCTTCGTCATCGCCAACGTAGGGTTCGAAAGCGCGAACGTCTTCTACAATGCGTATCTCCCCGACATCGTCCCGGCGGACCGGATCGGGCGCACCTCCGGCTACGGCTACGGCCTCGGTTATCTCGGGTCGGCGGTGGGCCTCCTGCTCGTCCTCCCCTTCGCGCAGGCCGGGCAGATGGAAATCGTCTGGCTCATCGTCATTGCCTTCTTCGCGGTCTTCTCGATCCCGGCGTTCCGGCACCTTCCGAAGGGCAGTAGCGGTGGCATGGGTATCGGGCAGGCAGCGGCGAAGGGACTCGCCGACTTCAAGCGGATCACCGCCGAGGTGTGGGGTCACAGGAACCTGCGGAGGTTTCTCTTCTCCTTCTTCTTCTACATCGACGGTGTCCTGACCATCATCGTGATGGCCGCCATCATCGCCGAGGAGACCTTCGGCTTCAACCAGCAGCAGGTGATCATCCTCTTCCTCATCGTGCAGTTCTCCGCCCTCGCCGGGGCGTACACGCTGGCGAAGCCGACCGACACGATCGGGCCCAAGAAGGTGCTGACCGGCGTGCTGTTCCTGTGGGTTGCGGCGGGAATCGCCGTCTATTTCGTCGAGAGCCCGAACGTCTTCTACGGCCTGGCGGTCGCGGCGGGGTTCGGTCTCGGATCGGTACAGTCCGCCAGCCGGGCGCTGATGGCGTCGCTGATCCCCGACGGCAGGGAGGCCGAACTGTTCGGCTTCTACGCGTTGTGCGGGAGGTCCTCCTCCGTGCTCGGCCCACTGCTATTCGGGGGCGTCACCTACCTGGCCGCCGGCAACCAGCGTCCCGGATTCCTGGTCCTGACCGCGCTCTTTCTGATCGGACTCATACTGTTGCAGCGGGTGCGCGACCCCAAGGCCCCCGCTGCTCAAGGAGCAACCACGTGACCATTAACGCCACCGAACGGCGCACCGCCGTGCGCGAACGCTACGCGAGAGCCGCGACGACGGGCGACGGCTGCTGCGGACCCTCGGACTGCGGCGCCCCTTCGAACGACCCGGGGGACAGTGGCGCCACGGCCACCGCCACAACGACCACCATCGCCGACGAAATCAGCTGCGCCGTCGGCTACGACCAGGACGAGTTGAGCCGCGTCCCAGAGGGAGCCAACCTGGGTCTCGGCTGCGGGAACCCCGTGGCACTGGCGTCGCTGGCGCCCGGCGAGACCGTGCTGGACCTCGGTTCGGGCGCCGGATTCGACTGCTTCCTGGCCGCGGAGCGGGTCGGGCCTGCCGGCCGGGTCATCGGCGTGGACATGACGCCCGAGATGGTGGAAAAAGCCCGCGCCAACGCGCTCAGCGGCGGTTTTGCCAACGTCGAGTTCCGACTCGGCGAGATCGAGGCCCTGCCGGTAGCCGACGCCAGCGTCGATGCGGTCATCTCCAACTGCGTCCTCAACCTCTCGGCCGACCGCCCGCGCGTGTTGGCCGAGACGATGCGCGTGCTCAAGCCCGGGGGGCGCGTCATGATCTCGGATCTGGTGTCGGACCGGCCCATTCCGGACTTCGTGGCCAATTCCAGGGAGTCGCTGGTCGGCTGCCTGCCGGTCGGGATCGCCGAGTACCGGGCCGACCTGACCGCCGCCGGATTCACGGCCATCGGCGTCGACAAGCGCCAGCGCTATCCCTCCGAACACATCCTCTCCGACCCGCGGGTGCAGGAGGTCATCCGCCGCGACCCCGCCCGCGAAACCGAGGTCCACAGCTTCGTGGAGTCGATCCACGGCGGTACGATCCACGCGGTGAAGCCGGCAGGCACAAAGGAGGGGTAGCAGGATGATAAGACTTGCCGGCAAGGTCGGCCGTACGGCGCTGACCACCCTGGGTGTTGCGGTTGCCGTGCTGGCCTCGGTGACCGTGCCAGCGCCGGTGGCTTCCCAGCAGCGCGGGCCCGAGGGGGCCCGGGTCGCGCGCGTAGCCCCGGTCGCGCAGGGTGCCCCGGTCACCGCGGTCGCGCCAGCCGCGCAGGTCGCGACCCCCGCCGAGATTCAGGCCATCATCGAGGGTGTCCAGTCGCCGAACCGCCAGGGACTGGACGTGCTCACGCTCGAAGAGGTCATGGAGCGGTTCGGCGTGCCGGGCATCAGCGTGGCCGTGATCCACGACTTCGAGGTCCACTGGGCCAAGGGCTACGGAATCGCGGACGTGGAGACCGGTGCCGCGGTCGATGTCGAGACGCTCTTCCAGGCGGCATCGATCAGCAAGCCTGTCACCGCGATGGCGGCCATGGTGGCCGTGCAGGACGGCCGCTTCTCGCTGGACGACGACATCAACGCGGTCCTCACGTCGTGGCAGCTGGACGGGGGCGGCTTCACGGACGGACGGCCGGTCACGCCGCGCCTGCTCTTCAGTCACGTAGCCGGCCTCGGCGACGGACACGGCTTTCCCGGCTACGACCCCGGCGTCCCGCGTCCCACGGCGGTGCAGATCCTCGACGGCGATGAGCCGTCCAACGTGGAGGCCGTGGCGATGGTGCGGCCACCGCTCACCGCCATGCACTACTCGGGCGGCGGCACCACGGTCATGCAGCTCGCGCTCACCGACGTCTTCGGCGAGTCCTTCCCGGAACTCATGCGGAAGACCGTGCTCGAGCCCGTCGGGATGACGACCAGCACTTTCGCCCAGCCGCTTCCCCCCGACCGCGACGCCAACGCGGCCCGCGCGCATGCGGGCGGCCGGGCCCTGGGCGACGCCAAGTGGCACGTGTACTCCGCGATGGCGGCGGCCGGGCTGTGGACCAATGCCCGCGATCTCGCGCGCTTCGCCATAGAGGTGCAGAAGGCCGGACGTGGCGACACCGATCGGGTGATCACCCCCGCGTCCGCCGCCGAGATGCTCAGCCCGGTCGGCGTGGGCGACTTCGCGGTGGGCTTCAGCATCGCGCGCCAGGGTCAGGGGTGGTACTTCAGCCACTCGGGCGGAAACTGGGGCTTCACCTGCTTCCTCATCGCCCACAAGGCGAAGGGCTACGGAGCCGTCGTCATGACCAACGCGTCGGGCGGCGGCCAGGTCTTCCGCGAGGTCATGGAGCGCATCCAGCGCGCCTACGGCTGGGACTCGCTGGACAAGCCGACGCTGCGGTAGGAGGACGGATCCGGCTGGGGTGCCCCGCCCGAGGCGCTCGCGGCGCACGGTACCGAGTCGCGCCCAAAGTGCCGCGCATCATTTTTTGTTGCGCGCGGTTCCGTGGGTCCGCTAGCTTGACCCCATGAATCCAGCCGCCGAGGTCATCGTGCAGACACCCGACCGACGCTCCGCAAGGGCGCGAAGCCACCTGGACATGATTCGTGCGGTGGTGCACTCCGACCGGGCCATGGCGGAGATCCTGGGTGTGTCCCAGTCGCAGGTCTCGCGGTGGCGAAGTGGTCAGCGCCCGGACCGGGACAACGCCGATCGGCTGGCAGGACTGGCGCTGGTCGTCGAGATGCTGCTTCGCTGGCTCGAACCCGAAATCGTTGAGGAATGGCTCACGGGCGCGAACGCCCATCTCGATGGGGCAACGCCAGCGTACCACGTTCAGCAGAGTCAGCTCGCCGAGGTCGTGGGCGCCATCGAGGCGATGAAGGCCGGCGTCTTCGCGTAGCGTCGTGGCTCTCTTCTGGCGCGTCTTCCCATGGGACACCGATGCGCGTGACGAATCTCCTTTTTCGCCCGCCTACGTTCCCCCGACCACTGGCCGTGGCCGGTTCGATCTGCCGGTTGCCTGTTCTCCGGTCCTCTACCTGGCCGAATCGCCCGCACACGCCGTCGCCGAGGCCCTTCAGCCCTGGCGCAACCGGCCGCTCCGCCGAGCTCACCTTCGCCGGGCTGGACGCCCTCTTGCGCTGGTCGATGTGCAGTTGGAGGCGGATGAAGCAGCGGAACTGGTTGACCTCTGCGATCCGGCGACGCTGCGCCGCCGTCGTATCGGGCCGGACCGGATCGCGTCTCGGCACCGCCGCCGAACGCAGCCGATCGCCGCGTCGATCTGGGACAGCGGGAACATTGGACTCCGGTGGTGGTCCAGCTTCCGGGGCGATTGGCACGGTGTCGTCCTCTTCACGGCACGCGTGCGACGAAGTCTGCACTTCGGGGAGCCGCAGGAAGTTTCAGCTGAAACTCCAGCCCTCCGCGAGGCGGCTACCGCGCTGGGGATGCCGCTGGCACTCTGATGCCGTCGCCGGTGCCCTCGACGCCCGCGCATCGGTTTTTGATGCGCGCCACCCCGCGCGGCAGGACGTGGGCTCTGCGTCCGATTCTTGCGGCTGTCGTGCTCGCCGCGACTGCACCGCACCCCGCCGCCGCCCAGAACACGTCCGAGGAGACCGCCCAACGCTTCTTCGACGCGCTCAGCCGGCTGCGCTGGGAGCGAGTCTCCGCGGAGCTGCACACCGCCGCCCTGGACGAGTTCCACCTCATCTCGCGGCAACTCGTCGAGAGCCTGCGGGGCGACAGCATCCTGATCCAGCTCTACGACGCTTCGCACGACGAGTGGGCGGGCTGGTCGAGCCGGGAGGTCTTCGAGCGCTCGATGTCCGGGTTGACGCGCTACGCCCGTGGCCTGATGGAGTCGCAGGTCATGACCGACTTCCGCGTACTCGGGACGGTGCCGGAGGGCGACACGATCCGCCACGTGGTGTACCGGGAGACCACCGACCACATGGGGCTCATCATCGAGGCCGCGCCGACAACCACGCTGGTGCTGGAAGACGGCGCGTGGCGGGTCCGCGAAAACGCGGAACTCGCGGTGCTCAGAGTGGCGCTGCGCGGGATTCCCATCGGGCGGCGGTGAGCGCGCGGGATCCGGCGGTGCCGGGTCCGGCACTGTTGCGTTTCACCGGCTGTACCAACGCCACCCGGCGCGATACCTTGAACCGGCTGGCTCCGGGCACGAGCCCTGGAACGCGAGAGCCAGGAATCACCATCCCCACGCCCCAACCCGAAAGAGACACCGCATGAGAAGGCTCCTGGGCATCACGACCCTCGCCGCCGCCGCGGCCGCCAGCGCCGCCGTCTTCCCACCGGCAACCGCCACCGCACAGAACGGCGGCGCCACCGCGCAGAACGGCGCCCCGACCTTCAGCGAGGACCTCTTCGGCAGCCTCCGCTACCGCTATGTCGGGCCCTCGCGCGGGGGACGCGTCACCGCCGTAGCCGGGCACGTCGCCCACCCGACCACCTTCTACATGGGGGCCACCGGGGGCGGCGTGTGGAAGACGACCGACAACGGCCACAGCTGGCACAACATCTCGGACGGGTACTTCGGGACGGGCTCGATCGGCGCGATCCGCGTCGCCGATTCCGACCCGGACATCGTCTACGTGTCGACCGGCTCGGACGGGCTGCGCAGCAACGTGATCATCGGCGACGGGGTCTACAAATCCACCGACGCCGGGGCCACATGGCAGCACATCGGACTGGAGGCCACCGGGAATTCCGGGGCGATCCTCATCCACCCCGACGACCCCGACCTGGTCTACGTCGCGGCCATCGGCAACCCCTTCGCCCCGAATGACGAGCGGGGCGTCTACCGCAGCAGCGACGGGGGCGCGAGCTGGGAGACCGTGCTCTTCGTCTCGGACAGCACCGGCGCCGTTGACCTCGAGTTCGCGCCCGACGACCCGAACACCATCTACGCGAGCATGTGGCAGGCCGAGCGCAAGCCCTGGACGATCATCTCGGGCGGCATGCAGGGCGGCGTCTTCATTTCGCGCGACGGCGGCGACAGCTGGGACCGCGCGACCGACGGGCTCCCCACCGGCCTGCGCGGCAAGTCCGACCTCGCGGTCAGCGCGGCCGATCCCGACCGCGTGTACGTGCTCATCGAGGCGCCCGCCGACGCCGGCGGCGTCTACCGCTCCGACGACCGCGGCGCCACCTGGCGGCAGGTCACCGACTTCCAGCCGATCCGCAACCGGCCGTTCTACTACAACAACCTCGAGGGGCATCCCACCGACCCCGACATCCTCTGGGGCATGGCCGAGGGCCACTGGAAATCCGTCGACGGGGGCGTGACCTGGAACTCCGAGCGGACGCCGCACGGCGACAACCACGACATGTGGATCAACCCGGAGAACCCGGACATCCTGATCCAGTCGAACGATGGTGGCGCCAACGTCTCGCTCGACGGCGGCAGGACCTGGTCCACACAGCTCAACCAGCCCACCGCCGAACTCTACCAGGTGGACGTGTCCGACGACTTCCCCTACCGCCTCTACGCGGGCCAGCAGGACAACTCGACCATCTCGGTGCCCGGCCTGCCCGAACGCTCGGAGCCCGGCGGCTCACAGTCGACCTGGGAGGCCCACGGGGGCTGCGAGACTGGTCCGGTGGTGCCCAAGCCCGGTGATCCGGATATCGTCTACGCCAACTGCAAGGGCCGTTTCGGGCTCTATAACCGGCGCACGGGACAGGAGGCGCAGTACTACGTCGGTTTCGGAAACCTTTACGGGCACAACCCGCGCGACCTGGAGTACCGCTTCCAGCGCGTCGTCCCCATCCACGTCTCGCCTCACGACCCCAACAAGGTCTACCACGGCTCGCAGTTCGTTCACGTCTCCACCAACGGCGGCCAGCTCTGGGAGACCATCTCGCCCGACCTCACCGCCTTCACCCCCGAAACGCAGGTCGTCTCGGGTGCGCCGATCACCCTCGACGTCACCGGCGAGGAGCACTTCTCCGTCCTCTACGACATCCAGGAGTCGGTGCTGGAGCCGGGTGTGATCTGGGCGGGGGCCAACGACGGCCCCGTGCACGTCACCCGCGACAACGGCCGCAGTTGGGACGACGTGACGCCCCCCGGCATGGGCCCCTACGGGCGAGTCCAGACCATCGAGGTATCGCATCACGACCCCGCCAAGGCCTACGTGGCGATCCTCCGCTACATGATGGGCGACTTCACCCCGCACACCTACCGCACCGACGACTACGGCGCGACCTGGACGCGGATCACGACCGGCGACAACGGCGTGCCGAACCACCATCCCGTGCGCGTCGTGCGCGAGGATCCCGACCGCGAGGGGCTGCTCTACCTGGGCACCGAGTTCGGGATGTTCATCTCGTTCGACGACGGCGGCTCCTGGCAGCCCTTCCAACTGAACCTTCCGGGAACCCCCATCACGGACATCAAGGTGGTGCAGGGCGACCTGGTGCTGTCGACAATGGGTCGCGGCTTCTGGATCATGGACAACCTCACGCCGCTGCACGAGCTCGGCGACCGGGTTGCCAGCGCCGACGCACATCTGTTCGGGATCCGGGACGCCTACCGGTTGCGCTACCGTGCCGGCTTCGGCGGGGGGCTCCCCCACGAGCCCGAGTTCCCGCAGGCGGGCGCCAACATCGACTACATGCTGGCCTCGCCCGCGCAGGGTCCGGTGACGCTCGACATCGTGGATTCGAGCGGCGAGGTCGTGCGCTCCTTCTCGAGCGAGAGCCCCGGCGAATACACGGTTCCCGCCGAGCCCGGGATGCGGGAGTGGCGGCTGGAACGCTTCGGCACGCCGCGGCTGCCGTCGGACGCGGGGACCCACCGGTTTACGTGGGACCTGACACATCCGGGGCCGTGGGATGCCAATCCGGCGCGGTCGGGGCGGGGTGGCCCGATGGTGCCGCCGGGGATGTACACGGCGCGCCTTGCGGCCGGCGACTGGAGCGCGAGCCGCAGCTTCGAGGTGATGCTGGATCCGCGCGTCGCGGCCGAGGGGATCGGCGTGCAGATGGTGGAGCGGCAGATTGAGCTGGCCCTGCAGGCGCGTGACGCGCTGAGCGAGGGCCGGCTGGCGGTGCACCGCATCAACGAGGCGCGCGAGCGCGGCGGCGGGAATCTCGCGGCCGAAGTCGAGGCGATCGAGCGCGAGTTGGTTACGGCCCCGATTCGCTACTCACGCCCGATGCTCGTCGACCAGCTGCAATACCTGTACGGCAACCTGACGCGCGCCGACCAGGAGCCGGGCCAGGACGCGATCGTGCGCTACGACCAGTTGAACACGGCGCTGGAGGAGCACGTGCGGCGGCTGGAGCGGCTGCTGCGCGCGAACATCTCGGACGACGCCTCGGAGCGCTGACTCCATGGATCTCGGACTGGCGGGCAAGGTCGCGGCTGTCACGGGCGGCAGCCGCGGCCTCGGCTTCTACAGTGCCCGGGCGCTGGCCGCGGAGGGCGCGCGGCTCGCGATCTGTGCGCGTGGGAAGGAGGGGCTGGCGGCGGCGGCGAAGACGTTGCGGGGTGAGGGCGCCCAGGTGTTGACGGTGCGTTGCGACATCGCCGAGGAGGGCGGCGCGGCCGAGCTGGTCGACGCCGTGCGGGAGCGCTACGGTGCGCTCGACGTGCTGGTCAACAACGTCGGCGGCAACCGGCGCGGCCGCTTCGAGGAGACGAGCGACGAGGACTGGCTGGACATCATCCAGCTGAACGTGCTGTCGGGATTCCGGACCGCGCGGCTGGCGATTCCGCTGATGCGCGAGGAGGGCGGCGGCTCGATCGTGTTCGTGTCGTCGGTGTTCGGGCGGGAGAAGGGTGGCCCGGGGCTGTCGATCTACAACACGACCAAGACGGCGCTGATCTCCGCGGCCGGAATCATGGCGCTCGAGCTGGCCAAGGACCGGATCCGCGTGAACTGCGTGGCGCCGGGCTCGATCCAGTTCCCGGGCGGCAGCTGGGACAAGCGCGTGAAGGCCGACCCGGACGGGATGCGGGCGTTCGTGCGGGCGAACCTGCCGTTGGGGCGGTTCGGGCGGGGCGAGGAGGTGGGGGATGTGGTCGCGTTCCTGGCATCGGAGCGCGCGAGTTTGATCACAGGGGCGTGTATCGCGGTGGACGGGGCGCAGGGGCGGTCGCTGGTGTAGCGCATGCGGCCCTCTTTTCAGACGCGCTGGTGGTCGGCGCGCCAGTGTTCGACGGCCTGCTTTATGGACTTCCGGTCCGTCAGTTCGCCCGCGAGGATCCGGCGGACCAATCCAGCCAGTTCCGCGTCGGAAGCGAAGCGCAGAGCGATCAGCTGGTCCGTTGTCAGCTGTCCGATTGCGCCCGTTAGTTCGTCCGGCAGGATCCTCTCCAGCCGGAGGCGCTCCTCCATGCGGATGACGCGGTCCTGAACGCCGGTTGAGAAGCGCCGCGCATAGAGAAGGCCTATCGCCGTACAGGCGGCGACCACAAACAGGGCCAGCGTCCCTGCGCTGAAATCCACGACGAGCAGGTATCCGATGCCGACCGTAGCGGCCGTTGAGAGGTAGCACCCCGCGAGGAACAGCAGTGGAGGGCGCTTGGCGTGGTTCGCGTAGTTTTGCGGCGGGGCCATCACGACTCCGGATACGGATGCGGCCTGGTCACGCCCGAAGTGATGTGCGGTCGCGCGACGATCCCGGCGTCCGAACCGCCGGCCCGTCCCACCATGGCCGCGATTACGGCTGCGCTCAGGCCCTCTTGGGCCAACGCCGCCAGCGCCGCGGGCGACACGTCGAAATCGACCGCGGATGTCCGAATCACCTCAATAATGACCTGGTCCGCGAGGCCGTCCCTGACCATCGCGACGATGTCGTCGTTTCGGAGGACGTTTTCCTCTTCTACCTGTCTCTGCTGGTCCAGTGCTGCCGCTGCCTCCTCGACCCTGTGCAGATCAGCGGCGACGGCTTCCGCGGAGAGGGTTTCGCGGATGGCTTCCAGGACGGAGCCATTGCCGGGATCGGCCGCGCGGGCTCGTTCGAAGCTCGCCAGGGCCGACTCGAAATCTCCCTGAATGCGATGCAGCACGCCAACATTGTGGTGTGCGGCCGCCACATCCCTGGTGGTGATGTCCGCCGCCGGATCGGGTTGGCAGGAGCCGACGTTTGCGATCGATATCACGAGCGCGCGCTCGTAGTCGCCCGCCTCCACGGCGCGGTGTGCCACGTCCAGGTCGCATCTTTCGTCGTCGAAAAAGACCAGCTCCCTCGCCTCGACCCAGCGAAACAGAATCGGAGTTATGGGTCCGATCGTGCTGACGTAGGCTCGCCTCGCCACGACTCCCGGGGACGGGAACTCCGGGAGTTCGCTGACGCTGGAATTGGTGCTCTCGGGCTCGTAGGCGAGCGTGCGCGAAGCGGCCACGAGACCCGTTGACGGATTGACGACCTCGAATGTCCCCCGGAACCGGACCCGCGTGCGCGCGTGATGCTCCGGCACGGTCCGGCGACGGGTGTTGTCTCCCACCCTTTCGACGATTTCCCTCGATCCTTCGCGCCGGTCCTGTTCCGTTTCGCAACGCGTCACATCGACGGTGATCACCGCGTCGGTGTTCTGCCCGGCATCTCCGCGCGCAACCCGTACGCCGAGTTCCACCAGTTCCTGCGTCAGGACCTGCACCCACTCGGCTTCGCAGCGAGTCTCGGCGTCCTCGGAGCCAGGAAGAGTCACGCCCCCGGACCGGGAATCCCCGGCAAGCACGACCTCGTCGACCAGGAACCCCACGCTCGGCGGGTGTTCAACCTCCACGGTCACGGAGGGGTTGAAAGCCGACGAGTAACGCACTGAAGCGCAAGAGGCCGCCGACATCATGACGATAGCGAGACCGCCCACCCGAGCGGCGCGACAAGCGTTGAGGTCCCTGCAGGCCTTCCGATCCCTTATTGACACGAGAATCCTCGTTTTCCTGGCTTCCCTGAGAGCGTTGCCTTGCGGATCTCGATGCGAAAGCCGGTCGTCATGCATGCGTTGCGTCTTCCCGGCGAGGGTCAAGCGTCCCTACACGAACCGGACCAGCCTGACCTCCAGTTCCCGGATTGGGCGGGGTGGCGCCTTCCACTGGACGAGGATCGGGCTCTGATAGGTCCCCCAGCCGATCTCGCCGGTGCCGTCGCCGGTGCGATCCAGCACCGGAAGGCTGAATCCACGCTTCATGCGCAGGAAGTGGGAAACCGGAAGTGCCAGCGCCCGGTTGACCACGCGTTCCACCATCGACTCCCGGAGGCGTGTGGTGTCCATCAGCTTGTTGAGGACCTGCAGGGCGTCGAATTGGGCGAAGTTCAGGGCCTTGGCGGGCAGGGTGCGCGGGTCGCGGAGCGCGCCGGTTACGTCCCTGCCGGTCCGGGCCATGAAGCGGAAGGGGTTCTTGAGGGCCTCGCGCAAGTCATGGTTCATGAGCAGGGTTTCGTATTCGTTGACCGTCAGTCCCGCATCCTGCTCGTCGTCGGGCAGCAGGACGTCGAATCGCCCGAACGAGATGCCGTGCTGCTCGACGAGCGCCTCCAGCTCGCCGATGAAGCCCAGCTCGGGGTCGCGGAGATTCTGCGCATCGATGGGGTGCGGCGATGACTTGACGGGCACCGTGAGGCGGATGACCTCATCTTCCCCGTCGTAGGCCACTACCGTTGTGCGCCGGTGGCGGGTGCCCCCGACATGCACGCCGTCGAGTTCCACGAACCAGACGGGCTCGGGTCCATCGAGTTCGTACGAAGCCGAGTTCCTGAGACCCGCTCCGATGAAGGTCAGATGCGAATCGGCGTTGAGCGGCTCGTTGGCCCGCTGCTCCTCGGTCAGCTCGGTCCGCAGGTGCATTGTGTCGTGCACATAGTCCGCGCCGGGCGGGAAGAGGTGCTGAAAGAGCTGCAAGTAGCCCTCGATCCCTTGGCCGTCGTGTTCCAGGAGTTCCGCGAGTCGCTGATCCAGATACCCGGCGGTCGTGTGGTTCGAGATGTAGAAGGACTTGGTGAAGCGGGTGAATTCGTCTCCGAATTCCTCTCGCAACCTGCCCCGGACGTCGATCAGCTGCACCCGCGACGCCGGCTTGATCCGCAGCGTAGCCTGGAACGGACCTTTGCCCGTGCTCGTATGCCGGTCGATGAGAATCATCCTGCCTTCTCCCCTGCCGAAGTCAAGGTGGAGCCTTACGCTGACAACTTACGACAAAGAACGGCTTTGTGCCGCAGCGGCGTGCGGTGGCGGGCTGCGGTAGCGGTCCTGAGACAACGGCCCGCGCAGACTACCGCGACAGCGCGCCGTATACGAGCGCACGCAGCTTGGCGTGGTCGTCGGGTTGCCGGACACTGCGGAGTTGCGTGAAGTACACGACGACGAGTTGCTCGGCGGGATCGACCCAATACGTCGTGTGATAGGCGCCGCCCCATCCGTAGTCGCCGACGGAACCGGGCTGGCCGGCGGCACCCAGGTCGAGGCGAACCTGGAAGCCCAGGCCGAAGCCGCTGCCGGGGCCGAGCAGGTCCCCGATGTGGTTGGCGGTCATCAGCGCCACGCTCGCGGGCGACAGAATGCGCGTGTCCCCAAGCGAGCCGCCGTTCAGCATCATCTGGAGAAAGCGGGCGTAGTCGCGTGCGGTGGAGAGCAGGCCCGCGCCGCCCGAATAGCTCGCGCGGGGCCCGTTCACGTACTCTCCCTGAGTGTTCATCCCCGGTCCCTCGGGCGAGCGAATCAGCTTGCCGGCGGCGTCATGGCCGTGCACGGCGGCCAACCGGTCCACCTTGCCGGGCGGCAGGTAGAAGTGGGTGTCGCGCATGTCGAGGGGTTCGAAGAGGCGCGTGGCGAGGAACGTGTCCAGGGTGAGACCGGAGACCTCTTCCACCAGGGCGCCGAGAATGTCGGTGGCGTACCCGTACACGAACCGATCCCCCGGCTGGGCCTGAAACGGCAGGGCCGCCATGCGGTCCACGGTCTTGCGCACGGGTTCGTCACGATGCGCGAAGTACCACCCGGTGATGTCCGCCTCCTGCCAGCGATCGCCTCCCGGTCCGTAGCCGTAGGATATCCCCGCCGTATGGGTCAGGAGGTCGCGGATCGTGACCGGACGGTCCGCCGGCACCACCTCGTACGCGCCGTCCTCTCCGGGCACGGCCACCGTCGTCTGCGCGAATGCCGGGAGGTGTTTGCCGACCGGGTCCGAGATGAGGAGCGCGCCCTCGTCCTGGAGCATCATCACGGCGACGCTGACGACAGCCTTCGTCTGGGACGCGATGCGGAAAACGGCGTCGGTCGCGAGCGGCGCGCGCGTCTCCACGTCGCTGTAGCCGACGGCCTGCTCGTAGACGACCGCCCCGTTGCGGAGGACGGCCACGACCGCGCCGGGAAGTTCGCCCTCCATCACGTAGTCTTTCAGCACCTCCTCGATCAACGAGAGGCGGTCCGTGGCGAAGCCCGCATCTTCGGGGGCGATCCTCGGCAGCTCTTGGGCGACGCCAGCGGTCGGGGTAAGCGCGGCGAGCGTCGCGAGGAACAGGTACGAGACCACTGAGAGCGCCCTGGAGGGCAAAGGCATGCGCTTCATGGAACCGGCCGGGCTGCAGGGATTGGCGTCGGCAAGTCGGCAAGCTAGACTTGGCAACCCCGGGCGACAACCAACGCCGCCCGTTCCTGCAACCATTGCGATCGCACAGGACAAGCGAACATGTCGGCTGCCGCCCCCCTCGTCACGCAGCTTCAGACGTCACTCAAGTACATGAAGACCACGATATCGGTCTTCGACGAAGCTGACTCCGGCTTTGCGCCACAACCTGAACTCTACACGGTGGCAGGTCATATCGCGCACGCCGCCGACTCGGTCGACTGGTTCGTGGAGGGGGCGTTCGGCGAGGGCTGGAACATGGACTTCGAGGGCCTCATCGCGGCCGCCAGGGCCGTCACGTCGCTGGACGATGCGAACGCGTGGCTGGACCGCGCGTACGCCGCGGCCATCGCCGCGGTCCAGGCGGCGCCCGACGAAGCTCTCCATGCGCCGATCCCCGACGAACGCATCATGCGGGGTGCGCCGCGTGCCGCCATCGTCGGTGCCATCGTGGATCACACGGCCCACCACCGCGGAGCGCTGACGGTCTACGCGCGGCTCCTCGGCAAGGTGTCGCCGATGCCGTACGGCTGATCCCGGCGCCTCGGAGTCCGCAGCCCGTGATTTCGCTCAGCCCGTGATTTCGCTCGACGGAAAGACCGCCGTCGTCACAGGCGCGGCCAGGGGGATCGGTGCCGCGTGCGCTCGGGCCTTCGCCGAACACGGCGCCGCCGTGGTAGTGGCCGACGTACTCGCCGAACAGTGCGCCGAAACCGCCCGGCGGATTGCCGACGACACCGGGGCGGCCACCCTCGCCGTCCGCACCGACGTCAGCGACGAGAGGGACTGTGCGGCGCTGCTCGCGGCGTGCGTGGACCGCTTCGGCGGCTGTGACATCCTGCTCAACAATGCCGGGATCATCGTCCCGGGCTCGATCCTGGACGCCACGGTGGAGAACTTCGACCGCGTCCTCGCGGTGAACCTCCGCGGCACCTTCCTGGTCAGCCGGGAGATCGCGCGCCACATGGTGGAGCGGGGCACGAAGGGCGTCATCATCAACATGTCCTCGACCAACGCCGTCGTGACAATCCCCGACCAGATGGCGTACGCAGCCTCGAAGGGCGGCGTCGCGCAGATGACGAAGGCGATGGCGCTGGCTCTGGCCCCGCACGACATCCGGGTCAACGCGATCGGGCCGGGCACGATCCTCACCGACATGCTCAAGGTCGTGATCGCGAACGACGAAGCCCGGCGCACGATCCTGTCGCGCACGCCCATGGGCAGGATCGGCGATCCCGCCGAGGTCGCCAGCGTCGCGGTCTTCCTGGCCTCCGATTACGCCTCGTATCTGACCGGCGAGACGATCTATCCGGACGGCGGCCGGCTGTCCCTCAACTACACCGTACCGGTTCGCGAGGACGGGGAGAAGACGTGAGCGGCGTCGCGGGCGGGCCTGCCGCGAGACTCGCGATCGACATCGGGGGGACCTTCACCGACGTTGCCCTGGAAACGGGGGACCGCCTCGTGACCACCAAGGTGCTCACGACCCACGCCGCGCCCCAGGACGGCGTGTTGCAGGGCATTGACAAGGTGCTGGGCATTGCAGCGGTCCCCCCTTCGGCCGTGCGCCTGGTCATTCACGGCACGACCCTGGCGACAAACGCGGTCATCGAGCGCAAGGGCGCGCACACCGCGCTGATCGTCAGCGAGGGGCATCGCGACGCCCTGGAGATGGCCCAGGAGAACCGCTTCGAGCAATACGACATCGGCGTCGACCGACCACCCCCGCTGGTGCCGCGGCGATTGCGGCTGCCCGTACGCGAGCGTGTCGACCGGCACGGACGCGTGTTGATTCCACTGGACGAAGACACCGTCCGGGCTCTCGTCCCGATCCTCGACGAACATGGGATCGAGTCCCTCGCGGTGGGTTTGATTCACGGGTACGCCAACCCCGCGCACGAACAGCGGATTCGTGCGATCATCGCCGAGGAGCGTCCGGGCCTCCTGATCACGCTCGCCTCCGATGTCTGTCCCGAGGTGAGGGAGTACGAGCGTCTCTCGACGGCCTGCACGAACGCTTACGTCCAGCCGCTGATGTCGCGCTATCTCCAGGGGCTGGCCGCGTCGCTGTGCGAATCGGGGCTTGACTGCCCCTTCCTGCTCATGACCTCGGGAGGCGGCCTGACGACGCTGGAGGCGGCCGTCGCGGCCCCGGTTCGCCTGGTGGAATCGGGTCCGGCCGGGGGGGCGATCCTGGCGAGCCATCTGGCGCGCGAGCTGGAGTTGGGCGATGTCCTTTCGTTCGACATGGGGGGCACGACCGCCAAGCTCTGCGTAATCGACGGCGGCGAACCGCTGCACTCCCGGACCTTCGAGGTGGCGCGCAGCTACCGCTTCAAGCAGGGCAGCGGGCTGCCCGTGCGGATTCCGGTGATCGAGATGGTCGAGATCGGGGCCGGCGGCGGGTCGATTGCGGGGGTGGACGACCTGGATCGCATTCACGTGGGTCCCGAGAGCGCCGGGTCGGAGCCGGGTCCGGCGGCGTATGGGCGGGGAGGGGACCACCCCACCGTGACCGATGCGGACGTGGTGCTGGGGCGGATCGAGCCGGAGCTGTTTGCGGACGGCGCGATTGCGCTGGACCGGGGCAGGGCGGAGGCGGCGATTCGCGGTCGCGTAGGTGCGGAACTGGGGCTTGACGCCCGGTTGGCCGCGCTGGGGGTGAGCGAGATGGTGGACGAGAACATGTCCAACGCCGCCCGAACCCACGCGATCGAGTGGGGCAAGGGACTTGCGGGCCGCACCATCGTCGCATTCGGGGGATCGGCGCCGATTCACGCCGCGCGGCTGGCCGACAAGCTGGAACTGGACCGCTTTCTCGTGCCGGGCGACGCCGGGGTCGGTTCGGCGGTCGGGTTCCTCCTGGCGCCGATCTCGTACGAGGTCGTGCGCAGCCGGTACATGCGCCTGTCCGGGTTCGATGCGCACCTCGTGCGCGACGTGCTCGCCGGGATGAGGGAGGAAGCGGCGGCCGTGGTCGCGGAGGGTGCCCCGGGCATCGCCACCACGGAACGTGCGCACGCGTACATGCGGTACGTGGGCCAGGGACACGAGATCGGCGTGGAGCTGCCGGCGGAGGTGATGGCGGGCACGACCGGGGGTGCTACGCCGCACGGGGCGAATGGCCGCGGCGGCGGAGGTCCGGTGGCGGCCTTGCGCGCGGCTTTCGATCGCGCGTACCACGCCGTGTATGGCCGCACGATTCCGGGCCTGGATGTGGAAGTGCTCAGTTGGACGCTGGTGGTGTCGGCTCCGGCGCGCTCCCCGGTGCCAGCCGAGTCGCCGGTGCCGGTCCGGGACGCGACGCAGATCTCGCCGGCCGCGGACCCGACGCGGGCCTCTTCGCCGCCCCGGCCCATCGCGCGCGCCGAACTCTTCGATGGCACCGGCGACGGGACCGTGAACGCCGCGGTCCACCACCGCCGGGCCCTCGAAGTGCGCGCCACGGTCCGTGGTCCCGCGCTCATCGCCGAGACCCAGACCACGACGGTCATCCCGGACGGATGGGAGGCGCGGGTGCTGCCGGGCGGCCATCTGCTGGCGGAACGCCGCGCCCGGGGCGTGGCCGCCGCGGGGGTCTCGGCGCTGCAGGACCAGATCATGTGGAGCCGCCTGCTCTCGGTGGTCGAAGAACAGGCCCGGACGCTGGTGCGCACGGCCTTCTCGACTCCGGTGCGGGAGGCGGGCGACCTCTCGGCGGGCGTTTTCGATCTCTCGGGCCGCATGCTGGCGCAAGCGGTGACCGGCACGCCGGGACACGTCAACGCCATGGCGGCCTCGGTCGGCTTCTTCCTGCGCGATCACCCCGTGGAGACCCTGGAAGAGGGTGACGTGCTCGTGACCAACGATCCATGGGAGGGAACGGGCCACCTGAACGACTTCACGGTCGTCACGCCGGCCTTCCTCAAGGGCCGTCCGGTGGCCCTCTTCGCCGCGACGAGCCACATCGCCGACGTCGGCGGCCGCGGGTTCGGCGCCGACGCCAACCAGGTGTACGAGGAGGGGCTCCGGATCCCGATCGGCTATCTCATTCGCGCCGGCACGGTGGACGAGACGCTCATGCGCATGGTGCGCGCCAACGTGCGGGAGCCTGACGTGGCACAGGGTGACCTGTACTCGTTGGCGGCCTGCAATCGGACCGGTTGCGACCGCCTGATCGCGATGATGACCGAGTTCGGGCTGGACTCGCTGGACGAACTTGCCGAAATGATCGTGGCCGCATCCCGCCGAGCCATGGTGGAGCGGATTCGAGCGTTGCGCCCCGGCACGTACAGGCACCGCATGACCATCGACGGCTACGACGAGGACCTGGAGCTGGTGTGCGTGCTCACGGTGACTCCGGACGGCATCCACATCGACTTCGACGGCACCTCGCCCATGTCGCCTTACGGGATCAACGTCCCCGAGACGTATACCCGCGCGTACGCGTCGTTCGGCGTGCGCTGCGTGGTGGGGTCCGAAGTCCCCAACAACGCGGGCTCGCTGGACACGATCGAGGTCACGGCTCCGCTCGGCTCCCTCCTCAACGCGCCGCCTCCGGCCGCCGTTTCCGCGCGCCATTCCATCGGCCAGATGCTCCCCGACGTCGTGCTCGGCTGCCTGGCCCAGGCGATGCCCCCGGGGTCTGTGCCGGCCGAGGGGGCTTCGTGCCTGTGGAACCCGGTCCTCATGGGCGGGCCGGGGCTTACGGGCTCCCATCCGTACGGCGACGCGGAACCCTTCGTCGTCAACCCGTTCCACACCGGCGGCACCGGCGCCCGGCCCGGGAAGGACGGCCTCTCCGCGACCTCGTTCCCGTCGGGGGTGCGCAGTACGCCGATCGAGATCACCGAGACCGTATCGCCCCTCATCTTCTGGCGGAAGGAGTACATTCCGAACTCCGGCGGTGCGGGCGAGTACCGCGGAGGTCTGGGCCAGGTCATGGAGATCGCGCACGCCGAGGGCGCGCCCTTCGCCGTGTCCAAGATGTTCGAGCGGGTCCGCAACGCGGCGCGGGGGAGGGAGGGGGGTGGCAAGGGGGCCCGCGGGAGGGTCTACGTTCCTGGCGCGGGCGAGATGCGGGTCAAGGGCCGCGAGGTGGTGCCGCCCGGCCACAGGATCGTTCTCGAGACGCCGGGAGGCGGGGGGCTGGGAGATCCGCGCCGGCGCGACCCGAAGAAGGTGGAGGAAGACGTGGTCGACGGATTCGTGACCGCCGAGCAGGCGCGCGGGTCGTACAACGGTGGCGGAGGGAACCCCTGACTCGGCCACGACGGCTACTGGCACTCCTCGCGCTGGGCGCGGCCGCATGCGATGCTTCGTCCACCGAGTCCGTGAGCGACGCGCCGGCTGCTCCGTCCGTGTTCATCATCGGCGGCGATCGTCCGGCCACCCTGGTACGTCCCCTGGACTACACGGCCGGCACTCGTCTTCCCCTGGTGATCGCACTCCACGGTTATACCAGCAACTCCGCCAACACCAATCGCTATTTCGGCCTGTCGCAACGCGTCACGCGCGACCGGTTTGCGCTGATCCTGCCCAACGGCACCCGCAATCCTGAGGGCGCCAACTTCTGGAACGCCACGGACTATTGCTGCGACTTCTGGGGCACCGGTGTGGATGATGTCGCGTACCTGAACGGCCTGGTGGTCGAGGCGGACGAGCACATCGTCGCCGACGGAGTCTATCTCGTCGGGCTCTCGAACGGGGCCTTCATGTCCTACCGGATGGCATGCGAGTCGATGCCGGGACTGCGGGGCATCGTGCCCGTCGCCGGCACCACCTTCGACGACCCCGAGCGGTGTGCGGGAGCCGCGCCCGTCTCCGTGCTTCACATTCACGGCACGGCGGACGTCGTGATCCGGTACGGCGGCGGCAGCAGCAACACGGGCACGACCCACTATCCCGGCGCCGAAGAGACCGTCCGCCGGTGGGCCGCCCGCGCGGGCTGCGATCTCGACGCCGCTGAAACGCTGGAACCTCTCGATCTCGATTTCACGCTGTCCGGCGCGGAAACGCAGCCGCTCCGATACCGTGAGGGGTGCGCCGAGGGAGTCACCGTCGAGTTGTGGACCATCGAGCAGGGCGCCCACGTGCCGGCGTTCGACCCCGACAGGATCGGAGCGCGCCTCATCGACTGGCTCTTCGCGGGGCGCTGAACTCGTCCGACCGGAACGCGAATCCAAAATGTCAAGCAAACATTACATAGTGTAAACTTTGCTTTCCACTCATTCGCTCGGGCACTCCGGATAGATCACCAGCGACTCCAAGTCCCCCGTGATCGCCTGGTACACCGTCTCGGGCTCCGCCGGATTCTCGTTCTCGATCCAGCCGCCGCACTGCGCTCCGCCGGACATCTCGCCCTGGTATCGCACGCGCCCGCTTTCGTGATACACCGTCAATTCACCTTCCCAGGTCCCGTCGCGAAGACTGGCCTCGAGCTGCAACAGATTGTCCTGGCCCGGGAAGTGGCGGACGACCCGGCCCGAATAGGGCAACATTGAGGCCGGGTCGAGATAGGTGCTGTCCTGAACGATCAGTTCGTCGAGATTGCGCGTGGGGGTCGGCACGCACGCCAGAAGCGCGGGGGCGAGCAGGCATGCCAACAGCGCCGTGTAGCGTGTCAACCGCCACGGCCTCGCGCGCCGGGGCCTTGAACGATGGTCCGAACCTCGTACAGATTGCTTCACCATGAGCATTAACCTAGCCGATGACGCCGTCCACGCGCTGAACCGCGCTTCTGCAGCGGCCGCCCGGGCGGGGGCGGAAGCGATTTCGCCGCGCAACATTCTGGCGGGGGTCGTGTCGCAGCGCGCTCCGGGCCTGTTGGAGCTTATCGGTCCGCTGGGACTGGAGCTCGAAGCCCTCCCGGAGGAAATGCGGGACCTTCCCGAGACCTATCACGGCCACCTTCCGTTCACATCGGATGCCCACGAAGTGCTTGCCGCCGCCGTGACCGCCGCGTCCGAATCAGGTGGCGGCGCGACCACCAGCGGCCATCTTCTGCTTGGCGTGGCGCGTGCCGGCGACGCACCGTCACGGCAGACCCTGGAGGCGTGGGGGTTGGTGGAGGCCGCCCTCGCGGCCGCCCTCGCCCCACAGCCGGACGACGGCGCCGACACTGTGACGGCCACCCCTGCGGCGGGTCCGGCGCTGCTGCTCGTGCTCTCCATCGCACTCGCGTGCACGGGGGATACGGCGCCGGATGCCGCACAGCACACCGGAGATCCCTTCGCGGCGGCCCCCGCCGACGGCACGTTCCCGCAAATCGGTCCCGCCCCTCCCGACTACGTGCCCACTGCGGCGGGCGCCCCGTCCACCGACATCTGGCTCGGCCGGCTCGACCGGGACGAGCACGGCGACCTCGTTGTCAGCGGTCTCTCGAACGCCACCGACCGTGACGGCTACGACAATCAGCCCGCCTTCGACCCCGCGGGGAGCGCCCTGTACTACACCGCCGCGATGGATTCGACGCAGACGGACACCTTCCGCCACCTGGTGGAGGACGGCACGACGGAACGGGTCACGCATACGCCCGACGCCAGCGAGTTTTCGCCCACGCCCATTCCCGCACAGGATGCGTTTTCGGCCATCCATGAGAACAACGGCTTCCAGTACCTGTGGCGGTACGGCGCCGACGGGTCGGAACTGGGGCCGATCTTCGCCACGGCCGAGCCGGTCGGATACCACGCATGGGCAGATGAGCGGACCGTGGCGATGTTCATTCTCGGCAGTCCGCCCACGCTGCAGGTCGGCGACGCGCTCTCCGGCGAGATCCGCGTCGTGGCCGAGAACCCGGGCCGTTCGATCCACCGAATCCCGGGATCGAGCGAGATCTCCTTCGTCCGCAAGGTCGACGACGAGGAATGGTGGATCGAGCGTCTGGATCCCGCGTCCGGCCGGAGCGAGCGAATCGTGCGGACGCTGCCGGGTCGCGAAGACCATGCGTGGACGCCCGGCGGCGAAATCCTGATGGGCGATGGGGCTGTGCTGTTTGTGTGGTCCGAGGAAACCGGATGGCGCGAAATCGCGGACCTTGGCACGGGTTCGGACGACATTTCGCGCATTGCGGTAAGCCCCGACGGATCGAGAATTGCCCTGGTGAGAAGCCGGACGGACAGCGAGGGTTGAATTCGCCCAACCCGGCGCGCGCGAAACAATGAGCGCCGCGGAATAGTACATTCAGAGACGACGGCGGACATCACACGGAGGACACCAGCATGTTGGGAGACTTCTTCAGCTTCTACCTGACCTCTCTCGGAGAGTTCTGGAGTTCCGCCATCAGGATCGGCCTCCCGCAGATCCTGCTGGTGATCCTGCTCATCTGCTGGCTGCGTCGGAAGGGGTCCGGCAAGTCCTGTTCCAAGTCCTGCTGCTGGATCTGGTCTTGCGGCACCGGTGGGAGTTCCTGGTGTTGCCCCGAGGATGAGGGGTGCGGTTGCACCTGCGGTGCCTGTTGGTGCCAGACGCGCAAGGACGACGCCACTGAAGCCGACGCGGATGAGGAATAGGTCGTTGCGGGACGGCCCTGTCCCCGTGCGGGGCGTGTGCGCCTAGTCCGTCCGGTGTTTCTGGCGGCCCTCGCCGCCGGCCTGCACCACGGTCCCCTCCACGGGCAGGACGCAACATCCCGCCAACCGGCCGGAACCCGGGCGCTCGACGAGCCGACAGTCCGGGCCGTCCGCACCGGTCAGCCGCCGACCATCGACGGGGTTCTTGACGAGCCGTTCTGGCACGAGATCGAGCCCGTCACCGACTTCCGCCAGCGTGTGCCCGTCGACGGCGCGCCGTCGTCCGAACTCACCGAACTGAGGGTCGCGTTCGACGACAACAACCTCTATTTCGCGGTCGTCCTACACGACTCGGACCCGTCGGGGATCCGGCGCAGCATCCTGCACCGCGAGGGACGGATCGATCAGGACGACAACATCCGCATCGGCCTCGACACGTACCATGACCGGCGCAACGCCTACATCTTCGAGATCAACCCCTTCGGCACCCAGGGAGACGCGCTGATCAGCGACGAGTCCATGACGCTCTCGAACTGGTGGTGGGAGGGCGTCTACGAGAGCGAGGCGCGGATCACCGATGAGGGGTGGGTGGTCGAGGCGGCCATCCCGTTCACGACGATCCGCTTCGACGACGCGGACGCGCTCGAGATGGGGATCCTCATGGAACGCACCATCCGCCGCAAGAACGAGATGGTGTACTTCCCCCACATCGGGCAGGAGTTCAGCCGCGCGCTGAGCCAGGTCTCGCAGTACGCGACCCTGACCGGGCTGGAAGGGTTGCGCCGCGGCCGCTACATGGAGGTGAAGCCCTTCGCGATCACGGGCCGCTCGGCGACGGGGCAGCAGGGTGAGGTGGGCGGCGGAACCGAGACGCTCAACGACCTCGGGCTGGACTTCAAGTACTCGATCACCTCGAACCTCACGCTGGACGCGACCCTCAACCCGGACTTCGCCCAGGTGGAGGCCGACAACGTCCAGATCAACCTGACGCGCTTCGGCCTCTTCTTCCCCGAGAAGCGGGAGTTCTTCCTGGAGCGGGCCGGGCTCTTCGACTTCGGCGACTCGCGGGAGACGCAGGTCTTCTTCAGTCGCAGGATCGGGATCACCAACGACATCACGGGAGGCACGCGGCTGACGGGTCAGGCCGGCCCGATTTCCGTGGGCGCGCTCAGTCTCTTTACCGACGACGCCCGGGACGCGGACGGCCGCGTGATTGCCGGCGGCCTCAATTCAGTGCTGCGGCTGCGCGCCGACCCGTTTCCGAGGACGACCGTTGGAGGCATCTTCACGTCGCTGGATACGGACGACGGCGCGAGCAGGGTCGTCGGCGGCGACATGCAGTTCCGTTTCGGCGGGTCCACGGTGAGGGGGTGGATGGCCCGATCGTCCGAGAGCGGCAGCACGTCGTCCGAGAGCGACGGCGCGTCGACTGGCGGCGCCACGGCCGGGACCTTCGAAGTCGACCTGCGCAACGATTTACTCTCTGCGGGAGGCAGCTTCGCCCAGGTGCCCGTGGGGTTCAACCCGGCGCTCGGCTTCGTGCGCCGCCGCGACATCCGCACCCGTTCGGGCTCCGTTGCCGTGTTCCCCCGTTTCGAGCAGAGCGACTGGGCGCGCCAGCTGATCACGGTGGTGAGTGGCGACTACATATCCGGCATGGACGGCGAGAAGCAGAGCACCTTCCTCCTGTCGCACAACATGCTGACCTTCGACAGCGGCGACCGCATGATGCTCAACATCACGCGCCGGGGAGAGGTTCTGCATCAGGCGGTGCGGATTCAGGGACGCGAGCTGGTTCCCGGCGACTACGTGTTCAGCGGGGCCCAGGTCCGGTTCAACACCAACGACAGCCGCGAGTTCTCCGCCCGCGGCGGGTTTTCCAGAGGCGGATTCTGGGGAGGCACGGGCACCGAGGTTGCGATCGGGGGCATGTGGAAGACGGGGCCCTACCTCACGCTCAGCGGTGACTATACGCGCAACGACATCAGCCTCCCCGTGGAGGACGGCGACTTCACCACCAGCCTCTACAGCCTGACCGTCCTGGCCGCGGTCAGCCGGTCGCTCTTCGCCAACGCCCTGGTCCAGTACGACGACGTCTCGAACCAGATCCAGGCCAACATCCGCATCAACTGGATCCATACACCCGGCAGCGACTTGTTCTTGGTGTTCGACACGGGGTACCTGACCGGGGACCTGCTGGACCCGAGAACGGAGCGCTGGCAGCGGCGGACCGGCGTGGTGAAGCTGACGTACATGAAGGCGTTCTAAAAGGGCAAGCCTACCCCGCGGCGCTTGTGAACTGCCTCACAAGGGTCCGGGTGACGGACACGGCGATCCGGCTACGGCGGGCCGTCGGGAGTCCTTACTCGTGCGCTCCCGCGGCCATGGATTTCGCCCACTCCGGCACCATGGCCGGATCGATGTCGAAGACGTGCAGGCCCACCGTAAAGACGACGGTTGCGATGACCAGCACACCGATCAGGTTGAGGAAGATGCCCGCGCGCGCCATCTCCCCCACGGTGATCCGGTCGCTGCCGAAGACGATCGCGTTGGGCGGGGTCGCCACCGGCATCATGAAGGCGCAGGACGCGGACAGGGTAGCGGGGATCATCAGCACGAGGGGGTGAGTCCCGGTCACCACCGCCACGGACGCGAGGATCGGCAGGACCATCTCGGTCGTGGCCGTGTTGCTGGTGAACTCCGTGAGGAAGGTCAGCGCCGCGCAGACCAGCAGGATCATCACAAACACGGGCAGGCTGCCCAACACCCCGAACTGGTTGCCGATGAGCTGCGCGAGCCCCGTCTCCTGAAAGCCCGCTGCCAGTGCGAAGCCGCCGCCGAAAAGCAGCACGATGTTCCAGGGCAGGCGCGGGATCACGTCGGGTCCCATGACGCGCGTCGCGCCCTTCTTCCGGTTCTTCGCGGGGATGAAGAAGAGCAGGGACGCGAGCGTGATCGCAACGGTTCCGTCATCGATCATGCCCGGGTCGGGAAGGAGGCGCGACCAGCCCGGAACCGTGAGGAAGCCCAGCTGCAGGTCGACGCGGAACACCCACAACAACGCCGTTGCCGCGAAAACCCCCAGCACCGCGCGCTCCTCGAACGAAATGGCGCCCAGGCCCCGGCGCTCCTTTTCCACGACGCCGTGATCGATGGTGACGCCCTCCGGGACCCGGTGCAGCACGTGCGTGATGAGAAACCAGGACACGACCAGCATGATCAGGCCTACCGGGAACGCCATGATGAGCCACTGGCCGAAGGCAATCGCGGGGGCGTCGGGGAAGAGGATCTCGAAGATGCGCACGAACGAGAGGTTGGGCGGCGTACCCACCAGGGTCGTGAGCCCGCCCACCGTGCAGCCGTACGCGATCCCCAGCATCAGGCCCACCGACAGGTGGCGCGCGCCGTCCCGGCCTGCCTCGCTCTCGATCTGCAGGCAGATGGCGAGGCCGATCGGCACCATCATGACGGCGGTCGCCGTGTTCGAGATCCACATCGACAGGAACGCGGCCGCGGCCATGAACCCGAGAACGATCCGCGCCGGACCGCCGCCGACCGCGTGGATGATGTTGAGCGCGATGCGCCGGTGCAGGTTCCACTTCTCCATCGTGAGGGCGATCATGAAGCCGCCCAGGAAGAGCACGATCGTGCTGTTGAAGTAGATCGGGGCGGTCTCGCCCCCTGACATGATGCCGAGCAGGGGATAGAGGAAGAGGGGCAGGAGCGCGGTAGCGAAGAGCGGAATCGCGTCGGTCACCCACCAGATCGCCATGAGAAGCGCCACCGCGGCCAAACGGCTCGCCGGGACGTTCGTGGCGTCCACGGGGAACACAAGGAGAAGGACGAAGGCGCCCAGGCCGAGCCACAGGCCCAGAACTCGGCCCTTCGAAGTCGATTGTCTTTCGACGGCCATGGGGGGTTTTTCGCGCGGAGGGAAGACCCTACCGGTTGATCCCCTCCCTGGTCTCGTTTTCGTCGGCCATGGCTTCCCGCTTCGCCACTTCGGCCTCGTACTGCTCCTCGGTGAGATAGGTCACGTCGACCCAGGCGTGAGCCATCTCGTCGACGGTCCGGTCGCCCCAGCCGACCCA
This sequence comes from Gemmatimonadota bacterium, assembly GCA_028874905.1. GTDB lineage: Bacteria > Gemmatimonadota > Gemmatimonadetes > Longimicrobiales > Gaopeijiaceae > Bin94. The sequence continues at coordinate 66,489 of JAPPGZ010000060.1, forward strand.
CTGCGTGTGGTCGGGGTTGTTGGGGTTTTCGGGCGTGTTGTCGTGCCAGGCAGTGAAGACCAGCGTGGTGCCCGCAGGGAGGAGCGGCGCAGCGTGATCGGCGTAGATGTAGTTGATGTGCCACTGCCACTGGAAGTTGTTGACCTGGCTCAGGATCTCCCTGCGGCCGTCCGGGTAGATGGCCTCCATGGCCATGGCCTTGCCCCGCATGTGCATGTGGGGCTGGTAGTTCTCGAGCCGTGCGGGCCACTTGACCACGTGGAAGTCTTGGGTGACCGCGATCTGACCCGGCGGGATGTCGAGATCGTCGCCGGTCGCGTTGTAAAACGCCAGTCGGGTCCTGTTCTGGGGGATCTGGTCTCTGGGGTAGAACCAGATGCCGAGTTCCACGTAGCTGTCCTCCACCTCCTGGCCGATCGCGTGCATATGGACTTCCCACCGGATTTTGGAGCCCGGCAGCATGAGCTTCCCGGCCCCGTCGGGGAAGATCTCCCCGACCTTGCCGACGGCCCACTCCATGAAGAGCCCGGGCCCGCCCATCGCACGGCTGCTGGTGCTGAGCGCCGCAGTCTCCGCAGTCATGGCGTCGGGGTCCTCGTCCTGGACCAGGTACGCCAGCGTGTGATGGACGATCCGCCGTCCATCGGGCCAGGAAGGCCGGATCTCTATCGCCTTGACCCAGCGCTCCTCGGTGAGGCCGGTCGGCGTCTCGGGCCGGAACCACTTGTCCTGAGTCTGCGCGGGCAGAGTGTACGGCTCGGACCGGATGACAAGGTCGGGTTCTCCGAACTGGTCCGCGAATTGCCACTCGCTCCCGTCCGGGAACACGGGCGGAGGCGGCATGTCGGCCTCGTCGCCGAAGGGCATGTCGCCGTCCAGCCAGGTGACCAGCGTCGCGAGTTCGTCGTCGGTCAGGCCCCGGTCGTTCTTGAACTCCTGGATTCCCACGGAACGGTCGATGTGCCACGGCGGCATGATGCGGGCCGCCACCTTCTCGCGTATCCGGGGGGCGTATCGCTTCACCGCCTCGTAGCTGGTGAGCGACATGGGCGCGATCGAGCCGGGCTGGTGGCAGATCTGGCAGTTCTGCTGAATGATCGGAGCCACGTCGCGGGCGAAGGTGGGGCGAACCTGGGCCGTGGCGTGCGCGGGTGCGACCATCAGGGCGGCTGCCAGCAACACGCCACTTGCGGCGACGTTCCGGAACAGGCGGTGTCGTCGGGGCATCTTCTCTCTTTCGGTCAGCGGGTCACTCTCACCCGTACGAATCCGTTGGTCCAGCAGCACTGGGAGTGGCCTGCGGTGGACACACCGGATGCGTCGTTTGCTCTCACGCGAATCACATAGTCGCCCGGTGCCGTGAAGGTGGCCCTGGTCGTTGCCATGCCTCCCTCGACCGGCACCCTCGCCGTATTCTCGTCGAACGTCACGTCACCCGGGCCCAGGTGCTTGAACCAGGTCAGCGTGACCGGAACCCCGGTGCGTCCCGCCCTGACCACGCTGCCACGGGAACGGCCGTCGTCCCAGGCCCAGACGGTCAGCGGCACTGGCCTGCCCACCAGGACTTCGACCGGGTTGCCCCACGGACCTCCGGGTCCGGCGCCTTTCGGCCCGTCCTCTGCAAAAGCCAGCATTGGCGGCGTATTGCCGGTTTCGGCCTCGCCGTCCAGCGCATCGATCCTCCAGTCGAGATGGAGGCGGCCCGGTATCGAGTTGTGCTCGCCGCGGAAGTCGATGGTCCACACGACCGTCTGGTCGCCAAAGTCCGCCGGGACCGTCACGGTGAAGACTCCCCAGTGCCTACGCGGGTGGAAGCGCGTGGGCTGCGCGCCGTCGTAGACCGCGGGCTCCAGGTGGTTGGCCGCTCCGTGCGGCAGTTCGACGATCTCTTCGAAGTTGCGGTTGTAGTAGCCGAACGAAAGGCTGAACGTCCCATCGTGGTTTTCGTACCATCCCTCGTACACGGGGGTGACGGTCAGGCCCGAGGCGGTGCGGATCCCAAGGGGGACTTGCGATGCACCGGACCCTGGGACCGCCAGGACCGCGCACGCCGCAGCGAACACCGTGAGTGGAGTCGGGGAGAATCGTTGCATCGAAAGCCGGAAAAGGGGATTTGCCATACTGACATTAAGATGCGGGTTGGCGGGACGCAAAAGCGTTGTCGCCATGCTCATGTCGTTGCGGGATTGCTCGCGGCGGACCGCATCAGATCCAGTACCTCGGCCAGAATCGTCCTTCCCTTGTCGCGCGCGTAGAAGCGGCGAACGCGCGCGTAGCGCGGCCCCGGGTCCATCTTCATGCCCTCCTCCATCACCCACCTCTGGAGCTCGCTGGGCCGTGGACCCCACCAGCCGCGCTCCCTGTAGTGCTCGTCCAGGAGGATCACCACCGGGATGGACCGGCTCGTTCCGTTGGTCAGGTGCGCGTCCATGATGTCGAGGTTGTCGTCGCGAGTCAGGACGCGCAGGTCCATGCGGTCGAGAGCCTCGGTCAGGCGGGCCAGTACCGGCAGGATATTGATCGCGTCCCCGCACCAGTCCTCGCTGAGGGCGAGCAGGTGCCAGGTGCCGGGAATCGAGCGCGCGTCGTCGACAGCGCCCGCGGGGAGCCGCACCCGATCGTACAGTCCATGCCACAGTTCCTCATTCCGGCGGACGGTCTCGAGGTAGGCGGGGAAGGAGAGGGCGGATTCGAATCTGTTGCGCATGGGCCGGTTCGGGTTGGGCAATTGCCTGGAATTGCCTAGCGACGGTCTTCCCCTGGGGTGATGACGCGGAGCAGGCCCTCCTGGGCGGCTGAAGCGACGAGCCGGCCGTCACGGGTGAAGAAGCTTCCCGTCGCGAATCCCCTCGCACCGTGTGCGGCGGGACTCTCGACGACGTACAGGAGCCATTCGTCGGCCCGGAAGGGGCGGTGGAACCACATCGAGTGGTCGAGAGAGGCGGCCATCAGATCCCTGTCCCGGACGTTTCGACCGTGAGGCTGGAGGGCGGTCGAAAGAATGCCATAGTCTGACGCGTAAGCAAGCGCGGCCTGGTGGTGCGCGGGGTCGTCGCCGAGAGAGCCCGAAGACTTGACCCATGTGCGGCGAACCGGCGCCCGCGCCTCCCGGTCGAAGGGGTGATACGGGTCCACCGGCCTGAAGTCCAGCGGCCGATCCTGGGTGAGCACGTCGCGCAGGCGCGCCGGAATCTTCTCCGGTGCCTCCCGCACGATTTCCAGTTCGGAGCGCAGTTCCTCCGGTGGCGGGACATCGGGCATCGCTGCCTGGTGGGACAGGCTCGTCTCGGTGCGGTGAAAAGAGGCGGAGAGGGTGAAGATGGCCCTTCCGTGCTGGATCGCCGTGACGTTGCGCGTGGTAAAGCTCTTGCCGTCCCTCAGACAGTCCACGAAGTACACGACGGGAATGTCCAGATCGCCCTCGAGAATGAAGTAGCCGTGAAGGGAATGCGCCGCGCGGTCCGTCTGCTCGATCGTGCGCCGCGCGGCCACCAGCGCCTGGGCCAGCACCTGGCCACCGAAGATCCGGCCGGAGCCGATGTCCCGGTTGTGACCTCGGTAGATGTTGTCTTCAATGCGCTCCAGGTCGAGCAGTTCTATGAGGGCTTGAGTTGAACGGGCCATGGTCCCTGATGGTAGTGCAATGGCTTTGGTGGCGAAACGGTCGCAACGCGGCGCACGACGCGCGTTGCGAAGGGCGACCACGTATCTTTGTAGGCTGGCCGAATCTTCCACCGGTTTGCAGGGGACGCTCAATGGCTTGTTCGCGACGCACCTGCCTGATGCTGGCCCTCGTGGCCGTGGCGCCATTGGGGGCCCGACCGTCATCGGCCCAGGCGCCGGGGGCGTCCCGCGACGCGAGCGGCGGGCCCGCCATCGACGTTGTAGAGCTCACCGCGGTCATGGTTCAGGACGACCTGCGCGCCGGGCGGTACACGGTCGTCCAGCTTGTAGAAGCCTTCCTGGCCCGAATTGACCGCTACGAGGACCGATACAACGCGTTCATCTCGATGAACCCGGACGCGCTGGCCGCCGCGGCCGCGCTCGACCGGGAACTCCGCACGACCGGTCCCCGAGGACCCCTTCACGGCGTCCCGGTCGTCATCAAGGACAATCTGGACTACGCGGGGCTGGTCACGACGGCGGGCTTCGACGGCTTCAGTTCGGCCACGGGCGGCGTGGATATGATTCCCGGCGATGACGCCGCCTCCGTGGAGCGCCTCAGGGAAGCCGGCGCGGTCATCCTCGGCAAGACCAACATGCCCGACTTCGCGAGACACGGCACCAGGACCCGGAGTTCGGTCTCGGGTGAAACGCTCAACCCGTACGCCGTGGACCGCGTGCCCGGGGGATCCAGCGGCGGCACGGCCACCGCGGTCAACGCCAGCTTCGCGGTACTGGGCCTGGGAACCGAAACCGGCGGATCGATCCAGAACCCTTCCGCCGCGCAGGCCCTGGTCGGGGTCAAACCCACCTTCGGCCTGGTCCCCCTGGAGGGTGCGCTGCCCATGGACGCGACGTACCGGGATGTCGTCGGTCCGATCGCAAGGACGGTCCAGGACGCCGCCCTCGCACTGGACGTAATTGCGGGTCCGACTCCCGAAGATCTTGCCACGTACGCGGCCGTGGGGCACATCCCCGAGGACGGGTACGCGGCGGCCCTGAGCGCCACCGCGCTTAGGGGCAAACGCTTCGGTCTCGTCGGCCCGGGGTGGCGGGAGTCGTACCTGCCACTGGCTCCCGAGACGGAAACGCGATACCGCGAGGCCATCGCTGTGCTTGAGAGTCGGGGCGCCAGCGTGGTGAAGGACCCCTTCGCCGACCGCGGCTGGGTCGCGTTGTATGGAGATCGTCCGTCCGTCCCCTCTGTCGGCAGCCACGACCTGCTCGTGTATCTCCGGGGTCTGGGGCCGGACGCTGCGTTCCACAGCGTTGAGGAGTGGGAGGCGCTGACCGGGCGCGATTTCCGCCGCGGCCGCCCAGGCCGCCCACCCGCAGCACCCACCGCCACCGAGGAGGGCGACGCCTTCCAGGCATGGCGGATGGAGATCCGTGCGCTGTTCACGGCGGTGCTGCGTGAGCACGAACTGGACGGCCTCTTCTTTCCCCAGGCGGGCGAGCCCATTCGGCCGCTGGTGGAGGATCCGGCGCGCCCGGACTATCGGCCCAACAACCACGCGGAGCTGCCGAGCAACATCGTCAACGACATCGGGCTGCCGACCGTCACCGTGCCGTTCGCGTACTACGATGACGGCACCCCGTTCGTGATGGCCTTCATCGGGGATCTGTGGACGGACGCCGATCTCCTGGCGTACGCCTACGACCTGGAACAGGCGACCCTGGCGCGCGTCCCCCCGGAGCTGAAGGAGGAGGCGCGCTAGCGTCGTCCCGCCAGCATCCGCACGGGGACGTGCCCGCAGCCGGTCGCCGTCCTTGCGTCCGGCGGTCGCGCTTTCCAGTCTCCTGACTCACGACCGCCCGTCCATCCAAGGACGACGACGGGCCCAGCAACTCGCTCGCCGGCAAAGCTCCGGGTAAGGCAGCCACATGTCCGCCTCATCGACAAGAAAACGATCCCTCCGAAACGCGCCCGCGCTGGTCTTCCCGCTGCTTGTCGCGGCAGCGGCCTTCGCGCGGCCCGCCACGGCTCCCGCGACGGCGCAACAGATGCCTCCCACGATCGCCGAGAAGACCGAAGGCACGACCGCGATGGAGGGGTTCTTCAACCTGTACTGGGACGACGGCGCCGGCGTCCTGTACTGGGAGCTCGATCTCGCGGGCGGCGAGTTCCTGTATCAGATCTCGATGGGCTCCGGCCTGGGCTCCAACCCGGTGGGGATTGATCGGGGACAGCTGCGCGGCACCCATGTCCTCGAGGCCAAGCGGGCGGGGCCCCGTGTGCTCCTCATGGAGCCCAACTACCAGTTCCAGGCCCGGAGCGACAACGCCACCGAGGTGCAGGCCGTGCGCGACGCCTTCGCGCCGTCGGTGTACTGGGGCTTCGACATCGCCGCGCGGACCGGCGACCGCGTACTGGTGGACGCAACCCCGTTCTTCATCCGGGACGCGCGGAACGCGATCGGCCAGATCGCGCAGCGCGGCCAGGGCACGTTCCGGTTGGACGCGTCGCGTTCGGCCATTCACTTGCCGGCCACGAAGTCGTTCCCGGAGAACACCGAAGTCGAGTCGCTGCTCACCTTCACCAGCGACAACCCGGGCGGCCTCGTGCAAGGCGTGGCCGTGAACCCGGAGGCGGTCACCCTGCGGCAGCACCACTCGTTCATCCGCCTGCCGGACGACGGATACCGCCCCCGGGTCGCCGACTCGCGGATCGGTGTGAACGGCCCCACCATCTTCGACTACGCGACGCCGATCGATAGCGACCTTCGCCTTCGCCTGACGGCCCGGCACCGCCTGCAGAAGCGCAACCCCGGACCGGAACCCTCGGAGCCCGTGGAGCCAATCGTGTACTACGTGGACCCCGGCACCCCCGAACCCATTCGCAGCGCGCTGATAGACGGGGCCGCCTGGTGGGAGGAAGCCTTCGAGGCCGCCGGGTTCATCGACGCCTACCGGGTCGAGGTCCTGCCCGAGGGGATCGATCCGCAGGATATCCGCTACAACATGATCCACTGGACCCACAGGCGTACCCGGGGATACTCCTACGGCAACACCGTCACCGACCCGCGCACCGGTGAGATCATACGGGGCGTGGTCAACCTGGGCAGCCTCAGGCTGCGGCAGGACTACCTGCACGGTCAGGGGATGGTCGCCCCGTTTGCCGGAACGGTGGGCGGTGGCGGGCAGGCCGATGCGTCCGCGTACGGCGGTTCGCCCTGGGGCGCCGAAGATCACTCGGGCCACGGCATGGCCTGCCTCCTCGCGGCCGCTCCCGACTTCGAATACCTCGCGCAGGTGTCCGCAAACTCGGACGCCGTGGAGATGGCACTGGCGCGTGTACGCCAGCTGTCCGCGCACGAGGTCGGCCACACCATCGGATTCCCTCACAACTATGTCGCCAGCACGTACGGGCGCGAGAGCGTGATGGATTATCCCGCGCCGTATGTGGAAATCGACGACGATGGCAACCTGGATTTGTCGAACGCCTACGTGCAGCGGATCGGGGAGTACGACAAGCTCTCCGTCAACTGGCTCTACCGGGAGTTTCCGGAGGGGACGGACGAGGCCGCCGCGCTCGAGGAGATCGTCATGCAGGGCATCCGCGACGGGCTGATCTTCATGGCCCATTCCAACAACAACTTCATCGGGGCCGGGCACCCCTATGCGAGCGTGTGGGACAACGGCGCAAACCTGGTGGATCACCTCAAGCACGAGATCCGGGTGCGCAATATCGGTATGGGGAACTTCGGCACGTCGATGATCCAAACGGGCCGGCCGCTCTCCGACCTCGAGTTCGTGCTGCTGCCGCTGTACATGCACCACCGCTTCCAGCTTCGCTCCGCGGCGCAGACGCTGGGCGGCGCCGACTACGCCTACGCGATGAAGGGCGACGGCCAGACGCCGGTCGCGATTGTGCCTGGTGAAGAGCAGCGGGATGCGCTGGAAACGATCCTCTCGGCGCTGACCGTCGACTTCCTGGCGCTGCCGGAGGAGGTGGTCGGGATGATTCCACCGCCGGCGTTCCGCCACGACGAGGGCGAGGTCTTCGCGGGCCACACGGAGCTGCTCTTCGACCCGCTGGGCGCGGCCGAGGCGGCCGCCGACTTCACCGTCGGCGAGATCCTGCACCCGGCGCGGATGGCGCGCCTGGTCGTGTATGGCAGCATGGGCGACTACCCGGATCTGGAAGAGGTAACCGACCGGCTGCTCACGGCGACCTGGGCGACCTCTCCCGAGGCCGACGCGTACCGCCGCCAGGTGCAGCACGCCATTCAGCGAGCCGTGGTCGATCGGATGATGCAGGAGGCGGGCAGCGCAGCCACCATGACCGCGGCACGCGCCGTGCTTTCGCACCGCCTGGCGGAGCTGGCGGGGCGCCTCGAAGCCGTGGTGGATCCGTCGCCGCACGAGCGACTGGTCGCGGCGGACATTCGCCGCTGGCAGGAGCGGATCTAAAACACGACGCCGGGCCCGGCACTCCAGCTGCCGCCCGGGGATCCGATCGGCGGCGCGGCCGCGAGAGATCCAGGCAGGCGCGGTCGCTAGCAAGGCGGGCGGATATGGAGACGGGACAGGCTTCCGAATTCAAAGAGGCTGTCCAGCGGACAGAGGGCGTCCAGCCATGGCGCCGTCTGTTTCACGCGGTGGGCGGCCTGGTGCTCATCGCCTTCGTGCAGTTGACCGGGCCCGAGTCCGCGTTGGCGCTGGCCGGGATCGGCGCCGGCGTGGCGGCGGCACTGGTGCTCGATTGGGCCCGCCTTCGGTTCGAGGGTGTCAACACGACCTTCTTCAGGGTGTTCTCACGGCTCGCTTCTCCCCGCGAAGCCACCGGGATAGCGTCTTCCACCTGGTACATGGTCGGCGCACTTGCGGTACTGGTGATCGCGCCGCCCCGGCTGTTCATGCCCTCAATGCTGGTCCTGGCGTTCGCCGACCCCGCTGCCAGCGTTGTCGGCCGGGTTTGGGGACGGCACAGACTGGGCAACGGCACGTGGGAGGGAACGGCGGCCTTCTTCCTGGTGGCGGCGGCCGTACTGACTCCCGTGACAGGGGTTGGCGCCGCGCTGCTCGCAGCGGCTGTGGTCGCGGCCATGGAGGTGCTGCCGATCGGCCTCGACGACAACCTCGTCGTCCCACTCAGTACGGCCTTGGCTCTGTGGCTGACGGGGATCCCGGTCTAGCAGCCCGTGGACAGAATCCCCTACGGACTGCTGGTTCGAGTGTCGCGCCCCGGAGCTTCCCGTTTGCCGGGATGTTGACCCGGGCGGCTTTTGCTGTCAGTTTTCGCCCTTACCAATCAGGAGCAAGTCTGCACGGTCAGTACTCATCCACATCCACGACGGGCCGAAACCTCGAACGGGGGATGCCCGTCATTCTTCTTTCCGCAGTATCCCACCGCGCCCGCACGATGTTGGTGTGGGCGGTACCCGGGATCAGCAGACTGCACCGCGACACGAGGGAGAGCAGCAACGTGCGTATGCAGGGAACCGTCAAGTGGTTCAACGACCAAAAGGGCTTTGGTTTCATTTCCAGAGCCGACAATGGACAGGATTGCTTCGTCCATTTCTCCGCCATCCAGTCCGAAGGCTTCAGAAGCCTTGCCGAGGGCGAGAAAGTCGAATTCGATGTGGTCGACGGCGCGAAGGGGCCGGCGGCCGAAAACGTCGTCCGAGTGGACTGAACCACTGGGGGATCCGCGGGGGGGGGGGGGGGGGGGGGGGGGGGGGGGGGGGGGGGGCGCCGGCCCCCCCCC
>JAPPGZ010000095.1 GCA_028874905.1 Gemmatimonadota bacterium
TCGACCAAGTCGGTCGCCGTCGTGGTCGCCGCCCAGCGCGTGGCGTGGCGCCGGTCCCGGGCGGTCGATTTTCGGGCGGTGCAGCGCTCGGTAGCCGCGGAAGGCGCCGGAAACCTGCTGGCGGGTGTGGCGGGGACGATGCCCAACACGCCGAACGCCAATTGTGTGGCCGCAGTCGAGGTCACCGGCGTCGCGTCTAGGACCGTCGGGGCCGCTGCCGGCCTGGCCTTTGTCCTCCTGGCCCTTCTTCCTAAGGGGCTCGCTCTCGTTCTCGCCATTCCGGACGCCGTCGTGGCCGCGTCCATTGCGGTGGTCATGGCAATGCTGTTCACGGTCGGGATGCGTGAGGTGGTGAGAAGCATGGGCACGAACCCTCGCAACGGCCTGATCGCGGGCGTCTCGTTCTGGGCTGGTGTCGCGTTCGAACTCGACATGATCTTCCCTGCCTTTTTCGCCGAGTTCGCGGGCGGGCTGTTCAGCAACGGGGTGACCACGGGGGGGCTGTTGGCACTGCTACTCACGGCGCTGACGGTACGGAGGAAGGGCCAATTCAGGGGCAAGCTCGACATGGCGGAACTGCCCCGTATCAGGGAGTTCATCGAGGCGTTCGCCGTCCGCAACGGACTGGAAGGGGTCCTGGGGCGGCTTGAGGCGGCGAGCGAAGAGACGCTGCTGACGCTTCTGCAGTCGCGCGCGGAAACGGAGGAGGTGGAGGGAGCGGAGGGGACGCCCGGGGATGGGAGATCGGAATTGCTGCTGACCGCGCGCGAGGAGGACGGCGAAGCCGTGCTGGAATTCAGGGTAGGTGCGGCGGGGAGCGACGAACTCAATCTTCAGGACCGCCTGGAGTGGCTCGGGGAGCAAACCAGGGCGGCCCGGGTTGAGCACGAGATCTCGCTTCGGCTGCTCAGACACCTCGCGTCCTCGGTCCGGCACCAGCAGTTTCACGACATGGACATCCTGACTCTCCGCGTTTCCGCGGCCGACCCGGGTGGGTCCTGAGGTGGCGCGCCGCTCGATCCACGGACTCCTTGCGCTCGCGGCCGGATTGCCGCTGGCGGCCGGATGCGGGCCCGCGTCCGAGACCCGGGAGCTGTCACTGGCGCACTTTCTGCCGGCCGATCATGTCCTGACCGACGGCATGTTCACGCCGTTGTCGCAGAAGCTTGAAGAACTTTCGGGCGGCAGGCTGACCGTAAGGCAGTTCCCCGCGGGTGCGCTGAACTCGTCGGCGCCGGCGCAGTACTCGATTTTGCTCGGGGGCGTGGCCGATATCGCGCTTGTGATTCCCGCCTACACCGCCGACGTCTTTCCGAAGACGGACCTGATCGCCTATCCGGGGATTTGCAAGACCGCGGCGGAGTGCACGGAGGCCATGCGACGCGCCTCGTCGGTTCTTGAGTCCGAGTATGAGGCGAAGGTGCTGGGTCTGTGGGCCAACGACGCCCCGGTGCTGCTTACCCGCGACACACCCGTGCGAACGCTTGAAGACATGCGCGGGCTCAAGATTCGGGTTTCGACGCGAAGCGCCATCCCGTTCATCGAAGCGCTCGGTGCCAGCGCCGTCATGCAGCCGGGCACGGTGGTCCACCAGAGTCTGACCACCGGCGTCATCGACGGTGTGGCCATGTCCCCCTCGGGGATCGTCGCGTTCCAGCTTCAAGAGCCGACCGACTACCTGACGACCTGGCTCCCCGCGTCCGGGCTGCCGTTCGTTCTGCTGATGAACCAGGGGGTATACGACGCCCTCTCTCCCGAGGAGCAGGGCTGGATCGACGAAGCGGCGGATGCCGCGCTGTCCCTGGCCGGGGCCGCGTCCTACGCGCGCGCCGGTGCCGAGGGGTTGCGGATGGCGAGGGAGGCCGGCGTGGAGTTCATCGATCTGCCGGAGAGCGAAAAGCGCCGCTTCGAGGAAGCGATCGCCACGGTGCGCGAGGCGGGACTGGCGCGCCGGGTGGGCGACATGACCGTTGCCGAGGTCATCCGCCTGTTCGACCCCGCACGCTGACGCAGGGCTGGCGGGCGCAACGTCGGACGCTCAGAGTTCGGCGACGTGAACCATCCGGTCGGCCAGATAGGGATGGTTGCGCACCTTGTCATGGAAGCGCGTGTCCGCGGTCACCACCGGGTAGTTCTCGTGAATCGCCAGCGCAAGGTAGACGCAATCGTAGACGGGATGCCCCAGATCTCGCGCAAGGCGTGCGCTTGACGCCGCAAGCCGGCGCATTGAAAGGGGCGTGCCCACCGGAGCGGTCCGCAGCAGATCCACTGCGTCCGCGAAGTCCTCGGCGTTCAACTCGCCGTGCCGGTGCTTGGCGGCCAGCGCGCTTGTCGCTTCGGCAAAGAGCAGGTCGGGTGCCAGGAGCGTTACGTCCGCATCGAGAAGTCTTGCCGACTCCTCGGACAGCGGTTCGGCGATCAGCCATTTCACGGCCACGCTGGCATCGACCACGTATCCCGTCACGAGTACAGACCCCGCTCGCGGTCGGCCCGAATGGTCGCGGTACTGTCGATGGACGACGCCAGGCGCTGCCGCATCGCACGTGCCCGCTCGGCGAATTCACCCTCTGCAGGAAGCAGGGCCTTGCGCAGAATCTCGCGGTGTTCCGCTTCGGCGGACCGTCCGTTGGCCGCAGCGCGCTGCTTGAGGCGGTCGATGACCTGACGTGATAGCTTGCGGACGTTGAGTTGACCCATGATTGCCCATTATCCCTGGTGTGATGTCATTGCCATCATATCGTATGCTGTGATATCATTGCCATCAAGGAGCAGAGGAAATGAGAGCGACGAAATCGATACTGGGAGCGCTCGTGCTTACGCTGCTCCCCGTCTTCCCGGCAGAAGGACAGGACCGCCGCACCCGCACACCGGAGGAGCTCGCCGAGTGGCAGCGGCGCCAGGAGGCCATGATGACCGCTCCCCGCCCCATCGAGGGCATCAATTCGATCTGGATCGACGAACTCACCTGGATGGAGGTGCGGGACGAGATCGCGGCGGGCAAGACCACGGGCATCATCGCGACAGGCGGAGTCGAGCAGAACGGTCCCTACATGGCGGGCGGCAAGCACAACTACGTGCTCGAGGCGATGTGCGACGCGATCGCGCGCGAACTGGGCAACGCCCTCTGCGCGCCGGTCATGAAATACGTGCCCGAAGGGGATCCCGAGAACATCCGCTACCCCGGCACCCTGAGCGTCCGCCAGGAGACCTTCCGAATGGTGCTCGAGGACGTGGCCAACAGCCTGAAGAGCCAGGGCTTCACCGATGTCGTCTTCATCGGCGACAGCGGGGGCAACCAGAACGGCATGTCCGAGACTGCGGACAGGCTCAACGAATACTGGGACGGCGCGGCGCGGGCCCACTACATCGAGGAGTATTACCGCGAGGACATCTGGAGCTGCGAGTTCCTGAAGGAAGAGCTGCAGATCTTCCAGCAGCCGGACATCTGTTCAGCGACGCGGGACCTCTATCACGACGACGTCCACTACTCGGCGATCGTGGCCACCACCGATCCGGGGCGCATTCGCGCGCGTCAGCGGATCGAGGCGGGACTCTACTCGATCAACGAGGTCGAACTCGGCCCCGTGGAGCGAACCATCGAGATCGGTCGGGCGCTCATCGAGTACCGCACTGCGATCACGGTGCGCGCGATCCGGGACAGCCTGGCGCGATAGCCGCAGACAGGCCGGAGATCAGGCGCCCGGCAAGCGGTACGAGACGGACTTGGCGACCGCCGCGTCGATGTCTTCGGCGGTGAGCAACACCGTCACGGACACGGTGAGTGCACCCGCAGCGGCGATGTTCAGGGAAAGCGCCGTGGCCGCGGCCTCGTCCGGAAGGTCGGCGATCAAAAACAGGTCGCTGTCGCCGAAGGCGTAATAGAACCCCTCCAGAGTGCCGCCCACGCTCTCGATCGTGGCACGCAGTGCGGCCTCCCGGCCGCTGCCGCCCTCCGCGAGCAGTCCCTTCAGGCCGGACTGCGTGTAGCTGGTTCGGAACATGTACTTGGCCATGATGTCCTCCTTGCCCGACGGGGCTCTGGGTTACTGTGGTGCAAAGTAGTCGTCCCCTGACCCATCTGCACTAGGTCGCCAGGGGCACGAGCGCCGACCTGCGGATCACCGAGTCGCGCGTGACGAGGGGGATCCCGTGGACGACGCTCGTCGCGGCGATGATCTCGTCGGCGGGATCGGCCCGAAAATCCATCCGGGTCGAGGCGCGGGCCACGGCCAGATCGATCGGCCACGTGTGGATGCGACTCAGTGTCCGAACCACCTCTCTGTCGTCGAGGTCCGCATCGACACGATCCAGCTGGACAAGCTTCGCGAGTTCCCAGAGGACGATGGCAGACACCGACCACTGGCTGCGGGCAAGTACCTGGCGCTCGTTTCGATTCAGTTCTCCACGAAGAGCGTCGATCAGAATGTGCGTGTCGAGATTCAGCACTCCGCGTCCCAGCCAATACCCGTGGACATGATGTCGCCCTTGATCTCGATCTTTTCCCGCAGGCTGCCGATCAGGCTGGCGGAGTCCTGGTGAAAGGGCAGCACCCGTGCTACCGGCTTGCCTCGCTTGGTGATCACCAGCCCGTCAGGACCGAGCCGATCCAGCAACGCAAGGCACTGCTCCTTGAATCGCGCCGCACCGATGGTCGGGGGCATCTGCACGTTCGCGTCCGCATGTGGTTGGATCTTCATGGACATATAATATGACTAGTCACGTTTTGTGTCCAGTTCTGGCTGCGAGCCTACCGATTCGCGATCCTCTCCTCGATCACCCGCGCGGTACGCTCGGCCCGCGCATCGGAGATCTGACGCCCGAGCTCGAGCGACTTGCCCAGATCGGCGATGGAGAACCCGTCGATCATCGCCTGGCCGGTGTTCAGTCGTTCCGCCCAACGCACCGAGGCCGGGTCGTCGAGCATCATGTTCAGTGTGATGGTCGGGTTGTCGTGGAGCGCATCGCTGGCCATGTCGTCGGTGACGACGCCAAGGTCGCGGAGTACGTTCGGGCTGCCCGGCGGCGCCCGGTAGTACTCCGGGATGAAGTGGACGGCGGCCTCGCCATCCCAGGCTTCGGTCAAAGCGTTGGCCACGTTCTCCATGCCGCGCTGGTTCCCGCCGCTGTCGCCGATGAGCACGATGTTCTCGAAGCCGTGCATCTTCAGGCTGTGCGCGACATCGGTGAGCACCGCCTCGAAGGTCTCCTGGCGCAGGCTGATGGTGCCCGGGCTGGTCATGTGGCCGCTGGGCGGGTCGATGCTGCCTTCGGGCACGGTCTCGATCACGGGTGCGCACAGGGCGTTGCCGAGCTTCCGCGCGATCGCGGGACAGTTGGCGCGCAGCACGTAGTTGTGCTTGCCCGTCACGAGCCAGGGACCGTTGGGCTCGACCCCGCCGGTCGCGATGATGGCCGTGGTCTTGCCGTCGGCCAGGGCGTCGCGGACATCCATCCACGTCATCTCCTCGATCCAGAGGGTGCTGACCGCGGGCAGCGGATTCGGCGTGTCGGCGCAGTTGTAGATGTTGGCGCTGCACTGGCCGCCTCCCATCGAGCGCGGATCGGGGGCCGGGCGCTGGCCGCCGCCCGGGCGCTGACCACCGCCCGGACGCTGAGCCTGCCCCCCCGCCGCGCGCCGCATCGCCGCGAACCGCGCCGACCGGTCGGGCGCGGGCAGCGTGCCGCGGTTCGCGATGGCCTCGCGGATCGCGTCGGCGGTATGCTCGGCGCGGAACGCCACGATCTCGCGGGCCAGCTCGAGCGACCTGACCCGGTCCGCGATCGACACGCCGTTGATCGTCGCGTTGCCCGCCGTGACCCGCTCGTCGTAGCGCACCGAGAAGGGGTCGTCGTAGAACATGTTGAGGGCGATGATCGGGTCGTCGTGCAGGCCCTCGTTCTCCCCGGCCTCCAGCCCGCGGAAAGCCATGTAGCGCGTGACCGAGTTGTAGTCGTAATACTCCTGCACGTGGGCCACGATTGCCGCGCCCGCGAACTTCTCGTTGAGCCGCTCGGCCACGGCGCGCTGTCCGCCCTGGTTCCCCCCGCTGTCCCCGATGAAGATGATGTTGCGGAAGCCGTGCATCTTCAGGCTGTGCGCGACATCGGTCAGCAGCGCCTCGAAAGTCCCCTGGCGCAGGCTGAGGGTGCCGGGGCTGGTCATGTGGCCGCTGGGCGGGTCGATGTTGCCCTCGGGCACCAGCTTGATGATCGGGGCGCACAGCGCGTCGCCCAACTCGCGCGCGATGGCGTCGCAGTTTGCGCGCAGCACGAAGTTGTGTTTCCCCGTGGCGAGCCAGGGGCCGTTCGGTTCGACGCCGCCGGTGGGGATGATGGCCGTGGTCTTGCCGTCAGCCAGGGCGTCGCGGACATCCATCCACGTCATCTCCTCGATCCAGACCGTGTTCGGTGCCGGAAGCGGGTTCGGCGTGTCGCTGCAGTTGTACACGTTGGCCGCGCAGTCGCCGCCGCCCATGCTGTTCGGGTCGCGCTCCGGGCGCTGCTGAGCGGTGACTCCGGTCGCGGTGAGGAGCATGGCTCCGGTGAACAGGATGGTCCTCATGGTTTTTTCCTCCGGGGTAATCGACGAACGGGCACGGAACGCATCGTACCCTTGCCGCGGCGCGAGGGCCAGCATGGCGCCGACCGGGCGCGGGTGGCGCCCTCAGCCCGCGTGAATCTCGCGCGCGGCCCGGATACCCGACTCGAGAGCGCCGTTTATCCACCCGCGGGCTCCCGAGATGTGCTCGCCGGCGAAATGAACCGGTCCCTCGGGCCTGGCGAGCGCCGTGCCGAGTTCGCTGTCCTGTGTCGGCGTGGGTTCGGCCCAGGCGGCGCGGCTCCAGGGGTCCCGCTGCCACGAGTGCGAGGTGCCTGATACGACATGGCCGGCGGCCCCCGGCAGGAAGTCCTCCCAGTGGGCAAGGACGCGGGCGACGCGGGCGTCGGCGTCGAGTTGATCGAGCTCGTCTGCGCGGTTGCCGCGCACGTAGGAGAGCAGGACACCTTCGGGACCCGGGGCGTCCCAGGTGGGATGCCAGAGTTCTTCGGGCCAGTCGGTCGTTCCCCAGCCGTTGAGGCCATCGGTTTCCCAGAACCGCGTGCGGAAGCGGACGAAGACGCGCGTGGCGCTCTGGTAGTGGAAACCTCCGTTCATTGCCTCGGTCCTGGCCGCGGAGAGGGGCGGTGAAAAACGGATGGTCGAGAGAAGGGGTACCGGCACGGTCACCAGAGCCCTGTCCGCCAGGTAGTGGCCGCCGGCGGCGGTGGAGACACCAACTGCATTCCCGGCCCCGGCCACGATTTCGGTGACGGGAGCGGTTGTGACCACGCGGTTGCCCAGCGCGTCCGCGAAGGCCGCGGGCAGACGGTCGGTGCCGCCCCGGATCTTCACGAAGTCGGGCCATTCGGAGAGAAAGGAACCCGGTGTAACCGTGGCCTGCTGCCCGTTCTGGACGCGCAGGAACAGCCCGTCCTGCGGGTAGAATCGGTCCAGTTCCAGCCCGAAATGGCGCGCGTATCCCAGGGTGAGGTCGTGGTCCGGGGGAATACGCGCGGCGCCCGCCTCGGCGGAGTGCCCCGCGGCAAACGGGGACCGCAGGGTCAGCACGCGTCCGCCGACGCGCCCCCGCGCCTCGAGCACCGTCACGTCATGCCCGGCGCGGGAGAGTTCGTAGGCCGCCACCAGGCCGGACATTCCCGCGCCGACCACGACGATCTGGAGGGCTCGCGAAGGCGGCGTCAGCGCCCCGGGCGTGTCTTCGGGCTCGAGCGGACTGGAGCAGGAGACCAGACCGAAGCCTGCGAGCCCGCCAGCCGCGAGGCCGCCGCCCACGCGCCGGACGAAGTCGCGCCGGTCAATCGATTGCTCGTCCTGGCTGGCGCGGACGACTTCGGGCCTGTTCCGCGTCATGGTACGACGTGTCGCTGTGAGTCGTCAGGGCGTGCTCAACGGCACCATTTGGGCGAGGAACTGGTTGTTCTCGACATGACAACCGTCGTGCCCCGCCTCCACGCCTTCGACTCGCCAGGGCCGGTATCCATCAGCCCGGACCTCGACATCGTATGTGCCGGGGCGCTCGCCGCCGCCCTGCAGGAACTGGCCGCCGTACGACTCCATGGTCTCCCGATACCCGCCGTCCGCAAGGGTCCCGGTCGGCGTTGAACCGGGCGGCCCGCCCGTCAACGAGTCCTGCACCTCGACCGTAACGGCGTAAACGTACTGAGCCGTGCAGACCAGGTCCGGTTCGATGACTCTGCATCCCTGCACGATCAGGGCAGCCAGGACGATTGCAAGCGCTCGCATTTGCCTTCCTACCCGTGAAGCGCCTCGATGTGCCCGACCATCTCCCGGGACTCCCACCGGCCGAACAGCCCGCCCAGGATCATGGCCGTGGCGCTGGCCGCGAGCGCGACGACCACGGGCGCCAGGCCGATGTCGACAATGCCAAGTTGCACGACCATGTAGACGGCCGCGCCCGACACCACGGCTCCGACGCCGCCTGTCAGGTTGGCGCGCTTCCACCAGAGCCCGGCCACGGTGGGGACGAACAGACTGGAGCTGAGAACGCCGACCCCGGCCGTGTAGAACTGGGTGATCAGTTCGGGCGGGGAGAACGCCCACAGGAGGGCCGCGGTCCCGATCACCCAGGTCGTGACGATGCGCACGAGGCTGAGGGTGCGTTCGCTCGCGCGGCCGCGCCCCAGTCCGCCCAGGATGTCGTGGGCTATCGCGGAGCTGCAGGCGAGAAGAAGCGCGTCCGTTGTGGACATGACGGCTGCGAGCACGGCCGCGACCGCGATGCCGCGGATCAGCGGCGGAAACTGCGTCTCCATCACGCGCAGGAAGAGTTCGTCCGCGTCCTGGAGGCCGGGGAAGTCCATACGGCCGACCGGCACGACGACGAGCACCGCCGCGAGGATCATCACGCTGTACACGAGCATCGACAGGTTCAGCGACATGCGCGCGCTGTCGGCGTCCCTGGCCGTGAAGACGCGCATGACGATGTGGGGGATCACGGGGATGGCCGTGGCCCAGATCACGAAGTAGCCGAGGTAGCTGGACACGGGCCGGTGCGCGACCTGTCCGAGTTCGGGCGCCACGGCCGTGGCCTGGCTCATGATCTCGAGGGGCGATCCTACCCGCCACACGAGCACGAGGGCGGTGCCCACCACTACCAGCACCATGAGGAAGCCCTGGATCACGTCGGTCCAGGTGATGGCGACCATGCCCCCGAACGAGACGTAGACGACGAACACCACCGTGGCGATCGCCAGCGCCGTGTTGTACGGGATTCCGAGCAGGGCCTCGGCGGCGATGCCGGCCGCCTTGAGCTGCGCGACGATGTAGATGGTGAAGGCGATGACGATGAGGATCGGGACCAGGTAGCGAACCACCGCGTGGGGATACCGGAAGCTCAGGAAGTCGGTGATCGTGAACTTGCCGAAGTTCCGGAGCGGTCGGGCCACGAGGATGGACGCCAGGGAAAAGCCGACCACCGACCCGCCGAAGAGCGCCAGGGTCGCCGGGATGCCCTGCGCGTACGCCAGCCCCATGACCCCGATGATCGAGCCGCCGCTCGCCAGCGCCGCCATGATCGCCATCGAGTTGACGACCGTGCCGATGCGCCTGCCCGCGACCCAGTACTCGCTGCGGGAGGTCAGCACCTTCTTCGACGCCCAGATCCCGATCCCGATGCAGGCGGCCAGGTAGACCCCGACGAAGATGCGCTCGAGGAGCATCAGCGCGAATCCCCCCGGCGCCGGAGGAAGGCCACGAGCGTGACCGTGGGCGAAATCAGCATCAGGGCCGCGATCAGCCAGCCGAACACGGCCATCCCCGCGATCTCGAGGTCGCGCCAGACCGGGATGAACGCGAACGTGGCGAAGGCGATGAGGAAGACCAGCGTCGCGCCTTCGCGGCGCACCATCGGGAAGAAGTGTTTCATGGGCTGGCAACCTCGGGCGGTCCGGGCGGACGGCGCAACCAGTGTCCGGGCCGCCGGGGGTTGGTCCGCGCTACCAAATGCCACTGGTACTTGCCATTTGGACGGACGGAATGTGAAATACACCTGCACCTGTCCAAGTACCTTCGACCCCTTCAAGGACCGCGACCCATGAGCCTCTCCACCGCCCCGCGTCCATCCGCCCGACCCTCCCTCCGCACCGTGGCGATCACCCTGGCGCTCCTTGTGGCCGCGGCCGCCGCGACCGCACCGACGCCCTCTTCAGCCCAACAAAACGCCGCCCCACCCGCCAACCCCGCAGACGTCGGGTCCATCGACGCCATCATCACCGCCCTCTACGACGTGATCTCGGGCGATGCGGGCGTGGCGCGCGACTGGGACCGCTTCCTGTCGCTGTTCGCGCCCGGCGGCACGCTGAGCCCGGTCGGACGGCCTCCCGGAGGGTCGACGTACGGGCGCCGGGTGATCACGCCCGGGGAGTACGCCGAGGGAGTCGGCGAGATGCTCGAGGCCAACGGCTTCCATGAGGTCGAGATCCACCGGGTGACCGAGGAATACGGCCAGATCGCGCACGCGTTCAGCACCTACGAGTCGCGGCGGCTGGCGAGCGATCCGGAGCCCTTCGCGCGCGGCATCAACTCGATCCAGCTGATGAACGACGGCTCGCGCTGGTGGGTCGTTTCGATCTTCTGGCTCGGCGAGGGGCCGGACCATCCGATTCCGGCGAAGTACCTGCCGGGGGCCGGGGGATAGGAGTCCGTGGACAAAGTCCCCACGGCATTCGAGCAGCGATCCATCCGGGCTGGACGCTTACGCTCTGCGTTGCTTTTCGGGCGAATAGCACTGCTATTCCCCCTTCAAAGCGCCTTGCCAGCCCGGCAGTCGGTCGTGGATTCGCAGATGCTCATGAACGTTGAACTTACGGGATTGGCCGGTCGGATTCCAGCCGTTTGACT
>JAPPGZ010000004.1 GCA_028874905.1 Gemmatimonadota bacterium
CCAGGGTGGCGATTCAACCCCGCCCCTCGTAGTCCAGCGCGACAGCGCCGGCATCCAGATCGTCGAGGCCATGCGGCCGCTCTGGGGCGACTCCAGCCTTTGGAGCATCGATCCGGATCCAGTCGTCGACCTCACGCTCACCGGCAATGGTCCGAACCACGAGTTCTATCGAGTCGGAAGCATGAAGCAGCGTCCGGACGGGTCTTTCGTGATCGCCGACAGGGGCTCGGAAGAAGTGCGGGTGTTCTCCGCGACCGGTGAGTTCCTGGGGTCGTTCGGCGGGAGCGGAGAAGGTCCCGGCGAATTCAACGATCTGAATGTGACCGAGAACGCCGGCGACACTCTGCTGGCCATCGATTTCGAGGGTCGCGTCACTGTGGTCGCGCCTGATCTGACCGTAGTCCGGACCTTCAACATCGACCCGCTTACGCTGAACCTGTACTATTTGGACATCGGGGCGATCCTGCCGGAGCCGCGGTCGCTGGTTTTGCCACAAGCAGGCGTTGGTGGGCTGATCCGGCGCCCGCTGCCTCTGGTCCTCTTCGACCTGGAAGGAGAGCAGATCGACAGCATCGGTGAGATGCAGGGACCCGAAATCTACTTGCACTTCCGCGAAGGGGTGTTTGGCGGGGCCGTACCCCCCTTTTTTGGCAAGGCATCTCACGTCGCGACCTTTGGGCGGCGCATCTATCGGGGTTCGAACGACGCTATGCAGGTGGAGGAACTGGACATGTCCGGGAATCTCGTGCGCATCCGGCGGATTCCAGACTATCCGCTCGACCTGAGCGCCGCCCTGATCGCCGCCGAGCGGGATGTCTTTCTTGACAGGCTCCCGCGCGGATCGACCTCGCCGTTTCAGCAGGCGTTCGAAGACGCTCCCGCGTCCGACACCCGGCCCGCGTTCACCGACATTCTCATCGATCCTTCCAGAGCGGTTTGGCTGCAACTTCACCGTGGAGAGAGCGAGCAGGACCAGCCCCAGGAGTGGCTCGTGCTGGATGCCGATGGAACCTGGCTTGGCAACGTACGCATCCCCGACCGCTTTTCCGTCACGGACATCACCATGGACGCCGTGCTAGGTGTCTGGCGCAACGAATTGGATGTCGAGCATCCGCAGGTGCTGCGGCTGACGCGTAATTGAGATAGCCGAGTGTCCCTGGAAGGGAAATAGCAATGGCGACCCATTCGACCGACATTCCGCCGAGCGTGGCTGTTCTCCTGCTATGCGCGTTGCCCTCGCTCGCCGCCGGTCAGGACCCCAGCCCGCCCCTTGTTGTCCAGCGCGACAGCGCCGGCGCCGAGATCGTCGATGCGACGCGGCCCCTCTGGGGCGATTCCAGCCCCTGGAGCGTCGATCCGGAGCCGCTCGTCGACCTCACGCTTGCCGGCAGCGGCACGCCTCACGAGTTCTTCCGCGTCCGGAGCGTCAAGCGGCGGCCGGACGGCTCTCTCGTTGTTGGCGATGGGGGCTCCCGGGAGGTGCGGCTGTTTTCCGCCACCGGCGAGTTCCTGGGGTCCTTCGGCGGTCAGGGAGACGGTCCCGGCGAATTCAGGAGCCTGCAGGCGATCGACAACGCGGGTGACACCCTGCTCGCCCTCGGCAGGGGACGCGTCACGGTGGCCGCTCCGGACCTGACGGTGGTTCGCACCTTCAGTCTCGCTCCGTTCACGAACAACCTGCACTACCTGAGCGGCGGCGCAATTCTGACGGAGAGCTATTCGCCGGGGCCGCAGGGGAATGTCCCCAACGAAGTGAATCGGCATGCGGAGCCGCTGATTCTCTTCGATCTGGAGGGGGTGCGGATCGACAGCATCGGCGAAACGCGCGGGACCGAGAGCTATGCATACGCCCGGGACGGAATGGTCGCGGGGGCCCCGCCTCTTTTTGGCAAGACATCCCACATCGCTGTGCTGGGACAGCGCATCTTTCGAGGCTCGGCCATAACCATGCAGGTAGAAGAGCTGGATATGACCGGGAGTCCTGTGCGCATCCTTCGCATCCCCGGGTATCCCCTGGATCTGAGCGATGCCCAGGTGGCTGCTGAGCGTGATGCCCGTCTCGGGAGATTTCGGCCCGGATCGACATCGGTTTTCCGGAGGTTGGCCGAAGACCTGCCCGACGCGACGACCCGACCCGCCTACTCCGAAATCCTTGTCGATCCCTCGGGGGCCATCTGGCTTGAGCTCTTCCGGGGAGAGAGCGAGCAGGAACAGCCTCGGGAGTGGCTGGTCCTGGACGCAGACGGGACCTGGCTGGGAACCGTCGAGGTTCCGCGGCGCTTCACGGTCATGGAAATCGCGATGGACGCCGTGCTCGGCGTCCGGGAGGATGAGCTGGATGTCGAGCACCCGCAGGTGCTGCGGCTCACGCGCAACTGAGACAGCGATGGACGACAAATGACGATACAGTCACGGCGGACTGCGAAGATGTGCCCCGTCGCCCTTCTGCTCCTGGGCGGCGCCATCTCCTGCACCGAAGAGGACTCCGGACTTCCGCTGGTCACCCAGCGCGACAGCGCCGGAATCCGAATCGTCGAGGCGATGCGACCGCTCTGGGGCGACTCCACCCGCTGGCACATCAACCCGGATCCAGTTCTCGACCTGACCCTCTCCGGTGTCAGCCCCGCCCACGAGTTCTTCCGCGTCCGCAGTCTGAAGCAGCGGCCGGACGGCTCCCTCGTGCTGGCGGAACGAGGATCCGATCAGATTCGCCGCTACTCGCGCGAGGGGGTGTTCCTGGGCGCGCTGGGTGGACCCGGTCAGGGCCCGGGCGAGTTCCGCAACCTGCAGCAGGTGGAGATCGTGGCCGACTCGGCGTTCGTGCTCGACTACGACGGACGGGTAACGGTAATGGGTCCCGATATGGAGTTGTCACGGATCTTCCACGTGCCTCACCAGGTTTCCGACATTCACTTTCTGGGCGAGCGCATGTTGCTCGCCGAGTCCTTCATCTGGGAAGGGCTGGACGAGGTCGCCAACCAGCTCATACGCCCGTCCGTCGCGCTCGTCCGGTTCAATCCGGATGGCACCTTGATCGACAGTATCGGCGTACGGCCGGGACGCGAGTCGTACATGTTCTCCTATGAGGACAACGCGGGAGACGGACCGGCCCTGTTCGGCAAAGGCGGGCAAGTGGCTGCGCTCGGACGAAAAATCTTCTACGGATCCTCGGACCTGATGCAAGTCGAGGAACTGGATCCTGCGGGGACCATCACCCGCATCCTGCGCATTCCCGGCTATGGTCTCGACCTGACCGATGCCCAGGTGGCCGCGGAGCGAGCTGCCCATCTCGACGTTGAGCTTCCTCTCGGCATGGCGGTTCCGCCATGGATGCGGCGGATGGTCGAGGCGTTGCCCGCGCCAGCCACCCGACCCGCGTACAACGAGATGCACGTGGATCCATCGGGAGCGGTCTGGCTGGAGTTGTACCGCGGAAGGAGCGAGCAGGACCGGCCCCAGGAATGGCTGGTACTGGACGCCGATGGTACCTGGCTGGGGACCGTCGAGGTTCCGGACCGCTTCCGGGTGACGGACATCATGCTGGAATCCGTGCTCGGGATCTGGCGAGACGAGCTCGACGTGGAGCATCCCCAGGTACTGCGGCTGACGCGGAACTGAGACATCAGCGGACGGCGAATGGCGATGCCCTGCCACCGGATGCGGATCCCGTGGCGCGTGGCTACGCTGCTGCTGTGCGGAATGCTCTCCTGCACCGGGGAAGACGCAGGCCTGCCGCTGGTCGTCCAGCGGGACAGCGCCGGCGTCAAGATCATCGAGGCGCTGCGGCCGCTGTGGGACGATTCCAGCCCTTGGAGCATCGACCCCGATCCGATCGTCGACCTGACGCTTTCCGGCAGCGGCCCGGCCCACGAGTTCTTCCGTGTCCGTGGCGTAAAGCAGCGTGCTGACGGCTCGCTCGTGCTCGCCGATCGAGCGTCCCGGCAGATTCGCCATTATTCCCGTGAAGGGGAGTTTCTTGGCGCGCTCGGCGGGCCGGGCCAGGGGCCAGGGGAGTTCCGCAGTCTCGAGCGGGTGGAGACCGTTGCCGACACAGTCTTCGCGCTCGACTCCGATGGTCGGGTTACCGTGGTGGGTCCCGAAATGACGCTGATCCGGACGTTCGATCTGCCCCACCATATAATCGAGTTCCACTCGCTGGGGGACGGCACCTTTCTCGCCGAGTACTTCATGGATCCCGGACCGGTGGAGATCGTGAACCGGATGGTCCGTCCGCCTGTCGCACTTGTCCGGTTCGACCGGGAAGGCATTGAGATCGACAGCATCGCCGAGAGGCCGGGACGCGAGTACTATACCTTCGCCTTTGAGGACTACTCCGGGAGCGCGCCGCCTCTGTTTGGAAGACACTGGGTAGCCGCCACGCTCGGACCACGCGTCTTCTACGGATCCTCGGATCTCATGCAGGTCGAGGAACTGGACCTGGCGGGAAACACCGCTCGCATCCTGCGCGTTCCCGGCCATGGCCTGGATCTTACCGACGCGGAGGTCGCTGCCGAACGCCAAGGGTATCTCAACTTCGATCTTCCTCCCGGCGTGTCGCTTCACCCGCTCATCCGGCGGAGAATCGAGGCGTTGCCCAGCCCTGTGACCCGACCGGCGTATGCCCGGATCCTGATGGATCCTGCGGGGGCGATGTGGCTGGAGCGGTACCGGGGGCTTGAGTGAAGCAGACAGGCCGCAGGAGTGGCTCGTACTCGATGTCGACGGCATCTGGCTCGGGACCATCGAGGTCCCGGACCGCTTTTCGGTTACGGACATCACGATGGAGACAGTGCTCGGGGTCTGGAGCGACGAGTTCGATGTCGAGCATCCGCAGGTGCGGCGGCTGACGCGCGGACCTTGACCATGCGCGCAACCCCGGCAGCGCTTCCCCGACCGCAGACCCGGCTGGGCCAAGCCATCCAGACAGCCGGACCGGCGCCGGACTTGCGGTCTCACGAGCTTCCCTACGGCCCTTGCCGCATTGCGCCTGATCCACTCGGGACGCGCGGGAGTCCTTCCCGCGGCCCTGCTTGCTTGCGGGGGAGCGCTGCGGCATCCTGTGGGGTGTGAGCCCACCGTCCACATCACAGGCGAGCCGAGCCGTGTCCTCAACCCTCAGGCACCTTCCACCGCTTCTGATCGCGGCGCTTGTCGTGACGGCGGGCTTGAGACCTGGTACAGCGAAAGGCCAGGCCACCGATGCTCCGCCGACGTACACCCATGAGCAGGCGGTGGCGGGGGAAACCGTGTACCTCGAGGCCTGCGCCGACTGTCACCTGGCAAATCTGCGGGGTGACTTCGAGGCCCCGGAGCTTGCTGGTCCGAACTTCCTCCGAGCCTGGGGGCGCGAGCCGATCGGCGAACTGTTCGAGAACATCCGCCTTACCATGCCAGAGGAGGCGCCGGAGTCCCTGAGCGACGAGGAGTACGCCGCCGTCGTGGCGTACATCATCCGGGAGAACGGTGGAACTCTGGGAGAGGTGACGCTTCAGGCCGCGGCTGGCCAGCAGGATTCGCAAGCCGTCGGCGGCGAACTGGCGTCAGCAGCCGAGGAGGCCTCGTCCGCGGATGTGGCGGGACGCGAGGGCACCGCCCCTCCGTCGGCCGGTCAGGAGCCCGCCTCGGCCGAGGCCCGGGCTCGCGACGAAACCGCCGTCGTTCCCCCCACACCCGGTCGCCCGGGCACCGGCCACTCGCCGCACGCGCTGACCCGGCCCCCACCGGGCGGAGTCGGCGACGTCACGGAAACCCCGACCAGCACCACCCGGACCTACCGCCCCGTCCGCTTCGCCCCCGCCTCCGACGCCGACCTGGCAGATCCGCCGCCAGCGGACTGGCTGCACTGGCGCGGGAACCCGGGCTCGTGGGGATACAGCCCCCTCGACCAGGTCGACGCCTCGAACGTCCACCGCCTTCAGCTCGCATGGTCGTGGGGCATGGAGGACGGCCGCAGCCAGCAGGCGCCTCTGGTTCGCGACGGCGTCCTCTTCCTCAGCAATCCCGGCAACGTGGTGCAGGCGCTGGACGCGGCCGACGGCACACCCCTGTGGGAATACCGCCGTCGCTTCGAGGGCGGCCCGCGCGGGCAACTGCGCACCCTCGCCATCTGGGAGGACATGGTCTACGTGGCCACCGCCGACGCCCACATGGTGGCGCTGGACGCCGCCACCGGGACCGTCCGCTGGGAGACGCGCATCGCGGATCCCGAGAAAGGTTATTCGAGCAGCACCGGTCCCATCGTCGCGGACGGCAAGGTCATCAACGGCATGAACGGCTGCGTCCGCTTCTACGAGGAGAGCTGCTTCATTACCGCGCACGACGCGCGCACGGGCGAGGAGCTCTGGCGCACCCACACCATCGCGCGTCCCGGCGAGCCCGGCGGAGACACTTGGGGCGACCTGCCCTTCGAGCTGCGCGGCGGCGGCGATGTCTGGATGACGGGCAGCTGGGACCCCGACCTGGGCCTGATCTACTTCGGCACCGCCCAGGCCAAGCCCTGGGTGGCGGCCAGCCGCGGCCTCACCACGGCCGACTCCACCGCGTACGCGAACTCCACCCTCGCGCTCGACGTGGAAGACGGCAGCATCGCCTGGTACTACATCCACGTCCCCGGCGAGTCGTTGGACATGGACGAGGCGCTCGAGCGCGTGCTGCTGGACGTCGAGGGCGAGCCAACCGTCATCTCCATCGGCAAGCACGGCATCCTCTGGAAACTGGACCGGAGGGACGGCGCTTTCCTGGGCCTTACCGAGACCATATATCAGAATATATTGAATATCGACTATAATACGGGCGCTGTCACATATAGAGATGATATTGCCAACGCCCAAGTCGGCGAATGGGTGTCGGTCTGCCCGTCCACGGCGGGCGGCCACAACTGGCAGGCGGCCGGATACCATCCGGAGTCCGGCCTGCTGGTCACGCCCCTCAGCCAGAGCTGTATGGAGATCGCCGGCCGCGACGTCGCCTTGGAGATCGGCTCCGGAGGCACGCAGGGCGACCGCGCCTGGATGGAGATGCCCGGCACGGACGGCAACTTCGGCAAGCTGGCCGCCTACGACATGGCCACCCTCGACGAAGTGTGGAGCATCGAGCAGCGCTCGCCCTTCCTGACCGCGGCGCTCACCACGGCGGGCGACGTGGTCTTCGTGGGCGACTTCGACCGCTGGATCCGCGCCTACGACGTGCGCACGGGCGAGGTGCTCTGGAAGAGCCGTCTGGGCACGTCCGTGATGGGCTATCCCATTTCCTATGAAGTCGACGGCGTGCAGTACATCGCCGTCGCGACCGCCCGCGGCGGAGGCAGCCCCTGGCGCATCCCCACCTTCCTGACCCCAGAGCTGGTGAGCCCCGAGGGCCACAACGCCCTGTACGTCTTCAAGCTGAGCGAACCCTGAGGAGATGCTGCGCGTGAACGGATCATCCCGGGAGGAAGCCCCAAGGGCCGCAGGCGGCATCGCGCTCGGTCCTTCGGCAGCGCTCATCGCGATCGCCGCAACTCTGGCGCCGCCCCTCGAAGCCCAGCTCCCGCGCGCATCGCAGCAACGCGTGGCCGAACCGGGCGAAACCCAGTTCAATCTCGATTTCCTGCGCCCGTCCGGCGGGCCGGTCATCCCCATCTTCGAGGGCTGGTACCGGAACCCGGACGGCTCCTACGAACTCTCCTTCGGCTACTTCAACGTGAACACCGAGGAGGTGCTGGACATTCCCCAGGGCCAGGACAACTTCATCGAGCCGGCGATGTACGACGGCGTCCAGCCGACGCATTTCCTCCCGGTTCCGGACGGAGACCGCCGGCACTGGGGCGTCTTCACCGTCACCGTGCCCGCCGACTTCGGAAACCAGGACGTGGTCTGGAACCTGCGCCACGAGGGGCGCACGTATTCGGTTCCGGGACGGCTGCGGAGCCCGCACTATCAGATCAACGGCTGGACCTTCCCGGGGAAAGCGAGTTCCTCGCCGGTGCTCCGGCTGGAGGCCGATGGGGCAGCAGGGCAGGGTCCGGCCGGCATCACGTCCGGGCCCGTGCATGCTACTGCGGGACGTCCCGTGCGTGTCACGGTCCGGGTCGGGAGAGACGGTGTCTTCCCCGACGACAGGAGGCCTGTCAACCTGAAGTGGTTCAGGCACCGCGGGCCGGGCCCGGTCGGCTTCAGTGAGAGGGAGGCCGAAGTGCCGGCAGACGCCTGGAGCGTGGAGGGTGGCGCCGCCGTCTCCATCGACGCCACCTTCAACGAGCCGGGCAGCTACGTCATACGCGTACTTGCGTACAACACCATCCGCGAGTTCGAATTCCAGTGTTGCTGGACCAACGGATACCTGCATGTGGAGGTCGGGCGATGAACGGTCGCGCCACGCGTCACACATCGATCCTCTTTGCCCTGGCGCTCGCCGTGCTCGCGGGGAGGACGCCCGCGGCCGCCCAGAATTCGGACGAGGCTACGGCCGGTCCCAACGGCACGGTGTCGGCACACGATGACGTCCCCACGTATGCCCGCGACGTCGCGCCCATCATCCAGCGCTCGTGCCAGCAGTGCCACCGGTCGGACGGCATTGGCCCCATGCCGCTCCTCACCTATGAGCAGACGGTTCCGTTCGCGCCGCTCATCCGCTACCGCGTCGAACAGCGCATCATGCCGCCCTGGCACCTCGACAAGACGGTGGGCATCCAGGAGTACGAGAACGACATCTCGCTCAGCGACGACGAGATCGCCACCATCGTGCGGTGGGCCGACGCGGGCGCGCCCGAGGGCGACCCTGCCGACATGCCACCGCCCATCGAGTATCCGCCCGCATACGAGTGGGAGCTCGAGGCGGAGCTGGGCCCGCCCGACTTCGTGGTGCGCTCGGAGCCGTTCACGGTCGTCGCCAACGGCCAGGACCAGTGGTGGGACCACACCGTGGAGTTCGAGGGGCTCGCCGAGCGCCGCTGGATCCGGGCAGCGGAGTTCAAGCCCTCGTATCCGCTGGGCGTCAAGGTCGTGCACCACGGACACGTGCGCTTCGTGCAGGACGGCTACCGCATGGAGCTGGTCGGCATGGGCGTCGGCAAGCGCTGGGACAAGCTGCCCGACGGCGTGGGAAAGCTCCTGCTTCCCGGGCCGGCGCAGATCTCCTGGGGGCTCCACTATTTTCCGATCGGCACCCCGGTGCCGGATGACGTGGTCGAGGCCGGGGTCTGGCTCTATCCGCCAGGTTACGAGCCGGAGCTGTCATCCGCGGGTGAACAGCGCCACCTCATCGACGGCACCTTCAGGACGGGCCCGCGCGCCCGCGACCTGATCATCCCGCCGCACGGCTACCTCACCCTGGAGCACGCGTACGTGCTCGACCAGCCGGCGCTCCTCCAGAGTTTCCGGCCCCACATGCACATGCGGGGCACCGCGATGTCCATGGAGGCCATCTATCCCGATGGTCGCCGCGAGATGCTCAGCCGCGTGAACCAATACAACCACAACTGGCAGATCGCCTACATCTACGAAGACGAAGTGCAGCCGCTGCTGCCCAAGGGCACCGTCCTCCTCTTCCACTCGCAGTTCGACAATACCGCCAACAATCCCATCAATCCGGATCCGGATCAGTGGGTATTGTTCGGCGCCCGCGGCGTGGACGAGATGTCGCACGCCTGGGTGGGGATCACCTACCTGAGCGAGGAGGACTACCAGCGGCTGCTGCGGGAGCGGACGCGGCTCGCGTCGGACGAGCCGTAGCGGGCCCGGCACGCAGGCGACCGCCCCGCGCCCGGAAACCGAACCTCATTGACCGATTCGGGGAAGCCGAGATGAAATCCGACGACACCAACCGCCGAGAGTTCCTGACCCGCCTCGCCGGTCTGGGCGCCGCACTCTCGCTCCCACGTAGCCTGGTCTCCATCCAACAGGCCTTCCCGACGCGCGAAATCCCGGGCACGGGCGAGCGCCTGCCGATCGTGGGGTTCGGCTCCTCGAAGCCCGTGCTCGAGATTCCCACCGAAGGCACGGATCCGCTGGAGGCGGTGCTCCGCACGCTGCTCGAGCAGGGCGGCCGCGTGGTCGACACTTCGCCCCGCACCCCGGAGATCGACCGCGAATTCGGTGAGATCCTCACCCGGCCCCGGTTCCAGGACAGTCTCTTCCTCGCTGCCAAGATCAACACCGAGGGCGAGGACGCCGGCATCGCGCAGATGCGCCAGTCGCAGCGGCTCTTCGGACGCCCGACGCTGGACCTGCTGCAGGTCGAAAGCCTGCGCGACCTCGATGTCCACTGGCCCAACGTGCGCGCCTGGAAGGACAGCGGCGAGGCGCGCTACATCGGCGTGACCGTCTCCGCATACCGAAACTTCGAGCGGCTCGAGGCCTTCATGCGCAGCGAGTCGTTCGACTTCGTACACGTGAACTACTCGGTCATGGAGCCGCTCGCCGAGGAGAGGATCCTGCCGCTGGCGCAGGATCTGGGGCTCGCCGTGCTCACCAACCGGCCCTTCATGAACGGGAGCTACTTCGGGCGGGTGGCAGACCACGAGCTACCGGAGTGGGCGGCCGGGTTCGACTGCGAGAGCTGGGCCCAGTTCTCCCTCAAGTACGTGCTGTCACACCCGGCCGTGACGTGCGCGCTCACCGAGACCTCGAATCCGGTTCACCTCGTCGAGAACATGCAGTCGGCGCTGGGCCGCTTCCCGGACGAGGCCACCAAGCGCCGCATGCGGGAGCTTGTGAGTACGTTCTAGCCAGCCTGGCCGGCTACCGCGCGACCGCGAATCCCAGTACCTCGAAACGCGCCCCGAAGAGCAGCGGGCCCGAGCCCAGGAACGCCCGCGCCGGGTACTCCT
>JAPPGZ010000081.1 GCA_028874905.1 Gemmatimonadota bacterium
CTTCGGGTTATGAGCCCGACGAGCTACCAGACTGCTCCACCCCGCAGTGAGATCTTTAAGTTATGGAATCTCATTATGGGGGTCAACGGCCCCTGGGAGACCAGCCCGGCCCCTCGCCGCTCTCGGTGCTCGCGTGGGTTTATCCACGGACTCCTACGCTCCCCTGGTCTCCAGTCGTCTGCAGTACCAGTCGATCCACCCGTTCGAGAAGCTCCACACCTTCGCCCGCCGGGTAATGATCTCGACTTCGCGACGCGTCATCTTGGTCTCCCGCTTCAGAACCTTCGGGTTGGCGCGGCTGATGGCGAGGGTGCGCACGGCGAAGAGCAGCGGGAGCAGGCAGAACAGCCGCACCCTGTGATTCGGGCGGGGGATCAGGCGGATGTAGGCGCGCGCTGCCGCCAGATGGCGATCCGCCTTCCGCACCAGCCTGTCCAGGACCGCCATGGCAGCGTTCCGGTTGGCCGGCTCGAAGAGCTCGTCGGGACGAATGCGAGTATCGGGAAGGAACGCGGTCGGAACGTACACCCATCCCCGGTCCCGGTCCTCATGAAGGCCCCTGATCACGTTGACCGTCTGAAGGGCCAGGCCGAATTCGCGCCCGAGCTCCATCATGCGCGTCCGCTCGCCCCGCAGCCGGAGGCGAAGCGCGAAGAGTTCCGTCAGCAGGTATCCCACCCTCCCGGCCACCTCGTGCATGTAGTCGTCGAGATCCGCCTCGTCCTGGAACATCGATCCCCTCTCGGTCCAGCGGGCCATTCCCGCACTCGACTCCCGGACCCGCCTCACCACGATGTCCCGCGCCTCGGGGGCGAGGCGCTCGAGTCCGTCCAGAACCGTGGCCGCCTGCCGAGCGACCAGGGCGTCCGGTGTCGCCTCGCGGGCCTCTTCGAGTCGTCCGGCGAAGGTAGCACGGTCACCCTGTCCCTCGAGCACGCTTCGCCATTCCTTCAGGAGGCCTATCTTCTCGTCGTCCCCGAGTTCCTGGTTGTCCTCCAGGTAATCGGAAACGCGGAGGAGAAGGTAGGCGACCATGACTTCCTCCCGAAGCGGCGGGGGAAGCAAGTCGATGCCCACGGCGAAGGTGCGGCTCGACTGTACCAGAAGCTCTTGAAGCGTGGCCACGCAAACAAATGTATCCCGCATCGTGCGACGGTCCAACCATGGCGTTAGGTTAGTAGTCGAAGTGGAACATATGGTTGGGTCGTCCAGAGGGCCGTGAATCACCGTGGGGACCGATGGCAGATAAGCTCTCCCCGAGCCAGATCGAGGAATGGACCGCTGCGCATTCCAGGTGGAAGTTCAAGGACAACGGGATACGCAAGCACTACACGTTCCCCTCGTTCCGCAGCGCCATCGTGTTCGTCAACCGGGTCGCAACGATCGCTGACGAGGAGGGTCACCACCCGGATATCCAGATCCGGTACGACCGCGTGTCTCTCCACCTCTGGTCGCACGACGCCGGGGGCGTGACCGAGCGGGATCTCAAGCTGGCGGAGCGAATCGACTTCGCAACTTCGGCCCGCTAGGGGCAAACCCATTGGCTGACTCCGGGTCGCGTGACGGCCGCGTGACGGGCGGCGGCGGTCCGATAGGCTTCATGGCGAGGAATGGCGTTGCCGCCAATGTCCTCATGCTGTTCCTGCTCCTGGCCGGCCTCGGGGCGGCGAGCAATCTGGTTCAGGAGGTCCTGCCCGACTTCTCTCTGGAACGGGTTCAGATCGTGGTGCCTTACCCGGGGGCGGCCCCGCAGGAGGTGGAGGAGTCCATCGTTCGCCGGATCGAGGAGGAGATCCGTGCGGTGGACGGGCTGCAGCGCATGGAATCGACGGCTGCCGAGGGGCTCGGGACCGTCGTCGTCGAGTTCAGGTCGGGAACGGACATCAATCGCGCCCTGAACGACGTCAAGGCCCGGGTCGACCGCATCCCGAGCTTTCCGGCCGGCGCCGAGCGGCCCGAGGTGCGCGAAATCACGAGTCGCCAGAGCGTGATCCGGCTCCTCGTTCACGGCGACGTCCCGGAGCGCACGCTTAAGGAGTTGGCGTACGGTATCGAAGAGGGGATCTCCTCCCTCCCGGAAGTCTCCCTGGCCGAGACCAGCGGCGCGAGAAGGTACGAGATCTCCATCGAGGTGCCGCTCAGGCACCTGAGGGCCCTTGGATTGACGCTGGACGATGTCGCTTTCGCCGTGAGGCAGGGATCCCTCGAGCTGTCCGCGGGCATGGTGTCGACCGCCAACGAGGAAGTGCTGGTCAGGACGCTGGGACAGAACTACGACCAGGCCGACTTCGAGGACATCGTCGTCCTGACGCGCCCGGATGGCACAGCGGTTCGGCTGGGCGAGATCGCAACCGTACGGGACGGATTCGCGGATTCCGATCTCAGCGTGCACTACAACGGACATCCGGCGGTTCGGGTGGACGTGTTTCGCACCTCCGAGGAACAGGTGCTGGATATCGCGCGAGTGGTGAACGACTACCTGGCGGCAGAAGTCGTGCCGGCGCTCCCGGAAGGCACCGGGATCGCGGTATGGAAGGACGACTCGGAGGAGGTGGGGGGACGCCTGGGCCTCATGATCGAGAACGCGCTGCTTGGATTGGCGCTCGTTTTCCTTTGCCTCGCGCTCTTCCTCGAGATCCGGCTGGCCGTGTGGGTTGCCGTGGGGCTGGCGGTCGCGTTCACCGGGACCTTTCTGGTGATGGGGCTGCTGGGCATCTCGATCAACATGTTCTCGCTGATGGCGCTCGTGCTTGCACTGGGCATTGTCGTGGACGACGCGATCGTAGTGGGCGAAAGCGTCTTCACCGAGCGGGAACGCGGTGCCCGGGGCATCACGGCGGCGGTCAGGGGCGCGCGCCTGGTCAGCGGCCCGGTCATCTTCTCGGTTCTCACCACGGTTACGGCATTC
The DNA here is from genome assembly GCA_028874905.1 of Gemmatimonadota bacterium. Lineage (GTDB taxonomy): Bacteria > Gemmatimonadota > Gemmatimonadetes > Longimicrobiales > Gaopeijiaceae > Bin94. The sequence goes on from JAPPGZ010000081.1 coordinate 2,909, forward strand.
GCGGCGCTGCTGCCGGCTCCGGGACCCCAGGGGAAGCTCGGCCGGAGCATCCCCATCGTCGTCATCGTGGTCCTTTTCCTTTCGCTGGTCGAGTCGCTGCTCGTCCTGCCGAACCACCTGTCACACCTGAAGAGCGCGACGGAAAACGCGCGCAACCGGCTGTCCCGACTGCTCCGCAGCATCCAGCGGGCCACCGACGGGCTCCTCAAGCGGATTACAGAAGGCCCATTGGATCGGGGGCTGCGATTCGCGGTCGATCAACCGCTGGTCGTAATGGCTTCCGCAACGGCACTGCTTGTCCTCTCCGGAGCCGTCGTCGCCTCGGGCATCGTCCCCAACCAGTTCCTCACCCCCATTGAGGGAGAGGTCGTCTCCGCCAACGTGGAGATGCCCGCGGGTACGCCCGGCGAACGGACGGCGGCGGTGCTCGGGGAACTCGAAGCGGCGGGAAGGCGGGCGGCCGGAAGGCTGGAGGAGGATCACGTCGGCGACGGGGAGACGCTGGCATACGACGTCGCGGTCACCGTGGGCGAGCCGGCCACGCTCTACGATCCACTGGCCGGAGACGAGGTCAGTGCACCACGCGGCCACGTGGGAGCCGTGCAATTCAAGTTGACGGGGTGGGAGCAACACGGTATTGCCGCTTCGACCTTCGAGAGGGTGTGGCGCGAAGAAGCGGGCACGTTCCCCGGGGCCGAGTCGGTGTCGATTTCCTCGAACCTGCTGGGGCTGGGGCTGCCGGTCCACTTCGAGCTTTCGCATCCGAACGCCGAGCGCCTGGGTATAGTAGCGGACGCGTTCACCACCGAAGTTGCCGCCCTGGACGGTGTATTCGATGTCCGGAACAACCTCGACGAGGGATACCGGGAGCTTCAGCTCGAACTGGAGCCGGGAGCCCGAACACTGAACCTGACCCTGGACAGCTTCGCGGGGCAGGTGCGCTCCGCAATCTTCGGATCGGAAGCGCTGAGGGTGCAGAGGGGCCGGGAAGACATGCGGGTCTACGTCCGGCTTCCGGAGGACGAGCGCAACTCGCCGGCCGACATCGAGCACTACCTCGTGCGGACTCCCGGCGGCGAGCTGCCTCTGGCCCAGGTGGCATCCGCGCGGTTTGCCAGGTCGGCCGCCACCATACATCGGGTCGACGGCCGCCGTGCCGTTACGGTGACCGCCGATATCGATCCCCGGCTCACATCGGCTGCGCAGGCCAACCGGAGCGTGGACAACGACCTCCTCCCGCGCCTGATTGAGGAGCACCCCGGACTGGAACACACCATCGGAGGTCTGCGAAAGGACCAGGAGCACGCCTACTCCGTGCTGAGCCGGTCGCTCTTCCTGGCGCTGCTCGTCATGTACGCACTGATGGCAATCCCCTTCGGTTCCTACTCGCAGCCGCTCATCGTGATGGCCGCAGTGCCGCTGGGAGCGATCGGCGCCCTGGCCGGACACATGCTGCTGGGTCTCAGCTGGGGCCTCTGGTCGCTCTACGGACTGATCGGCGTCTTCGGCGTGGTCGTGAACGACTCGCTGATCATGATCAAGTCCATCAACGATCTGCGGGACTCCGGAATGTCACCGCGCGATGCGGTCATCGCCGGGGGCAAGGGCCGCTTTCGCCCCATCCTGCTGACGTCGCTGACCACGTTTCTGGGGGTGTCCCCGATTGTCTTCGAGAGCAGCACCTACGCGCAGCACCTGGTGCCTCTCGCGACCTCGGTGGGGTTCGGCGTACTGATTGCGACGTTTCTGCTGATGCTGGTCGTGCCGGCCCTCGCGATGCTGAACTACAATGTCGTGGGGTGGATCGGCGAGCGGCGGGCGAGAGCCGTGCTGCCGCAATAGGTATCTCGTGGGCGCTTCGTAACGCCCGGGTGCCGGGCGCCTACCTCGTTGCCTCGGCCGTGATCGCGGATACCAGCACTTCCAGTCCCGCTTCGAGTTCCCGCCCGCTGATCGTGGCGGGCGGTGTCAGCTCGACCACCTCGCCGCGGGCTCCGGCGGGCAACACGATCAGCCCGCGGTCAAGCGCGCTCTTCGCAACCGCCGCGGCCAGGCCCATGTCTGCGGTGTCGGCGGCATCTGTCCGCGCTGGCCCCGGCACGCGCAGCTCCACACCCAGCATGAGCCCCCTTCCCCGCACCTCTCGCACTTCTTCGCGACCAGCCAGCGTCGCCGTCAGGTAGTCGAGGGCACAGCTCCCGAGTCGGCGCGCGCGCCCGGACAGGTCCTCCGTCTCCAGCGCCGCCAGGAAGCCCAGGCCCGCGGCGCAACCGAGGGGATGGCCCTGAAACGTGCTCGTGTGCACGGCCTCGCCCGATGACGGCGGCCACGCGTCCATGACCTCACGGGGCCCGCAGCAGGCCGACAGCGGCATGCCGCCGCCGAGGGCCTTTCCCAGGCACACCAGGTCGGGCACGACCCGGTCGTGATCGCAAGCCAGGAGATCGCCCGTCCGCCCCATTCCCGTGAAGATCTCGTCGGCGACCAATAGCGCGCCTCCCGCCCGGACAAGCTCCGCCAGCTGCGCCAGGAACCCCGAAGGCGGTATGCGCACGCCCGCCCTGCCCTGGATCGGCTCAACGAGCACGGCCCCGATCGGGACCGCTGCCTGGCCGGAGAGCAGGGTGTCGATTTCGCTCAGCACACCCTCGGCCGCGCCAACCGACGACGGGAATCGCACGAAGTGCACGTGATCGGCCAGGCGATTCGTGAACGGACGCCGAAAGTGCTCCCGGTGGGTCGTCGCCAGGGCTCCGAGCGTGAGCCCGTGGTAGCCGCCCTCGAAGGCGATGATTCCGTGCCGGCCGGTGGCGAGCTGGGCGGTCTTGAGCGCGGCTTCCACGGCATCCGATCCGCTGAGGCCCAGGATGGTACGCGTGTCGGGCCAGGGCATCAGCGCCGCGAGCGCCTCGAGCAACTCCACCTTCACAGCCGGTGGATGAATGTCGCCCATGCCGTGGATCAACCGGCCGGCCTGGGCCGCGATCCGCTCGGCGACCAACGGATGGCGGTGCCCGGCCAGGGCGACGCCAAAGGCACCGGTGAAGTCCAGGTACGTGTTTCCGGCAGCGTCCCGGACGGTTGCGCCCTCGGCGTCGGTCCAGAAGGGCGGCGGGGGCCGCAGGAAAGTGACGTTCCTGGACTCGACCCCGCTCAGGCGCTCCGCCAGGTCCCGGTTTGCCGAGTCAGTGGGCAAGGCCGATCCAGACCATGCACCCGCCGTAGGCCACGAGGAGGAGCAGCCCCTCCGAGCGCCTCACTTTTCGGGCGCTGGCCGCCACGGGCCATACAAGCAGCGACAGCAGGAGCACCGCGGGAAGTTCCGTGGTGAGGACCGTGCCCTCGATCTCGAAGCCCTGGACCAGTGCGGAGCCCCCCATGACCGCCGTCAGATTGAAGATGTTCGACCCGATGATGTTCCCCACCGCGACATCCGCGTGCTTCCGGGCGGCTGCCACCAGCGAAGTCACCAGCTCCGGCAGCGAGGTTCCGATGGCAATCACGGTGGCCCCGATCACCATCTCGCTCGCGCCCAACGAGTCGACCAGGTAGGTCGCGCCAGTGATGATCGCCCGCCCCCCCAGTCCCAGACCGATGGCTCCTGCCGCCACCAGACCGAGGTTGCCGATGCGGCTTGTCGCGTGCTCCTGATGATCCCCGTCGCGTGCAAGACCGACCTCGTCCAGGATGTCCGCGGCGTCCTCCTCGGTCGACACGAAGGTGATCGCCAGGTACACGGTCAGCAGCACGAGCAGCACCACGCCGTCGCCCCGGCTGACGCCGCCATCCATCACGAACGGGAAGATCATGACCGTGATCAGGATCATGATCGGCACTTCGCGCGCGATCACGCGATCGGCCACCGCAACGGGCCGCAGGAGCGCGGTCGCGCCCAGGATGAGGCCGATGTTGGCAAGATTCGAGCCCAGAACGTTGCCCGCGGCCAGATTCCCCGCACCGTCGATGGCCGCCTGAACGCACACCACCAGCTCGGGCGCCGACGTTCCCAGCGACACGAGTGTGAGGCCGACTACCACCGGGCTGACGCCCATTTCCGATGCAATGCGCACGGAGCCGCGCACCAGCCATTCGGCACCGAAGTAGAGAGCGCCGAAGCCGCCGGTGAGGAACAGGAGGTTCGCGATCAGCTCGCTCAATCACTCCTCCGGCCAAGCCACTGCCTAAACGCCGAAAGCTCTGCAGCGTTTGCAATCTGAGCTGGTTGCAACCATCCCCTCCGAGCCTGGTCGATTCCGTACCGCATGTTGTCCAGCCGCGCCACCGAGTGCGCATCGGAATTTACAACGACTCTAACGCCCAACTCACGGCACAGCCAAAGTCCCTGGTCGTCGAGGTCGAGGCGCCGGGGGCTGCCGTTGACCTCGACGGCGACATCGAGGTCCCGGGCGGCCTCGAGCAGCGCCTTCAGGTCGAGAGGATAGGGATCGCGCCGCCCCAGTTTCCTTCCCGTGGGATGACAGAGGACATCGACCAGCGGATTCTCCATCGCCCTGATGATACGGTCCGTCATTCGGCTCCGGGACATGGCAAAGGTGGAATGGACGGAGACGAGCACGATGTCCAGCGTCGCAAGCGTCTCGTCGGCGAGGTCGAGGGTGCCGTCGGGAAGGATGTCCACCTCGCAGCCCCGCAGGATGGCGATGCCGGGGAAGTCGCCTTGCACGCGCGCGATCTCCGCAGCCTGCGCCCGGAGGGCGGCCGCATCCAGGCCGGGGACGACACCGGTCGACGGGGAATGGTCGGTCACGGCGATATAGCCGTATCCGCGCGCCGCTGCGGTCTCGACCATGGTTCGCAGGGTCGCGGCGCCGTCGCTCCATGTGGTGTGCAGGTGGAGATCGCCGCGAATGTCGTCCAGCGTGACGAGGGATGGGAGGCCGCGCTCTGCGCGCTCGACCGTGACGCCGTCCTCCCGCAGCTCCGGGGGGATCCACGGGAGCCGAAGCCGTTCGTACATGGCGGCCTCACCGGGGGCGGGGCTCGCGTCGGTTACCGTCCCGCCGGCTCCGGCGATCCCCGTGGGGGTGATCTCCAGGCCGTAGCGACGCGCCCGGGCGGCCAGCGCGTCGAGATAGGCCGGCGGACCGGTGAGGTGGTGGGCGACTGGATCCACTAGTCCACGGGGGACGGCCACCATCCGGATTCGTACGCCGTCCACCTCGACCGGGACCGGATTATCGCCCCTGTTCCCGTCCAGCCGCACTTGCGGACACTCGCACACCAGGTCCCAGAGGGCCTCGCACGACGCCGCGCAGACGATGTCGGTTGTAGCCACGATTTCGGTGCGCCGCCGGATGTCGCCGGCGACGCTCAATTCGACACCTCTTCCGCGCAGAAAGCCGGTCAGCCGCTCCACGGCCCTGTCCGCCTGTGAGAGTAGTGACTTGCCGCGCAGCGCACGTCGTGCCTCGAGGCTGCGACGAATGTGGCTCGCCACCGAGGGGCCAAAGCCGTCCAGCCCATGGATCGACCGGCCTTCGAGTGCGGCTTCCAGTTTCTCGACCGAATCCACGCCTGCGTCCCAGAGCGTCCTGGCCCGCGTGGCGCCGACGCCGTCGACGCGCGTCAGATCGAGCAGCCCACGCGGGATCCGGGCCCTGTAGTCCTCCAATCGCCTTGCCGAGCCGGTATGGACCAATTCACTCAGGAGTCCCGCCAGCCCCTTCCCGATGCCGGGCACCCGGGTCAGATCGGAGCCGGACAGGATGATTTCCGCCAGTGAATGGTGGAAGCGCCGAATGACGGTGGCGGCGCGCCGGTAGTGGGCGACCCGATGCGAGTCATCCCCGTCCAGGGCCATCAGGTCTGCAAGCTCGGCGACCAGCCGCCCGATTTCGCCGTTGCCCAGCGACTGCCTGCCGACTTGCACACCTCCCGTTTGGCGCACGTCCTATGAGGCCGCGGGCGGCTCGTCCACGGAATCCGCGGGCGGAGCACCGAAATCACCCAGCTCCTCCGCAAAACGCTCCCGAAACCGGGTCTCGTCAAGCACTTCCACACCCAAAGCCTGGGCCTTGGCCAACTTCGACCCGGCGTTGGCGCCGGCGAGCAGGAAATCCGTCCGTTTGCTGACCGCGCCCGTTACCCTCGCACCCGACTCCTGCAGCAGCTTCTTGAGCGCGCCGCGCGATGACATCTCGAGCGTTCCCGTCAACACGAACGTCTTCCCCGCCCAGCTGGCACCCGCGTCCTGCGGCTCCTCGGGCAGAATGAAGTCAAAGCCCCTGGCAAGCAGGTTGTCCAGGGCGACCGCCACCCTCGCGTCATCCAGGAATCCCCGAATCGCGGCGGACATCTTGGGGCCCACGCCGTGCACTTCCTCCAGATCTTCCGGAGACGCCTCGCGAATCGTGTCGATCGCCCGGAAGTGAGCGGCCAGGTCACCGGCCACGGCAAATCCCACCTCGGGGATTCCAAGGCCGACCAGAAACCGCGCGAGTTCCACCCGCCGCCGCCGCCGGATCGCGTTCACCAGGTTGCGCGCCGAGAGCTCCGCGAAGCCCCCCAGCGGCACGAGGTCACCCTCCTCCATGTCGAAGAGGTCGGCGAGTTCGCGCACGAGCCCCCGATCGACGAGCAGCGCGGCCGTTTCGCCGCCCAGGCCCTCGATATCCAGCGCACTCCGTCCCGCGAAGTGCGTGATCCGGCCCTTGAGCTGCGCGCGGCAGGCGAAATGGTTCGGACAGATCGTAAACGGCCCCTTCTCCACCGGTGCGGTTCCGCAGGACGGACAGGCATCGGGCATGACGAAGCGCGCGCCGCGATCACGCTCTTCCTCATGGACGCGCTCGACAACCTGGGGGATGACGTCGCCAGCGCGCTGGATCCGTACCAGGTCGCCCTCGCGGACATCCTTGCGCTCCAACTCCTCGCGGTTGTGCAGCGAGGCCCGGGACACCGTCACGCCGCCCACCTCCACGGGTCGCAGCAGCGCCACCGGAGTGAGCACCCCGGTGCGGCCCACCGACACGAAGATCCGGTCGATCCGGGTGACTTCCTTGCGCGGTTCGAACTTGTACGCGATCGCCCACCGGGGATGATGCGCCGTGCTCCCCAGCGTCGCGCGCGGCCCCAGCGGGTCAAGCTTCACCACGATACCGTCGATCTCGTAGTCCAGAGCGTCACGATCCGACTCGAAGCGCCCGTGATACCCGGCGATCTCATCTACCGAATCGACCACTTCGATCCGCTCCGGAGTGCGGAACCCCCACGCCCTCAGCGCGCGCAGCCCCTCCGAGTCGGTTTCCACGGAAACGCCGTCAACGGCCATGACATCGAAGGCGAGCACGGTGAGCGGGCGCTGGGCCGTGATCCTCGAGTCGAGCTGCCGGAGAGCTCCCGAGGTAGCGTTGCGCGGGTTCTGGTAGGGGGGATCCCCCGCTTCGATGCGCCGCTGGTTGAGCGACTCGAAGTCCGGCAGGTACATGAGCGCTTCCCCGCGCACGGACAGGAACCGGGGCACCGCGAACGCACCGTCGTCGAGACGCAGGGGAACCGTGGCGATGGTGCGGACGTTCTCGGTCACGCCTTCCCCGACACGGCCGTTGCCCCTTGTGACGGCGCGCTCCAGTACGCCGTCCACGTATACCAGCTCGACCGACGCGCCGTCCAGCTTCGGCTCGAGGACGTACCGTACTGCCTCGTCGCCGATCGCGTTGCGAAGCCGCTCGTCGAACCGGCGCACCGAGTCGATGTCGTGGGCCGAGTCCAGCGACAGCATCGGGACGGCGTGCTCGACATTGGGAAGGCTGTCAACCGGATCCGCGCCCACCCGCTGCGTCGGGGAATCGGCGGCCATCAGCGACGGGTGGGCGGCCTCGAGCGCAAGCAGCCTGTGGAAGAGCGCATCGTACGCAGAGTCGGAGATCTCGGGCGCGCTCTCCGCATGGTACAGTCGGTTGTGGCGTTCGATCTCCGGACGGAGCCGTGCGATCTCCCGGCGCGCCTCCTCCTCGGTGGGGGCCTTGGGGCCCGGAAGATCGTGGTCGATGCGGGTCATCACACTGAAACGGTAAATCCGGCCAAGGGCTTCGGGGAAGGGCGTACCCGCCGCAAGCCATACACTGTACATTGCAGATCGTCACTGTTCACCCACAGGAGGTTCCCGGATGCAGCTCTCACGTGGCCAGTTCCGTCCTGCCGCCCTCTCGCTTGCCGCGGCGGTCGCCATCCCCACCCTGCTTTCCGCGCAGATGGAGCCCACCACTCCCCGCAGCGCCGCCGAGGGGGACGGTCCCCACGAGCGGCTGATCCTCCGCGGCGCCACCATCATCGACGGCACCGGCGCCCCGCCCATGGGACCCGTGGATATCGTGATCGAAGGCGACAGGATATCCGAAATCCAGACGGTTGGATATCCCGGAGTCCCCATCAACGAGGAACGCCGCCCCTCCGGCGCCACGAAGGAGATCGACATGACCGGCATGTTCATCATGCCCGGCTTCGTGGACATGCACGCGCACACCGGCGGTCCGGGCAAGGCGGCCCAGCCCGAGTACACCTACAAGCTCTGGATGGGACACGGCATCACGACCTCACGCGGCGTCGGCCACGGACCCATGATGTGGGCGCTGCAGGAGAAGGCGCTGGCCGAACGCAACGAGATCGTCGCCCCGCGCATGTTCACCTACGCGCGCCCGGGCGAGGCCTGGGACCGCGGCCCCGTCGACTCTCCCGAGAAGGCGCGCGAGTGGGTGCGTTGGGCCGCCGAGGTCGATGTGGAAGGCGCGAAGATCGACGGCCTCAAGCTCGGCGCGATGGACCCCGACATCATGGCCGCGGTGATCGACGAGGCGAAGAAGTTCGGGCTCGGCAGCGTCGCCCACCTCGGCCAGATGGGCGTGGTGCGCATGACCGCCCTCGACGCTGCCGAAGTCGGGCTCGACATGATGACCCACTACTACGGCCTCATGGAGTCGATGCTGACCGACTACAGCGTCCAGGACTGGCCGCTCGACTACAACTACCAGGACGAGCAGCACCGCTTCGGCAACGTGGGACGCCTCTGGAACCAGGCCGCCGAGCCGGGATCCGAGCAGTGGAACGACCTCATCGACCGGTTCCTCGAGCTCGACTTCGGCCTCGACCCCACGATGACGATCTACGAGGCCAGCCGCGACGTGATGCGCTCCCGCGAGGCCGACTTCCACGACGAGTACACGCTGCCCAGCCAGTGGGACTTCTACCAGCCGTCGCGCATTGCCCACGGGTCCTACTGGTTCTACTGGACGAGCGAGGACGAGTACCACTGGAAGCGCTTCTTCCAGAAGTGGATGCACTTCCTCAACGACTACAAGAACGCGGGCGGGCGCGTAACCACCGGTTCCGACTCCGGCTTCATCTACAAGCTCTACGGCTTCGACTACATCCGTGAGCTCGAACTGCTGCGCGAGGCGGGCTTCCATCCTGTCGAGGTGATCCGCTCCGCAACCCTGTTCGGCGCCGAGGAGCTCCACGACCCCAAGGGCACCACCATCGACTTCGGCATTCTGCGACCTGGCCTCAAGGCCGACATGGTCGTCGTGGACGAGAACCCGCTCCAGAATCTCAAGGTGCTATACGGCAACGGCGCCGTGAAGCTCAACGACGAGACCGGCGAGGTGGAGCGCGTGGGCGGCATCAAGTACACGATCAAGGACGGAATCGTCTACGACGCGCAACAGCTGCTGGCCGACGTGCGCGAAATGGTCCGCAAGGCCAAGGAGGAGCGGGCGGTCTCCGACGGGGATAGCTGATGAAGAGCGACCAGGGTGGTCCGTCGGGGCGGATCATCCTGGCCGACAACCTCCCCGTGCTGCGGGGGATGGAGGGGGGAAGCGTCCAGCTCGTCTACGTCGATCCGCCCTTCAATACCGGGCGGGCGCAGGCGCGAACGCGCATCCGGGTCGAGCGCGACGAGGAGGGAGACCGCACCGGCTTCCAGGGCGCCCGCTACCGCACCACGATCCTGGGCCGCAGCAGCTACGACGACCACCACCCCGACTACCTCGCCTTTCTCGAACCGCGGCTTAGCGAGGCGCACAGGGTGCTCGCGTCCACGGGGTCGCTCTTCCTCCACATCGACTGCCGCGAAGCGCACTACTGCAAGATCCTCCTGGACGAGATCTTCGGCCGCGCGTCGTTCATGAACGAGATCATCTGGGCGTACGACTACGGCGCGCGTTCGAAGCGGAAGTGGCCGGCCAAGCACGACACGATCTTCTGGTACGCGAAGGACCCGGGCGCGTACACCTTCAACTTCGACGAGATGGACCGGATTCCGTACATGGCCCCGGGCCTGGTCGGCCGCGAGAAGGCCGCCCGCGGCAAGACGCCCACCGACGTGTGGTGGCACACGATCGTGAGTCCGACCGGCGGCGAGAAGACTGGGTATCCCACGCAGAAGCCCCTGGGGGTGCTGGAACGCATCGTGAAGGTGCACTCGAATGCGGGCGACACGGTGCTGGACTTCTTTGCGGGCAGCGGGACGACGGGTGAGGCCGCGGCCCGTCACGGCAGGAACTACATTCTGGTCGATTCGAACCCGGAGGCGGCGAGGGTGATGGCCGGGCGGTTGGGCAAGTTCGGGGTCGAGTGTGTGGGGTTCGAAGGCGCAGCCGTAGGGGGCGTTCGCCTCAATCCGTAGGCCTGAGCAGCCCGGTGCTCACGCGGGATTGTCCACGGGCTCCAACTTCACTGCCGTGCCGTAGCACATCATTTCGGCGGCACCCCGGCTCACCTCGGCGGACTGAAAGCGGATAGCCAGAATCGCGTTCGCGCCCAGCGCCTCGGCTTCGGCGATCATCCGGTCCACCGCCTGCTCCCGCACCTCGGCCAGCAGCTTGGTGTATTCGTACACCTCGCCACCCGCCAGATTCCGCAGGCTGGCGATGAGGTCACGACCGATGTGGCGCACGCGCACGGAACTGCCCCTCACCATGCCCAGGGCGCGCACTACACGATGCCCGGCCACCGCCTCCGTCGTTGCCAATATCATCGGTGTACGTGACGGTACGGGTCCGTTCCGAATTCCCTGTAGCGGTCCCAGATCACGTTGGCGAGCAGTACCAGTATCCCGATGACGATGGCCCCGGTCGCGAGCTTGACAACTATCGCCGACGGCGACCTGACGAAGGTCCAGACACCGTAGCCGAGCCAGGCGACGAATCCGGCGAGCGCGAGCACCCATCCCACCGGCTGTGTGATCCGGTTTCTGATCCGGTCCCACACCGAGTCGTCGACGGTGGCGGCGAAAGACAGGTCCTGCAGGTCCTGTTTCATGGAGCGGAAGATCGCAAACTCGCGTTGCAGCTCGCTCGACCCCGCCAGCCGTCCCTCGATACGCGCCCTCTCCTCGGGTGTGACCTCGCCATCGAGGAAGCGCATGAGCTCCTCATGGCTCACGTCGTTGGGCAGGTTTGCGTTCATAGGCTCGTCCGCCTCCGGAGCGACCACGTCCTCCGGTGCTCCATGGTCATGTTCACGGGTAGTCCGCCTGTGACTCCCGCAGCACCCCCGCCAGCGCCCGCCGCGCGTGGAAGAGCCGGCTGGCCACCGTTCCTTCCGGAATGTTCAATATCCCGGCGATCTCACCGTAGCGAAACCCTTCAATTTCCTTCAATACGATTATCTCGCGGTGATCTTCACTCAGCTGCTCGAGTCCAGACCAGAGCAACTCCTTCGCAGCCTTCTTCTGACGCATGCGTTCGGGCCCCGACTCGGGGTCGGCCGGCTTCATCTCCAGCCTCTCGTCGAGTGCCTCCAGCTGGAATCGGACCTTGCGGCTTCGAAGTGCGTCCCTGCATTGATTCCTCAGAATCTGAAAGAACCACGGCGCGAACGGTCTCTTCAGGTCGAAGCGGGGGAGCGACTTCCACGCCTTCACGAACGCGTCCTGCAGCGCGTCCCGCGCATCGTCCGGATTTCCCATCATCCCCAGAGCCACCCGCATTCCGGGCCGTTCGTACGCCCTGACGATCGGTTCGAAGAATCGAGCGTTGCCTGCCTGACACTTTCGCAGAAGTTCCCGTTCCAGGTCAGGGAGCAAGCTTCCTCCATGTCGGATTCCAGTGCACGTAAGCACATACGGTGATCTGGATCGTAACATTCTAATCGTGAAGGCGGCGAGGTGCCCGGGGGACTGGCAGGCGTCGGCCCGGTCGCTCAGATTGGGCCGTGTCCCGAATTCCAACCTGCACACACGGATAGCCCTCGATGGATCCTGAATGTACCCGGCGCCCTCGCGCCATCGTCACGACCACACTGATCGCATCCCTCTTCGCCATGGCACAGACGCATGGCGAGGCACAGGAAGTGGAGTACCCGGCCGGCTTCGACGAAGAGGCCAGGTACTACTCCGAGGCGCTCGGTCCCCTGACCCGACCGATCACGACCAATTCGATGCGTGCGCAGCAGTTCTTCGACCAGGGCGTGCAGATGATGTACGCCTTTACGCCGCTGCGGGCCGCCCGGTCGTTCCGTCAGGCACAGCGGGAAGACCCCGACTGCGCGATGTGCTATTGGGGCGAGGCCTGGGCCTGGGGACCCTACCTGAACGGACCCATGGGTCCCGACGACGCACCGCGTGCATATGAGAATATCCGGAAGGCAAAGGATCTGGCGGAAGATCACGCCAACGATGTCGAGAGGGCCCTGATCGATGCCATGGCGATCCGGTACACGCAGGAGCACGACAACGACGAGCGGAAGATGCTCGATTCGCTGTACTCGCGGGCGATGGCCGACGTCTACGAGCACTTCCCACACGATCTGGACGTGGGCACGCTCTACGGCGAATCGCTCATGCTGCTGGAACCGAGGCGCGGGCGCTGGGATATCGGGAAGCCGGCAGTGATGAAGATCCACAGGATCCTCGAGGCCGTTCTGGCCATGGACATCGCACACCCGGGTGCGTGCCATCTCTACGTGCACGCGACGGAGCCCACGATCAAGCCCGAGAAGGCGGAGGCGTGCGCGGATTATCTCGGCGCGTCGATCCCCGGGGCCAGCCATATTCAGCACATGCCGTCCCACACCTACAACCGGGTCGGACGCTGGGGCGACGCGGTGCGCTCCAATCTCGCCGCCTGGCACTCCGACCAGCGCGCCGAAGAGGATGTTGCGTGGGCCATATACCCGTCGCACAACCTGCACATGCTCCTCTTCGCCGCGTCCATGGACGGCCAGGGGGCGGTCGCCATGCAGGCTGCCCGGGACTACGGCAAGATCGTGCCGGGAGGCGCCTTCTACGAGGCCATGACGATGCTTCGCTTCGGCCGCTTCGACGAGATCCTGGAGCTGGACGATCCTCCCACCGGAGGGATACAGCGCGGCTTCTGGGACTTCGCGCGCGGCTACGCCTACCTGCGCAACGACGAGCCCGGCCGCGCGTCGGTCTACCTGGAAAGGGTGCGGCGGGCGGCGGAAAAGACCCCCGACGGTGAGCGCTTCAGGGGTCATTCGGCTGCGGACCTGCTGGGTGTGGTCTCGGGCATTCTGGAAGGCGAGATCCTGCGCCATGAAGGAGAAACCGACCGGGCCATCGAGGTGCTGGAAGCCGCGATCGCACGCGAAGACGGACTCCGCTATGACGAGCCCGAGCCGCTGAACTTCTCCGCCCGCCACTGGCTCGGCGATCTGCTGCTGGAGCTGGAGCGGTATCCGGAAGCGGAACGTGTGTTCCGCGCCGCGCTGGAGGACCACCCCATGAACGGCTGGTCCCTTTTCGGACTGGAAGCGGCTCTTCGCGCTCAAGGGCTGGATTCAAAGGCGGCTGAAATACGCGAGCTGTTTCAGTCGGCCTGGGCGAGATCGGACACCTGGATCACCGGACCCATATTCTAGGCTGCGCTCGTAACTAACGGTGCTACAACATCTTAAGCGAACTGGAGCACCGTTCTGCCGCGTGGGGAATCTACTTGACTCGCGCCGTGCCCTCCGGTAGCTTTTGGTCCCCAATCAATAATCATTCTTATTACTGATAACGGAGTCCTTCGATGGACAACGCGCCGATTCTCAACGTGGCGGCCCTGAGGGCCAAGGTCGCGGACGAGGATCTCGAGATTCTGAAGGGTGTGGACCTCACCATCAAGCCGGGAGAAATCCACGCAATCATGGGCCCGAACGGATCCGGCAAGAGCACGCTGGCCAAGGTGATCGCCGGTCATCCGGCCTATGAGCCCACCGGTGGATCGGTGTACTTCGGCGGCGAGGACCTGCTCGACATGGAACCGGATGAGCGCGCCCAGGCCGGCGTGTTCATGGCGTTCCAATACCCCGTCGAGATTCCCGGCGTGTCCATCGCCAACTTCCTGCGGACCGCCCTCCGGGCCCGGCTGGAGGAGGACGAAGAGCTGGATCTCTTCGACTTCCAGGAGTTGCTCATGGACCGGATGGAGCTGCTGGAGATGGACCCCTCGTTCGCGCAGCGACCCGTGAACGACGGTTTCAGCGGGGGCGAGAAGAAGCGCAACGAGATTCTGCAGATGGCGGTCCTGAAGCCGTCTCTGGCGGTCATGGACGAGACGGACTCCGGCCTGGACATCGACGCGCTCAAGATCGTCGCCAACGGGGTCAACACCCTGAAACGGGAAAGCCCGGGCAAATCCGTGCTGCTGATTACGCATTACCAGCGCATCCTGAACCATATCAGCCCCGATGTGGTACACGTCATGGTGGACGGCAGGATCGTGGAATCGGGCGGCCCGGAGGTCGCGCTGGAGTTGGAGGCCCGTGGCTACGAGGAATACAGGAAGGCCCACGCGGCCTGATCGCGGCGCGTTCGGCAATTGCCGGACCCGGCGGTTCAAGGGGCACAAGGAGGAGTCAGATGCCTAGCAACGAGGTCATCCAGGGACTGGGACTGGACGACTACAAGTTTGGTTTCGTTACGGATTCGGAGCCGGTCTTCCGCACGCGGCCCGGGCTCGATGCTGAAATCGTAGAGCAGATTTCCGCACGCAAGGACGAACCTGAGTGGATGCTCAAGCGCCGCCTGAAAGCGCTTCGAATCTACGAATCGAAGCCGATGCCCAAGTGGGGGGGCGACCTGTCCGAGCTCGAGGACACGCTGAGACAGACGTACTTCTACGTGAAGCCCCAGGAGCAGATGGAACGGTCCTGGGACGACGTTCCAGAGAGCATCAAGGAGACTTTCGAGCGCCTGGGCATTCCCGAGGCCGAGCGGAAGATCCTGGCGGGCGTTGGAGCCCAGTATGACTCCGAGATGGTGTACCACTCGCTGAAAGAGGAGTGGGAAGCGAAGGGCGTCATCTTCGACTCGATCGAAGACGGTCTGAAGAACCATCCCGAGCTGTTCAGAAAGCACTTCGGGACGGTGATCCCGGCCGCCGACAACAAGTTCGCGGCGCTCAACTCCGCGGTGTGGTCCGGCGGGTCCTTCGTGTACATCCCGCGCGGGGTGGAACTGGAAACCCCGCTGCAGGCGTACTTCCGGGTCAACCAGGAGCGGCTGGGGCAGTTCGAGCGCACGCTCATCATCGCCGACGAGGGATCACGCGCGCACTACATCGAGGGGTGTACCGCGCCCGTATACTCGACCGACTCCTTCCACTCGGGCGTGATCGAGATTGTCGTCAACCGTAACGCCTATTTCCGCTACACGACGATTCAGAACTGGTCGAACAACATGTACAACCTGGTGACCCAGCGGGCGCTGGTTAACCAGGGCGCGCACATGGAGTGGCTTGACGGCAACCTCGGGTCGAAGCTGACCATGAAGTACCCGTCGTGCTACCTGATGGGCGAGCGCGCGCACGGCGAGATTCTCTCGATCGCGTACGCCGGGGACGGCCAGCATCAGGACACCGGTGGCAAGGTGATCCACGTGGCACCGAACACATCGTCCAGCATCGTGTCGAAGTCGATCTCGAAGGGGACGGGACGCTCCTCGTACCGCGGACTGTGCAAGGTCTACGACGGGGCCGCGAACGCCCGCTCGAACGTGGAGTGCGACGCGCTCCTGATCAACGAGACATCCCGCACCGACACCTTCCCGTACATCGAGATCGACGAGAAGTCGGCGACGGTGGGCCACGAGGCCACGGTGTCGAAGGTCGGTGACGAGCAGCTCTTCTACCTGATGAGCCGCGGGATGGACGAGGCCGAAGCCATGGCACTGATCGTACGCGGCTTCATCGAGCCCATCGCGAAGGAGTTGCCGCTCGAATACGCGGTCGAGTTGAATCGGCTGATCGAGATGGAGATGGAAGGGAGCGTCGGGTGAGCCAGGCCGCTGCCGTGCACAAACGGACGGCCCCGGTCATAGGGCGGGCGGCCGTGGTCGAGACGGCGACCACGGATCCGCCGTGGCTCAGGGCCCGGCGCGACGAAGCGTGGTCGATCTACCAGGCCACGCCCATGCCCTCGACGCGCTCCGAGGAATGGCGGTATACGGACCTTGCCCGCAAGCTGCGGCTGGATGAACTCGTCGTTGCGGACGGGGACCGCGGGCCCGGTGCCGGGGCCGGGACCGTGCTGCCCGACGCATTGCGCCAAACGATGGACCAGGATCGGGACGGCGCCGGTCGCATCGTGGAGGTCGACGGCAAGGTGGTGTCGGTGGAGCTGGACGAATCGCTCGCCCGCCAGGGCGTCGAGCTGGCATCGCTCAGAGACGCGGCTCGTCAGGGTGACGGTGACATCCAGAGGCTTCTCGCCACCGAGGCCGTCCCGGCTTCGGACGGCAAGTTCCCCGCGCTCAATGCCGCACTGTGGAGCGACGGGGTGTTCCTGCGGATTCCCCGCGGCGTCCACGTCGAGCGTCCCATTCGGCTCAGCCGCTGGGTATCGCGACCGGGCAACGCGACCTTCACCCGCATTCTCATCGTCGCGGAGACGTCGAGCCGGCTTTCGTTCGTCGAGGAGATCCTCTCGCCAGACTTCGACAGGACGACGCTTGTCAATAGCGCAGTCGAGGTCTTCGCAAGGGGCGGCGCGCAGGTGCAGTACGTTTCACTCCAGCGCCTCGGACATGGCGGCTTCTACCTTGCCAACCAGCGCACCCTCGCCGAGAGAGACTCCACGCTGGACACGCTCAATGTCGCTCTCGGAGGTTCGGTCGGACGAGTGGATCTCAACGCACGCCTCCTCGGCCCGGGGGCCAACAGCGACATGCTCGGTCTCTATTTCGGCGACACCGAGCAGCACTTCGACTTCAACACCAGCCAGGATCACGTGTCGCCCAGCGCACACAGCGATCTGCTCTACAAGGGAGCCCTGGACGGTTCGGCCCGCGGGGTTTTCCGGGGCATCATCCGCGTCCATGAAGGTGCCCAGGGCACCGACGCCTACCAGACCAACCGGAATCTGATCCTCTCCGACGACGCGATCGCGACGTCGTTGCCGAACCTGGAGATCGAGGCCGACGACGTCCGCTGTTCCCACGGGGCCACGGTCGGCCAACTCGACGCCGAAGCGCTATTCTATCTGATGAGCCGCGGGCTGACGCGGGGGAAGGCCGAGCGGCTGGTTGTCCTGGGCTTCCTCGGCGAGGTCCTGGCACGGTTGCCTATGGGCGGTGTGGTGGAGAAGGTGACGAATGCGATTGTGGCGAAACTCCGCAATGTCTAGGCCGCGGGCCGCCGGCCCGCCGTCGTCCCGCGTGCGCGTGGCGTCAGCCGACGAAATACCGCCGGACACGCTCAGGGCCGTGGCAACCGATGTCGGTCCCGTGGTACTCGTCAATCTGGACGGTGACATCTACGCGCTGGAAGATCGGTGCTCCCACCAGGACTACCCGTTGTCAGCCGGCGAACTGGAGGACGGGGAGCTGGAGTGTGCCTTTCATGGCGCCCGATTCGACGTATGCACCGGCCGCGCCACGCAGCTGCCGGCGGTGGTCCCGGTGCGAACCTTTCCGGTGGAAGTGCAGGGTGGCGAGGTCTTCATACGGTTGGACTGACCGTTCCGCCGTTCCACGCGGATGGGCAGACCCGCGAGTGCCGTGACGGGTTCGCGACTCGACGTTGCCAGGATCCGCGAGGACTTTCCAATCCTGGACCAGACGGTCGATGGGCGGCCCCTCGTCTACCTGGACAGTGCAGCGTCGTCGCAGAAGCCTCTGCAGGTCATCGACGCGATCCGCACGTACTACCTGCGGGATCACGCCAACGTCCACCGCGGCGTGCACGAACTTGCGCGCAGGGCGACAGAGGCATACGAGGACAGCCGCGCCCGGGTCGCCCGGTGGGTCAACGCCGCCGACGCCCACGAGATCGTCTGGACGCGCGGAACAAGCGAGGCCCTCAACCTGGTCGCGTTCTCCATCGGACAGGCGCGAGTCGGACACGGCGACGAGATCATCGTTTCCGCCATGGAGCACCATTCGAACCTCGTGCCGTGGCAACTGCTCGCGGAGCGCAACGGCGCGAAACTGCGTTTCGTCGAGCTGACCGACGCGGGCCGCCTCGACCTGGACCAGCTTCGCGATATGCTTGGCGCGCGCACGAGGGTCGTTGCGTTGCCGCACGTCTCCAACGCGTTGGGCACCATCAACCCGGTTCGGGAAATCGGGAGACTCGTGCGCGGTCGGAGTGACGCCGTCCTCGTCCTGGACGGCGCACAGGGAGCTCCTCACCTGGCCGTCGACGTGCAGTCCCTGGGCTGCGACTTCTACGCGTTCTCGGGACACAAGATGTGCGGCCCGACGGGAATGGGAGCGTTGTGGGGCAACCGGCAGCTGCTTGAGGAGATGCCCCCGTATCAGGGAGGCGGCGAGATGATCGAACACGTCTACCGGGATCACAGCACGTGGGCCGAGGTGCCCCACAAATTCGAGGCCGGTACGCCCAACATCGCCGGCGCCGTGGGGATGGCTGCCGCGGCGGACTACCTTGACGGCGTGGACCGGGCAGCCATCCATGAGCACGAAAAGTCGCTCACCCGCCGCGCAATCAGTCTCCTCGCCGATGTGGAGGGACTGCGCATCTTCGGACCCGGCGCCCTGGAGGAGCGGGCCGGAGTGGTGCCGTTCGTGATCGACGGGACCTCGGCTCAGGACGTCGCCACCATTCTGGACGCCCAGGGAATCGCGGTGCGGGCCGGTCACCATTGTGCCCAACTGGTGGTGGACCGCTTTCAGGTGTCGGCAACCACGCGGGCATCTTTTTACCTCTACAACACTGTCGAAGAGGTGGAGCAACTCGCCGAAGGCGTCCGCACCGCCCGAAACGTCCTCCTCGGCTGACCTGCTACCTTAGGAATGAGTTGTCGAGCGACGTGCGATGGCGCACACGCCCCGCACCGGCAGAACATCGGACAGAAAGGACCCGCCGCCTTGTCTAATCGATCGCATATCAGCAGGTGGTGCCTGGTGGCGCCCGCAGCCATCCTTCTCGCGACGGCTTGCGGAGACCGGACGGAAGAGGCGCCGACGCCGGACCCGTTCATCTCCACCGACAATCCCCGTGACGAACTGACCGAAGTCGACTACGGCGATCTGGACCCGTCCCAGGTCAGCCTCAACACGCCGTGGGGACGCAACATCGTGTCGAAGGACGCCACCCCCGATCGGGATCCCGCGACACTCATGGACGTGAGCACCCAGAGCTCGGATGGCTACGACCGTGTGATCTTCACCTTCGAGTCGCACATCCCGGGATTCCGGCTGGCCCTTGGGACCGAGGCGGGTGGCGGGTGCGACGGCACCGCCGCGGCCACCGAGGCTCCCGCCCACCTCGCGGTGGAGTTCGCCGGCGCCCGTGCAAATCGGGACGGCGGTGCCATCGTGACGGATCAGAGCCGCACCGTGGACTTCCCCGCGCTGGCGGCGGCGATGCAGACCTGCGACGAGGGCGATCGCGTGCGATGGATTCTCGGCACGACCGGCGAGGTCGAATACCGGATCATGGAAACGCTGGGCGAGCCACGTCTCGTCGTGGACCTGCGACACCCCTAGCGCTGCGCGGGCCGCGGACTCCACCGCAGAGCACGCCGGTAGTCACCCCAACCGGCTCCCGGGGCACGGCCATGGCGCGTTGCGCGTATTTGCGGGGCTTCATTATCCTGCAATATGAGACTTGCCAGCATCGTTCCGGCGGTGGTGATCAGCGTGTGCCTTGGCGCATCGTGTTCCGGCGACGATTCCGGCACCGTGACACCGCCTCCCGTCGATACGACGACCGTTACGCCACCCGGGAGCGGAGCACGATGTGAGGACGGCAAGGCGCGAGACTTTTCCTGCTCGCGCGTCGACCTCGTGTCGCGGCTCCGGAAGGATCAGATCGCCGCGGAGGAAGGCCTCGTCAACGACATCTGGGGCTGGAACGACCGCCTCACCCGGACGGAGTGGGCGCTGGTCGGCCACTCGGGCGGCACATCCTTCGTCAATCTCAAGGACCCGCGTTTTCCCGTCTACACCGGCATTCTGCCCCTGTCGGAAGGTGCCGCCAAGAGCATCTGGCGAGATATCAAGGTGTACCGCGACCATGCCTTTATCGTCGCCGACGGTGCGGGTGAACACGGGATGCAGGTCTTTGACCTGACCGAACTCCGCTCGGTGACCGAGCCGCCCGTGACCTTCACGCCCACCGTGACCTATGACAGAATCCACAGTGCCCACAACATCGTGATCAACGAGGAGACCGGATTCGCCTACTCTGTCGGGGGGAATGGCGGCGGGGACACATGCGGGGGCGGCTTGCACATGATCGACATCCGCATGCCCGCCGACCCGCAATTCGCAGGGTGCTTCGCGGACACCACCACGGGCTACAAGGGGACCGGCTACACTCATGACGCGATGTGCATCGTGTACCGCGGCCCTGATGCCGAGCACCGTGGTCGCGAGGTCTGCTTCGGATCCAACGAGACGGGTCTCAGCATTGCCGACGTCACGGACAAGCAGGAGCCCTTCGCGCTGGCGTCCGTGTCCTATCCCGCGGTCGGCTATACGCACCAGGGATGGATCGATGAGGCTCACGAGTACTTCTACATGAACGACGAGTTCGACGAATTCGCGTCGCAGGGTGCTACCCGGACGCTCGTCTGGGATGTGACGGATCTCGAAGACCCCATTGTGGCGAAGGAGTTCCTGAGCGAAACCCAGGCGACGGATCATAACCTGTACGTCGTCGGCGACCTGATGTACCAGTCCAACTACAGGGTCGGCCTCCGGGTACTCAACATCGCCGACCGAGAGAACCCCCGGGAGATCGCGTTCTTCGACACCGAACCGAACGGCGGGGACGTTGCGGGCACAAACGGGTCGTGGTCGAATTACCCGTTCTTCGCCAGCAGCCTGATCGCCGTCACCTCGATGGACGAGGGCGTCTTCTTCGTCCGGCGGACCGGCGGGAATTGAACTACCGGGGATTCCTGCCGAGTGCAGCGTTTCTGCTCGCCGTGCTCGTCGCCTGCACGCCGGGCAGCCCGCAGGCGGACCTGCTACTGACCGGCGGCTCCGTGCTCGACGGGACCGGCGACGATGCCGTGAATGCGGACATCGCGGTGGCGGGCGACCGCATCGTGTTCGTGGGCGATGCGAGCGACCGTGGGCTGGCCGCCACCGACACGCTCGATGTAGCCGGACTGGTCGTGGCCCCCGGATTCATCGATATGCACTCCCATGCCGAACTGCACAGCGACCACGGGCGCGACGCGCGGGCGTTTCTCTTTCAGGGGATCACCAGCGTGGCGCTGGGGCTGGACGGCGGTGGCAGTGCGGAGGTTGCCGCACAGCTGGCCGCCTGGGAGGGGGACGGGATCGGCGTGAACGCGTTCCTTTTCGTGGGGCACAACTCGGTGCGGGCGTGGGTGATGGGGATGGAGGACCGTGCACCGACCGCCGAGGAACTCGACGAGATGCGCGCTCTGGTTCGCCAGGGAATGGAGGAAGGCGCCCTGGGCCTTTCCACGGGACTCTTCTATCTGCCGGGAAACTACGCTGATACGGAAGAGGTGATCGAGCTGAACCGGGTCGCGGCCGCGTACGAGGGCGCGATCTACGACACGCACGACCGGGACCTCGGGGCGGCGTATCCTCCATTCGGCTACCTGGAGTCGATCGCGGAAGGGATTCGCATCGGTGAAGAGGCGGGCACGAAGGTCATCTTCAGCCACTTCAACGCGCAGGGCGCACACAACTACGGACGGGCCCCCGAGGGCGCCGCACTCATCGAGGCCGCCCGGGCGCGGGGCGTCGAGGTCGCGGGCGCCCACCATTCGTATACCGCCACGCAGTCCAATCTGCGCTCCTATACGATCCCGGGCTGGGCCGCCGTGGGCGGCGATACGGACATGGTTCGCCGTTTCGACGATCCTGACACGGTCGCCGTCATCGACCGGCAGACGCGCGAGATGCTCGCGATCCGCGGTGGTGCCGAGCGGTTGCTCTTCGCAGACCAGCGCCCCGATCTGAACGGGAGGACCCTGCAGGATGTCGCGGACGAATGGGGGATGGCAGCGCCCGCCGCGGCACGGCACATACTGCGGGAGGGGAACGCCGCCGTCATGAATCTCGGGCTGTACGACGTTGAAAACGTGCGCTATCTGGCCCAACTCGACTGGATGATGACGTGCACGGACGGACGCGACCCGGGCCCGACGCGTCCGATCACGCATCCCCGCGCGTTCGGGTCATTCACGAAGAAGATCCGCGATCTCGTACTGGACGAACGCCTGATCACGCTTCCCCACACGATCCGCTCGATGACAGGCCTCGCCGCGGATTTTCTCGGCTGGACCGACCGCGGCTACTTGCGCGAGGGATATGCAGCCGACATCACGGTCCTGGACCTGAACGCCGTCGACGACATGGCGACGTACGAGAACCCCCACCAATACTCTCGCGGGACCGTGCACGTGCTCGTCAACGGGACCTTCGCCGTCCGGGACGGCGAGGCCACCATGGCACTTCCGGGGCGTGCGCTGGTGCGGGGCGGCAGGCCGTTCGATGCAGGATAGCGGCGGCGGGCAGCACCGCGGTCGCGAAGTCATCACGAGCCGCGACGGACGCCTTCTCACCCTCGCGCTCAACCGTCCGCACCGCCTCAACGCGGTGAGCATGCCACTCTATGAGCAGTTGGTCGCGGGACTGGAGTCCGCCGCGGCCGACCCGGAGGTGCGCTGCGTGATCCTGACCGGCACGGGTCGCGCCTTTTCTGCCGGTGCCGACCTCAAGGAGCATCGCGACACACCGCCGTCCCCGGAAGAGCGGGCGCGCTACATCCAGGCCGGACAGCGGGCAAACCACCTGATCCAGACGATCGGCACCCCGGTCGTCGCGGCCGTGAACGGACACGCGATCGGTGCGGGGCTTGAGATTGCGCTCTCCGCGGATCTCGCCGTGGTGGCCGACGATGCCAGACTGCGGCTCCCCGAAGTCGCGCTCGGCACCTTCGTGGGCGGCGGCGCCGTGTATACCCTGGCCCAGAGGGTGGGGGTGCTCAAGGCCCGCGAAATCATCTACATGGGTGATTTCTTCTCGGGAGCCGAGGCGGCCGCCATGGGCGTCGTGAACCGCGCCGTGCCCCCGGCGGACGTCCTGCCCGTGGCCACGCGCTGGGCGGAGCGGCTTGCTCGGCGGGCACCGATCCCCCTCGCCGCAGCGAAGCGCCTGATGGGTGCCGCGCCGGAGATCTCCCGAGAAGAGGCGTTGCAACGCGAACGCGAAGTTCTCGAAGCCATCTTCGATACCGAGGACTGGACCGAGGGGCTGGCCGCATTCCATGCCGGCCGAAGACCCGACTTCACGGGAAGATGACGCTCGCCCGCATCTTCGAGCCGCGCTCGATCGTGGTCGTGGGTGCCAGCACCGACCCGGGGAAGCGCGGGCACCAGATCCTCCGCGCGCTGGGTAAATCGGGCTACGCGGGCAAGGTCTACGCGGTCAACCCGGCGGGCGGAACGCTACTGGGACACACGCTGCTGCGCTCCCTGGACGAGCTTCCGGAGGCGGTCGATCTCGCAGTGCTGTGCACGCCGGCCGCGACCGCACCCGGACTGGTTCGTGCCTGTGGCGAAAGGGGAGTCGGCGGCGCTGTGGTACTGGCCGTGGGATTCGGCGAGTCGGGGCCCGAAGGGGCGCGGCTGGAGGCCGAGTTGGCGGCGGCTGGGCGCAACAGTGGTGTCCGCGTGGTCGGGCCCAATACCTCGGGGCTCCTCAACCTGCTCCGCGGCGTCAACCTGATCGGGGCGCGGGGCGTGCGGCCGGGGGGAATCGGCCTGCTCGTCCAGTCGGGAAACATCGCCCTGGGGCTCATGAACGAGATCACCCGGCGCTCCACGCTCGGTATCTCCATCTGCTGCGGCCTCGGGAATGAGGTCGACGTCGGCTTCGGCGAGGTCCTCGAGTTCCTCGGCGGGCATGACGGGACAACCGGCGTGATCGCCCACGTCGAGGGGTGCAAGGACGGTCGGGCCCTGTTGAGCGCGGCCAGGGCGGTGACACGCCACAAGCCGGTGGTCGTGGTCAAGTCGGGACGCACCGCCCTCGGCGCCGAGGCGGCGACCTCCCACACCGGAGCCGTGGCCGGACCCTACGACCGCCTCCGTGCCGGCCTCGCGCAGGCCGGAGTGGTCGAGGTCGTGCGCACCGATGAGCTGTCCCATATCGCCGAAACCCTGGTCTCCCAAGTGCCCGGTCCGGCGGGCGGCGGGATTGCCATCCTCTCCGACGGCGGCGGACAGAACACGCTGGCCGTCGACTTCCTTACCGAACTGGGCGCACCCCTGGCCGAACTCGGCGAGGCTACCATGTCGACGCTGAGAGGCCGCCTCGGACCGGCCGCGGCCGTGCGGAATCCGGTGGACGTGGCGGGTGCGGCGGACTCGGATCCCGGCGTCTTTCCGCGTGCTCTGAAGGCGCTCGCCGCCGACCCTGCGGTCGGTGTGGCACTTGTCGTGGGGCTCTTCGGCGGCTACGGAATCCGCTTTTCAGACCAGCTTGCCAGGGTCGAGACCGCGGCGGCGGACGACATGGCCGCAACGATGCGTGCCGCGGGCAAGGGGCTGATCGTGCAGTCCCTCTACACCGCAATGGAAAGCGCGCCGTTGGACGCGCTGCGCCGGGTGGGCGTCCCCGTGATCGAGTCCCTCGAGGTCGCGTGCCGCGCGGTTGCGGAGTTGCAGCGCCGGGGCGACAGGCGGGCGCGGGCCGAGTCTCGCCAGGACCCCGCCGACCCCTTCGCGGACTCGCCGCGGGTCGCAGCCAAATCTTTATTCATGGCACCGACCGATCATCATTCGATCATCGCCGCACGTTCAGAGGGACGGACCACCCTGTCGGAACTCGAGGCCCGGGATGTGCTGGGCGACTGCGGGCTCGCCTTCGAACCGGCCGAAATCATCCGCTCCGGGGAAGAAGCGGCCGAAAAGGCTGTTCGAGCCCCCCACAGCGTCGCGCTCAAGCTTCTCTCGAAGCACATCACCCACAAGTCGGACGCGCGAGGGGTCGTCCTCGACATCCTCACTCCGGAAGAAGCCCGCACCGCCTTCGAGAGAATCGTGGCCAGTGCCCGCAGCTATGCGCGCGTGCGAGGCCTTCCCACGGAGCGGTACGCGGCGCTGGCGTCGCCCATGCTGTCCAACCCCATCGCCGAATTCCTGATCGGAGCCTATCGGGACAGCCAACTGGGTCCGGTCCTCACCATCGGCGCCGGCGGGGTCTGGGTCGAGGTGTTTCGCGATGTCGCTCACCGCGTGCTGCCCGTGGACGATGCCGAGATCGCGTCAATGCTCTCGGAGCTGAAGGCGAACGCGTTGCTGGCCGGCACGCGAGGCCGGCCCGCCGTCCGCACAGGGCCCATCGTGTCCGCGGCGAGCGCGATCGCGCAGAGTCTGCTCCAATGGGGCGACGTCGCCGAAGCCGAGGTCAACCCGCTGTTCGTCTACGAAGACCGCGTGGTCCCGATCGACGCGCGGGTGGTGTTGACGAGGGAGCGGGGCACGGCCGCGGCACTCGAATAGCCCGGATGCCCACGCGGTGCTACGGCTGCAGCACCACCTTGACCGCCTTGCTGCGGCGGTGGTCGTAGGCGGCGCGCAACGCGTCGCGGTACTGGGCCAGCGGGAAGACGTGGGTGACCAGACCGTCCAGCGCCGTGTTGCCCGCAGCCAGGTCCGCCGCCATGCGCTCCAGCGTCACCTCGAAGGTGTGAGGCCGACGTCCCTTCCACTCCTCGGCACCGTACCCGACGTAGCCCAGAACCCGAAGTTCCTTCGCCCACAGGGACGTCAGATCCAGCTTGCGCAGCTGGCCCGCACACCCGAGAAGCACGACCCGACCCCGCGCCGACGCGTAGCGCAGCGACTGCATCATGCTCGACCGGGACCCGACGCAGTCGAACACCAGGGGAAAACCGCCGCCCGCATAGACTTCGTCCCCGATGACCGGCATGTAGGCGCTCGCCCCGGTTTCGACCAGCGCCTGGCGCGCCTCGTCTCCCGGCGTAACGACCTCGTCGGCGCCCAGCGCCCTGGCCAGCGCGACCTCGTGCGGCCGCTTCGCTTGCGCCACGAGATGGCCGGTATAGCCCAGAGTGCGCAGCGACCAGATGGCTGCGAACGCGATCGTACCGCTCCCGATCACCAGAACCGGCCCGCGGGACTGCAATCCACCGCTTCGCAACACGGCATGCACTCCGATCGAGAAGGGTTCGGCGAGTACGGCGACCCGGTCCGACACGCCGTCCGGCACCGGGAAGACCTGCCGCTTGTGCGCGATCAGCTGCTCGCCCCAGCCGCCGGGCAGGTCGCGATGGTACCCGATGGTCAGCCCCGGAGCCAGGCCGCCCGGGGTCACCTGCAAGGGTCCTTCGTCTCCCGACTGTTCGCAGGTGGAATGACGCCCCGCCGCGCACGACGGGCACCAGGAGTCCTCCTCCCAACCACGGGCCTCGCAATGCAGCATGGGGTCCACGACAACACGCTGGCCGACCTCCAGATTCAACACCCCGGATCCCACTTCCGCCACGCGTCCCAGGATCTCGTGCCCGAGCACCGCGGGGAACGACCCGAAAGGCTCCATCGCCGGGCTGGACTTGAAGGAGATGTTCCCCAGGTCGCTGCCGCAGATCCCGCACAGCTCGACATCGATCGGGACCCAGTCGTCACCCGGCACTGCCGGCACCGATCGATCCACCAGGCGCACGCCGGAGGGACCGCCGTAGACGAAGGCGTCACTGACACGGCCCAGGCTCCGGGCGAGGATGAACCCGGGGATCGTTACCTTGAATTCGACGGCTTGCATCGGTGTGTCCGGTGGTGGCGCAGGATCTGTCTGGCGTCGCACGGTCCGCACCCGTGAGTACGGCACCCCTGCGAAGGTGGTAAAGTAAACAGACGTGGGTCGAGGTCACCAATGAAGACTGCCATCGTTTCCGGCTGCCGCACCCCGTTCACCAGGGCAGGCACCCACTTCGCGCGCATGACGGCAATCGAACTGGGTCGCCACGCGGTGACGGAACTCCTGGCTCGTACCCCGGTTCCGCCGGACCTGGTCGACCAGCTGATCTACGGCACGGTCGTCCATGACCCTCAAGCACCCAACATCGCGCGCGAAGTCGGGCTGGCCACGCTGCCGAAGGACGTTCCGGCCACGACCGTTTCGCGGGCATGCGCGTCGGCCAACCAGGCGATCACCGACGGGGTGAACCTGATCGAGGCAGGCGTGGCCGATGTCGTCGTGGCCGGCGGGGCCGAGTGCCTGTCGCGGGTCCCCATCCTGGCGTCCGACCGCCTCGCCAGAACGCTGGTGTCGGCCTCGAAGGCGAGGAGCCTCGGTGCGCGGCTTCGCGCGTTCACCGCACTCCGCCCGCGCGACCTCGTACCGGTCGCCCCGGCGATCGCCGAATACTCGACCGGCGAGACCATGGGCGCGGCGGCCGAGCGCATGGCCAAGGAGAACGGGATTTCGCGCGAGGATCAGGACCGATGGGCGCTGGGGTCGCACCGCAAGGCGCACGCCGGCACCGAGGACGGGCGGCTCGCAGCGGAAATCGCCCCGGTCTACGTACCCCCGCGCTACGCGGACATCGTGGAACGCGACAACGGCATCCGACCGGACACCTCGATGGGGGCGCTGTCCGGACTCCGTCCCGTATTCGACCGGCGATTCGGATCCGTGACTGCGGGCAGCTCGTCGCCGCTGACCGACGGGGCGTCCGCCGTGATGCTGATGGCGCCGACACGCGCGCATGAGTTGCAGCTGGAACCGCTGGGGCATGTGCGCAGCTACGCGTTCACGGCCCTCGATCCCGGCGCGCAACTCCTCCAGGGACCTGCCTACGCCGCTCCCATCGCCCTCGAGCGCGCCGGGATCACCATGGCCGATATCGACCTGCTGGAGATGCACGAGGCGTTCGCCGCCCAAGTACTGTCGAACCTGCAGGCCTGGGACTCCGACGCCTTCGGCCGCGACGAACTCGGCCGCTCCGGCCGACTGGGCCATCCCGACCCGGAGGCGATCAACGTGATGGGCGGCTCGATCGCGATCGGTCACCCGTTCGGCGCCACGGGCGGGCGGTTGACCGTGACGCTCCTCAACGAGTTGAAGCGGCGAGACGGCCAGTTCGGCATGGTGACCGTGTGCGCAGCAGGCGGAATGGGCTTCGCGATGGTCCTGGAGCGGGCCTAGCCGAGCCCGACTTGGCTTGGCTTGGCCTGGCTTAGCCAGACGATCTGCGAACCTCCAGGCGCGGCGCGATTCGACCCGCCAGCCGTTGCGGGAAACGCGACCCCACATAGACCTGCTTGCCGCTGCGCAGCACGACGCGGACGGCCCTGTTGCCTCGTATGGTCCACGCGGTCTTCCGTCCCGTCGGGCGAATCCCCCATCCGCCAAACTCGCGGATCGGACGGTACGTGACCGCCTCTGCCGACTCCATGTTCCGGTACGCGATCCGCTTGCGCACGAGGTGGAGCGGTCCGAAGGCGATGAAGAGGTGGTCGTTACGGACCTCCACATCGAGACACAGGAAGAGAGCGCTCATGAGGAGGGGGAAGAGCAGCACGGCCCCTACAGTCAGGACCAGCGCCATCGTCGACATGGGTTCGCGCCCCGCCCCGTAGACCGTCGCACCGACCGCAGCCAGGCACGCACCCCAGACCAGAACCCACACCCAGGCCGGGGCCCAGGTTCGCTCACGGTATGCTGCGCGTTCACGCTTCATGACACGGTCAACTCCTCCAGCGCCCGCCGGACGTACACGGGAACCATTGCCCGCCGCCATTCGGCATCCACGATCAGGTTGTCCAGGGGCCGGCACTGCGCGTGGGCCCGCGCCGCCAACGCGTCGATCGTCGCGCCGTCGAGCTGGCCCCCGACCGCCAGGTCCGACCAGCCAGCCAGCACCCGCGGCCGCGCTCCGAGAGCGGATACGACGCCGGTCAGTCGCTTCACGGTTCCCGTTTCCCCGAAGTCGCCCACGACCGCCACCGAGAGGAGTGGGAAGTCGATCGAATTGCGCTGGCGCAGCTTGCCGTATGCGCTGCGGCGGTTCCGCGCAATGGGAATGGTGACTCCGGTCACGATTTCGTCGGGCGCCCGGCGGGTGTTCCAGATGCCATCGGTCACGAAGAAGTCTGAAGCGTCCATGACCCTTTCGCCATGCGGGCCCGCCAGGGTGAGGTTGGCCCCAAGTGCGATGAGATTGGGTGGCGTGTCAGCCGAATGGGCGGCCACGCACTTCTTGCCAACCCCGGTTACGTGGCAAACGGTCCCATCCTTCTTGAGACAGTATCCGAGCGCGCTTCGCCAGAACCGCGTCTGGTTGTAGTAGGTGCACCGCGTGTCGAGGCAGACGTTGCCGCCGATCGTGCCCATGTTGCGCAGTTGGGGACCTGCTACCAGGCCCGCTGCAGCCGCCAGACCGGGAAAGTGATGTCGGACGAGCGGGTTGGCGGCGACGTCGGCAAGGGTCTCGAGCGCGCCGATGCGCAGGGCCGTGCCCGTCCCCGGCGCGCGGGTGCCCGTCCCGGCGCCGGGACCCTCCACTACCTCGATCCCGCGCATGGCGCGAATGCCCTTGAGCGCCACCACATGCGCCGGCGTGAAGAGCCGATGCTTCATGTTGGGCATCAGGTCGGTGCCGCCCGCAATGGGCATCGCGTCCGTGCCGAACTCGGCCAGCATGGCGACGGCCTCCTGCACCTTGCGGGGCCGGTGATAACGGAAGGGCGGAAGGCGGAGCATCGTCAGCGGCGTGCGTGCCGTCCCTCGGGCGCGAGCGGCCGCGCGACCATGATCCCGTCCTGGCCACCGATCCGCTTGATCCGCTCGGCCAGCGTCTCCTCGCTGATCTGCACGTGCGAACCCACCAGGGGCGCATGGAGGAGCCTAAGCTCGCCGTCCCGCCAGAGTGCGATTCCGGTGTGAGCGATGTCCAGCCCGGCGACCGTGCTGGTGGCGGCAATGACGTCGCCGTCACGGATGAGGTAAGCCTTCGCCGCAATCTCCTCTTGCGGTATGTAGTAGCGCGCCGTGGCGCTGATTCGCTTCTCCGCATGGATGACTTCGGCCACGACATCCGCATCGGCGAGTTGCCTGTATGCTTCAGGGTGGGTGGACATGAAATCGATGGCCGAGCTGTCCGCAACGCCGCCGAGCTCCCGCGACAGTGCGGTCACCAGGCCAGCGGTCTCGTTGTCCGCGATCCACTCGCTGAAGTAGTGGAGGCGGCTGGGATAGCCGTCCAGCACCCCGCCGCGGTAGCGGACTTGCGTGAGTTCGTCCCGGTACGCGGTCGCGAAGGCGTCGTCCGCCGTGCCGCTCCATGCCAACCGCGCGAGCACCAGGGCAGTCTCGACGAAGGTCACGCAGTCGAGCGCCTGCAGGTTGACGACGAGCCGTTCGGGTCCGGGGACTTCCAGCGTGTGCGGCTCGTAGGGCGTCCCGACGAAACGTTCGCCGATGCGCGCGAGGAGGTCGCCGAAGCGGGGGAAGGTTTCGGGCCGCTGCGCGACCGCCCACTCGAAATGATCGCGCGCGATCTCCCAGTCGCGGTCCGTACCGGAGGCGGGGCGGCTCTCGCATGCCTCCGCACCGAGGACGGCCACGAGCGGGACGGCTGCGGCCGCACACCGGAGCCACAGCGTGTGACGGCCGGTTCCGGACCCGCCCCTCATCGCCCCACCGATCGCAGCGCCCGCCAGACGCGAGGCGGCGAGAACGGCAGCGAGTCCATGCGCACGCCTACCGCGTCGTATATGGCGTTGGCAATGGCGGGAATGGACGGATGCAGCGGCCCTTCCCCGGCCTCCTTGGCGCCGTAGGGGCCCTCCGGGTCGATCGACTCGACGATCAGCGACTCCAGTGCTGGCGTGTCCAGGCTCGTCGGGATCCGGTAGTCCAGCAGCGAGGGCGCGTTGTGCAGGCCCACGCGTCCCTGGTCCTCCGACTTGAAGATCTGTTCCTCCATGAGCGCCTCGGCGAAGCCCATGTACGCCGAGCCCTCCATCTGCCCGGCGACCAGCACCGGGTTCAGCGCCCGTCCGCAGTCGTGCGCAATCCAGATCCTGTCGACCGTGACGAACCCCGTCTCCACATCCACCTCCACCTCGGCCACGTGCGCAGTGAACGAGAACGCGGGAGAAGCGCCGATCGTCGCACCCCTGTAGTCCCCATGAACATCCTTGGGCGTGTTGTACCACCCCGTCGCGCCCAGAGTGCCGACCGCGGACTCCGCCAGGTTGAAGGCGTCCCGCACCGGCATGCTCGTGCCCGTATCGCCGGCCCGCACCGCCAGCCCCCCGGCCAGCAGCACCTCGCGCGGCTTCACGCCCCACTCGGCCGCAACGGCCTCCTGCACCTGCGCCTTGAGCTTCCGCGCCGCGTCGATGCACGCGTTCCCCAGCATGAAGGTGACCCTGGACGAGTACGCGCCCAGGTCGACCGGCGTGAAGTCGGTGTCGCCCGCCAGCACCCGGACATGGTCCAGCGGCACGCCCAGCTCCTCGGCCACGATGTACGCGACCATGGAGTCGACGCCCTGGCCGATCTCGGAGGCGCCCGAGAAGACCGCCACCCGCCCCGACCGGTCCACCTGCAGCTGGATCCCCGACTGCGGCATGTCGTTGGGGTAGATCGGGTAGTTGGTGCCCGTGATGTAGGTGGAACCGGCCACGCCCACCCCGCGCCCGAACGGCAGACGGCGATGCTTCCGCTTCCAGGCGCTCGCGCGCTCCACCTCGTCCAGGCACTCCAGGAAGCCGTTCGACGTGATCCGCAGGTCGTTGACGGTGCGCGTATTCGCGCCGATGAAGTTGCGCCGGCGCAGTTCGATCGGATCGATATCGAGCTTCTCGGCGATCCGGTCGAGCTGAACTTCGAACGCGAACCGGGGCTGCACCGAGCCGTGGCCGCGCTTCGGTCCGCACGCCGGCTTGTTCGTGTACGCCCGCGTCGAGTGGAAGCGGTAGGCAGGCATCCGGTACGGCGCCGTCAGGAGCTGCCCGGCGTAGTAGGTCGTGACCAGCCCGAAGGACGCGTACGCGCCGCCGTCCATCACGATGTCGGCGTCGACCGAGGTGAGCATCCCGTCGCGCGAGGCCCCGGTCCGGTATCGCATGTGGAAAGGATGGCGCCCACGGTGCGAATAGAAGACCTCTTCGCGCGTGTACAGGATCTTGACCGGCCGGCCCGTCATCATCGACAGCCTGGCCACGCAGAATTCCAGGTCGAAGGGCTCCGACTTGCCGCCGAAGGCGCCGCCAACCGGGGGCTGAATGACCCGCACCTGCGCCGGATCCACCTCCAGGACCCGGGCCAGTTCCCGGTGGAGGTAGTGGGGAACCTGCGTCGCCGACCACACGGTGAGTTTGCCGTTCCCCTCGGCGAGCCCGATCGCGCAGTGGGGTTCGATGGGCGTGTGGGTCGTCCCTTCGAAGAAGTAGTCGCCCTCGACCACCACATGCGAGTCGCCGAGCCCGGCTTCCACGTCGCCAAACTCGAGGTTCACGACCTTGGTCACATTGCCGTTCCACCCCGGCTTGCGCGGCTCGTGGATGTACGGGCCCGAGTCGGCGGCGATCGCCTCATGCGGGTCGAGGTACGCCGGGAGCTCCTCGTACGCCACGTCGATCAGGTCCAGCGCAGCAATCGCCGTGTCCTCGTCCACCGCCGCCACCGCTGCCACGCCGTCGCCGATGTAGCGCACCCGGTCCACGCACAGGGGATACTCGTCCGGCGTCCACGGGATGATGCCGTACCGCGTGGGCATATCCCGGCCGGTCACCACCGCGTGGACGCCCTCCAGCGCTTCGGCGCGCGACGTGTCGATCGCGAGGATGCGCGCATGCGGATGGGGACTCCTGAGGATCTTCCCGTGCAGCATCCCGGGCAGCCGGATGTCGTCGGTGTAGCGCGCCCTGCCGGTCGCCTTCGCCAGGCCGTCGACCTTTCGCATGGGGCGGCCGATGGTGGAAAGGGCGTCGCCGGGGCGGACCGTCTCGCGGGCGTCGGGGCCGGTGGCGCGCCTCGCCACGTCGCGCGCGCCCACACGCCCGGCAGCGTCCCGCGAACTCACGCGCCCACCCTCTCAACGGGAGTTGCCTCCGGCGCCGGCTCGTCCGGCTCGGGTCCCCGCACCTCCCCGCCCAGCCGGGTCGCCGCCGCCTCCACGGCGTCGTAGATCTTCGCGTAACCCGTGCAGCGGCAGAGGTTGCCCGCGAGCGCGGCCCGGATCTCCTCCCGCGTCGGGGCCGGATTGCGATCGAGCAGCGCCACCGAGCTGCACAGGATGCCGGGCGTGCAGAACCCGCACTGCGCGGCCCCGTTGAGGTCGAACTCGTCCTGCACCGGGTGCGGCTCGGTCCCCTCGGCAAGCCCCTCGACGGTACGTACCTCCCGCCCCTCGGCCTCCCACACCGGCGTGATGCACGACAGGATGGCGCGGCCGTCCATGATGACGGTGCAGGCGCCGCAGTCCCCCTTGTCGCACCCCTGCTTGGACCCCGTCAGACCCAGTCCATAGCGCAGCGTCTCCAGCAGGGTGTAGTGCGCGGGCACCCCGCAAACGCGCTCGTCTCCATTCACCCGCAGGCGAACAACTTCCATCGGGGACCTCCTTCGGCCTATAATATCGGTTACAAGCACCCGTACAACCACCGAGCCCAGGGACAGGACCCGCAAGAACATGCCATACCCCGAGATGATGGTCGCCCCGATGCGGCACGAACTGGTTCAGATCGGCTTCCAGGAACTCCGCAGCGCGGAGCAGGTCAACCAGGCGATGGACGCCATGGAAGGAACCGTGCTCGTGGCGGTCAATTCCGTGTGCGGCTGCGCCGCCGGAATCTTCCGTCCGGCAGTGATGCTGGCCCTCCAGGGCGAAAAGCAGCCCGACCACAAGGTCACGGTCTTTGCCGGACAGGATCTGGATGCCACCGCGGAGGCCCGCAAGCAGCTGATCGGCTACCCGCCGTCCTCCCCTTCGATCGCATTGCTGAAGGACGGCGATGTCGTGTTCATGCTCGAGCGCTTCCAGATCGAGGGACGGTCAGCGCCCGCGATCGCCGACGACCTGCAGGCCGCCTTCGAGGCGCACTGCTAGCCGCTGGCCGGCACGCAGCCCGCAGCTCGCCCCGGACGGCGGCCAGCCCCGGCCAGCCCCGAGGCGCGCCGCCGGGCTAGTCCCCTTCGCTGCGGCTCGCGAGCCACCCGTCCGCGGAGTACCGGCCGCCGCCGTGCGTGAAGAAGAAGAGCCAGGTGAAGCAGTAGAAGGCGGCAAGTTCGCCACCGTTCAGGATCGGCCAGAATCCCTGCGGTACGTGCACCATGAAGTACGCGACCGCCATCTGACCGGAGCAGATGAAGGCCACCGGCCTGGTGAACAGCCCGAGCATCAGCAGCAGGCCGCCGAAGAACTCGATGACCCCGGCGGCGCCCATGAGGCTCATCAGGCTCTCCACGGGTTCCCTGTCCAGCACCCCGAACAGCTTCTGGGCTCCGTGCTGAGCGTAGAGGAAGCCGGCTACCACGCGCAGCGCGTTGTGAGCGAACTCCTTGAGTCCCGCATGCTCCGTCTTGAACATCTTGCTGATCGCCTCCTGGGTGGCGGTGGGTCGTCGGTACGGACAGCGAACGCGGACAGCGTAACCGCCCGAGGCTCAGGGTGAAAGATCCCGCGGCGTGGAGAGCCCGCCGCGCCGGCAGAAGCGGGCGTCCGCGCTACCGTCCGGGACCCAGCCGTCCGCGATCCCCCCGTCGGAGACGCCGCCGTTCCCGTTTCTCCCTGCGCCGTCTGCGCCGGGCCTCACGCCGGCTTTCGCCCGGGTAGCGGTACTCGATCTCGACCGAGCTGAGCACCGAGAAGCCGTCGATCCGCACGATCGGCATGTCCCCCGATGCCGGCAGCGACCGCATCTCCTTGTGCTCGAAGCTGCCGAGAATCGCCGAACCCGAGCACTCGATGTGCAGACCCGGCGGCACGATGACCTCCACCGAACCCATCACCGCCGTCACCGTAAAGGCCGTCTGGCCGGGACCCAGGAGGGCTTCCCTCAGGTCGAGTTCCATCGACCCCATGACCGCCACCAGGGTGTTGCGCCGGGCGGGTATCCAGGCGCCGCTGCGGTTGGTCTCGCCGAAGATGGCCACGGCGCGATCGGCAGGCCGGATCCGCCCCGCGGGCATGTCCGCTGCAATCCGGGGCAGCGTCGCGAGTTCGTCCCCCCGACCCGCGGGCGAGCCGGGCGCGCCTACGCGAAGTCCCTCGATCGCCGTCCCGATCTCGGGCATGGTGCGAGCCTCCTGTGCCAGGGTCACACGCCGCTCGAATTCCTCGATGGTCACGAGATCCTGGGCAAAGGCCTCGCTGAGAATGTCGATCGCCTTCTCACGGGCCTCGTCCACCGAGATGGGCCGCTCCCGGCCCGCCGGTCCCCTTGCCTGTCCACCCGCCGGTCCGACCGGCGGCTTCCGCTTCTTCATTCCGCCCCCACGTCCACTACTGTTCCCCCGCATCCCTTGCAGAACTGCGCGTCGTAATCGTGTCCGCCGCTGTGGCAGTCCGAACACACCCGGTCCCTCACGCTCGGCGACCCTTCCATCTTCCTGGCCATATGCGCTGCCTGTGCCATTTCCACACTTACGATCCCCGTCGGCACGGCGATCAGCCCATACCCCATCAGCATGATGATGGCCGCCAGGAATTTGCCCACGGACGTCGCCGGCGTAATGTCGCCGAAGCCCACGGTTGTGAGCGTGACCACCGCCCAATAGACCGACTGGGGGATCGACGTGAACCCGGCGGTCGACCCCTCGATCAGGTACATGAACGAGCCCAGAATCACAACCAGGGTGACCACCGAGATCAGGAAGACGATGATCCGGTAGCGGCTTGCCGCCAGCGCCCGTCCCAGGGTCCTGGCTTCGCCCATGTAGCGCACCAGCTTGAGCACCCGGAACACCCGCAGTACCCGCAGCACCCGGATGATGAGCAGGAAGCCCCCGTCCAGCAGGAGCAGGCTGAGGTAGGTCGGGATGATCGCCAGCAGATCGATGATACCGAAGAAGCTCAGCGCGTACCGCCGCTTCGACCGCACCGCGGCCAGTCTCGCCGCGTATTCGATCGTGAAGAGGATCGTGAAGATCCACTCCAGGACGCGCAGCAGGAAACCATGCTCCTCCACGACCGTTTCCACCGAATCCAGCATGACCACGACGACACTGGACAGGATCGTGAGGATCAGCACGACGTCGAACGCCGTCGCCGCCCCGTTCTGGTCCGATTCGAAGAGGACGTCGTAGAGCCGTCCCCGCCACGGCGGACCGTTTTCGGGGCGGTTCGTCGGGCTCATCCGCGGTCGGGATCCGGCTCGGGGACGCCGCTCGGACAGGAGAGGCCGGTGCCTCCGAGGCCGCAATATCCGCCCGGGTTCTTCGCCAGATACTGCTGGTGGTACTCTTCGGCGTAGTAGAACTCGGGCGCTTCCGCGATCTCGGTGGTAATCGCACCGAATCCCGCGCCCGAAAGCTCGGCCTGGAAGACATCGCGGGTTGCCTCGGCCTGGTGGCGCTGGTGATCGCCCACCACGTACACCGCCGAGCGGTATTGCGTACCCAGGTCCGCCCCCTGCCGCATGCCCTGGGTCGGGTCATGCCCTTCCCAGAAGGCCGCCAGGAGCGTACGGTAGTCGATCACATCCGGATCGAACACGACGAGCACCGCCTCCGCGTGCCCGGTTCCCCCCGTACACACCTCTTCGTAGGTCGGGTTCGGCGTCAGTCCGCCCTGATAGCCGACGGCGGTCGAATACACGCCGCGCAGCTCCCAGAACTGCCGCTCGGCTCCCCAGAAGCAGCCCATTGCGAAGTGCGCCTGCTGGAAGCCGGGTGGGAACGGCGGCTTGATTCGGTTGCCGCTCACATGGTGCACTTCGGGTACGGGCAACGGTTCGGCGCGACCCGCAAGTGCGTCGCCCGGAGCTGGCATTCGAGCTTTCCGAGGATCGATAAACATTTGACGGAAATCCATTGCCCAAACAAGGTAAAGGTTGTGAACTGGACACTCAATCCCGACGCGGCGGCGCCCACGCCATACCCGGCCGCGCTGAAAAGGATCATCGGCGGCAACGCCCATCGCGAGGCACTCGCCGAGATCGCGGCGTGGCCTGGTTACGCCCCGACGCCTCTGCGTACCGCGGCAAAGCTGGCGTCAAGCCTGGGGATCGAGTCCGTGTGGGTGAAGGATGAGAGCGGCCGATTCGGACTGGGCAGCTTCAAGGCGCTGGGCGGGGCGTATGGAATACGCCGGGTGATGAAGGGTGGGCGAGACCGCGCCGCGTCCTCCGCCGGAAAGCGTGGCGAGGGCCACCCGGCAACCCCGACCGTCACCTGCGCTTCCGACGGGAATCACGGGCGGTCCGTCGCGTGGGGTGCCCACATGTTCGGATGCGACGCCGTCGTCTACCTGCCCGCGCATGTGACCGAGATTCGTGCCGACGCGATCCGGTCGTACGGGGCGCGGGTCGTCCGCGTGGACGGCGAGTACGACGACGCGGTCGCCCGGGCGGCGCGCGACGCCACGCGGAACGGGTGGACCGTGATCTCCGACACCTCATATCCGGGGTACATGGAAATCCCGCGTCATGTCATGGTGGGATACACGATCATGATCAGCGAGGTGCTGGATGTACTTCAGCCCACCCTGAATGTGGTTCAGCCCACCCCAGATATGTCATTGCCCACCCACGTGTTCATCCAGGGCGGGGTGGGCGGGCTGGCGGCCGCCGTGATCGGGCGCCTGTGGGAGCGCCTGGGCGAGCATCGCCCCGTGGCGGTGATCGTCGAGCCGGCCGCAGCCAACGGCCTCCTTCAGAGTGCGCTCGCGGGGAAGCCGAGCGCGAGCCGCGGCGACCTGCATACGATCATGGCGGGGCTGAGCTGCCGCGAGATCTCGCCGCTCGCGTGGGAGATCGTCGGCAAGGGGGCCCACGCGTTCATGACCGCGCCGGAAGACGGGATCGCACCGCTCATGCGCGCCGCCGCACAGGGCGACCTGGGGGAGCCGTTCGAGGGCGGGGAGTCGGGTGTGGCAGGGCTGCTGGGCCTGATCGAGGTCGCGCGGGACGAAGAGCGGCGCCGGGCGATCAGGCTGGACGAGCGCTCGCGTGTTCTCGTGTTCAATACCGAAGGCGCGACCGACCCGGAACTGTACGCCCGGATTGTGGATTGATACTTTTCCGACCGTTCGCCCGACAACTCGCACAGGGGGCGACGCCCATCGCCGGTACGAGGTCTCCACCATGAAACAACAACCCTTCTATACCGCACGTGCCAGCGTCGCCAAGGTGGACGGAATCCACCGCCGCGCGACCCTGGAAGACGGTACCGAGGTCGACTTCGGCGTCCACGGGCCCATCAAGGCCCACTACCGCCTCGACGCCGAACCCGACCGGCCCCTGCCCGTCGACTATCTCGTCGCGGCGGCCGCCGGCTGACTGCTCGGGACGCTCAACGGCGCACTGGAGGTGCGCGGGATCCCGATGGCCAACGATGCGATCAGCGTTCGCGCCGAAGGCGTCAACGAAGTGGTGGACCGGATGGTGCTGCTCACGAAGATCCACGCGCACTACACGATCCGGCTGCCCGCAGGCGCCGCGCGCGACAAGGTGGACCGCGCGCTCGCCACGCACGTTGCGAAGTGCCCGACGGCTCGCAGCCTCGAGGGAGCGGTCGAAGTCACCTGGTCGGCGGATGTGACGGAGGGCTAGGCGGCAAGGGCCCTCGCGGCTTGTGCTCCCGGGGACCGGGCCCCCGGCGAATCAGTTCCGCGGCGCGAACCGCACGCGGGCCACCCGCTGCACGCCGAGCGAGTCCGTGGTGATCCCATAGAGCATCGAATCCGTGGCCCACGGAGACGGCAGCTCTGCAATGCGGCGGGGCCAGCGGTAGCGGGCGACGAGTTCCGTTCCGGCCCAGACATCCGCCTCGCGCACCTCCTCGCCGTCGGCCCCCGTCTTTTCGACCCACAGCCGGCCGCCGGCGTCGAAGAACATTCCCTCGAGCGGTGGCTTGCGTTCGGGGATCCCGAACGGATGATCGTCGAGGTCCGACCTGTCGAGCTCGCGCTGGATTCTGGACTCCGCGGTGGCCAGTTCGTCCCGGCTCAGCATCGGTCCCTCGAGCGGCGGACCCTCGATCAGCGAAACGGTCCCGTCCGGATCGTGATAGTTGATCGAATACTGCGAGGTGATGGCCTCCGCCCAGGCGCCCCCTTGGGCGTGCGCGTGAATCCAGGTCGGGCCGAACCAATGATGGAGGTACATGATGCCGCGGACACTGCGACCCTCGAATTCGCGCTCGAATTCGGTCGTGGCCTGACCCGTGTACTGGCGCTCGGCGTCGGCCAGGACGACAGTGTCCACCGCGCCGTCGGGGTTCACCTGGAGGCGGGCGGTGACGCCGCGGAGCTGCGCGGTCAGATTCGTGGCGTCCTCACTCGTCACTGGCCCGACATTGACCAGGTTGCCGTCCGCGTCGAAGGTGAAGGGATCGCGCAAGCCGACCATGCCGGGGTGGAGGCTTCTCATGCCTCTCAGGTACTCGGCGCTCGCCGATTCCAGCGCGAACACGCTGTAACGGGCGCTCTCGCGCACCCACAGCTGGCCGTCCGGACCGAAAGCCAGGCAACAGATGTCGGAGAGTTCGCCCGGGCCCTCGCCGTACCCCCCGAACCGGAACGCGAAACCGCCATCGGATTCAAAAACGCGGATTTCGCTCGTCTGCCCGTCGGCTACGAGCAGTCGGCCCTGAGCGTCTTCGGCGATCGACGCGATCCTGGTGAACAGGTACGGGTCGTCGCCGTCCATCTCACCGATTTCGAGATCGATCGAGCCCTCGAACGTGGGGACTTCGGGAAAGACGCGGGCGGGCTCGTCCTCGGCGCAGGCGAGCATGGCGAGGGCCAGCGCGGCGCGGGTCGCCGCCGTGACAGTCGGACGAGTGGCAGCCCGCGGCCGACTGAATGTCGCCGGGCCGTTCATGACGTTGTCGGAGGTTCACGCATGACCTCGAGGAGGAACTCGATGGCCTGCTCCGAGTCCGTGCGGCCAATCCAGTAGACGGCCCTCGTGCGTACCCCGGGATCGGCTTCCGCCCGAGCCAGCTCGATCATCTTGCCGACGACCGCCTCGGCGCTTTCCCCGTTGGACTGAGTCCTGCGGTAGAGGGCGTAGAAGATCCGCTCCTTCATTTCGGACTCTTCCATTTGTGCGTACGACCGGCCGACGCGCTCCAGGTCGACGGACGGTCCCCGGGACCACGCTTCGAGCGCCGATTGACGGGAATCGGAATCCTGCTCCTGGTCCATCGCCAGTTCGAACAGCCAGTTCGTGACGGCTTCCTCTCCCGCCTCGGCACGGCGGCCGAGCACCATGAGAAGCACCATTTCGAGCTCCGGGGATCCGGTTGTTCCATGGAGTTCGATCAAACTCTCGGTTGATACGTCGGTTCTCTGTCCAAGCGCC
Organism: Gemmatimonadota bacterium; assembly: GCA_028874905.1. GTDB lineage: Bacteria > Gemmatimonadota > Gemmatimonadetes > Longimicrobiales > Gaopeijiaceae > Bin94. Next base: position 43,832 of record JAPPGZ010000081.1, read on the forward strand.
TGGAGGACGGCGTTGCGGAGATCAACCGGCTGCGAACCGTCCCGGGCGAATGCCGTGAGCGCACGGCGTGCCACAGCCTGATCGCTACGCTGCAGCGCCCAGATGGCCCCGTCGCGCACATCGGAGTCGTCGGATTGCATGAGCAAGTCCGCCAGCGCGCGGACCGCAGTGGCCGTATTGAAGCTCGCCAGCGCCAGAACGGCCGCCTGCCGGGTATCCGATGCCGGATGATTGGTGGCGGCGGCAACCAACACTCTCTGGGCTTCCACCGTCTGTTGCCCCGCCAGCCATGTGACCGCCTGTTGCCGCAGACTCGCGGAGCATCGGTCAGTGCTCTCCAGTACGCTGAGAATGAACCGCAGCCGATCCGCCCCCCTGGTTTCCAGGCGCAGCAGAGCCGTCAGGGCCGCCTGTTGCACCGACGTATCCTCACAGCCCGCGGGAACCTGCTGTCCCGCATACGTCGCGACCTGGGACAGCGCGAGGAGTTCTGCGTCGATTCGCCGCAGGTCGGCCGGCGGCACGCCGATCTGCACCTGGTCGATTTGTACCGGGTCGATCCGCAACGCATAGGTGGCAGCCTCCAACGAGTCCGCCAGCGACGACAGAACCACTGATGCCTGGTCCGCCTCTCCAGTCTCCTGCGCCATGGTCCGGGCCGCCGAGTCCAGCTGCGCCGCCCGAGCCCGAAGCTGCCGGAGCACCGGCGCTATCGAGTCCGGACTCGTCGGCGTTGGCGGAGGCACCCCCTGCGCCGTGTCCGGCCGCGCCGGTTCTCCGGCAATCGCGGCCCGGTAGGCCCGCGCCGCCGCCTCGCGAGCCGCCTCCTCGGCTGCCAACGCCGCCCGATATACGGATGCCACCGAATCCTCACGCGCCTCCTTTGCGGCCAGGGCCGCCCGGTAGGCGCGCGCTGCCGAGTCCTTCGCCGCCTCCTGGGCCGCCAGCGCCGCCCGATACACCGCCGCCGCCGAGTCCTGTCGCGCTTCGAATACCGCGAGGGCCGCCCGGTACGCCGCGGCCGCCGAGTCCTGCCCAACTCTCTGGGCCTCAAGCGCGGCCCGGTATGCGGCCGACGCCGAATCCTGCGCTGCCTGCCGCCCCTCAAGCGCTGCCAGATACACGGCCGTCGCCGAATCCCGGCCGGCGTTCTGCACCGACAGAGCCGCATCGTACACACGCTGGGCCGAGTCCGGCGATATTTGACGCTGCGACAGGGCTCTCTCATATGCACGACGCGCCATGTCCGCCCGCGTGCGATGCGCGCCCAATGCTCCCTGGTAGGCCCGCTGCGCCGAGTCCACCTGCCTCCGCTGCGTGGATAGCGCCCGCCGATATGACCGTTGCGCCGAATCCGCCCTCGACCGTTGCCTGGTCAACGTTCTCTGATACGACCGCTGCGCCGAGTCCGCCCAGGAACGCTGTCTGCTCGCTGCTCTCTGGAACGACTGCTGGGCCGAATCCGCCCGCGACCGCTGCAGATACAGTGCTCTTTGGTAGGCCCGGTGCACGGAATCCGCGTGTGAGCGTTCCAATGCCAACGCCCTCTGGTAGGTCCGGTGGGCCGAATCAACCCGCGACCGCTGCGAAGTCAGTGCCGCCTGAAACGCGCGTTGCGCCGACTCCTGCCGCTCCCGTTGCGTGGCCAGGGCCCTCTGATATGCCCGCTGTGCCGACTCCTGCCGCGCACGCAGCGCGGCCAGCGTTACCGAGGGCGTGTCGGCCTGCAGCACCGCTTCCGCCTGGCGCAACGCCTCCTCGGCCGCGCGCGGGTCGCCCCGCTCCGCGAGTTGGCGGAGAACCCGAATCCGGAGATCACGCCATTCGTTGTGGAGGCGGCCCGGCGAGACAAGACCACTCGAGTTGTCGTAGTAGCGATCCCTGGCCTCGGCATAGACCGACAGAGTCTCCAGGAGAGCCAACGCCTCGTCCAGATTGCCCTGCCGATAACGCGCAAACGCCTCCCAGTAGTAGGAGTCGGCGGCGTATCGCGCGTTATCGAAACGCTCGCGAAGCTCGGCAAAGAGCTCTGCCGCTGCTTCGAATTCCTCGCTATTGACCGCGCGCCGTGCCTGGAGGAACAACTCCTCCTCCATCTGCCGGGTACTCTGGGCGGACAGGCGTCCGGCCGGTAAACCGGATACCGGCCCTGTGACCATCAAGGCGGTGTCCGCCAGCATCAGCACGGCCAGCATCGAACCAACGGTGACGAGATCCTTCGTACGGGCTGTCATCTGTATTCCTCCATCAGCCATGCGCTCCCGCTTCGATTGTCGCGAGCGCCTGGAATCACAAGTCTCCTGTAGCGCTTGCCGCGCGCAGCCGGGTCAGGGTGCCCTTCCACTCCATGCTCTCGAGGGCCAACTGCCGCTCGAAGTCGGGCGCGTCCGGACCCAGCCCGGAAATCTGCAGCAGCACCAGCTCCAGGTCCTCGAGCAACGCCCGTTCCAGAGGAGAGCGGGACGCCTTCATGTCCAGGAACATGCGGGTGTCGCCGAGCAGTTCGCGGGCCCACCTGGCCAGGTCCTGCTGTGAAGTCGGCGTGCCCTGATCGATTCGGAACGCGGTGAGCAGCGTCGCGGCCCGGTCCATGTGCCGTGTGGTCTCGTAGTCGACCGCGGGCTGGACGAGTGTGGTGAACGCGGCGGGGGTTTCCGACGTGGCGTTCGTGGCAACGCGTGTGGGTGCCTCGGCCTCCCGTCGCTCCCGCGCGACAGTCGACTCGGCGGTCGCCGCATCCGCGACCACGACCGCGGCTGCGGATTAGCGCGGGTCCACGGGCGGCGCGGCCTCCAGCTCGACGACTGCCGCAGGTTCGACAGCCGCCGCTGGTGCATTCGGCCCCGGCGTCTCGACGGCGGCGGGACCGGCAGGCGGTCCGTCCGTCACCGCCCCAGGGCCGTCGTAGCTCCGGCCCAGCATCAGCCCCAACACCAACGAGGCAGCCGCAGCCAGTCCCGCCGCCCATCCCGTACTGATCCGCTTCGCTGTCCACCGGGCCGGAAAGCGCGCGGGATCCCCGGTTGGCTCGGCCGACACCCGGTGTGCCGGCGCCGTGCCTGCCGCCCGCTTCGCAACCGCCGAGCCCACCGATGGCCCGGACGTCCATGCCGCCTCGATCCTCCCCCACATTTCCTCCCGGGGTGCCGGGGGTGGCGCGTTGTACGCGCCCGCATCCATACGTGCGCTGACGTCCGGCCACATCGCATCGGATGGCGTCGGGGGCGGCGTGTTGTATGACGCACCCTCACGGCGGAGGAACGCCGCAAAGCGGTCGAGGTCGGTCATGACGCCCACTCCCCGGCGTGCACGGCCAGCTGCTCCCGCAACCGGGCCCGGGCCCGAAAGAGTTGCGACTTGGACGTGCCGGTCTGAATGCCGAGCATCTGCCCTATCTCCGCATGGGTGTAGCCCTCGAGGTCGTGCAGTATGAAGACGGCACGATAGCCGTCCGGCAGATTGTCGATGGCCCGGTGCAGGTCGGCGCGGACGTCAGGCTCCAGCCGGGATGCCGGCGAAGCGCCCCGCAACTGATCGTCCAGTTCGGTTTCGCGGGTCCGAAGGCGCTTCACCTTGCGCAGTCCGTTCAAGGACACGCTGGTCGCCACCGTGGATATCCACGTGCCGAACGCCGCCTCGCCGCGGAAGGTGTGGATCTTGGTAAATGCGCGCACGAACGTCTCCTGCGTGAAGTCCTGGGCGAGGTCGTACTCACCGGCGAACCGGTAGCAGATGCGGAAGACACGGTCGACGTGCATGTCGTACAGTGACCGCGCGACCCTGTGATCCCCGTTCTTGAATCGCTGTATGAGTTGCGCTTCCGTCACCGAGCCGAGTCTCCGGTTGCGCGCCGGCGTGCCCGTTCCCGATTCTCCCTTTCCCGACTCGTTGACACCGGTGCCGCGCCGATGGGTTGCGTGCCGTGCCGGGGGGCGGGTGGGGTTCATTGCGCCTCCTCCACCACCACCGTTCCGGACGCCGCCGTCAGTGCCCCATAGAGCGCGCCGAGGCGAGCGGTCATCGGCCCCGGAACGCCCTCGCCGATTGTCCGCCCGTCGATCTCGGTCACGCTCGCCAGTTCGCCCATCGTGCCGGTGCAGAACGCTTCGTCCGCGCGGTACGCTTCGGTCAGCGAGAGGTCGGCGACGCGGGTGGGGATGCCGTGCTCTCCGCACAGATCGAGAACCGTCGCGCGCGTGATCCCCTCTGGACATGCGACGGTCCGGCTCGTCAAGACGACACCCTCGGACACGAAAAAGAGGTGCGTGGCATTCGTCTCGGCGATGAAGCCCCGCCGGTCGAGCATGACCGCGTCGTCGGCGCCGGCCGCGTTGGCCTCGATCTTCGCCAGGATCGACTGGAGCAGGTTGGCGTGGTGGATCTTCGGGTCCAACGTGTCCGGATCGAATCTTCGAACGGAACTCGTGACGAGGCGCAGCCCCGACCGCCCGTACACGGGAGACTTGTGCTCGGCGACCACGATCAGGGTGGGCCCCGCCTGGTTGAGCCGCGGGTCCATCCCGCTCGTGACCTTGACCCCGCGAGTCAGCGTGAGACGAATGTGGACGCCGTCGCGCATGCGATTCGCGGCCAGGGTCCTCCGGATCTCCTCGATGATGTCGTCGTCCGTCGGTATGACATCGAAGGCGAGCGCGAGAGCCGAAGAGCGCAGGCGCGCGAGATGCTCGCGGAGTTTGAAGATTCTCCCGTCGTACAGGCGGAGTCCCTCCCAGACTGCATCGCCCCCCTGCACGACCGAGTCGAACGGGCTGATACCCGCCTGATCGCGGTGTTGGAGCTCGCCGTTGATGTTCACGAGAATGTCCCGGTTGCGCTCGTCGAAGCTCTGGAGCATCGGAAGGTCTCCCATCCTCTTCAGTGACACGACCGGAACGCGCGATGGTTGTGTGTCACCGGTTTGCCATCGGCGCAGACACCCGCCTATCGTCGAGCTTCGCGAATCCCTTCCGCAACCCCGGAACAATTGCACCACCATCGGTATACAAGACATCGAGCGTTTCTTGTGCCATTCCGATGGGGCTTCGGCCATGCCCGCAAGCGCGCGCCAACCCACGGGGCGCCCCGGCAGTTTCCTCACCCCGCTGACAGCCGGCGTGGTGCTCGCCCTGGCGGGTTGCTTAACCTCTCCCGACCTGCCCGAAGCCGCGGTGATCGAGATTGTTTCGGGCGACGACCAGATCCAGGGCCGTGGACGAACACTCCACGAACCGATCGTCGTGCGGGCGCTGGACGGGGCCGGTTTTCCCATCGCCGGCTTGCGACTCCGGTTTTCCTCCCTGGATCACGGGACGGTTGTTGACCCCCCATCGGTGACCACCGATTCGCTCGGCCAGGCGGCGGCGTCCTGGACTCTGGGTCTTGTGGCCGGAACGCAAACCTTGACGGCCTCCGTTCCGGCCCGCCGCGGTCCCAGCGTCGAGTTTACGGCCACGGCCCGTCAGGGCGACTTCGATATCCAGATCGTCTTCGATACCGCGGTGGCAACGGAGCACAGAATCGCGATCAGGAACGCAGCCGAGCGCTGGACGGCCGTCATCGTGGGCGACTTGCCCGACCAGTTGTTCGAGCGGGGATTCCTCCCGGCGTATCATTGCCAAGGCGTCGAAGAACTCCTCATCCCTCCCGGCGGCGTGGTGGACGATGTGCGGCTGGGGGTAAGGATCGAGCGAGATCCGAACCTCGCCTATCGGCTTGCACATTGTTCTCGCCGGGAGACGGAGCCATCGACGCTGCTGGCACAGTGGAGCGTGAGTGCCGGCCTCCTTGACGCGGTGGGTGCCGACCTTGAGGGCTGGACGACACACCTGATCGGTCACCTGCTCGGTTTCGGATGGGGCTGGGGAGACCGCCGCCGGAATGCCGTCCGCGATGAGGGTCTTGGCGCCGACACGCATTTTCCGGATCCGGCTACGGTGGCCGCCTTTGACGCGGCCGGTGGAGCCGCCTGGACCGGCTCCAAGGTTCCGGTCCAGAATCACGGCCCCCGATGGCTCGTCGACACCCATTGGAGGGAGTCGGTGATGTCCACAGAAATCATGAGCCCGGATTTCACCGAGGATCTACGGCTCAAGCCATTCCGTGAACTGTCGCTGAGCGCGATCACGGTCCAGGCGATGGCCGCGATAGGCTATGAAGTCGACGTGAACGAGGCCGACGCGTACACGCTGCCAACAGCCGGTGTTGCGGCAGAGCCGGCAGCATCGCGTCCCCGTTCCCGTCAGTGGGGGGATATCGAGCAACGAACGGTAGCCATCTTCGATGCGTCGGGACGGGTGGTCAGCGTGACCCGGCGCCGGTAGCCTGGGCCCTCGCGTTGCGGACGCCCCCAGCCCCCGACATGATTGATTCGTGGTCCCACCCGACAAACCCCGTCCACATGAGGGTCCGAATCATGAAACGCATCCCTTTGCCCTCCCTGCTGACCCTGCTCGTGCTCGCGTCGTGCACGCAAGCGGCCGACGACGCCGCGGGCGCCGCGTCGACCGACGCGTTGGACAGCCAGGCACCCCACATGCCCAACGACGCCGAGCGCGAGGCCATCCTGGCTGCCGTGCAGGGCATATTCGACGCGTTGGCTGCGGGCGACGGCGAGATCCTCCGCGACATCATGCACCCGGATGTGCTGATGCACTCGGTGGAGAGGGCGGCCGACGGTACGCGATCCAGCTCCACCTCGACGCGGGATCAGCTCATTACGCGGCTGGAGGGCAGCGAGGAGGTCCTCACTGAGCGCATGTGGGATCCGGAGGTGCGTGTCAGCGGCGACCTGGCCATGGTCTGGACGCCGTACGACTTCTACGTGGGGGACGACTTGAGCCACTGCGGCGCCGACGCGCTCCTGCTCACCCGGAACGACGACGAGTCGTGGACCATCGTCGCGCTGTCATGGACGCGGCTCCAGCCGCCGGAGTGCGAGTTGCATCCGGACGGTCCGCCTGCATGATGCAGCCGTCGGTCAAGGTCGTGGGTAGAGGACCGGCGGTGCTCCCTACATGCCCACCGGTTGCAGCGAAGCCATCCGGATCACGCGAACGGTCGGTATGCCCACTTCGTCCGCCTCGATATAGGCCATCAGTCCGTTTGGACCAAAGGCGCTCGGGATCCTGACTCCGTCGACGGGCAGCGTCCCCACGTAGCCTCCCTCCGGGGTCACGATGTCGATCGGTCCCGGTTCGCTGCCATCCGCCCCGGTTCGCTCGACCCAGATTCGATCCTCCCAGTCCACCGCCATGTTGGCGATGACCGGGACCTCGTCCGCGAACCGTAGCTCGTCCACACTCTCCCGCTCGATGCGGAAGATGCCCACGTTGCTGGGCACTTCGCGAGCGCGATAGCGGTCCCGCGCGGCTTCCTTCATGGCTTCGGTGACCGTGAGGGGCGCGATCGGGCGCTCCACCGCGCCCACCACGCTGCCGTCTCGCGCGACCAGCTTGACCCGGTACCCGATCGAGTCGACCACCGCGAGGCGGCCGTCGGAGATCACGTCGAAGTAAAGGCGCGGCTCGAAGGCGCGCCCCGCGGACAGCCTGGATACGCCATCGGCGGACGATCGCCCGGGACTCCTCCTCTCATCCTCCGGATCGGGCAGTTCCCAGGCAGTGTAGAGGACCTCCGGCGTGCCGTGCTCGATGGGGAAGATCTCGATGGGTCGGCCGGGGGGATCCAGTTGCGGCAGCCCTTGGCGCCACCGCGCGGTGTCGGCGCGCAAGACGGTAGAAACCAGGCTCCCGTCCGGGAATGCCTTCGACCTCAGGAAGGGAACACCTGTAAAGGGACTCACAGGCATCCTGCGGAGGTGTTTCCCGTCCGAACCGAAGACGTCAATACGGCGCACACTACCAACGACGTAACCGCCGTCTCGACATACGTGGAGCGACGAAGGCGACTGCAATTCCCCCGGTCCTTCCCCCGACCCTCCCACGAAGCGCACGAAGGTCCCGTCCGTGCCCAACACCACGATTCGGTCTTCCTGCCTATCGAGGATGTGGGCGTTGCCCGCCTCGTCGAATGCAACGTCCGCGATCGAACCGAAGCTCTCCCAGTCCTCTCCCATGTAGGCGCCGACCGTGTAGACATCCTCGGTCACGGCGGCCAGCATGATGTCCGGGCCCTCCAGCGTTCCCGGACGACCACCGGTGCCGGGGCCGGGCGTGGCGTCGCTGCACGCAGCGGTGGCTGCCAGCGCGCTCGTGATCAGGGACAGGGCCTTGATCCGCAACGTAGTCTCCTCGCTTGAGGGATCGGACAGTTGCCCACAAACTAATCTTTTCGTTTGTCGGTGTCACGTCGGCACGCGGGTCGCTGGCCCGCCTCCGGACCGACCGGTACATTCGCTCCATTCCGCACACCACCCGTCAAGCCCGGAGGACCCATGGACCGCGCGCCCCGCCTACCCCGCCGCCGCTTCCTCCACCTGACCGGCTGTGCCGTGGGCCTCGCCGCCACCTCCGCCTGCGCATCCACCGCGCGCTCAAGCGGACCAGGTGCCCGCGAGGTCTCAGGCTCCAGCGCTGCGGGTGTCCCACTGACGGTCGATCGCACCTATAACCCCACCCGCTTCGACCCGTGGATCGAACTCGACCGCGCTGCCTGGGCCCACAACGTCCGCGAGGCCACGCGGCTGGCGAGCGGGCGCCCGATCCTCGCCGTCGTGAAGAACAACGCGTACGGCCTGGGCGACCGTGCGGTCGGGCCGCTCCTGGCCGGAATGCCCCAGGTGGGCGGCCTCGCTGCCGTGCGCGTCGAGGAGGCCCTGGCCATGCGCCAAGAGGGCGTCACCAAGCCGATCGTGGTCATGGCCGAGGGGTCCGAGGACGAGATCGAGGAGATGATGAGGCACGATGTGCTGCCGTCCGTGTGGCTGGACGACGCGCCGGGACGCCTGCGCAGCGTGTCCAGGCGGCTGGGCCGGCCCGTTCCCGTCCAACTCTTCATCGACACGGGGATGAACCGCGAGGGGATGCCCCACACACGCGCCCGGTCGTGGATCGAGGAACTCGTCCGGAGCGAGTACGTCGACGTGAACGGCACCTACACCATGTTCACCCACGACCTGGATTTCGACCGGGAGCAGCACGCTCGCTTCGAAGAGCTGCTGGGCTGGGCCCGCGGGAAGAACCTGCCCCTCGGGACCCTCCACGCCGCCCCCACCTATGAGCTCTTCCACCTGCCCGAGGCCCACTACGACATGGTGCGGCCTGGCAATGCCCTGTTCGGGAATCCCCCCGGCGAGGAGGCCAGGGAAATGGCCGACCTCAAGCCGGTGTTCAGCCTGAAAACGCGGGTTGTGCGGGTCGAGCACCTCGAGCCGGGCGACAGCGCGGGCTTCAACCGCACGTTCATGCCCGACCGTGCCACCTGGGTCGCGCTTCTACCGATCGGGCGCACCGACGGCTACCCGTCCCAGGCGAACGGAACCTGCGAAGTGCTGATCAACGGCCGTGTGTACCCGGTCGCGGGCGGGGTCAACTCCGCCCACACTATCCTCGACATCGGTCCGGACAAGACCGTCGAGGTCGGCGATGTGGCCACGCTCATCGGGCCCGACCACCCGGCCGTCCTGCCGCACACCGTGGCCGAGCGTACGGAGCTCGGCTTCCTTCGGATCATCCAGAGCATGAACCCGCGGCTTCCGAGACGGGTAGTGTAGCGGCGGGTCCACACGAGAAGAGGCTTGACCACAGGCGAGCCGTCGACAGAACGCATGGCGACGCACAAGGAGGCATCGATGCCGACTACCCATTTCCGTCGAACCTACCTCCAAGGCCTCCGGGATCGTGCGCTTGCTTTCGCTCGGCGCGCGCGCCCAGCCGCCCTACTCGGCTTGCTGGTCATCCCCCCCAACGCCACGGCACAGATCCAGCAGCACCTCGACCTCCGCGTCCCCATGCGGGACGGCGTCGAGTTGTCCGCCAATCTCTGGCTGCCCGACGTCGCCGGACCTCATCCGACAGTCCTCGTACGCACACCCTACATCAAGGCCAATGAGCGATACCCCGAACTGGGGAAGCAGTACGCCGACCGCGGGTACGCCTTCATCGTCCAGGACGCACGCGGACGGGGTGACTCGGACGGGAGTTTCGGCTTCTTCTTCGCCGACGCGGAGGACGGATACGACACGATTGAGTGGATCGCCCGCCAGCCCTGGTCGAATGGGCGGGTCGGCATGGTCGGCGGCTCCTACCTGGCGACGGTGCAGTGGCTCGCAGCCCGCGAGGGCGCGCGCAATCTGGTCTGCATGATCCCCCAGGCGCCGGGCGGAAACTACTTCGACGAGCTTCCCTACATCGGGGGCGCCTGGCTGATGAAGTGGTCGCTGGACTGGATCAACGGCACTTCCGGAAGGACGGCTCAAGGGCCCGTCATGGGTGTCACCGATTGGGACGCAGTGTACGCCCACCGTCCACTCATCACCATGGACGACGCGATGGGGCGCGACATGCCCCTCTACAACGACTTTCTGAATCACCCCACCAGGGACGCCTACTGGGACCGGATCCTCTTCGAGGACGAAGATTTCGCGGGGATCGACCTGCCAATCCTCGTCTTCACCGGTTGGTTCGATGCCGATCAGCCTGGCACCATGCGCTACTGGGAGGGAATGCGGGACCACTCACCAGGAGCTGACAAGCAGCACATCATCATCGGCCCCTGGGACCACGGGCAGGCCATCAGCGGCGGCGCGCTCAGTCTGGGTGAGTTCCGCTTCACACCGGAGTCCGTCGTGGACGTGCAGGCCGTCCATATGGACTTCTTCGACTACTGCCTCGCCGGCAAGCGATCGACTCCGGACCTGCCGAGGGCAAGCGTGTACCTCACGGGCTCGAACGAATGGCGGGAGTTCGACGCGTATCCGCCCGCCGAGATGGAGCCACAGAGCCTTTATCTGTCGAGCCGCGGCGGAGCGAACTCGCTGGCCGGGGACGGACGCCTGGCCTGGAGCCCACCCAGCGAAGAGACACCCGACCGGTATACCTACGATCCGCAGAACCCCGTTCCGTCAGATATCGGTGGGGCTGCGCAGGGGATCGACCAGCGGCCGATCGAAAGACGCCACGACGTCCTCGTCTACACGAGCGACGTACTCGATTCTCCAGTCGAGATCATCGGTGCGGTCGAGGCAGTCATCCATGCTGCAACCGACGGGCTGGACACGGACTTCACGGCAAAGCTCGTGGACGTGCAGCCGGACGGCCGCGCCCTCAAGCTCGGTTGGTGGGACGCCGCTGCCATTCGCGCCCGCTACCGCAACGGTTTCGAGGCGGAGGAGCTGCTCACTCCGGGGCAGGAGGAGGAGTACCGGATCAAGCTCGGGCACATCGGGCACACGTTCCTGCCGGGTCATCGAATCCGGTTGGAGGTCTCCAGCAGCGCCTACCCATTCTTCGCACCCAATCCGAACACCGGAAACCCCGTGGCCACGGACACGGAATGGCGCGTCGCCCAGCAGACGGTCTTCCACGACGCCGCGCGACCGTCGCGCCTGGTCCTGCCGGTGATGCCCAGACGCGTGATTCCGTAGCTGGGGCCCGCGAATGGACTGGCCGGGCAAACGCGGCTCGCATCCGATCGGCCTGCTCGGCCTGGGCATCCATCTGCCCGAGCGCGTCATGACGAACGACGAATGGGCGGAGTACGTCGACACCTCGGACGAATGGATCGTGGAGCGCACGGGAATCCGTACGCGGCGAATTGCAGGGAGGGAAGAAAGCACGGCCGATTTGGCGCTGGCTGCGGCTCAGGCGGCTCTGGCAGACTGTGCCCTTGAGCCTGCGGATATCGACGAGATCGTGCTCGCGACCGATACACCCGAAGTCTTCATACCGGACACTGCGGCGTACGTGCAGGCCCGTCTCGGCGTCGGCCACATCCCATGTTACGACCTGGCTGGCAGCGGCTGCGCCGGCTTCGTGCTGGCGCTGGACATCGCGCGGTCGCGGACGCTCGCGGACGGACGCCGGGTCCTGGTGATCGGAGTCGAACTCCTCACCCGTCTCATGGACTGGCAGGACCGCAACACCTGTGTGCTCTTTGGCGACGCGGCGGGCGCGGCGGTCGTCGGCGCGGGCCCGGGCGCGGTCGAAATCGTGGCCGCGACGGCGGGAACGGACGGCAGCAAGAGCGACATCCTCGGGGTGGAGGCCGGGGGCACGCGGTTACCGATTACGGTCGAGCGAGTGCAGCAAGGTCTGCACAAGCTCGTCGTGATGGAGGGGCGGGAGGTCTTCCGCGAGGCCGTGGGCCGGATGAGCCAAGTCTCACTGCAAGTCCTGGAGAAGGCCGGCGTCTCCATGGACGACGTGGCGCTCGTGGTGCCGCATCAGGCCAACCTCCGCATCCTCAACGCCGTCGCAAGGCGCCTGGACATCCCCGAAGCGCGGGTCTTCATGAACGTCCAGGAGTACGGCAATACGGGCTCGGCGTCCGTTCCCGTTGCCCTGTGGGAGGCCCGGGATCAGGGACGGATCAAGCCAGGCGACCTGGTCCTCCTCACGGCCTTCGGGGCCGGATTCCATTGGGCGGCGGCGTTGCTACGCTTTCAGGAGTCCCCTGGCATAGACTCCGGCTGCTGATTCTACCACTCCCCCGTCACCGGATGGGTCGGAAGGCTCTCGATGTCGATGATGTCCCCCTCCTTCATCACGACTTCCAGCTGGCGGATGTTGGAGATGGCGGCGAGGGGATCGGCCCCGAGGACCAGGATGTCGGCCAGTTTTCCGACTTCGAGCGTCCCGAACTCGTCGAGGGCCTTACAGGCCATCGCGCCGTGTTTCGTTGCCGCGACGATCGCCTCCGATGCGGTCATGCCGAGCTCCACCAGCCCCTCGATGGCGATGATCGTGCCGATGCCGGGCTTCAGATGATCCGCAGCGGGCCGCTCCTCACGCGTGAATTCCGGGGCGACACCCCCAGCGCCGAAGAGCAGGTTGTCGGGCCCGACCGAGACGATGCACCCTGCCTCGATGAGCTTGCGGCCGTTCATCTGACGCATCTCCAGGTTCCCGATCGTCACCGACCGGGGATCCGGGATGCCGGTTTCCTGGATCTTGCGTCGCACCTCGGCCGTCGTCAGCGGTGCACGGCGTTCCTTCTCCAGCTTCGCCCACCGCTCCGCCGCCCTCTCCCGCTCCTCCAGATGCAGTTTCCACACCTCTCCGGTGTACTTGTTCGGGAGCAGCGAGCAGATGATGTCCCGCTCGACGATCATTTCCACGAGTTCGTCGGTGATCTCCCGCATGGCTGTGACTTCGGGGTGCTGAATCAGGTCGATCCCGGCAAGAATGGAGAGGCGCAGCCCCTCCAGCGTGGTCGAGTGGGTCTCCGCCACCAGGCCGCGCTTCTGCGTCTCCTCGACGATGACCCGCTGGGCACGCGGCGAGAAGCCTATGGTGGTCGGGTAGTTGAAGTGGTGCGTGCCGCCGTACTTGATGAAGTCCGGTCCAAGATCCAGGTAGGCGTTCATGGCGACCCGGAGTTCCTCCGGCGTCATGTGCATGAGCTCTTCGCCACTCCCCAGGGTGATGGAGTCGTTGATCTGCTCCTCGAAGAGCGTCAGCTCTGACTCGCGGTCGCCCGAGAAGGTCTCGGAGAAGGGGCCGCCCCACCCGACGATATTGCCGGCCACGTACATGCGTGGGCCCACCACCTCGCCCCGGGCAATGGCGTCGCGCACCTGCATCCCGGGAAGCAGGGCCCCGTAGCTGTCGCGGATCGTCGTGACCCCGTGCTTGAGATGGAGCTGGGCTCCCTGGAGGTTCAGGTCGGCATTGCGGTCCCAGTAGCGCGCGTTGGTTTCGCTCCAGCGCATGCCGAAGGAGAGCGACATGTGCACGTTCGTGTCGACGAACCCGGGCGTCACGTACTTGCCGGCGCCGTCGATAACACGGGCACCGGCAGGCACCCGAACCGCGTCCCGGGGGCCGATCGCGGCAATGCGTCTGCCCTCGACCACGACCGTCGCGTCGGCCAGGGGCAGCCCGCCGTTGCCGTCGATCACGGTGGCCCCCACGATCGCTGTCGCGCCCTGAGGTGTCTGCAAGGCACGCGCCGGGACCACGGCGGCCAGGAGGAGGACGCCGACAGGGAACAATGCGGGTCGCAGTGCTCCAGGGCCGTCTTTGAGTCTTTTCATGGTGATTGCACTCCTTTCAGCGTCGGCGGCTCAAGACGACGCACGCGGCGGCACCGGCGGACTACCGCCATTCGCCGGTGATTGGATTCGTCGGCAGGTTTTCAAAGTCTATGATCACGCCTTCCTTCATCACGACCTCGAGTTCGCGGATGTTGGAGATGTCGGCCAGAGGGTCGCCCCGGAGAACGAGAACGTCGGCGAGCTTGCCCACCTCCAGCGTCCCGAAGTCGTCGAGGGCCTTGCAGGCCATCGCGCCGTGCTTCGTGGCCGCAACGATGGCCTCCGCGGGAGTCATGCCGAGTTCCACCAGACCCTCGATCGCAACGATCGTCCCGATGCCGGGCTCCAGGTGCTCCGGCACCGGGTGATCTTCGCGCAGGAACTCCGGGGCCACGCCCGGACGGCCGAAGAGGAGGTTGTCGGCTCCGACAGAGACGATGCATCCTGCCTGGATGAGCTTTTGTCCATTGGCCCAGCGCGCCTCGAGATTGCTCCAGTAAATGGTCTCGGGGTGGCGCAGTCCCGTAGCCTCCACCTCGCGCCTGATTTCAAAAGACGTTTTGGGTATGCGTCGTTTCGGTGCACCCGTTGCCTGCGCCTCCGTCAGAGCCTTCCGCGCTTCCTCACGCTGCTCAAGGCGCTGCTGCCAGATCCTTCCCGTGTACTTGTTGGGCAGCAAGGAGCAGATCACGCCCCGTTCGACGATGAGGTCCACGAGTTCATCGGTGATGACCCTCAGGCCCACGTTTTCCGGATGCTGAACGACGTCGATTCCGGCGAGCAGCGAGAGTCGCAGGCCTTCCAGGGAGGTGGAGTGGGTTTCGGCAACCAGACCGCGTTTGTGCGTCTCTTCGACGATTACTCGCTGCACACGCGGCGAGAAGGAGATGAGGGCCGGAGAGGTGTGTGAGGTGCCGTTGTACTTGATGAAGTCCGGTCCCCTGTCCAGGTAGACGTTCATCGCCACCCGCATCTCCTCGGGAGTCATGTTGAGGAATTCTTCCGCGGTGCCCAGCGTGAACAGATCGTCGAGTTGTTCCTGGAAGAACGTGAGTTCGGATCTGGGAGGGGCCCGGCGGGTGGAAGGTCCTTCCCAACCGAGAATGTTCCCCGCCACGTACATTCGCGGACCAACCCATACACCAGCAGCAATGGAGTCACGGACGGCCATCAATGCCTCCGGTGGGCCGTAGCTGTCCCGCACCGTCGTGACCCCATACTTGAGCTGACCCTGCACCCCTTGCAGGACCAGCTCCTCAAGGCGGTCCCAGTAGCGGGCAAAGGTATACTCGCCCGTCGGGCCACCCGTTATGGGGCCCATATGCACATTGGTGTCGACGATGCCGGGCGTGACGTACTTCCCGGCACCGTCGATTACGTGGGCCCCCGCCGGCACTGCGACCGAGGCACGGGGTCCGATCTCCGCGATCCTCGCACCCTGGATCAGGATGGTCGCGTCAGGGACCGGCGCCCCCCCATGCCCGTCGATCACCGTGGCTCCGACGATCGCGATCGTGCCGTCGGTGGCTTGGAAGGCGGTGGCGGGATCTGCCGAAACGAGGCCAAGACCGACGCACGGAAGGACAAGTCGGGCGGCTCTGTTGCAAATGCGGAGGTGCTTCACGGTTGTGCCTCTCGATCAGGGTATGTTCGGGTTGCCGTGCCGCTCGACGTTCGGCAACGGCCAGCAGGTCGCGTTGCCGTACTGCCGTCCCAGATGGTCGACACCCGTAAAGAAGGGGATCTCGTGCGCGGTGCCCATGTAGCGGAGATGGTCGTTCAACCGGTGTCCACCTTCCAGGAAAAGTTCCCGGCTCCGTTCCTGTAGGACCTGGGCAAGGATATCGCCGTCCGTTGCCGGATCGAACGAAGGCAGTCCGGCTCGTGCATGCAGCGCGTTGATGATATCCACTGCGGTTTGTCCCCCGCTCACCTCCGCGATGATCAACTGGGCTTCCTCCCAGGTTGCCAGCGGTATGGGCGTGCCGAGCGACGTGTACTTCGTCTGCTTGAAGTGGTCGAGCGGGGGAGCAGTCGGGAGCACGGAGGTGAACTCGACCGCCACCCTGGGATCCGCAACGCCCTTCCATTCCAGATCTCTGAACCGAGGGGATACGGTGAACGCCGTAGCGCGCGTATACCGGTCGTAGCCCTTGTTGTACCGGCGCGGGTGGTCGTCTCCGCGAGACGCCACCTTCATGAACCCTTCTGGAACCGCCTGGGCATCCGACACCGCGCCCGGGCCATCCCCGAGATCCAGACGGACCCTCGCCCGCCCAACGCGCGCCATGTTCACAATCTCGGCTGTGCCGCCGGACAACGCCTGCGTGAAGTGTTCCTCCGCCATCCGCAGGACCTGATCCGGCGTGAGCAGGGAACCGCCGTCGATGGCCATCTCGCAAAAGGCCTCGCCGAGCATGACGTAGTTGTACCCGGCATATGCATGGGCGGTGGCGATGAGCGAGGCCTTGTTCGGGACGTCAGCGTCCGGAAACTCCGTGATCCGCCGGACAGCATCCTCGGCTTCGGTTCTGGCTGTCTGAATCGGCGTGTACTGGCCAAAGCCCGTGCCCTGGCAAGGGGCCTGGGCCATGTTCTGATGGTTCGCGTCGATGATGCGACCACCCCACTCCCGGTCGATCTGGGCGCCGCTCGAGTGCCACATCTCGTCGCTGAATGCCGAGCTGCCAAACGTGTAGTTGTTGTAGGCGCACTCGAAGTCGGCGACCGCACTATTGACCAGAAGGCCGGAGATGGCCGGATCCTCGAGGGCGCTCTCGTCCACCACGCCGGGGAGCTCCACTTCGAGTAGATCGTCGCAGCCGGTGAGCCCTCCCAGGATCAGCAACAGGCTGGCAACCGTCGTGAGAACCCCGACCCCACCCTTCCCTTGCTTCCGTCGATTTCCGTGTGTCATTGATCTAGCCCCTCAGAAGGATGTCCGAACCGTAAGGATGATGCGCTGGTACGTCGGCCACTGATCCTGGATGTATGCCACCATGCCGTGGGTAGCCGCGTTCACGTTCGCGTACGTGGGCCTTCCCTGGGTCGCATGCACCTCGGGATCGATGACCGGATGCCCGAACCTTTCGTCTTCGGCGATCCACAGCGTCACGAGGTTCTGACCGGATAGCGTTACAGACGCCGTCGAGGCCCCGAACTTCTCGGACCACTCGACCGGGACATCGAAGCGCATCGACAGATCGCGCAACTTCGCGAATCCGGCATCCACAAGGCCGATCTGACAGGTTCCCCCACCAAACTGGTCATAGGCGGCGAGGATCGGATCACGTTCGGGAGGCGGGACATTCATTTGCCGCGTATTCCGGAAGAACATGTGTGTCCACCCCACCCGCGTGTCGCACTTCACATATCCACCGACTGCATCGGCGGTCGCGCTGAGCGTCAGCTTCCTGAACCGGAGCGAGGTGTTCATTCCGGCCTCCCAACCCGGGAATGGCTGTCCCCGGTACGCGGTGCCCGCCTGGTCGCACGGGACGGGTCCTCCCCCACCGGAGATTGGATCCCCTCCCTCGCACATCAGGTTGACAAGGTTGCCGTTCGCGTCCCATTCAGCAGAAAGAACGTGTTTCATGAAAAGACTGCCGACCGGGAAACCCTCGACGTGCCGTTGGCCGGCCCAAGGAGCTCCAAACTGTGGAGGCGTGAGGCCACCAAGATCGACCACCTTGTTGTCGGTGGTGGAGAAGGTCGCTCCTACATTCCAGTTCCAGTCCGCGCGGCGGATCGGATCGGCCCCTACTCCGATCTCGAATCCCTGGTTCTTGATCGTACCGACGTTGACGAATTCCACCCCGGGGAAGCCGAGCGACGGAAGGGCAGCCTGGGCTACGATCGCCTTGCTCCGGGTCTGGTTGTAGTAGGTGAACTCCATGGCCACCCGCTCATCCCACACGCTTGCGTCGAAGCCCAGTTCGAACTCCTCGCCCACCTCGGGCTCGAGATCGGGATTCCCGATGTTCGATCGCGTCAGGGCGGCCGAGCCATCGGGGCCGGTGATGGGCGCGTAGAGCCGAGTGGCGGCGAAAACGTCGGGCTGCTGTCCCGCCTTGCCCCAGGCGCCGCGCAGCTTAAGTGTGTTGATGAAATCGAGGTTCCAGAACGGTTCCTCGTTGACGATCCAGGTGGCACTTGCCTTGGGGTATACGACGAAGTCGAAGTTCTCCCCGAAGGCGCTGTTGTCGTCAGCCCGCACGGCACCTGTAAGGAATACCCGGTTCCTCCATCCAACCCGTTGCTGCACATAGACGCCAAGGGTCTTGTTCTCGATGAAGTCTTCGCCTGCGAACCGGACAGCTGCGGAACTGATGGTTTCCAGGCCCGGCACGGGGAACTCCCTCCCCGAAGCCGTGGTGATGGTGTTTTCCCTGAGGTAGTATTGAGCTCCGAGCGATGTCTCCCCCGACAGCTCGTCGGTGAAGTCGCTCGAAACACTTCCGGCATAGTCGACCGTCAATGTGCGGAAGTGGTCTTCCAGGACCTCTTTCCGGCCCAGACTCGAGCTTCTGAACGGGCCGGGCTGCTGGGCCGTGCGGGGCCAGAAGCTGAATGAACGACCGTTGTTCGAATCGAATCCGGCGGTGAGCCTGTGGCTGAACCAGTTGACGGGCGAGTGTGTGAGGTTGAGGCTGAGATTGATCCGATCAATCGTTTCCTCGCCCGCGATCGTTTCCATGTCCTCGGGAGCCTCGCGGTACAATCCCCGTGAGCGCGTATTGAGCTTCCGGGGATCCCCGTAGATGATGTCGCCGGTTATCGGTTGCTGTACGCCTTCGTTGTGCGTCGTCTGATGGATGATGCCCAGCCGCAGGCCCACCTCGAAGGGACCGGCGGTATAGGAGAGGTTGGATCTTCCGGTAAGCCGGTTCAGCCAGTGGTACGAGACGATCCCCTCGTCCCGGTCGGCCGAGCCGGAGAGGTAGTAGCGAATGCCGTCGCGCGTCGATCCGCTGGCGCTCGCGTAGAGCGACATCGGCCGGCCTGTACGGAAGATGGGCGTTCCCCTTTCCTGTTCGCTCCTGACGATATTGAGGGAAATGAGCTGGTCTGTATCTGGATCCCTGGCCCACACGACCGGAAAGACGTTCTCCGGATTTCGAAGGAAGTTGCCTCCGGTCCTAACCTGAACGTTGAACCGAGGCGCCCCCGTTGTCCCACGCTTGGTAATGATGTTGACGACGCCGTTTCCCGCCTCGGTGCCATAGAGCGTCGCGGCCGCAGGTCCCTTGATGATTTCAATCCTCTCGATGTCGTCGATCGGCAGATCATTGAGGCGGGACGGCGGAGTGCGTTGCTGCCGGTTCGCGGCAGGCGCATCTTCGCGGGAATCGATCCGGACGCCATCTACAAAGAAGATGGGCTCGGAACCCAGCGAGAGGCTTCCGGCCCCTCGGATCTTCAATCGCTGACCCGCCCCGATCTCGCCACCCGAGTTCCTGATCCTGACGCCCGGAACGGCGGTGGCCATGAACTGGTTGATATTCACCGGCGCCTGCTGATTCAACCGTTCGGGCACGGACAGCGACGCCACTACGGTCCCGATGGCGCGCTTCTCGACTTCGCGTGCCTGGCCCGTGACCACGATCTCGTCGAGACTGATCGCCTGCGGAGCGAGTTCCAGCCGAATACCCGTATCTCCCACCTGTACGGTTTGCGTGACGGTGCCAAACCCGAGCATTTGCACCCGCAGGGTAACTTCCGTCCCCTGAAGGTTCTCCAATCGGAACCGGCCACCGCCATCGGTCACGGTGCCGCCCTGGGTCCCTTCCACCAGGACTTCCGCTCCAACGAGGGGCTGCGCCGTATTCGCGCTGACGACCGTCCCCCCTACCACCTGGGCCCGTGCAGGAAGGGCAACGGCCAAGAGGGCAAGCACCGGAGCGATGAGAGGAACGAACCCTCCAAGCCCCGGTGTCGGGCCCCGGATTCGAGCTGTGGACATGCCGGATTGAGTGTGTGTCGGACGAGCGTGCCACATGATCTGCCTCCTTGTGGGGATGCGGGCATCCGGCGCGTGGGGCGGCAACAGGACACGTGCGCGGGAGGCCTTGAGGGCCCCGGGCGCATGACTCCGCCGAGCAAAGACGAGCCGGAAAGGGAAGGCTTGGAGAGAAACGGGCCGCAGAACAGCGGGCACCTCGAGTAGACACGTCTTATGTCGATCGTCGAGGTGCGGTCTAGTGCCCTGAAGAGCGGGCACAGCATGGGTTCCCGGAGGGGGAACATCTGGCCTCCAGGCAATGCTACCTCACCTACTGAGGTATACTAATATGTGTACCGGCGACCGGCCGCAAGACGGGTCCTGCCTCAGCGCCTCCTCGGGATCACCGGCAGCACCACATGGGAAGTGTATTCCCCCCCATGGTACACCCGCTGTTCGGCCACCACCGCATCCTCCGCCCGAGCCAGGCCGACGTTGTCGTGCCCGGTATTCAGGTTGGGCAGATAGTAGGGATAGTAGCTCGAGGAGATCTCGATCCTGATGCGGTGACCCACCCGGAACAGATTTCCCGTCCCACGCCAAAACCGAATCGTGTACTCGTAGACCTCGCCGGGCCGGATGGTACTGAGTTCAGCACCATTGAAGCGCCCCTCGTCTTCCGGATCCCGGTTCCGGGCCCGCATCACTCCGTCGGCAAGAAAAGCCGCGTAGCCGTCTGGACGGACATCCACCAGGCGGACCATCCAGTCGGTGTCTCTCGCCGAGGTCGAGGCATACAGCCTGGCTTCGATTGGGCCGGTCACCTCCACCGCCTCCGCGAGCACCGGCGTCTCGTACACAAGGACCTCGTCGCCCAGAGCCGGCAGCCGCGCGTCCACGGCTCCGTCGATGTGGCCGTTGTGGCCGGGTCGGCCGAAGAAGGGATCCCGGGTGGGACTCAAGGGATCGTACAGGTAGGTGTCGTACCCCTCGGCCGCGGGTGGCGATGTACCCAACACCCCGTCGCCCTTGAGCGAGTTGGCACCTCCCCCGGAACTCAGGTAGTACCTGGTCCAGCGCGTCGCCGGCAGCGGCCAGTCGTCCTCCGCGTGCCACGCGTTCTCCCCCATGACGAACACGTAGACCGCCGGGTCGCTCTCGACTTCGTTCTCCACGCCCTTCAGAAAGTGGTCGAACCAGCGAGCGGCGTACTCCTTGAAGTCGAAGTCGGCTTCGGGGCCATAGTCGATCCCAGCTGCCTCCCTCACGTAGCGCCCATGGGTCCACGGGCCGATGATAAGCGTAGGCCGCCGGGCCTCGGGGGTCGCGCCGTGCTCCTTCATCCCCATGTAGTTCATGGGAGAGCCCGGATAGTTCGCATCGAACCAGCCGGTGATGGCCAGCGACGGGACCGTCATCCGGGACCAGTGCTCCTTTCCCTGGTACGCGATGCCCTTCCAGTAGGGGTCGCTCGAGCGGTTCTGCCGGATCCACGTCTCGAACCAGGGGGCGCTGCGGAGGCCGCGGGACTCGTTGAGGGTGACATACGGTGTGTGCCTGAAGTCCTCCGCGCGGGTGTTGGTCCATCCGGTATAGGGCCCCTCGTCGACCGTCTGAAAGGTGCGCCCGGACATGCGGGCGCCCCAGTCCATGATCCACCCGGCCAGCACCCCGTTCTGATACGGGGCGTTCTCGAAGTGGTCCGGCGGAGCCACCTCCGGCGCGATGGCCTTGAGGGACGGCGGCGCGGCGCTGGCCGTCCACCACTGGGTCCAGCCCAGGTAGGATCCACCGATCATCCCGACGCGCCCGTTGCACCAGGGCTGGGCGGCAATCCACTCCACGAGGTCGTAGCCGTCCTCCTGGTGGAGGTCGCCGAAGGGATCCCACACTCCCTCCGAGTCGAAGCGTCCCCGGTCGTCGGCCAGGACTACGACGTAGCCTCGGCTGCCGTACCAGCGGGCCGCCTCGCGCTGCCCGATCCGGGTGTTGTCATAGGGGGTGAGGGCAAGGATCCCCGGAAAGCGCCCGGGCGCGTCGGGCCGGTAAATGTCCACGGAGAGCCGAACGCCGTCCCGCATGGGAACCATCACCCCGCGCAGCTCCTCGAGCCGGTAGCGCGCTTCCGAGTAATCGCCAGGATCGGGCGGCTGGGCGCCTCCCAACGTCGGGGCCGCGAGGCAGAGAACGACGGCGAGGCCGACCGCCGTCACCCTGGCGGCCGGCCTTTCCCAACTCCTCACGGGATGTTCGGGTTGCCGTTCTTCTCGACCAGCGGAAGCGGCAGGCACGTGGTCGTACCGTACACGTCCCCCTTCTGGCTGATTCCGTCCGGGTGGATCGAGCCGGGCTCGCCCAGGAACGGGATCTCGAACTGCGTGCCGCGGAAGCGGATCATGTCGTTGAAGCGGTGCGCGCCCTCCACGAACAGCTCCCGCCTCCTCTCCTCGATCACGAGCTCGACCATCTCGCCCTGCGTCTCCGGGGCCGTCATCGCGGGCAGCCCCGCCGCCATGCGACGCCCGTTGATCACGTCGGTCGCCATCGCGATGTCGCCCGTCCGCGCCGCCGCCTCCGCCATGTACATGCGCGCTTCCCTGTAAGTGACCAGCGGCAACGGATCCGCCCGGGAGTTGTACTTGTCGTGGAACCAGTTCTCCGTGACGAAATCGGACCCGGGCTCGCCGTTGGTCACGACGTTCACCCTCGTGTCCGGCACCCCGTCGTCCTGGGTCGGCCTTCCCTCCGCGTCTATCGTCAGGTGCCGATAGTGGTCCGAAACCGAGCCGTGCTGTCGGAACCCGGTAAGGGCATTCAGCCGCTCGTAGTAGTAGTTCCAGCGCCTTGACTCGGATGCGTCCCGGGTCACGATGGTCTCGAACCCGGCCGGGACCTGGGCCGCGTCGGCCATGGCGCCCGAGAAGTTCTCCAGGCCGATCCTCACGCGGGCACGTCCGACGAGCGCAGTGTTGACCATGGCCGTGTTGCCCGCCGCCTGGGCCATGCTGATCGCCTCGGAGAACTTGCTCTCGGCGACCGTGAGGACCTCCTGCTTCGTCATGAGCGGCCCGGGCTCGCCCTCCACGGTCGGAATCGTCATCTCGCAGAAGGCTTCGCCCAGAGCGATGAGGGGAAAGGTGCCCCAGGTCCGGGTGACGGCCTGAAGGTCGGCCAAACCGTCCAGGCCTGAAAACGTCTCGCCGCCAAGGCGCGCCAGCACGTCCTCCCCCTGGAAGCGCGCAGTCTGCAGCGGCGTGTAGGTCGGATAGGTGCCCCCTCCGCACAGTCCCTGGCTGAACTGGACGTCGACGTTCTCGATCCGCCGTTCTCCCCATCGAATCAGGTCAAGATTCCCGGACGTGGGGATGTACTCGTCCGAGTGGTGGGCCATGCCGGCGGTGAACTGGTTCCACGAGCACTCCACGTCGGAGACCACGCCAGTGACCAGCGTCGACGCCAGCTTCGGGTTGTCCAACGCGCCCTCCTCCACCCTGCCCGGGATGTCGACCTCCAGGATCGCCTGGATGTCGCACGCGGCAAGCAGAGGCACGGACAACGCCACCGTCCAAACGGCGGCGCCCCGCGCCGGGCGCAGCTTCAATCGCTTCTTCTTCATGTTCATCGTTCGCTTCTCCTGCGTATCCATTGTCGGCCTCACCGGAGTCATGTTTCTCATCTCAAGCCTCCGTGGTCAGAAAGAGAAACGAAGCGTGGTGATGATCCGCTTCGCCTGTGGCCAGCTTTCCTGGAGGAATACCTCCAGCCCGGGGGTGGCGCCTCCCGCCTGGTTCGTCCTCTCCGGGTCCATGAGCTTGTGGCCGTACCACTCGTCCGGCGCCGCCGTCCAGAGCGTCAGCAGGTTCTGTCCCGTCACGGTCATGGTGACCCGGGACGCCCGCACCATGTCGGCGAAACTCCGTGGAAGCGTGTAGTTGGCGGAGATCGTCCTGAGTTTCGCGAAGTCGCCGTCGATGATCCCGGCCTGCCTTCGGCCCGCCGTGCCCAGGCTCTGATAGCCCAGGAGGATGGGGTCGGTCCGCTCCTGCATGGCCCGCGTCTGGCGGAACGTCAGATGCGCGTGCATGACATCGCCGTTCTCAAAGGTGCGACCGCCGATGAAGTCCACCAGGGCATAGATCTGCAGATTGCGGTTCAGGGTCAGGTTGGCCCCGAGGCCGCCCTCCCAGACGGGCAGCGGCTGACCCCAGTACACCTCGGGTGCGTCCGCGCAGGGCACCGGCGGGCCACCGCCCTCGGAGAAGTTGCCCCCGGGCACGAGGGGGCCACTCTCGCACATCACGTTCGTGGGCTCGTTGCGGCCGTTGATATTGACCAGGTCGGCGCTCACCACGCGTTTTCTGAACACGCCCGCCAGCGGAAAGCCCGCTACATGGTACTGGCCGAACCTGGAGTTGTGATCGATGAACGGCTCCCCGCCCAGGCTCAGGATCTCGTTGTTGTTCTTCGAAAGGGTGAAACGCAGGTCCAGCCCCACGTTGTCGCTTCGGAAGGCCGCGAAATCCACGCCCATCTCGAGTCCGCTGTTCCTGACCTCTCCGAGGTTCCGGAACTGGACCCCGGGGAACCCCAGCGAAGGCAGCGCCGGCACGCGGATGATGGCGTCCTTCGTCCTCTGGTTGTAGTAGGTGAACTCGACGCCGACACGGTCATCCAGGAGGCCCGCGTCGAAGCCGAGCTCCAGCTCCTGTCCCACCTCGGGCTTGAGGTCCGGATTCCCGATGTTCTCTGGCGTGAGCACTCCCTCGGAGTTCGCACCGACCACTGGCTCATACGTCCGTAGCGCGTCGAAGACGTCGGGCTGCTTCCCGGCCTTCCCCCACGCGCCCCGGAGCTTCAGGGTGCTGAGCCAGCCGATATCGGCCAGGAAGTCCTCGTCGGTCGGCACCCAAGATACCGAGAATTTCGGGTACACCACAAAGTCGAAGTTCTTCCCGAAGGCGCTGTTGTCATCGCCGCGGATGGCCCCGGTGATGTAGACCCGGTCCCGCCAGTTGAGCTGCTCCTGCACGAAGACGCCGAACGTCCGGTTCTCCAGGAACCCCTCCTCGCCCCGGCGGACCGATCCCGAGCTCACCGTCGTGAGAGCTTCGATGGGGAAGAACTCGCCGACAGACTGGCTGGACTCATCCTGGCGCCGGTAGAACTGGACCCCTCCGGAAGTGGTGAAGCCCAGATCGTCACTCAGCTGGTAGGCCGCATTCGCGCCGTAGTCCACCGAGACGAACGTACTCCGGAGATTGATGATCCACTTCCGACCGTGGGACTGGAACTGTCCGATGTTTCCCGTGGCCTTGTAGAGCTCCGAGTTGCGAATGTTGGAGAAGTCCCCACCCACGGTGAGGCTGTGAGTCAGCCAGTCGAAGGGATCGTGGCGGCCCTGGAGGCTGAACGTGGTGCGGTCCACGTCCTGGAAGCCCTCGATCTCGTTGGCGTAGGCCTCAGGCAGGTACGCGATGTAGCCGCGGTACGGTCCGGCTATGTCGGATCCGAAGCCGCTCCCCGCCTCGCAGCCCGGGTCCGGACACGCCCAGATCACCGCGGTGCTCAGTGGCTGCTGGGCCGACGCGGCCTGGGCCCTGATCCTGTTCTGTGAAAGGCTGAAGTCGAAGCGGTACCTGTCGCTCGGAGTGTAGCTGATATTGGCGCGGCCGGAGAGGTGGTTTCTCCAGTTGTAGGGCAGGAACCCCTCGTCCCGGTCCCAGTCCGCCGACATGTAGTAGGTGACCTGCTCGGACCCGCCGCTCACGTCCGCCCCGTAGGACTGGGCATGGCCCGTGGTGAACCACTCGTTGCCGAACACCTCCCGGTCGTACTGGAGGACGTTGAACTCGGTGATCTCGCCCGCGTTGCAGCGGTACCTGTCAAAGGCGGCGGGGTCCGCTCCCTCGGGGACCGGCGCGGTCTGGGACACGCCCGAGCACGTGTACCAGGTGCTGGGAAACGTCTGCTCGGGATCGGGCATCCAGTTCGCGCCCTGCTTCACGGTCACGTTGACCCTCGGAGCGCCCTGGTTGCCCCGCTTCGTGATGATCTGGATGACCCCGTTCGTCGCCTCCGTCCCGTACAGGGTGGCGGCCGCCGGCCCCTTGATGATCTCGATGGACTCGATGTCGTCAGGGTTGAAGTCGTTGATCCTGGAGGGCTGGCCCCCGTTGTCGAAGCCGATGCCGCCAAAGAGGGAGGTGTTGTCGGCACCGTTGACCCGCACTCCGTCCACATAGACAAGCGGGGTTCCGGCGAGGGAGATGGAACTCGCGCCCCTGATCCGCATCACACCGCCGGCGCCGATCTCGCCACCCGAACTCATCACCCGCACACCCGTCACCTGGGACCCGAGCATGTTCTGGATGGTCATGGCCGGAGCGATCTCTTCCAGCTCGACCGCGGTGATCTTGCCCACGGCGTTGCCGACGGCCCGGGTCTGCTGGCCGCCGGCTGTTCCCGTGACGACGATCTCGTCAAGTGAGATGGCCGCCTCCGTGAGCGCGAGGGTCAGATCGACCTGACCTGTCTGGGCCGTCTGGGTGAAGGCGCGGTACCCGATCATGACCACCTCCACGGTGATCTGCTGACCCGGCACGTTCAGGATCAGGAAGCGCCCGCGGTTGTCGCTGAGTGCGCCCAGCTGGGTACCTTGGATGCCGACCTGGGCACCGGCGATGGGCCGCTGGGTCGCCGCATCCACAACCGTACCGCCCACCGGCTGCTGGGCGAACGTGGGCACGGCGGTGGCGCAGAGCAGGAGCACTGCTACGAGCGTGGCCCACAACCGCCTGTGACGGTGGCGCCCGGCTCGGCTGGGATGGAGAGACAGGTCGCTTCGCATAACACACCTCCGGAACGGGACGCTTGCCCTCCGCACCTGGGGCGGAGGGTGGATTCGAAGAGGGTTGGGGACACCGGACTGGAAATCGACGCGCGCGATAGGCCGCACGAAATCGAACACCCCGAGCAACGTGCACACTGTACGTCGAGGTGCATGCCAGTGCCCGAGAGAACGGGCACAGAAACCGTGAGGGGCGGAACATCGGGCCTCCACGGGCTGCCTGCTCACCTACTGAGGCATACTAATATGTGTACCGGATCGCGATCGCAAGACGGACGGTGCCTTCGAGCCGGTTCCGAAGGTTTGGTTGAACGGCGCACTGGGGCCGGTCCCGCGTAGTTTGGGCCGACCCCCTAACTAGCCGCCCGGGCCAGCTACCGATGACCTTCCGGCCGGTCCCGCGCCCATCCCGGTGCCAGCGGCGCCCCGGTCCGCTGACCCGGAGCCCACGGTCGCCCCAGGAAGCGATCGATCGTGCCGACAACCCGCTCCGCGTGCGCGATTGGCGTGGCTGCGTTCGGGTCGGCGGCAGCACTTGTACCGGAAGCGAGCGCCGCCGCGCGGGCCTGAGCGCGCCTGAGCCCCCACTCCGCTGCCGCGCGCGCCTCGGTGGTCGCATCCTCGTTCGCCGCAAGCGCCAGCAGCTCGTCCACCACGACGTTCTGGACAACGCGCACCAGCGCCGCTTCCGACCCGCTCGCGGATCGCCCCCAGGTGTCGTCCACCAACCGCGCCACGACCTCCTCCAAGCTCGGCAGCGAGGGGTTACGTGCATGGAAGGCGACCACACGGGCAGTGCGGGCGGGCGCGAGCACTCCGCCGACGATCTCGCTGGCGACCGTAGTGGCAGCCCCGATCTGATCAAACGCCGGGCCGGCCCGATTCGACCAGGCTGGACCTCCCCCGACCCACCCGAACGATCGCGGCGCCAGAATCGCCAGCACCGACTCCGGAATTGCGAGTTCCTCCGGTGCCAGCGCGTCGCTGAGCAACCCCATCGCCCGGCGCACCCGGTCGTCGGAGACCAGCTCGGTCACGGGCAGAATGTCGCCGCGCACCCCGTAGGTGTACTCCATCCCGCCGATCGTCTTGATCGCGGCCTCGTAAGTGGCACGGTGGCTGAAATAGACGGGCGCGAAGCGCTCGCGAAGTTTGTGCATCGGCTCACCCGGCTCGATCGCGCGCTCGTCGAACGAATCGATCATGAAGCGTCGGACCTCGCTCACCCGCTCGAACTCGTCGAGCACGTCACTCCCGTTGATCCACCACGTCGCGTCCGGGTGCGAGTTGTCGGCACCGGCATCCGGGTTCGTGATGAAGCGCCAGCCGCGCTCCTGGGCTTCGAGGAGCAGGCCGTTCAGGAAGTCCTCCTCCCTCTCACCGTCGGCAGGGGAGGCATAGGCGTACCGGATCGCGAGCGTGTCGTACGCACCTGGCCCGGCCCGGTAGGCTCCGGACAGATCGAGCCGCCCCTCCCGCAGCTCGATCACCGGGGCGGGATAGTCCATGACGGACGCATGCCCGTCGCTGATCGAGATGAAGTTGTGCGCGAGTCCCAGCGTGTGCCCGATTTCGTGCGCCGAGTGCTGGCGACGGCGCATCATCACGAACTCCTCACCGTCGACGCCCGGCGGCTCTCCGGCGTACCATTCGCCGTCCACCCCTGCCGCGCCCGCGAAGGTATTGTAGTTGGCCAGCGATCTGTACGAGTCCATCCGCACGGCCGCCTTGATGATCTCTCCCGTGCGGGGATCGACGAATGACGGCCCGATAGACGAGCCCGCCTCGGTGCGGTGGACCCACTGGATCACGTGGTAGCGGGCGTCCATCGGGTCCATGTCCGCCGGCATGTCCTCAATGCGGAAAGCATCGATGAACCCGGCCGCCTCGAAGACCTGATTCCACCACACACCCCCGATACGGAAGGCCGTGCGGTACGGCTCGGGCACGGCAGGATCGAGGTAGTAGACGATCGGCTCGACCGGCTCGCTCATCGCCGCCGACGGATCGGCCTTCACCAGCCGATGACGCCTCGCAAGCGCCGTCTGGTAGTCGTCGTCGAAAGGCTTGCCGAAGTCGTAATAGCCGATCGCGAAGACCCCGATCCTGGGGTCGAAGCGCCGGGGCGTATAGCCGTCGTCGGGGAGCATCACCAGCGAATGATGCTGCCGCAGCGTCATCGCCCGCCCGTCCGGGGCGTGCCGCTGGATTTCGCTTCCCGGCCGCTCGCTTTCGAAGGTGAGCGAGGCCTCCACCTCGGTGTTCTCAGGGAACGCCTTCGTCCGCGGGAGAAAGATGGCGCTTCGGTTCGCATCCAGCCGGTAGCTGCCCTGGTTCGCCGCCTGCAGCCGGGCCGCGACACCGACAACGTCGCGCAGGAAGAACGAGGTCCCGTCCACCAGCGCCCGCCCGTCTTCCTCGGCGACCACGGCAAAGCCGCCAACCGTCGAGGTCAGGAACGATTCCTCCACGGACCGCACGAGCGCGTCTGTCGGATCGGTCTCGGCGCGGAAGCCCGGGTTGTCGAGGACGAGCATCACCTTCGGCCCGACCCGCTCGAAGTGCGCCAGGTACGCGCTCTGGATGTTGCCCCGGTCGAGCCCCAATGCATTGGAGCCGACCCCGGTCGCGAGGGACGTCAGGTAGAGGAACTGCTCATCCCAGCGTCCGACCTCGAGCAGGAGCCGGCCCCCGGCATCATCCCAATACAGGGGGAAATACCCGGGTTGCCCGTCCATCCCGCGGGTGTAGTCGGCGATCGTCGGAAGACCGGCGTCCACCGCAGCCGTCTGTGAGGCAATCGGCGTCGGCTGAGAAAGCAGGACCGTCTGGAGGAGGAGGAAGATCGACCCGGCCGTCGCGGCGGCGCGACCGGACAAGAGCGGGAGGGCGGTTTTCGCTGGGCGCATGGGAGGACGTCCTTGGCGGAGTGGCGGAGGCTGTGGCACATGGCCACCTCGTGGTCCACCCCACAATAGCCCGGCCGCCGGGCTTCCGCCCCGCGCCTACCTCTCGTTCGCCGCCGCCTGCCTCTCGTTCGCTCCGCCCGTCCCCTGTCCGCTCCGCCCGTCCCCCCTTCGCCCCACCTATCCCCCGTCGGGGATCAGCTGCCGCTCCCGCTCCCTGACGTGACGGCGCATCCAGTCGAACATCTCCCACACCGTGTGCAACACCGACTCCCGCGCCCGGTAGCCGTGGCTCTCGTGCGGCAGCATCACCAGGCGGACTGTGCCGCCCAGGCCCTTGACGGCGTGGTACATCCGCTCCGACTGCACGGGGAAGGTCCCGGAGTTGTTGTCGATCACGCCGTGCGTCAGGAGCAGCGGCTCGTTGATCTTCTCCGCGTGCATGAAGGCCGACATGCCGAAGTAGACTTCGGGAGCCTCCCAGAAGGTGCGGCGCTCGTACTGGAAGCCGAAGGGTGTCAGGCTGCGGTTGAAGGCGCCGCTACGCGCGATTCCGGCGGCAAAGTCGTCCGAGTGCGCCAGCATGTTGGCGGTCATGAAGGCCCCGTAGCTGTGACCGGCGATCCCGACCCGGTC
>JAPPGZ010000012.1 GCA_028874905.1 Gemmatimonadota bacterium
CGGTGGCCATCGTGACGGACCGCGCAACCGGACGGATCCGGTCCATCCTGCGGGGCGAGGCTGCGGCGGCGGCCGGTGCGACGGTGGCGGCTGACGGGCGTGCCGGCGCGGTTCCTCGCGAGCAAGTGCTGGTGAGCTGGGGACTGCCGGGATCGGCGCCTTGATGACGCCCCCGGGCCTCCGAGGTGCCTCCTGGCCCGGGTGGCCAAAGCGGGCTCAAGTGATGGAAATACACAAAATGCGTAGAATACGTAAGACGATGAGACACGGCTTCGTGGCTCGAGGAAGAGCGGGGTCGCGAGTCGGCGGGCTGCTCGCGGCGGCGCTGTTGGCGGGGTGCGCCCTGGCCGCGGCGTGCGCAGATTCCGCCGACTCTCCCCAGCAGACGACGCCCGAATCCGACCCGGAGTCCCCGGGCGCGCAACGGCCTGTACCCCCGAACACCCTCACCGAAGCCGAGCGCGCCGCCGGCTGGCGCCTCCTCTTCGACGGCGAGACGACGGACGGCTGGCGTGGTTACAACCGCGAGTCCTTCCCCGACACCGGATGGGCGGTGATCGACGGCATGCTGGTCGTCGGTGCGACCGCCGTGGATCCCGATGTCCCGGTGGGCGGCGACATCGTCACAACCGAGTCGTTCTCGGACTTCGACCTCAGGTTCGAGTTCATGCTGTCGGAAGTGGCCAACAGCGGTGTCCTCTACCGTGTGATCGAGGAGGAAGGCGCCGAGATCTGGTTCAACGCGCCCGAGTATCAGGTGCTCGACGACACCGCGTACATCGAGATGGGCACGATGGACATGCGCACCCACCTCACCGGCGACAACTACGACCTGCACGCCGCCGGCGAGAAGACGCTGCACGGCCCCGGCGAGTGGAACGAGGGCCGCATCCGCATCGCGAACAACCATGTGGAGCACTGGCTGAACGGCGTGAGGACGGTGGAGTACGAACTCGGCTCGACGGAATGGGAGGCGCTGGTCGCGGCCAGCAAGTTCGCGCCCTATCCGCGCTACGGGCGCGCGGCCTCGGGTCCCATCGGGCTCCAGGACCACGGGCGCAACGTCTTCTATCGCAACATCAGGATTCTTCCGCTGGGGCCGGTTGCGCTCTTCAACGGCGAGAACCTCGACGGCTGGCGCGTGCACGGAACCGAGCGCTGGTATGTCGAGAACGGGGAACTGGTGTGCGAAAGCGGCCCTGATGCTGAATACGGCTACCTGACGACAGAACAGCTATTTGGAGACTTCGATCTGACCGTTGACTTCAAGCAGGAAGCGGACGGCAACAGCGGTGTGTTCTTCCGCTCCAGCGTGGAGGGTACCGTGGTGACCGGTTGGCAGGCCGAAGTCGCGCCGCCGGGACTCTTCACCGGCGGGGTCTACGAGTCCTACGGGCGCGGCTGGCTGGTGCAGCCCGATCCGGCGCTCGACGCGGCGCTGAAGATGGGCGACTGGAACACGCTGCGGGTCCGGGCAGTTGGCGACCGGGTCACGACCTGGCTGAACGGCACGGGCATGGTGGATTTCGAGGATGCGCAGATCGGCGAAGCCGAGGGCTCGATCGCGCTCCAGATCCACGACGGCGGCGGGATCAAGGTGCGCTGGCGGAATCTCCGGATAGTGGATCTTGGGGGATAAGGCGCGCGGAGATTCCGTGAGAGCCGTCCTCTTCGACCTGCTCTCGGCGCTGATTGACTCGTGGTCGCTCTGGGACGACATCGCGGGGAGCGGCGAGCGCGGGCGGCGTTGGCGCTTCGAGTACCTGCGGCTCACCTACGGGACCGGCGCCTATGTGCCCTATCTGGATCTCGTGGAGGAGTCGGCGGCTGCCGTCGGCATGCCAAGGGAATTCGCTGCCGACCTGGAAGCACGCTGGGACGAGCTGGCCCCGTGGCCGGGGGCGGGCGCGGCGTTGCGGCGAATCGCGCGGAGAATGCCGATCGGCGTCGCTACCAACTGCTCCCAAGTGCTGGGCGTGCGCGCGGCGGGGCTGATCGGAGCCCCCTTTCGCTCGGTGGTCACGGCCGAGTCGGCCGGGTTCTACAAGCCTGACCCGCGCATGTATGACGCGGGGGTGGCGGCCCTCGGCGTCCCCGCGGCCGAGGTGTTGTTCGTGGCCGGTTCGCCGCGCGACATCCAGGGCGCGGTCTCGGCGGGACTCAAGGTCGTGTGGCACAATCCGGCGGGGCTGGATGGGGGCGGGGCGGAGGAACTCGCCCTTGCAGTGATCGACGATCTGAGCAAGCTGAACGGCTTGACCGAGTCGCTCTGAATCATGTTGCCGCCACTCTACCCGCTTCTCTCGCAGCCATGGGCGGGGATTGCCATCGGGGCCGGCATCGCCGTGATCGCATTCCTGTTCGCGGTCGGCCTCCGGCGCCTCCAACCGGAGCCGCGCTCCCTGTGGTCACGGGCCGGGACCCTCGTCGTCCTCGCCGCCGGCGCGTCTTCCGCGATTCTGCTTCGGGACGGCATCACGTCCTTTGTCGACATCTCGCGGCTCGAGCTCGACCATCCGCCGCCCGGCGCACTCGTGGATGTCGGCGGCTACCACATGCACATTCTCGCCGAGGGACACGCCGGGGACGGACCCACGGTGATCTGGATTCCGGGCGGTCACGGCCAGGGGCTCGCGCTCTACCACCTGCACGCCGCCATGCGCGACGAAGCCCGCTCGATCCTCTTCGACCGCCCTGGCACCGGCTGGAGCGACCCGGGGCCGTTCCCGAGACGCACCGCGCTCGAGGCCGAGGAGCTGGCGACGTTGCTCGAGGGGGCCGGGGAGGCGGGACCGTTCGTGCTGGCCGGGCACTCCTACGGCGGGCTCCTTGCGGCGAATTTCGCCCGGCGCCATCCGGACCGGACCGCTGCCCTCGTGCTCCTCGATGCGTCTCCTCCCGATGCGTTTATCTACGCGCCGGCATACGGCGCGGGCGCGCTGGAAGAACTGGTGAAGGACGCGGAGCGACAGGGACTCGCCAAGGTGTTCGGCGGATGGACGGACCCCGGGGACGTGCTGGCCGAGACGGACACCGAGATCGGCGAGATCGTGCGCAACCAGCGCCGACTGCTCGCCGAGGTGGGTGACGCAGTGGAGGCGAACCGCCGGCGCCCGGCGTCGTCCTTTGCCGAGGCTTCGATCTTCCGCGAATTCGCTGCGAACGCGGTCTCGGCCACGGCCCCCGACCTGATGGTGTACGACGGCGAGCTCGGCGACATGCCGGTCCTGGTTGTGATCCCGGACGAGAGTGCCGCGGGAATCATCGAACCGCTGGGGATGGACGAGGTTTCGGCCACCCGCGCCATCAACTTCTTTGAGCGCGTGCGCGTGCGGTACCTGGAGGTGTCGTCCGACGCACGCCTGATCCACACGCCCCCCGGGACGGAGCACAACTACCCGTACCAGACGCCGGAATTCGTGATCGAGGTCGTGCGTGATCTGCTGGCGGAGCTTTCCGCGGGATGAACCGCCGCCGCTTCGTCCAGGTCTCGGCAACCTTCGCAGCGGGCGCCGTCCTGCCTTCCTGCCGCGCTGCGGAGGCTTCTCCCGTCTACTTCGAGGTGCACGGCCCCGACGACGGGGTACCGCTCTTCCTGGGCTTCCCCTTGATGGCGTCCTATGGCGAGATCTTCGGCCCGGAGCCGGCCGCCGCCGTAAAAGACGGCTTCCTGGACTTGCTGACCGATCGCTATCGCGTCCTGCTGGCGGACTACCCGAACGTGGCCAGGACCCTGGTCCCGTCCCCCGGGGAAATGACGCCCGACCGGGTGTACTCCGACCTCCTGTCCGTCGCGGATGCCGCCGGCTTCGACCGCTTCGCGTACTGCAGCCACCTCTGGGGCGCGATCAACGGGCTCATGCTGGCGTCGCAGTCGGATCGGGTCTCGGCGTTGATCTGCGGCACCTGGCCTCCGCTGGGCGCGCCATACCCGGACATGCTGCGGGGCGTCGAGATGCAGCTTGCGGAGCCCCCACCTCACGCCATGGTGATTCTCCGCAACCCGGAGCAGTACGCGCAGTGGCGCACCTTCTACCGTGGCATGCAGGACTGGCCGGAGGAGGATGTCGCGGCCGCGATCACGTGTCCCCGCCTGGCCTTGATCGGCTCAAGCGCCGAAGGCGCCGTGGCGGGAATCCCGCTGCGCCTGGTGGAACGGCTCCGGGAAGCTCGGCCGGCACTCGAGGCGATGGGTTGGATGGTGCGCGAGATTCCCGGAGCGGACACGGCCGCCATTCTGGATCCGGCGGTCATGGTGCCCGAGATTCGGGGCTTTCTGGAGGAAGTCCAATGAAGGTCAACATGCACGAGGCGAAATCGCAGCTGTCACGTCTCGCCAGGCGCGCGTGGCAAGGAGAGGACGTCGTGATCTGCAAGTCGGGACAGCCATGGCTGCGACTGATTCCGTATCGGGAACGGCTTGAACGCCGCCAGCCGGGTGGGCTGGAGGGCCAGATTCGCATGGGAGCCGACTTCGACGCGGACGACGAAGAAGCCTTCGAGAACTACACCCTCTTCCCTGGCACCGCGTGACGATGCGCCTCCTCCTGGACACGGACACGTTTCTCTGGTGGGTGTCGGATTGGGGTGAAATCGACGAGACCACCCGGGATGCCATCGCCGATCCCGGAAACGAGGTCTTCGTGAGTGCGGTGTCGGGTTGGGAAATCGCGGTCAGGAAGGCCCAGGGTCGCCTCGTCGCGCCGGACAACCTGAGCGCGATGGTCGAGGCGAAGCACTTCGAGCACCTTCCGCTGACCTTCGAGCACGCCGAGAGAGGCACGGGTCTGCCGATGCATCATCGTGACCCGTTCGACCGGATGCTGATCGCGCAGGCGCAAACCGAAGGGCTTGTCCTCGTCACAAGAGACGAGCGCATGCGCTTGTATGACGTCCCGACCATGGCGGTCTGACGGGCACGCGGCCCTTACACCAGCACCTGCCTGTCCCGCTGCACCACCCGGCCGTCGACGGCGATGGTCGGCTCCCACATGAGCAGGTCGTAATGGGTGGGGGCGACGATCTCCCCTCCCAGGGTATGGCTGGTGCCGATGCCGATGTGGATCGTGCCCATCACGCCTTCGTCCTCCAGCATCTCCCCGGTGAGGCGCGCGTTCGGGTTCAGGCCCACGCCCAGCTCCGCGACGTTGAAGCAGTGCCGGTCGCCGAACGACTCCAGGTGCTCGCGCAGGAAGTCGGCCTGTGCGCCGCCGGTCATCTTCACGATGTAGCCCTCGCGCACCGAGCAGACGATGGGCTCCTCCAGAATGCCGATGCCGAGATAGGGTACGGAGGCGTCGGCGACGATCGTGCCCACGGCCGAACCGGTGACGGGCACGACGTTGACCTCGATGTCGGGGACCGGCGCCAGTTGGCCGGGATCGGGGATGTTGGTCAGCACGTTGGCGACCCGGCCCTCGATGCCGAAGCGGAGGTTCGTGCCGCGCGGGGAGGTGAGGCGCACCGTCCGGCCCTCCGTGAACGCCGCGCCCAGCCGGCGGCAGACGTGGGCCTGCGCCTTGAAGTCGGTCTCGAGCAGGGCGGGGCTGGTCATGATCGCGTCGGTGTAGGCGGTCATCATGCACACCCGCGCGCCCGCTTCGAGGGCGGCCCGCATCGCGCGCGTGTGGGTGATGGAGATGCGGACGGGGGAGAAGATCACGGCCGCCTCGGTCATGGCGCGCGCGACGGAAGGGGGCGGCTCCTGGCCGTCCTGGTCGCGCACGGGGATGACGGAGACGGTGACGGCGGCTCCGGCTTCGCGCGCGGCTCCGGCGACGGCATCCGCGTAGCGCCGCATGGTGGGGTCGGTTACCACCAGCACCGCCTCGCCCGGCTGCACGCGTCCGTTCACGTGCACGAGCCGACGCGCGCCGGGGGACAGGTCCACGCCCGCTTCAGCCACGTCTCCTCCCGAAGAACTCGTCGAATCGGCAATCGAAGATGATCGCGGTGTAGCCGTCCCCGGTACAGTTGGTCGCGGTGCGCAGCATGTCGGGGATGCCTCCGGAGAGGGCGATCCAGCTCGCGATGAACTCGCCTTGCGCCGCGCCATCGAGCCCCAGAATGCTCGCGAAGAGGGTCGCGCTCCAGAGCGCCGTGCCCATCCCGGCCGGAAGCCCCGGGGCGGCGATGGTGAAGAGCACGACGGCGGGCCACGCGGCCAGCATCATCATCCAACTGAGCTCCAGGCCGAAGACGTGGCTCACGACGAAGGGCCCGTAGGCGACGTAGGCCAGCGCGCTGGCGTCCAGGTTCACGACCGCGCCGAACGGCAGCACGAAGTCGGCCACCTCGTCGCGCACGCCGACCCGCTTGGCGTTGGCGAGGTTGACGGGAAGCGTCGCCAGCGACGAACACGTCCCGGCGGCGAACACGGCTGTGGGGACGTAATACCGGCTCAGGACCGGTCCCACGGGGCGGCGCCCGACCCGGCGCACGAGCACGAACGTGTAGAACGCCCACCAGACGAGCACGAGCGCGCCCGTGTAGGCCGTCATGGTGAGGTAGTGGGACAGCCCCAGCCTCGCTCCGAAGCGGACGCCCAGGGTGATGCCGAAGGCGAGGATGAGGGGCAGCATCACGTAGGCGAGCCCGCTCCCCGCGCTCTCGATGGCGTCGGCGATGCGCTTGAGCACCCGGTAGGTCGGATCGTGGCGGGCGCCCCAAAGCCCCATCAGGACGCCCACGAGGATCGCCAGGAGCGGCCACGAGGCTCCGCCCGCTCCGAGGCTCTCGAGCATAGTGGCGGCTTCGGTCCAAACGCCCCGCCCGCCCGTCGTCAGTGGAATGCGGAAGATGACCGCGGACGTAAAGAGCGCGATGAGCCCCGCGACGGTCGACGTGAACACGTACCAGAGAACCACCGCGCCGGCGAACCGCCCCGCCAGCCCGCGCCGCACCAGGGTGGCGATGGCCGGGCTGAGGGCGGCCAGGATCAGGAGCGGCACGATGGCAACCACCCACGCGATCAGCGTGGCGGTGGCGTCGGCGACGGGGGCGAGAGGGCCTGGGAGAAGACCCCCTGCCGCCAGACCCGCCAGCAGAGCCAGAAACGTCCACACATAGGTGGGGATCCTGCGGACTTCCGACAGCCTTACCTCCTTCCGGTTTTTCGTTTGGCCGACTGCCAACCTTTCATTCCCAAGCTCACCCGCGCCGCGCCGCGATCGCCTCGATTGCCGCATCGATCTCGTCGCGGGTGTTGAAGAAGTGGATCGACAGCCGGAAATCGCGCGGCTGCCGGACCGGCGACGCGAGGATCCCGTCGCCTTCGCGCAGGTCGTTGTAGAGCTCCGTGGCGTCACACCCCTCGGGCAGTTCGAGCACGAACACGCCCGACCGGTCCGGCCGCGCGCGCGGCGACGACACGCCCAGCCCGTCCGTGCCGTCGACCGCCTCGATCGCATGGTCGACCAGGGACTGGATCCGCTCCTCGACCCGCGCGAGGCCGATGTCCTCCATCCAATCGACGGCGCGCGCGAAGCCGGCGAAGTCCGCGAGGGCGCGGGTGCCGAATTCGTAACGGGCAGCGCTCGGGAGCAGGGTGTAGGCGCCTTCGTAGTCCATGGTCGCGTGGCTGTGGGAGCCGGCCCAACTGAGCCGCACGTCGTCGAGCAGCTCTCGGCGCACGAAGAGCGCCCCGGTGCCCTTCGGGCCCAGCAGCCACTTGTGGCCGCACGTGGAATAGCAGTCGCAGCCGAGTGCGCGGAAATCGGTGGGGACGCACCCCGGGCCTTGCGCGCCGTCGAGGTGGTAGCGCACGCCGCGGGAGCGGAGCAGCGCGCCCAGTTCGGCGGACTCGTCGGTGCGC
Organism: Gemmatimonadota bacterium; assembly: GCA_028874905.1. Classification (GTDB taxonomy): domain Bacteria; phylum Gemmatimonadota; class Gemmatimonadetes; order Longimicrobiales; family Gaopeijiaceae; genus Bin94. Next base: position 7,814 of record JAPPGZ010000012.1, read on the forward strand.
AGCGTCCGTCCGTTGTTCCGGGACACGTGGCTGACGCTCACCATGCGCGTGCGGGCGGAGAGCTGGCCGCGGACTTCGTCGAGGAGTTCCGTCCCCGTGCTCAGATCGATCTCGCGAATCACGATCCCGAACCGGTCCTTCAGGACGTACCATGGGATTACGTTCGCGGGGTGCTCCGTGTTGGAGATCACGACTTCGTCGCCCTCCCTCCAGTTCAGACTCCAGGCGACGATGGAGATTCCCTCCGAGGTGCTGTGCGTGAGCGCGACCTCGTCGGCCCCGGCCCCGAATACGCGCGCGAGCTGCGCCCGCAGGTCGGGTTCGATGCGGCCCATGTCGGTCGCAATGCGGGGCTCGGCGGGGCTTTCGTTCTGGAAGGCGAGCCGTTCCCGGACGTGGTCGATGACCGGGTCGGGGGAGGGGCCGATCCCGCCGGTCTGGAAGTAGAGGCTGCCGGTCGAGGCGGGGATCTCGGCGCGAGCTTGGGCGACCCAGGCCTCTTGGGGTGCGGCCTGGCCGGTGGGTCGCAAAGCTGCGTCCGCCGCCGGCGCGGTCGTGTGCTCGGCGTCCGCTCCGTCCCTCCCGCCGAGCCAGGCGAGCCGCCCAACCGGGACCACCGGGGCCAGCGCCAGCGCGCCAGCCGATCGGCGAAGAAAGCTGCGTCGATTGGTGTTCATGGGTTCCTCGCGAGCGCCCCAAGCGCTCGGCGATACCGTCTCTGAGCCTCGGCGGCGATGGCCCCGCCCTCCGCAACATCTGCGTCGTAACGGCTTAGCAGGATCCCGTGCGCCGTCTCGACCACGAGCATTTCGTCGCCCGGCGTCAAGTGGAGGCGCTCCGCCATATCCTTAGGTAGCGGTGCCCCGACGGATGCACCCATTTGCCGCAGTTTCACGCTTCGAACCATGGATTTCCTCCAAGTAGCACGGCGATGATGCTACTCGTCGTCGTGGAGCCCGACAAGTCCTAACCCCTCACCTTCCGGAACCGCCAGCCGTGCAGAATGCTCCCGTAGTGATTGAACGAGCGCCTCGCCTCGGCATCGTCGAAGGGATAGTTCGCGCCGAGCTGTACCGCGGCGGCGAGCCCGCTGACGAAGCACGTCTCCTGACTGTTGATGAGCGTATGCGCCCCACAATGCCAGGTCCGCCGCTGCCCCTGGATCCTGCGGAATAACGGCACAAGCCATGCGACATGGCGCACGTCGTGCACGATGTGCTGGAACCACCACTTGCCGATAATCTTCCGATTATCGATTCGACTGATGGGATTGTAGGTCACCAGGCAGGGCCGGTCAGACCGGCCGACCCACGGCTGCTGGTTGTGCATGATATACGTGATCTCATAGTTGTCCGGCCTGGCGCCGTATTGCTCGATATGATTGCTCCGCGTTGTCAGGGGCTTCACTTCGTTGTCGGGGAGGACGGACGCGTCGAAGTGGATGATGGTATGGTTGTGAAGTTCGCTCTCGTAGCGCACCGACGAGAGAATGTAGCGCTCGAGCAGAGTGGGGTCGTCGAGCATCATCAGCGTCTGGTTGGCGTTGCATGCGAAGATCACCTGGTCGAACGTCTCCCTGGCGCCGTTCTCGTCCTCGATCACCACGTGGGACGGCCCGCGGTAGACCTTCCGCACCGGCCGGTCGAGGTAGATCCGGTCCCGGAAGTTCACGGTCAGATGCTCGTAGATGCGGCGCGTCCCCTGGTCCCAGGTCTGCATGGGCGTGGCCGACTCGATGTCGAAAAACTCGAGGTACCGTGAGAAGAGCGCCGCGGGCATGTCGAACACGTTCGTCGCCATCAGGAAGTTGACGAACATCGGCTTCAGCACCTTGTACCTGAAGTCTCCTGAGAATCCGGCCAGGTTCAGGACCGTCCCCATGCTGACGTAGTTGAAGGGATTGAGGGCGTTCAGGAACTTCGACTGCGAGCGGGTCAGCCAGCCGAACCGGTGCAGCCACCTGAGGATTCGCTGGAACTTCGCAATCTCGGGTTGCAGTTGCTCCCTGATATCGGAGTCGAAATCGTGGGCATAGATGCCGCCCCGGTATTTCACGCTGTAGCTGAATCGGGTGTCGATCAGCTCGATGCCGTACTCCTCCATCAACAGCATGATGTGCCGGTATACCGACGGTATGCAGGCGGTGACGGAGATGTCGAAGGGAATGGAGCTGCCGTCGCGCTGCGGCATGTCCGCGGTGACCGCATTGCCGCCGATCCGGTGCCGGGCCTCGTATAGCCGGAAGTCGAACCGATTCGGATGGCGGTCGAGGGCCCACGCGGCCGCGAGGCCCGATACGCCTCCGCCGATGATGGCTATGCGCCGCGGGATCGGCTTGTTCATGCTATTCGCGAGGGGAGCCGTGCGGTAGCAACATCTCGGCGAGTCCGGCCGCGGGCACGGCCTCGATCCGACTGCGCGAGATTAGGAGCGCGGAAAACCGCCACGCAGCCAGAGGCGATCATCATCATTGAAATCTGTGCGACGACCGTTCGGGTTGCAAGGAATGAGATCCGCACTGCGCCGGATAATACAGGTATCATACAGGACAACGTACAAGACGGCGACATCATGCCGGGTGGAATCTGACGCTTCCCCGTGCGCGGACCGCAGCCCGCCCGCTATGCTTGTCGCCTGAGCCCGCGCGCGACTCGCAGCACCTCAAGGAGACCCGCATGACCGCCCGCCGCCACTTCCGCACCGCCCCCGCGCTTCTCGCCCTCGCGATCGCCCTTGGTCTGGCGGCCTCGTCCGCCGCCCAGCAGCCCAGCGGCCTCCTCGACATGGACACCTACATGGAGATGGAGTCGGTCGGCAGCCCGA
>JAPPGZ010000046.1:0-9784 GCA_028874905.1 Gemmatimonadota bacterium
TCGTGGGGCGCGCGTCCGGAGGCGATTCCGTAGACGGCGCGGCGCCCGTGGTCCTTCACCACCCTGCGCAGCTTTCCCGCCGCGCGGTCCAGCGCCTCGTCCCACGACGCCGGGCGCAGTTCCCCGGTCTCGTCGTCGCGCACGAAGGGGGTCGAGAGGCGGTCGGGGTGGTGCACGAAGTCGAAGGCGAACTGGCCCTTGACGCATAGCGCGCCTTCGTTGGCGGGTCCGTCCATCGCCGGCAGCACGCCGACGATCTTCTCGCCGCGCGTCATCACGTCGACCGAGCAGCCGACGCCGCAGTAGGGGCAGATGGTACGCGTCGTCTCGGTCTCGCCCGGAACGTCCCGGTTGGCGAGCGCCTTCAGGTCTCCCAGCGCACCGGTGGGACAGGTCTGGATGCATTGTCCGCAGAAGGTGCATGCCGAGTCCTTGAGGTGGCCGCCGAACTCGGTGGTGATCTTGGTGTGGAAGCCGCGATTCATCACCGAGATCGCGTAGTCCCCCTCCTGCTCGGCGCACACGCGCACGCAACGGTAGCACGAGATGCAGTTCTCGTAGTCGCGCTTGATGAAGGGGTTGTCGTCGTCCGGACGGCTTATGCCCGACGTGGCCCCCGCGAAGCGGCCCGTCCGGGCACCGTAGCGGTCTAGCAGCTCGGCCATTTCCTGCGATGCGTAGCCGTGCATCGGGTCCACGTCGGTGTCGCGGTTCTCCGAGGCGACCATCTCCATGAGGATGCGGCGCTGCACTTCGATGCTCGCTGTCCGCGTGCGCACGACCATGCCGGGCTCGGCCCGCGTCGTACAGGACGCCACCGGGTTGCGTGCCCCCTCCAGCTCGACGACGCACAGCCGGCAGCCGCCGAAAGGCTCGAGGCGGGGGTCGTAGCAGAGCGTCGGGATGTCCCTGCCGTGGCGCTCCGCCACTTCATAGAGCGTCTCACCCCGGGTGAAGGCGACCTTCTCCCCGTCAAGTGTCAGGGTAAGCGCCGCGCCGTTGTGCCTCATCGTGTCACCCCTTCCTCGGATGCTCGCTCACGGCGGGGCCTGCCGGTTCCCCAACATGGGCGCGAATCCGGTCCGGGAAATAACGGATCAGGCTCTCCGTAAGCAAGGGCGCGGCCTGTCCAAGCCCGCACGCGCTCGTCTTTTTCATCACGTCGTTCAGGTCGCTCACCTCGTCAACCCAAGCGTCCACAGTGCGCGGTCCCTCTCCGTCCAGCCGCTCCACCAGCCGCTGACAGCCGATCCGGCACGGGAAGCATTTTCCGCACGACTCCTCGGCGAAGAATTCCATTGATTCGCGGGTGACCCGGATCATGTCGCGGGAGTCGTCAAACACCATGATCCCGCCCGCACCCAGGAAGCTGCCACGCGACCGGATCGAGGGCTCGTCCAGCGTGACGTCCATATCTTCCCCCGCGAGGAAGCCCCCGGACAGGCCCGCCATGGTGACGGCCTGGAACGAGCGTCCCGGCGGCGGTCCGCCCGCCCAGTCGTTGAGCAGCTCCATGAGAGGCAGCCCGATGGGGACCTCGTAGTTCCCCGGCCGCGCGATGTCGCCCGACAGGCTGATCACCTTGGTGCCTGCGTGGTCGCCGAGTCCCAGACCACGGTACCACTCGGGACCATGCACCAGAATGGGAGGCACCGAGGCCAGCGTCTCCACGTTGTTCACGACCGTGGGGAGATCCTCGTAGCCGTGCGTGACCGGGAAGGGAGGGCGGTTCCTGGGGAATGGGTGCTTGCCCTCCAGCGAGTTGAGCAGGGATGTCTCCTCGCCGCAGATGTAGGCGCCGGCCCCGCGCCGCACCATCAGGTCGAACGAGAAGCCGGAGTCCAGGACCGCGTTGCCGACCAGGCCGGCCGCAGCCGCTTCGGCGATCGCGCCCTCCAGGACATCCAGCGTCTCGGGGTATTCGTAGCGCAGGTAGATGAAACCGCGCTCGGCACCTGTCGCGTAGGCCGCGAGCGCCATCCCCTCGATCAGCGCATGAGGGTCGTGATCCATGAGCAGGCGATCCTTGAAGCAGCCGGGCTCTCCCTCGTCGGCGTTGCAGACGATCGTCTTGGGGGTGCCGGTGGCTTCAGCGACCGCGCGCCACTTCCTGCCGGTCGGGAAGCAGGCGCCGCCACGCCCGGCGAGGCCGCTCCTGTCCACGATCCCGATCACTTCGTCGGGGCTCTTTCCGGCAACCGCGGCAGTCAGCGCCCCGTAGCCGCCGTGCGCGCGGTATCCCTCCAGCGTGGCCCGCCCCGCGTCGCGAATCCCCGCGAAGACGCATTCCTCAATGCCCTCGGGTGCAGTAGCGGGCAACGGCGACGGCCCGGTCACGAGGCTGCCCGCAGTCTTTCCCGTCAGGACCGTGTGGCCATGGATCACCGGGACCGGCTGGTCGCACCTGCCCGGGCACGGCATCGTGTGCGGGTCGTGTCCGGCGGCCCGGAGGCTGGCGATCAGGACATCGGCGCCGCGCAGACTGCAGACCGGTCCGTCACACACCCGGGGCCGCTCCGCTCCGCCCTTCTCGCGAGAGAAATGATGGTAGAATGTGACGGTCCCGAAGAGGTCTGCCAGCGGGATGCGCAGCCCCTTCGATACCGACCGCAACGCCTGCTCCGACAGGTATCCATCGCGCGCGTGAAAGGCGTGAAGCAGCGGCAGCAGCGGTGCCGGTTCGTCCTTCCAGAGCGCAATCAGAGCTTCGTCGGTCGGGTTCGGCATCCAGGGGTGCGCTGTGTTGCGGGGAAGGGAGGTTGCTGAGTCCTTTGGCGGACGCGTTCGGGTGACTCTTCGCGGAATTCCCGCGCGCCCTACATAATAGTTGGAGGAAACATTTGGCGATACCGGAACAGAAGAGAACGGCAATGAGCCTGAGCCGCGCAAGCAAGGGCGGTCCCGGCGCGCGCCGCCGCAAGGCTGCCCGGGTGCGTGTAGGGCGCATGCGCAATGGTCGGTTCTCGACGCGCGGGGACAGCGTGGCCGTCGAGGAGCCGATGGAGGTGCGGTTGGAGGTCCCGGTCGAGGAAGGCATCCGCGAACATCCGATCTCGGTGACGATGAGGACACCGGGGGACGACTTCGAACTCGCGGCCGGCTTCCTCTTCACCGAAGGCGTGGTCATCGACCCGGCGGCTATGGCCGACGTCCGCTATTGCCGAAACGTGGACCCGCAGGAATACAATGTCGTGACGGCTTCGGTGCGGGACAGTGCCGCCTTCGACGCCACCAGCCTGACGCGCAACTTCTACGTCACTTCGTCGTGCGGCGTGTGCGGGAAGGCATCGCTCGAGGCCGTCGAGGTCATGGGGTGTCAGCCGGTCGCCGACGGCACCTTCACCATTGGCGAAGACGATATCCGCGCGCTGCCGGACAAGCTGCGATCGCTCCAACGGACGTTCGAGCGCACCGGTGGCCTTCACGCGGCCGGCCTCTTCGACGGCGAGGGCCGGATAGAGGTGGCGCGCGAGGATGTCGGGCGCCACAACGCCGTCGACAAGGTGATCGGAGCGCTCCTGCTGTCTCGCGCGCTCCCCGGCTCGCGGCTGGGCCTGATCGTGTCGGGCAGATCGTCGTTCGAGATTCTCCAGAAGGCTGCCATGGCGGGCTTCCCCGTAGTGGTTGCCGTGGGAGCGCCCTCGAGCCTGGCCGTCGCCTTCGCCCGGCGCTTCAACATGACCCTCGTGGGATTCGCGAACCGGGACGGGTACAATGTCTACTCCGGCGGAGACCGGGTTGTGCGGGGCGACGGAGCGGGGGAGTGAGCGCGCGGACCGGTCGCAACGAACGGCCGCTCCTGGGCGTCGTTCTGGCCGGTGGCGAGAGCCGCCGCTTCGGATCGCCCAAGGCGCTGGCGACACTGCATGCGAAGCCCTTGTGGCGTGTGGCGGTGGAGCGGCTCAGCGCGGTGTGCGACCGCGTGGAGGTGTCGGCCAATGATCCGCTCGTGGCGGGTGCGGTGCGTTCAACGGTCGGGGTGTTCGCGGACCGCAAGGCGAACGCGGGTCCCCTGGGGGGCATGCACGCGGCCTGGAGGCGCGCGGTCGAACTGGGCAGCGAGGGGGTCATGGTCCTGGCCGTCGACACACCCTGGGTGCCGAAGGAAACGCTCGTCCGCCTCGCCGAGCAATGGCGGTTGCACGGCAGGGCGTGCACCGCAGCGGCCGGGCCGCCCTGGGGCTTCGAACCGCTGACCGCGGTCTATCCCGTCTCTTCGCTGGAGACCCTGGAAGACGCTTTGCGGCGTGGACGTCACAAGGCCGGCGCATTCGCGGAGTCGCTGAGTCCCGTGGTGGTGGACACGGGCGCGGCCCCCGCGCGCTTCCGCAGCGTCAACCGTCCGGCGGACCTGCCGCCTCCGGCGTTCTCCATCGTCGGCAACAAGAATTCCGGCAAGACCACGCTGACGGTGGCGGTGATCGCCGAACTGGCGCGCCGAGGGCGCCGGGTGATGTCCGTCAAGCACGGCCACCACTTTCGGCTGGACACTCCCGGCACGGATTCGTGGCGTCACCGGCACGAGGGCGGCGCGGAGCGCGTGCTCCTCGCCGGCCCGGACGAATTCGCCGTAATGGGTAGCTGGGAGACCGGCTCCGAGCCGCCCCTCGACCTCCTGCTGTCCCGCCATATGCCGGAGGCGGAAATCGTGGTTGTCGAAGGGTACCGCCATGAGGAGCTGCCCAAGGTGGAGATCTTCCGCTCGGAGGCGCAGCCCGAGCCGGTTCTGGGACCGCAAGCGGCCCGGGACCGGAGAGTCCTTGCCGTGGTTACGGACCGTGACGACCTGCAGTGGCCCGCGCGGGTACTGGACCCGGATGCCGCCGACACGCCTGCGCGCGTCGCGGACGCGGCGGAAGGCGCGCTGCTGTGACCGCGCCGTCGCCCGGGCGCCTCATGTCCCTGGACGCCTTCCGGGGCCTCGCCGTCGCGGGAATGATCCTCGTCAACAACCCGGGGAGCTGGTCGCACATATACGGCCCCCTCAGGCACGCCCCCTGGCACGGCGCCACGCCGACCGACCTGGTGTTCCCGTTCTTCCTCTTCGCTGTCGGCGTGTCGCTGTCCTTCTCCTTCGCGGCGCGGACGGCGAGGGGAGACTCGCGCCGCGACCTATGGACCCAGGTCGTGCGGCGCGCCCTCGTCATCTACGGGCTCGGCCTGTTCATGGCGGCCTTTCCCGGCTTCGACCTCGCAACCGTGCGGCTCGTGGGGGTGCTCGCGCGCATCGCCCTGGTCTACCTGGTCGCGGGCACACTGGTCCTGTGCCTGTCCCGGCGGGCTGTGTGCGCCGTCATGCTGGCGCTGCTGTTCGGATACTGGGCCCTCATGGCGTGGGTGCCCGTCCCCGGTTTCGGACCGGGGGACCTGTCGCCCGAAGGCAACCTCGCCGCGCACCTCGACCGCATGATCCTCGGCGTGCACATGTGGAGCGGCGGCGGAGGCGTCTACGATCCCGAAGGTCTGCTCAGCACGCTCCCGGCGGTGTCGACCACGCTCTCGGGGCTCTTCACGGGAGACTACCTGCGCGTCAGGCGGGCCGCCGGGGACAGCGGCCTCGGACCCCCGCGCCATCTTGCCGCGGCCGGAGCCGTCCTGGTACTGGCCGGACTCGTCTGGGACATCCTGTTTCCGATCAACAAGCCGTTGTGGACCAGTTCCTACGTGCTGTTCACGACCGGGTGGGCGCTCGTGGTGCTGGCGTCTCTGTACTGGCTGATCGACGTGCGGGGCTGGCGCGCCTGGGCGAGGCCGTTCCTGGTGTACGGGATGAACGCGATCACCGTTTTCGTCGCGTCGGGGCTGGTCGCCAAGGTGCTGGTGCGGTGGAGGGTGCCGGCCGGGTCGGGCGACGCCACCACCTCGCTGTACAACCGGATCTACGAGATCGGCTTCGCTTCGTGGGCCGGCCCGCTCAACGGATCCCTGGCGTTCGCCTGGGCAACGGTGCTCCTGTGGCTCGCGATCCTGTGGGTGATGCATGCCCGCAGGATCTTCATCAAGGTGTAGAGCGGCCCGTATCGCGTCCGCTGGCGCCGGGCCCCGCCGCCCTCGTGGCGACGCGTGCCTTGCTAGGACGGCTCCGGATCCGGGTCCGCGCCGGAGGGAAGCGCGGTTTCCTTGCCGGCACCGCGCAGCTGCGCGTCGAACACCGAAGCGTCCACGAGTCGGTTGAGCGATCCCTGCAGCTCGTCAAGCTGCGCTTCCAGGAGGCCCAGCCGCCGTTCGACGATCTTGATGGACTCCTGCGTCCCCTGTCCCTCGAAGTAGCGTCCGAGCGCCTCGACGATGGGTTTGAGCGCGTATCGCGCCGTGAGCCCGATGACGGGGACCAGCACCACCGAGACCCCCATGATCACAGCTATGAGTGCTACGATGTCGACGGGGAGTACCTGCATGGTGATTCCTTTCGGCCGGTAAAACTTTCGCGGTGTTCCGAGCGTAGGTGCCGTTGTCGCCTCGTGGTCGCGGTGACCGGGTGGCGCGCGGCACCCCAACAAGGATACTGGGAATGACTACGTGGAAAGTCGCACTCGCGTTCCGCGGGGCAAGGTTTGCCCTGCCGACGATTCTCCTCGCAGGAGGACTCGCATCGGCTCCAGGACTGCCTGCCCAGGAGACGTACCGGGTGGACGGGGGTCACGTAGCGATCTACAACCTCGCGGGCGAGGTCGAAGTCGTACGGGGGCGGGGTAGCCAGGTGGAGGTCGACGTCAGCCGCGGGGGCGCGGACCAGGCCCGTCTCCAGGTGGAGGTCGGGCGCGTGGGAGATGCCCAGGCCCTGCGCGTCATCTATCCGGAAGACCGGGTCGTGTACGAACGGATGGGACGCTCCAACACCACCATCCGTGTGCGGGACGACGGGACGTTCTTTCGAAACCGGTCCCTTGGCGGCCTGTGGGACGGGGACGAGGTCCGGATTTCGGGGCGCGGCCGGGGTTTGGAGGCGCACGCGGACATGATCGTGCGCGTACCGGCCGGCGTCAGCGTGGCAATCTTCCTCGCGGCCGGATCCGGACGCGCCGACGGCCTGGCATCGGACCTCGAGTTCCGCACAGCTTCCGGTTCGGTCGAGGTCGCCGGCATCGTAGGGGACGTCGAGGTCGACACGGGATCCGGCTCCGTGGCGGTCGCCGATGTGGAAGGGGACGTTACGGCGGACACGGGCTCCGGTTCGATCGGCCTGGAGGATATCCGCGGAGACCGGCTGTCCGCCGATACGGGTTCGGGCAGTGTGACCGGGCGCAACGTCTCGGTCGCCGAGCTTCTGGTGGACACGGGTTCCGGAGGTATCCGGATTGAGGATTTGAGTGCAGGGGACGTCGAGTGCGACACCGGCAGCGGCTCCGTTTACCTCGGAATGCTCTCCGACGTCGACAGGCTGGTCGTGGACACGGGTTCTGGCAGCGTCTCGCTGGAGGTGCCGCGCGACTTCGGCGCCGAACTGGAGTTGGATACCGGTAGTGGCGGAATCAGCGTGGACGTGCCCGATCGGGTGGTGGAGACCTCCAGGCGGCACCATTTCCGGGGCTCGGTGGGTGACGGCGACGGAACCGTCGTTATCGACACGGGTTCCGGTGGCGTAACCATTCGCCGCAGCTGACCGGCCGGGGCCGTACCCGTCCGTACCAGTCATTCCAGGCGTCCGCAGGAGAGGCCGGTCGTCTTCGCCGGATCTTTTCGCCGCGATGCGATGTAAAACTCATGTTGACCTTGACCGAAATGGATTCGTACATTACTCAGTCTTCCCACTGAACCTGCGACGCCCTGGCGACGGCGCGGCGGTGGCCGTATTGTGTGCGGCTGTTCGCCCCGTGCGGTTGGCGGTGCGTCGAGTCGTACGGAGAGTCCCGAGGACTTACCATCGAGAAGAGAGGAAACATGAGGAGTTGGCTACGGAACGGGATTGTCGCGACGGGTGCGCTCGTCCTGCTCTTCGGGCCCTTGGTGCCGGCGCCGGCGAGCGCCCAGGTGTCCGAGCGTTTCAGGGTGATGGTAACCAACCTGATGCCGCTCAACGACGCCAATGACGACTTCGGCAAGGACCTCGCCAAGGAGTTGCGGGACCTGATTAACCAGTTCGGCACCCATCAGCCGATCGACGAGAGGGAGATCAGGGACGCGGCCGACAGGTTCGACCTCGACATGGAGGACCTGGACTGCATCCGGTCCCTGCAGCTCGCCGCGCAGGTCAACGCGAACGTGGTGTTCTGCGGCACCTACACCGAGGACAAGGACGCGGACACCTTCTCGCTCCAGGGGATCCAGTTCGCCGCCCCGGGTGGTCCTGCCTTCACGATTGAGGACAAGACCTGGCACAAGGACGACCACGAAGTCGCGGCCCAGGAGATCGCAGCCGAGTTCGAGACCTACATCGGCCAGCTCCGCGCGGCACAGTTCTGCGGCGACTACTACCAGTCCAAGGATTGGGAGGGTGCCGAAAGGACCTGTACTTCCGCTCTCGAGATGAACCCGGAGAACTCGCAGGTCAGGTTCGTCTACGCCAACGTTCTCTTCCAGACCGAACGGCTCCCGGAGGCGTATCAGCAGACGCTCCAGGTCATCGAGGCGGACCCGCTTCACGAGGGCGCCCTGCAACTCGCCGGGTATGTGGCGGCGAATCTGGAACTCAACGACGAAGCCCGGGAGCACTATTCGGCGTACCTGGCGTTGAATCCGGGTGACGCGCGCATACGGATGCAGATCGCCTACGACCTGGCCCAGGCGGGGGACGTCGTGGGTGCGATGCTCCTGATCGAGGAGGGTCTCGCGATCGAGGCGGACGACGTGGAACTGCTGCTCCGGCATGCTGCCTTCGCGACCCGCGCCGCACAGGACATCATGGGTGCCGCGGAGCCGGGGGCCGCGCTTTCCGCCGAAGCCGCCGAGCTCTATCGCAAGGCGATAGGATCGTACGAGGTCGTGTACGGCGTTCAGGGCGACGAGATGGAGGTGAGCCACGTGCTCACCATGGTCGCCGGCTATACGGAACTGGGACAGCTCCAGGACGCGATCGACATGGCCGCGCGCGCTCTCGAGACCCACGGAGCCGACGCTTCGCTCTGGTCCCGATACGCCGATGTCCTGAAGCGGGCCGAGCGCGTCGAGGATGCGATCGCCGCGTTGAACGAGGTGGAGTCGCGTGACCCGGGCTTCGCCAACGTCAAGGCGCGGCAGGGCTCCTGGATGCTGGACCTCGGCCAGGAGGACGAGGCGCTCGGCTTCCTGCAGGAGGCGGTTGAGAAGGGGGAGCAGACCGCGGACGCCATGGCCATTCTGCTCCTGGCCAATGCGCACTCGAAGGGAGTCGTTCCGAAGGACTGGGGACACGCCCTGCGTGTCATCGGCCTTGCGAAGTCCTTCGAGAACGAGGTCAACGATGGCACGAGGGGGCAGCTGGACTTCTGGCATGGCTTCTCGCTCTTCAACCAGGCGCTGGAGCAGGAGAGGCCTCAGACCCTGGAGACAGCGCAGTTGACGCTGCCCAAGTTCCAGCAGTCGGCGCGCCTCTTCGCACTTCCGAGGGTCGCGGCCTACGCCGAAGCCAACTCCATCGGGCTGCAACAGTTCAAGGACGCCACCCAGCAGTACATCGAGATCCAGGAAGCGATCATTCAGAGAGGGCGCTGAACTCACTCGCCGTAGGCGAACGACCGGGGCGCGGGGGGGGCGGGGGGGGCCCGGGGGGGGGTTTTTTTTGGTTTAAAAAGAAAAAAAAGCAGGGGGGGGGGGGGTTGTGGTTGGGTTTTTGGGGTTATTTTTTTTATTTTGGTTGTTTTTGGGT
>JAPPGZ010000046.1:9794-72400 GCA_028874905.1 Gemmatimonadota bacterium
GCCGCAAACCGTCCACGCCCCCCCCCCACCACAACACCCCCACCCCGCACGCCACAATCCCTCGCGGCCGCTTAACCCCCCCGCCTTCGGCCCACGACCGGGGCGCCGCGGGCCATTGGAGCCCGCGGTGCCTTTTTTTTGCCCCAAAACGGGGATCCAGGCCATGGGGGGTGGGATTTGGTGTTGCGAATTGGGGGTAAAGTGTATTACTGTGGGATGTTGTGGGATAACAGGGGATATGAGACCAAGGATATGAGACCATGCCCGGGCTCCTTGGCCGACACGAATACCAGATCGACGCAAAGGGGCGGGTCAGCTTGCCCTCGGCGTTTCGCCGTGCCGTGTCCTCATATCCAATGGTTTTGCTGCAGTGGCAGGACACGCACCTGGACCTCTTTCCGGAGGAAACCTGGGCGGACATCCGCAAGAATCTGCTGAGCTACCGGAGGGCGAGGGGAGACCGGGGGGCCTACGTACGGCGGATTACGGGCAGTGCGGTGGAGGTGGAGCCGGACAAGCACGGGCGGATCCGCATTCCCCCGCGGTTGCGGCAGCAGGTGGGACTCGAGGAGTCGGTGGTGTTTGTCGGCGCACTGGACCGGATCGAGCTGTGGCCACCGAAGCGATTCGAAGAGCACATCTCCGCGGTGGACGAAGACGATGAAGACTTCGCGGCCCAGATCTTCGGGTGATTCCCGTGCGCTCGCTTCGAGTTACCACCGTCCAGTGCTCGTGGAGGAGACCATGAGCTACCTCACGGGCGACGCGGGGTTGTACCTGGATGGCACCGTCGGAGGTGGCGGGCACTCGGCCGCTCTTCTCGAGCGGTGCCGGAACTGCCGGGTGCTTGCCGTCGATCGCGACCCCGAGGCTCTGGCCGCTGCCCGCTCACGCCTTCGTCGGTTCGCCGGCAGGGTCGTGTTCAGCCATATGTCGTTCCGGCACGCCGGCAGCGATCCCCGCGTGCGCGCCGAGGGGCTGGCCGGTGCGCTTCTGGACCTGGGCGTGAGTTCCCATCAGCTCGACGCGGACGAGCGTGGCTTTTCCTTCCGGCGTGGCACGGTCCTGGACATGCGTATGGATCCGGACGCTTCGCTGACCGCGGCCACGTTCCTGGCGTCGGCTTCCCGTGACGAACTCGTGCGAGCGCTGCGGCACGGTCAGGCACCGCGGCCGGCTGCACTGGCAGCACGCATCGTCGGACGTCGCGCGGACACGCCCTTTCGGACCAGCGACGATCTCGTCGCCGTCCTGGAATCGGTTCTCGGCCGCCGTGCGGCACATGGCGAGAAGGCGCGCCTCTTCCAGGCGCTGCGCATTCGCGTGAACGGGGAGATCGAAGCTCTGGAGGCGGCGCTTCCCGCGATCAGGGACGCGCTCCTGCCGGGCGCCGTGTTCGTGGTCATCTCGTATCACTCGCTTGAAGACGGGATGGTCAAGCGCGCCTTTCGGGAATGGAGCGATCCGTCCCACGGGTTGCCCCGGCGTCTCCCGGTGCGGGCGGCCGAGCTGGCGAGCCGTGGCACCATGTTGACGCGGAAGCCGGTGACGCCGTGCAGCGCCGAGGTCGAGGCCAACCCGCGCGCACGCGCGGCGCGGCTGAGGGCCTGGAGCAGGGCAGCGTGAAGCGCCGCCCGAAGCGGGCAAGGTGGAGGGGGATCACCCTGCTTGCAGCGGTGACCGCCTCCCTGGCAACCGTGCAGTGGCGCCAGTCGACGACGCAGGAGACCCTCGAATCGTTGGACCGGTTGGACACGGAGCTGGCCGTGTTGGCTGACCGGCAGGAGGAGCTGGCCCTGGAGCTGGTCGGCATCGAGCGGCGTCCCTGGGTTGTCGCGGAGGCCGCCGAAAGGCTTGGACTTCGACCCGCGAGCGAACGGGAAACGGTCATCGCGTCCGGGAGCAGGCCATGAGCCTGAAGCGACGCGACCCGTACCGAAAGGTCGAAATCCGGCGCCGCTGCATGCTGCTCTTCTGGGTGGCGCTCGCGGCGGTTTTGCTCGGGCGCGCGGCCGAGGTACAGGTCGTCGAGAGGTTTGCCTGGAGGGAGGACGCCGCCGGACAGCAGCGAATGAGCCGGGTCATCCCCGCGCCGAGAGGGCGCATTCTCGACCGCAATGGCTCGGAGTTGGCGGTGAGCCATTGGCGGGCGGCCGTCGGGATCGCGCCGGGTGAGATCCAGGACCTGGAGGAGGTCGTCGCCGCGCTCGAGGAGAACCTGGGGCTGCGTCCCGATGTCGCGCGCGATGTGTCCGTTGATACACGATCGTGGCGCGTTGTGCGGGGCCGGTACTCCATGACGCAGGTCGAACGCCTGCGAGGACTGCGCGGAGTGCACGTGCAGGGCGAAATGAGGCGCCTGTACCCCCGAGAAGAGCTGGCCCGGGGCTTGCTTGGAGTCGTTCAGGAGGGTGTGGGGACAGGGGGGATCGAGCAGACGATGGATTCGGTGCTGGCGGGAAGAGCCGGGCGTGAGATCGTGGAGCGTGACAATCGTGGCCGGCAGATACCGGGTCAGGTCATCACCGTACAGGAGCCCGTTGCGGGCCGCGACGTCGTGCTGACGATCGACGAAGACCTGCAGGCGCTGGCCGAGGAACTCCTCGCCATGTCCGTCGATTCCACCGGGGCGCGGGGCGGGGATCTCGTCATCACCGACCCCCGGACGGGCGAGATCCTTGCCATTGCGTCATTGGCCGAGGGGTCGAACAACTCGCTGTCAGCGATCAACGCCCCCTACGAACCGGGCTCCACAATCAAGCCATTTACCGCTGCAGCTCTCCTGCGACATGGAGTCGCCACCCTGGCGGACTCGGTGGACACCGGCACGGGGAGCTGGGATGTGGGGACGCGCCAGATCAACGACATCCACGGCGGAGGCTGGCTGACGCTGTACCAGGTCGTCCAGCGCTCCTCGAATATCGGCATCGCCAAGTTCGCGGAAGGGCTCACGGAGGGGCAGCAGTACACGAACCTGCGCGACTTCGGGTTCGGTACGCGGACCGGGGTCATGCTGCCGGGAGAGGCGGCGGGCATCCTCAGAAGGCCGCAGCAGTGGTCGGCGATGTCGGGTCAGTCCCTCGCGTTCGGCTATGAACTCTCGGTGACGTCGCTGCAGATGGCGATGGCATTCGGGGCCCTGGCGAACGATGGCCGGCTGATGGAGCCGCATCTGATCAAGGAGGTACGGGACCGCGACGGCAGACCCGTGCGCTTCGGCCGGGCCCGGACAGTGCGGCGCGCCGTCCCGCTGCGGGTTACGGAGGCCTTGAAACCGGTGCTGGTCGATGTCGTGGAACAGGGGACCGGCACGCGCGCCCGGATGACTTCCTTCCTGGTCGCCGGCAAGAGTGGCACGGCCCGCGCCATGGGCGACGATGGAAGCTACGAAGGCAATGCGTATTTCGCCTCCTTCGGAGCGTTCTTTCCCGCGGACGATCCACAGCTTCTGCTCTTCGCGAAGCTGGACCGCCCGTCAGGCGAATACTATGGAGGCGCCGTCGCAGCTCCCCTGACCCGGGCGATGCTGGAGGGCTTGTTGCCGACGCGGCGAATGCCGGTGGACCGGGACGCCCTGGCCCTGGCACGGCGCCCCGTCCCGGTTGAGCCGACGAGGGCCGAGCCGCTGGCGCGTTTCGCGGCGGCCATGCCGGACCCCGAGCCACTGGTTGTGGCGCTGCCCGTCGATCCTCCGAACCAGCGCAGGGGAAGCATGGCGCTTCCGGACCTGAATGGGGTTCCGATCCGCGTCGCGCTACGAAGGCTGCACAGGATGGGCCTGAGGGTATGGCTCGATGGCGGAGGATCGGTGCTCCTGACGGTCCCCGCGGCCGGAACCGGCGTCGCGCCCGGAGACACCGTGCGAGTGCTGGGGCGGGAGGGGTGACCGTGGCCATGGAACAAGTGCTGGCGGCGATCGAGGAGGCCGGGGTGATCGTCCGGCAGATGGTGCCTTCGCGTGGCGAGTTGAGGCGCGTTGAGGTCTCGGGTGTGCAGCAGGACTCGCGCGCCGTGAGGCCTGGCGACCTCTTTGTGGCCTGGGCGGGCACGTCCCACGACGCCCACGAATTCCTGGACGGTGCCGCGGCTGCGGGGGCCGCAGCCGCCGTCGTGGAGCGCCCGGTCCCCGGGGTGTCCGTACCCCAGATCCAGGTCGACAACGCGCGCCTGGCGGCGGCCGTGGCCTCCGGCTTCGTAGCCGGGACGCCGTGGCAAGGGCTGCGCATGGTGGGCGTTACCGGCACAAACGGAAAGACAACGACGACACTGTTGCTGCGCGGCCTGTTGGGAAGGGAGGCAGGGTGCGCGGCGATCGGCACGCTCGGTGTGGTCGGACCCGACGGCCGCATCGAGGACGGTACGGAGGGGCTCACGACGCCGGGACCCGTGCAACTGGCGGAGTGGGTCGCCGCGCTCGCTCGCGCCGGCGTCGCGGGAGTCGTCGTCGAGAGTTCTTCCCACGCGCTCGACCAGTTCCGCCTCGATGGCGTCCGTTTCGATGTCACGGCGTTCACCAACCTGACCCGGGATCACCTGGACTACCACGGCAGCCGCGACCGGTATCTGGCCGCCAAGGCGCGCCTGCTGGATCTGGGGAAACGAGGAGCCACCGCCGTTGTGAACGCCGACGACGGGGCGTGGCGAGCGCTCCGTCCGGGAGGTCCGGTCGTAACCTACGGCATCCGTGCATCCGCGGACCTTCGTGCGGCGGGGCTCCGTCTCTCGTCGCGCGGCTCCAGCTTCGAACTTGTGTGGCAGGGTCACCGGTATCCGGTCGAACTGCCACTGCCGGGCGGCTTCAACGTATCCAACGCGCTGTGCGCCGCCGCGTGCGCCCTCGCGCTGGGCCAGGAACCGGCCCGCGTGGCGGAAGGACTGGCCGAAGCCTCGCCGGTGCCCGGACGCCTGGAGTGCATCGTGCGGAAGCCGTTCGATGTGCTCGTCGACTTTGCGCACACGCCGGACGCACTGGACCAGGTGCTCAAGGCGCTCAGGCCGCTCGTCTCCCGGCGCCTCATCGTTGTGTTCGGCGCTGGCGGGGATCGCGATCCGACCAAGCGTCCCGAGATGGGAGCTGCGGCCTCGCGCCACGCGGATCTGGTTGTCGTGACCTCGGACAACCCGCGTACCGAGGACCCGGTGGAGATCGCGGCGCAGGTGTCGCGAGGTGTCTCGGCCGCCGACGCTGTGGAGATCGTGGACCGGCGCGAGGCGATCTGGTGGGCGCTGGACAGGGCCGAGCCGGGCGACGCCGTGCTGCTTGCCGGCAAGGGTCACGAGGCGTACCAGATCGTCGGGACGGAGAAGCGGCCGTTTGACGAGCGGGAAATCGTGCTCGACTACCTGGACACCGCCTCATGACGGGCACGACCTTCGGTTGGAGCGACGCCTCCGTGCGGCGCTCCCTCGGTCTCCCCGGTGGAGATCCGGAGTGCCGGTACCGGGGCGTCTCCACCGACACGCGCACGCTGCGGCACGGCGACGTGTTTGTCGCCCTCGAGGGCCCCCGTTTCGACGGACATGAGTTCGCGCCGGCGGCCGTCGCGGCGGGGTGCGGGGCCGTGGTCGCCAGCCGCGATCCGGGAGACCTCACCGTGCCCGTCTATCGCGTTGCGGACACCCTCACCGCGCTGGGGGACCTCGCCCTGCACCGGCGCAGGCGCGCCTGCATTCCGGTGGTGGGGATCACGGGATCGTCGGGCAAGACCACTGTGAAGGACCTCACGCTCGGGGCGCTCTCCGCAACGCCACATCCACACGGCACGTCCGCAAACGACAACAACCGCGTGGGCACGCCCCTGACCATCCTGTCGATGCCGGACCGTGCCACCTCGCTGGTCCTGGAAATGGGCACCAACGAGCCAGGGGAAATCGCAGAGCTGGCCCGGGTCGCACGTCCCACGGTCGGGGTGGTCACGACCGTCTCCGAGACGCACGTCGAGCGGCTCAGAGATCTCTCCGGGGTGCTCACGGAGAAGCTCGACCTGCTCCGGGCCGTCGGCCCGGCGGGGACCGCGCTGGTGGGCGACGAGCCGCCGGAGCTGGCGCGCGAGGCCCGCAGGATCCACCCCGATGTGGCGGTGAGCGGCTGGTCGGACCGGGCCGACGGAGATCTGCGTCCCTTCGACGCTCGCCTGCGGGCCGACGGCACGTATTCGTTCACCTGGATGGGAGAGCCCGTTTCCATGCGGATTCCGGGCGCCCACAATGTCTACAACGCGCTACTGGCCCTTGCCGTGGCGCGCTCGCTGAACGTCGCGCCCACCCACGCGGTCGCGGGCGTTTCGGCCGTCGCACCCCGCGCCATGCGGGGCGAAGTGCGCAGCCTGGAAGACCTCACGCTCCTGGTCGACTGCTACAACGCCAATGCGGCGGGAGTCGAGGCGGCGACCGCGACGCTGGCCGGCATGGTCACACGGGGACGCAGGGTGGCGGTCCTTGGCACCATGCTGGAGCTTGGCCCCCGCTCGGACGCGATTCACCGCGAGACGCTGGACAGGGTCCTGAGCGCGGACGTCGACCGCTACGTGGTCACCGGGGCCTTCGCCCGGGCCGCCAGCAGCTTCGCGGACGACCGCATCGTCGCCGTTGCGAGCGTGGACGACCTCGCCGAGCGCCTGCCCCGGCTGGTCGGCCGGGGTGACACGGTGCTGCTCAAGGCTTCCCGGGGCGTCCGGCTGGAGCGCGTCCTCCCGGGCCTCGAGTCCTGTTTCGGTGGAGCGAAAGCCTGATGCTCTACCACCTGCTCCCCCGGCTGGAAGACGTTCACATCGTCTTCAATCTCTTCAACTACCTCACGGTGCGGTCCGCCGGCGCAATGGCCAGCGCGCTGATCCTGGTGTTGCTCCTGGGGCGTCGCTTCATCGCCTTCATGCGCGCGCGCGGAATCGTAAACGTGCCGCGCAACGGACTCGACCGCGGCCAGGGGCCAAAAGTGAACATGGGCGGCGTCCTGATCGTCTCGGTCGTAGCCGTTTCGACGCTGCTCTGGGCCGAACTGACCAATCCGTACACGATCATCGCGCTCGTGGTGATGCTGTGGATGGGATCGATCGGCTTCCTCGACGATTACCTCAAGGTCGTGCGCAAGACGCCGCGCGGTCTGGTGGAACGCTACAAGTGGGCGGGCTCGCTGGGGCTGGGCCTGGCGCTGGGCGCTTTCCTCATCACGTGGGGTCCTATCGCGCCGGTAGGGGCCACGACCACGAACCTGCCGCTCTTCGACGAATGGCAGCTCGTATTCACGCCGGCCGCGTACCTGTTCTGGGTCACCGTAGTGCTCAACGGCGCCACCCACTCGGTCAACATGACGGACGGGCTTGACGGGCTCGCGCCCGGGCTGGTCGCGATCGCCGTGGGCACATTCGGGATCTTCGCGTACGTGATCGGGCGCGTCGATACTTCAGCCTACCTTGGCCTCTTCTACCTGCCGGGCGCCGGAGAACTGGCCGTGTTCGCCGCCGGAATCACGGGAGCTGCACTGGGTTTCCTGTGGTTCAATGCCCAGCCCGCACAGGTGATCATGGGCGATACCGGCTCACTGGCGCTGGGAGGCGCCATCGGGGCCATGGCCGTGCTGCTCAAGGCCGAACTCCTGCTGGTGGCGGTGGGTGGCGTGTTCGTGGCCGAGGCCGCGTCGGTGATCATCCAGACCCAGTACTTCAAGTACACGAGGCGGCGCCACGGCGAGGGTCGGCGCGTGTTCAGATGTGCCCCCATCCATCATCACTTCCAGATGATCGGCTGGAAGAACGAGCAGGTCGTGGTCCGGTTCTGGATCCTGGGGATCCTCTGCGCGATGGTCGGCTTCGCCACGCTGAAGCTGCGATGAAATCGGAGAATGAACGAGAGACAATTGCGGTCATCGGGTTGGGCGCCAGCGGAGACGCCGCCGCGCGGCTGGCCCTTGCAAAGGGAGCGAGAGTTCATGTCACGGATGCGAGCAGCGAGGACGCAGTTGCAGCCCGTGGAGCCGCTTTGCGGGATCTCGGAGCGGAGATCCGGCTCGGCGGACACGAGCTGGAGAAGATCGCGGCGGCGGACACCGTCGTCGTCAGTCCCGGCATCCCGCCGACGGCGGCTGTACTCGCCGCCCTACGCGCACGGGGCGTCGATTGGATATCGGAGCCTGAATTCGCCAGCCGGTTCATCCAGGGTCCACTGACCATCGTGACCGGCACGAACGGGAAGACAACCACGGCGGCGCTGAGCGCCCACCTCTTGCGCGAGGCGGGCGTCGACGTGGCCCTGGGGGGGAATATCGGCGGCAGTCTGGGCCCGCCGGCGTCCACCCTGGCGGCCAACCGCCCATCCGCGGAGCGATTCGTGCTGGAGCTGTCGTCCTTTCAGTTGGCCGACATCCGGGACCTCACCCCGGACGTGGGCGTGATGACCAACCTGGGCGTCGACCACATGGACCGATACGCCACGGTGGAGGACTATCACCGCGACAAGCGCCGGCTGTTCGATGCGGGCGACGACAACACGACCTGGGTGCTGAACGGCGACGACGGTGCGGTGCTCGAGATGGCGCGGGGCGTGCCGGGACCGCGCCTGACCTTCTCGCTCGAGACCTCCGCCGTGCCCGGGGCATGGTTGGACACAGACCGCCTGATGGTGGATACGGGCCGCGGTGCCCGCCGGGTCGCCGAGGCCGCCGACGTGAGGCTGGTGGGAAGACACAACATCGCCAACACGCTCGCCGCCCTCCTTGCCGCGGCCGCCTCCGGGGCCTCGCTGGACGGCGCGCGCCGGGCCCTGCGCTCCTTCGCGCCGCTGCCGCACAGGCTTGAGCCGGTGGGGACGGTGGACGGGGTGCGGTGGGTGAACGACTCGAAGGCGACCAATGTCGCGGCGGCCGCGGGTGCGCTCGGGAGCCTGAATGGCCCCGTGGTCCTTCTCGTGGGTGGAACGGACAAGGGAGAGGACTTCGGTGACCTGGCGGACGCGATGAGAGGACGCACGCGCGCGGTCGTCGCCTACGGTGCCGCGGGCCCGCGGGCAGCGGCCGAGATGGCGGGGCGCGGGCCCCCGGTGGAGTGCGTCGACGGCACCTTCGAAGAGGTGGTGGAGGCGGGTCGGCGGTTTGCCCGGGCGGGGGACACTCTCCTCCTTGCGCCCGCGTGTTCCAGCTTCGACATGTTCGAGAACTACGAGGCACGGGGTGCCGCGTTCCGGGCACTGGCGTCGGAAGCCGCGAGGGCTGCGCGGTGACGGCCCGGGGCGGGGTCTCGCGCACCCGGCGGACGCGGCGTTCGCGCCGGCGGGCCAGGTGGGCGCCCGACGTCGCCGCCAAGGCGCGTCGTTCGCTCCCCGAAACGGGAATCGGACACGGCTGGGAAGCGACGGCCATCATGGCGTTGACGGCCGTGCTGCTGCTCTTCGGCCTCCTCACGCTGCACAGCGCGAGCTCCGTAATGGCGCAGCGGGGGGACCTTCCGCACTACCACTACGTGGCTCGACAGGGGGTCGGCGTTGTGATCGGGATCGTGCTCATGGTGATCTGCGCGCGCATCCCCACGCAGTGGTGGCGACAGTTCGCACACCACATCCTTGCGGGCGCTGTGGTGCTTCTCGTCATCATCATCCTGCCCTTCACGGAAGCCATCGCGCCGCCCGTAAACGGTGCCCGCCGCTGGCTCCGCGTCGGCGTCACCTTTCAGCCGTCGGACCTGGCCAAGCTGGCGGTTGTCGTGTGGACCGCCGCGCTCGCGGTTCGGAAGCAGCCGCTGATGCGCAGCATGCGCCGGGGGCTGGCGCCGTTTCTCGTCGGCTGGGTCCTCGTCCTGGTTCCGATTGCTCTGGAGCCGGATCTGTCCACGGCATGCCTGATCGTCGCCGTGGGCATGTCCATCGTCTTCGTGGCCGGCGCACGCGTGGGGCACTTTGTCGTGCTCGGCCTCGCCTGTATTCCCCTGGCCGGCCCACTGCTCCTTTCCGGATACCGCGGTGCCCGCTGGGAATCCCTTTTGCTCAATCCCGGCATCGTGCCGGACGGTTCGGCGTTTCAGAGCTACCAGAGTCTCGTGGCCATCGGCTCCGGCGGGGTGACGGGCGTCGGTTTTGGAGAAGGACAGCAGAAGTTCGGTTTCCTGCCGGAGTCTCACAACGACTTCATCTTTGCCATGATCGGAGAAGAATGGGGACTCGTCGGCACGGTCGCCGTCATTCTCGCCTTTCTCGCCATGATCGTGCTCGGCTTCAGGATCGCGCGCCGCGCCAGGGACACGTTCGGCGAACTCCTCGCCGTCGGAGTCAGTTCCCTGATCGGATTCCAGGCATTCCTGCACATCGGAGTGGGGCTCGGCGTCATGCCGGTGACCGGCCTGTCGCTGCCGTTCATCTCCTTCGGCCGCAGCAATCTTGTGGCCATGCTGGCGGCCGTCGGCATACTCCTCGCCGTTGCCCGGGAGGCTCCGGGATGCGAAGTGCAGCGCACCGCGGAGGGGCCCGGATGATGATCGTGTTTTCCGGCGGAGGCACCGCGGGCCATTTCCATCCGGCCAGAAACATCGCCGAGGCGCTGTGCACGGCCATGCCCGGCGTGGAACCCTACTTCGTCGGCACGGAAGGACGGATCGAGGCTGCCGAACTTCCCGCGCTCGGATACCCGTACAGGCTGCTTCGGGTTGCGGGGCTGCGCAATCCGCTACGGGAGGCGCGCAGGCGGGGGTCGGTGCCGGTTCGGGTGCGCCGGACAGTGGGCGCGGCCGCGGACAGCCTGCGGGCGCTGTGGCTCCTCGCCGCGGCCGTCCTGCGGTTGCTGCCCGACTTCCGGAGACGGGAGGCGGCTGCCGTGGTTCTGACCGGAGGCTATGTGTGCGCTCCGGCCGGCATCGCGGGGCGACTGCTTGGTCTTCCCCTGGTTCTGCAGGAACAGAACATGCACCCGGGCAAGACGACGCGGCTGCTGGCGCGGTGGGCGAACCAGATCCACCTCGCGTACCCGGAGGCAAGCGCCGCGCTTCCACAGCGCGCCCGGCGACGGGTGGTTCGGAGCGGCAATCCGATCCGGCCGCTGCCCCCTGTGGAGGCCCGCGGCAAGGCTGCGGCGCGGCGCGCGCTGGGGCTGTCCGAGACGGGCAAGCTCGTGCTGATCGTGGGCGGAAGCCAGGGCGCCCGCAAGATGAATCGTGCAACGATCGAGATTCTGCAAGACGAATTGCCGATCGATGGAGAATTCGTCTTATGGGTGACCGGGCGGGCGCATCATGGGGAGGCCGAGACAGCGCTGGGAGCGTCGGCTGCCGATCGATTCGCGGTTGTCCCGTACCTGGAAGCGGGCGCGATGTACCAGGCCCTCGCCGCAGCCGATCTGGTCGTCTCGCGCGCGGGCGCCATGGCGACCTCGGAGTTTCTGGCCTGGGGACTGCCGGCGGTCCTGATCCCGTTGCCGACGGCTGCGGGCGACCACCAGACCGCGAACGCACGCGCCCTCGCCGCGGCCGGGGCGGCCGTGCACATGCCCGAAACCGACTCACTGACCGGGGCGCGGCTCTGGAGTGAGGTCCGGCAACTCCTCGACGCTCCCCACAGGCTGGAGGCCATGTCACGCGCCGCTGCCGACCGTGCGCGGCCCGAGGCCGCCCGGGAAGTTGCCGCCGCCATCGCCGACCTGCTCGGCGCCAACCGGGAGGCACCGCGATGACGTCCCGCCTGCGTTCCCTGGCTGCCCGCGGTCCCATCCACTTCATGGGGGTGTGCGGCTCCGGGATGGCGCCGCTGGCCGAAATGGTACTCCGAAGCGGGGCCTCGGTGACCGGCTGCGACCTGGTGCGGGGTAGGCCGGCGGAGGTTCTGTCCGGTCTCGGGATGGGGTTCACATGCGGGCATGATCCCGCGCACGCCGAGTCCGCCGCCGCTCTTGTCGTGACCTCGGCGGTGCCGGCAGACCACCCCGAGCTGCAGGCCGCCCGCGCCAGCGGGATTCCCGTGCTCAAGCGTTCGGTCGCGCTCGGACAATGGGTGAACGAGGGACGCGTCGTGGGTATTGCCGGCACGCACGGCAAGACCACGACCACGGCCATGGCCACGCACGTACTGGAGCGTGCGGGCGTCGATCCTACCGGCGTCGTGGGTGGGGAGGTCCGCGCCTGGGGAGGCAACCTGAGGCCCGGCCGCTCCGACGTCTTCGTGGTCGAGGCGGACGAGTACGACCGCTCGTTCCTCCACCTCGATCCCGGGGTGGCCGTCGTGACCAACCTCGAGGCCGACCACCTCGACATCTACGGGGATCTCGCGGGAGTCCGCATGTCCTTCTCGGACTTCATCGACCGCCTCGATCCGGCAGGCACCCTGTGGGTCTGCGGCGACGACCCCGGCGCCGCGCGGATCGGCGTGGAGGGGGGAACCCGCACGCGCAGCTACGGGCTCGGTGCCGGCGTGTCGCTGCGCGGCACCCTGGTGCGGGACTGCGGAGCGGAGAGCGTCTTCCACGTCACCGAGGACGGCGTGAGCGCGGGGAACATCACCGTGCCCGCGCCGGGCGTGCACAACGTCCGCAACGCGCTGGCCGCGGCGGGCGTGGGGCGATCGTTCGGCGCGGCCTGGGACGACATCCGGTCCGGGCTCGCCAGCTTCCCCGGCGTCGGGCGGCGTTACGACATCCTGGGAACTGCCGGTGGCGTGCAGGTGATCGACGACTACGCGCACCACCCCACGGAGATCGCGGCGACGCTGGCGGCCGCGCGCCGCGCCAACGCGGGACAGCGCATCGTGGCCGTGTTCCAGCCTCATCTGTTCACCCGCACGCGTGACTTCCACGCCGAGTTCGGCAGGGCCCTGGGCGCGGCCGATCTCGTCTGGGTTACGGACGTGTACGCGGCCCGCGAGAAGCCGCTGCCGGGCGTGACCGGCGAGCTTGTGGCGCATGCGGTGCAGGGGACCGACATCCGCTACCATGGCGAGCTGGCCACGCTCCCCGCCACGGTGGCCCGGGAACTCTCGCGCGGCGACGTGTGCGTCGTGATGGGCGCGGGTTCGATCGAGGTTGCGGGGCCCGGGATTCTCGCCCGGCTGGCCGATCGCGGGGAGGGGTTGCGATGAGCCACTCCCTGATTCCGCCGCTCGAGCCCCGGGCCCGTGCCCGGCGCGACCTCCGTGCCGCCCCGGCCGGAATCGCCAGACGCGTGGCTCTCGTGCTCGGGATTGCCGGCGGCGTGGCCCTGCTGGCGTTCGCCGGCCTCCATTTTGCCGCAGAGATGCCTTTCTTCCGCGTTGCCAGGGTGGAGATCACGGGCACCAGCTACCTGACCCGGGCCGAAATCCTGGATGCCGCCGGGATCGAAGTCGGAGCCAGCGTCCTGGAGAAGCGGTCGCGGCTCGAAGAGCGCATCGAGGCGCTCCAGCTTGTGGAATCGGCGACGGTCGAGCGCGACCTGCCGTCCACGCTGCTGGTCACAATCGACGAGGCCGAGCCCGTGGCCCTCGTCGCCGAGCCGATTGTCGTGCCGGTCGACCGCGCCGGGAATCGCATCCCGTTCGGCCCGCGCACCGCGCTGCCGGATCTGCCGCTGCTGCGTGTCGCTTCGCCGGGAGCTGCCGCCCCTTTGGGGCTGCCCACGCTGGCGAGCGAGGTATCGCGGATGGCCGAGCAGGTTCCCGAGGTCTTCGCGGTCCTCTCGGAGGCGTGGGGCGGGGACCGTGAGGTGACCCTGCTGCTGGGTCAATCGGCGGTTAAGGTCCGCTATCGGCCCCCGTTCTCGGAACCGAGGCTGCGTGCCGCGATCGTCGCCCTGACCGACGCGGCAAGGAGGTTCCCGGCGCGTTCTCCCCGCGAGGCGGACCTGCGCTTCGAGGATCAGGTGGTCGTCCGAACCGCGGCGGCGGCGGTGGAGGGAGGTCTGCGTCGATGAGATCGATACTGGTCACCGGGCTCGATGTCGGTTCGACGACGACCCGTGCGGTGATCGGGCGGCTCGTACAGGACTTCAACCGTCCCGAGCTGCGTATCGTCGGCGTGGGCCGCACGCCCACGGCAGGGGTGCGCAAGGACGTGATTACGGATCTCGATGGCGCAACCAGCAGCATACGGATTGCTGTCCAGGAAGCCGAACTGATGGCGGGGATGCGGGTCGACCGCGTGTACGTCGGCGTCTCGGGTGACCACGTGACCGTGAATCGTTCCGTCGGGGTCGTGGCGGTCGCGGCCAGCGAGATCGTGCCCCGGGATGTGGACCGCGTACACGAGGTGGCGCAGGCCGTGCCGCTGCCCCGCGACCGCGAACTCATGCACGCCATACCGCAGGAATACCAGGTCGACCATCAGCGTGGCATCAAGGTCCCCGTCGGGATGCCCGGAACCCGCCTGGAGACCGACCTGTACCTCGTCACCGGGTGCTCTACGGCTCTGGGCAACATCACGCGGGCGGTGGAGAAGGCGGGCTACCGGGTGCAGGACGCGGTCGTGGAGCCTCTGGCCGCGGCCCGCTCCGTTGTGCCCGAGGACGAGAAGGAGCTCGGCGTTGCGATGGTGGACATCGGGTCCGCCACAACCGGCTTGTCGGTCTACCACGAGGGCAGGCTCTGTGATCTGGAGGTGCTGCCCCTGGGGGGGTCCATGGTCACGAGCGATCTGATAAGGGGCCTCTCGATCCCCTTCGCCGAGGCGAGTCGTGTGAAGGAGCACCACGGTGCCGCGCACGCACGCATGGTGGATCCCACGGAATTCGTGGAACTGCCGGGGGCGAACGGCCACAGCCGCAAGGTTGCCCGCAGGTTTGTGGCGAGCCTCATGGAGGAGCGCCTGCAGAGCATGTTCCTGCGGATCAGTCGCAGGCTGAACGGCAACTTCGGCGCCGATTCGCTGGCCGCGGGCGTTGTGATTACCGGGGGCGTGGCGCAGACGCCGGGCATGGCCGAGCTGGCCCGGAAATGCCTCGCGATGCCGGTACGAATCGGCGTCCCGCGCGAGGGTCTGTCCGGGCTGCTCGATGTCGTCGCCGCGCCCGGGTTTTCCACCGCGACGGGACTCGCGTTGCACGGCGCCGACTATTTCATGGATACAGGTGAAGGCGCTTCCACGGTGGCCTCCGGCATGGTCACACGAATGGGGGCGTGGCTCAAGGAATTCTTCTAGTGCGGATTTGTCAAACCACGGGATCAGGTATCCCAGGAAAGGAGATGAAGCGATGATTTTCGAACTCGACGATGTCCCGAAGAACCGCGCCCTGATGCGGGTGATCGGAGTGGGCGGGGCAGGCGGCAATGCCGTCAACCGCATGATCGACGAGGACCTTGAGGGGGTCGAATTCATTTCGGCCAACACCGACGCGCAGGCCCTGAGCCGTTCCAAGGCGCCGCATGTCATCCAGTTGGGCAAGCGCCTGACCCAGGGATTGGGTGCCGGAGCACGGCCCGGCATCGGGCGCCAGGCGATCGCGGAGGATGCGGACGAGGTCCGGGAAGTGCTCGAAGGGGCCGATCTGGTGTTCATCACTGCCGGCATGGGCGGTGGCACGGGGACCGGTGCGGCGCCGGTCATCGGCGAGATGGCGAGAGAGCTGGGCGCGCTGGCCATTGCCGTGGTCACGCGTCCGTTCGCGTTCGAGGGCAAGAAGCGCCTGCGCCAGGCCGAGCAGGGACTGGCGGAGCTGAAGCGCACCGTCGACACGATGATCGTGGTCCCGAACGACCATCTTCTCTCGGTTGTCGGGAAGGGGACTTCGTTCAAGGACGCGCTGAAGAGGGCCGACGAGGTGCTGTTGCAGGCGACTCAGGGGATCAGCGACCTGATCCGCGTGAGCGGCGAGGTCAACGTCGACTTCGCCGACGTGCGCACCATCATGGCGTCGTGCGGTGCGGCGCTGATGGGCACCGGAGTCGGGCGGGGCGAAAACCGCGCCGTGAGCGCGGCCAGGGACGCCGTTACCTCTCCGCTCCTCGACAACATCTCGATTCGCGGGGCCCAGGGCGTGCTCATCAATATCACCGGTGGGTCCGACCTGACCATCGACGAGGTGACCGGCATCTCGACGATGATCCAGGAGGAGGTCGGGGAGGACGCGGAGATCATCTTCGGCACGGTCCAGGATTCGAGCATGGAGGGCGAGGTGAGGGTTACGCTGATCGCGACCGGCTTCAAGGAAGGTGGCGAAAGGCGGCAGGAGAACCAGGTGTTGCGCCCCCGGTTCGGCGCCGCCCAGGTCAACCGTGCGACCGAGCACCGGCGGGCGGCCGCCGGAGGCGGTGTCGAGCCGCCCGCAGTTTTCCGCAGGGAAGCGGTCGGCGGAGGCCCGCAGCCGCACTCTGGCCCCTCGTACCGCGATTCGGTGGAGACAACCCAACTGCAATCGCTGGGATCCGGTAGTACAATGGCCCGGCGTCCGGCTGCCGACGGTGGTCTGGGTGGCACTCGTGGTACCTTGATACGCAGGGAGCTGGAGCTGCCGACCTTCATCCGGAGGAACTACGCCTGATCCCGATGCTCGACAACGGGACGAAACGTGTGCTGAGCGCCGCGGCGCCGTTGTTGGCGGCGGCGACGGCCGTCGTCTTCGTCTCATGGAACCGCGAGCGCGTGCCCGAAGCCGATCCCCTGGCGGGCGTGTATGCGAGCGCCCCCGAGGTGGTGGACGTGCTTTCCCTGTCCGCCGGCGTCACCTTCGGACAGCTTCTGGAAGATGCGGGCATGCGCGGTCAGGATCGCAACAACCTTCTGCTTGCGTTCCGTGAACAAGCGAATCCACGCCGCATGAGGTCCGGCGCCGAAGTACGGATCGTCCGGCGCCGGTGGGGCGGGGACCCGCTCCGGATCGAGGTTGGTCTCGACCGCGACCGCCTCGTCCGCCTCGAGCGCGCCCAAAGTGGATGGACTTCCTCACTGATCGAGTTGGTGACGACGACCGACACCGTCTTTGTCGCTGGGGAGATCCGATCAAGCCTCTGGAGTGCCATTCTCGGCAACGAGGGTTTGGGCGGCGTACCGGTGGCGGATCGACGCCAGATGGTCGGGCGACTGGACCGGGTTTTCCAGTGGCAGATCGACTTCAGCCGACAGATCAGGGATGGCGACACCTATCGCTTCGTCCTCGAGCGTGAACGACGCCCGGACGGCAGCATGCGCTCCGGCCAGCTTCTCGCGGCGGAGCTGGTCAACACCGGGCGCGCCTACCACGCGATCCGGTTCGAGCCACGCGACGGGCCCGTGAGTTGGTTCGACCTGGAAGGACAATCCGTCCGGCGCGCGTTTCTCATGAAGCCGATCGAGTTGAGCCGGATCTCCTCCGGCTTCACCAATAGCCGGTTCCATCCGATTCTGCGGCGCTGGCGGGCCCATCGCGGCGTGGACTATGCCGCCAACGCCGGCACGCCGGTACAGGCGACAGGCAGCGGCGTCGTCATTCGCCGGGGCTGGGGCGATGCCTACGGCCGGGTCATCGATGTGCGACATCCGAACGGCTTTCTGACACGCTACGCCCATCTCAGCGGATGGGCGCGCGGGTTGGTCGTCGGTTCACGCGTGACCCAGGGCCAGGTGATCGGATACGTGGGCATGACCGGACTGGCAACCGGGCCGCACCTCCACTATGAGATGCACGTCGGCGGCCGGGCGATCGACCCGATCGCCATCGACCTGCCCGCCGAGGATCCGGTCCCCGCGGCGGACATGGCGCGCTGGGAGCGCGAGCGGGACGAGCGACTCCGGCTGTTGCTCGGCCTTCCCGGTCCGGAGACATTCCGGGAGCGGCGTGCAGAAGCGCGGGTGGTGGATTCGGACGGCTGACCCGCGGCCCCACAGCAGTCCGCGGACTACATTACAACCATGGTACCAGCGCTCCTTTTCCTCCTCGTCGCGGGCGGCGTTTGCGGTTGGGTCTACTACCGGCGTGAATTCCACGTGCGCGCGCGTCCGCTGCTCCTGGCCGCCCGGCTCGGGGCAGTTGCGGGCGTGACGGCGCTGATCTGGAATCCGATCGTCTCGACCGCGCCTGCGGACGCGCCGCCGGAACATTTCGTAGTCCTCGATGCGAGCGCTTCCATGAGCGCCAATGCTCCGGACGGCGTGCCGCTGTGGGACTCTGCCGTGGCGCGCGCGGGACGTTGGGCCGAGGGTGGGGCCCGTCTGCTCTCGGCGGGAGCAACCGTCGTGGCGATCGATCCCGATTCGCTGGCCACCGTTTCGCCATCGGCTGTCCGATCCGTACTCGGCGAGGCGGTTGCGGTTGCGGCCGAAGCGGGGGCAAGTGAGATCACGCTGATAACCGATCGGCGGGTCAGCGACCCGGTCGCGATCACGCGGACCGCGAGGCAGCTCGGAGTGGGCGTGTCGGTTGACAGTCTGCACGCGCCCGGCCCAAACCTCGGGCTGGCTCGCCTCGAGGTGCCTCCGACCTCGGAGAGCGGTGTGCAGATCCGGGGCAGGGTGGATGTGCAGGGGACGTCGCGGGAGGATTCGGTCACGGTCACCGTCCATGTCGACGGTCGAGCGACGCATGCGCTGCGCCTGGTGGCCCCGGAGCAGGGCGGATTCAGCACCGCCGAATTCGCGCTGGGAGCATTGGCCGCGGGATCGCACCGTGTAAGCGCGCGACTGGAGGCGCAGGACGCTTTCCCGCTGGACGACGAGCGCACCGCGGTCGTGGAGGTGGACCCGGAAGAGACCGGGGTGCTCCTGGTCTCGTTCGCACCGGACTGGGAGCCGCGGTTCATGCTGACGGTGCTGGACCAGGTTACGGGATTGCCGGTGCGGGGGTATCTACGTGCAGGACCGGGCAACTTCCTGCCCATGATGGCGGCGGGGGTCGCCGAGGCAGTGGACCAGGCGGGCCTGGAGCGCCTTCTGCGCCGGGCCGAGGTCGTGGTTGCGATGGGCGTGGACGGCGCGTCGCTCCAGTTCCTTGAACGTGCCACGGCCCGCGCCCGGGGCTTGATCGTCTTCCCCTCGGACGGCGCAGGCGCCGCGCTGGCGGGCGTGGCCGCGGGCGCACCGCTATCCGGCGAGTGGTATCTGCACGAGGCGCCACCGTCACCGATCGCCGCAGAGACAGACCGGCTTCTCGATCTGCCTCCGCTGAGTGCCGTACTCCCGCTGGTTGACGACGGCGGCGGAGAGGCGCTGAGCGTCCGCCTGGGGGGCGCCGGCGAGCCGGAGGCGGCGCTGGTGCTACGCGACGAAGGCCGTCGGCGCGTGGCTGCCGTGCTGGCCCGCGGCTTCTGGCGCTGGGCATTCCGGGACGGGGCGCCGCGCGAACACTATCGCCGGCTGTGGGCCGCCGTGGGGGGTTGGATCCTGTCTGAAGGACCGATTGCCGGCGGTCCAGGGGTCCGTCCGTCCGTGCCCGTTCTGGGGCTGGGTACCCCGGTCCGCTGGCGAGGCAGGGGATACGAAGGGGAGGAGATCTCGCTGAGCGTCACGGATTCGGTTGGAGTTCCGGCGATCGACACGGTCACCGTGGTCCCGCCCGGGGCGCTGTTCACGACGCCACCCCTGCCCCCGGGACGGTACCAATACACTGTGGCTGCCTCCGATACCGCCGTGGGCACCTTCGAGGTGGAGCCCTTCACCGGGGAGATGCTGCACCGCGCCCTGGATCCGGCCGAACTCGCCGTACCCGCCGGCGAGCGGGGACCGTCGGCCCGGAGGGGTCGGCCGCTGCGGACCTGGCCATGGCCCTACCTTCTGGTCATTGGGCTCCTGTGCGCGGAATGGATCGGGCGGCGACGAGCGGGCTTGCGATAGAAATGGGAATATGGCGGCGCACGCTCGCGCGGGCGGTTCCCGCGTCGTTTCGCCGAGTGGACGCCACGGCACTCGAAGACCTGGAAGAGCGGCTTATCATGGCCGACTTCGGGGTGGAGGCCAGCATGCGTCTGGTCGCCGCCGTGGACAGGGAAGCGCGCAGGGGTGCGGTACGAGACGAGGCGGGGTTGCGCGCCGTCCTCGCCGACCAGCTCCGGGCCGTCTTCGACGGTGACGCGAACGAGTCCCTGGCGGTGGCCGCCGAACCGCCGACGGTGTATCTGGTTGTGGGCGTCAACGGAGTGGGCAAGACCACGACCGTGGGCAAGCTGGCTCACCGTTTCGTATCGGCGGGGCAAAGTGTGGTGATCGCCGCGGCCGACACGTTCCGGGCAGCTGCGATCCCGCAACTCGGACGCTGGGCCGAGCGGGCCGGAGCCGACTTCGTGGGGGGGCAGCCGGGCGGGGATCCGGCGGCGGTCGCCTACGACGCGCTTGAGGCGGCCTTGGCACGCCGTAGTGACATGGTGCTCGTGGACACGGCGGGCCGTCTCCATACCCATCAGGGCCTGATGAACGAGCTGGCCAAGGTGGAGCGCGTGATCCGCGAGCGCCACGCCGGTGCTCCCCACGAGACGCTCCTGGTCCTCGACGCGACGGTCGGGCAGAACGGACTCGTTCAGGCGCGTGAGTTTTCGCGCTTTGTCGATGTCACCGGCATCGTGCTTGCCAAGATGGACTCGACGGCCCGGGGAGGCATCGTCGTAGCGCTTCGTGACGAGCTGGGGATTCCTGTCCGGCTGGTGGGGGTGGGGGAAGCCCTGGACGACCTTGTGCCCTTCAACGTGGAAGACTTCGTGGGTGGCCTGGTGTCATGACCCTGCTCGACAAGCCCGTGCAGTTCCTCAAGGGGGTCGGGCCGAGGCGTGCGGAGGCCCTGGCCCGCATGAGGATCCTGTGCGCGAGGGACCTCCTCTACCACGTTCCGCGGCGCTATGACGATGCCTCGACCATCACGCCCCTTGAACTTGCCCAGGTGGGCATGGACGTGACCGCGGTGGGAGACGTGCGGAGCAAGGGCGTCGTTCCCACGCGGTCGGGGCTGCGCATCTTCCAGGCCGTCATCCAGGACGACACCGGGATCATCACGTGTGCCTGGCCCGGGCAGCCGTGGGTCGAGCGCGGCATGCGCGTGGGCGACAGGATCCTGGTTACCGGCCCGGTGAAGTTCTTCCATGGCCGCCAGATTCAGCCGCGGGAGCACACGCTCCTGGCCCGCGCCTCGGATGGCACCCCGTCGCCCGATTCGGCCGGCAGGATATTCGCCATCTATCCCGCCTCGGACGAACTGCCCCAGTGGATCTTCCGGCGCGTTTTCTCACAGAACCTGGACTGGCTCCTCAAGCAAGTGCGGGCCGAGGAGTATCTGCCACCCCCGGTCCGGGGGGATCTGATGGAACTCCCCGACGCGCTCGAGACGCTGCACCGCCCGCGCTCCCTCGCACAGGTGGACGACGCCCGGCGCCGACTCGCGCACGACGAGCTCTTCTTCCTTCAGCTTCTGCAGGCGAGGGAGCGCTACCGCGCCACGCGTGAACGGCCCGGAATCGCGTTCCGGCGCACCAACGAGCTCATCCGCGCGTTGCACGAGCGCCTGCCTTTCAAGCTGACGGGTGCCCAGATCGCGGCGCTGCGCGAGATCTATGCCGACATGACGTCCCCGCGGCGCATGAGCCGGATGCTCCAGGGCGACGTGGGCTCGGGGAAAACCCTGGTCGCCCTCTTCGCCATGCTGCTGGCCGTCGAAGGCGGATACCAGGCCGCAATGATGGCGCCGACCGAGATACTCGCCGAACAGCACGCGCAGCGTATCGGCGAGTTGGGGCTGGATGTCGCATTGCTGGTGGGCTCGATGACCGGCGCGCGCAGGAAGGCGGCCCGTGCCCGGATCGCGGATGGAGACGCCGGACTTGTGGTCGGCACGCACGCGCTCATCCAGGAAGGGGTCGACTTCCGCGCTCTCGGCCTCCTGGTGGTCGACGAGCAGCACCGGTTCGGCGTGCGGCAGCGCATGGCCCTCGCCGAGCGGAATCCGGCCCCCGATGTGCTGGTCATGTCGGCCACGCCGATCCCGCGTTCGCTTGCCATGGCGGTGCATGGCCATCTGGACATCAGCGTGATCGACGAACTCCCGCCGGGCCGCCGTCCCGTGACCACGCGCCTCGTGGGCCCGGACGAGCGTAGCCAGGTGTTCCGCGAGGTCGGCGAACGGCTCGACAAGGGACAGCAGGCCTACGTCGTCTACCCCGTGATCGAGGAGTCCGTGAAGACCGAGTTGCGTGCCGCGGAAACCGAGTACGACCGGCTCCGGCGCGAGGACTTCGCGGGGCGTGAGGTCGCGCTGCTGCATGGACGGATGCCCGGCGAGGAGAAGGACCGGATCATGCGCGCGTTCCTGGCCGGCCATGTGGACGTGCTCGTCTCCACCACCGTGATCGAAGTGGGGATCGATGTGCCCAACGCCACCGCCATGGTGATCGAGAACGCGGAGCGTTTCGGACTGAGCCAGCTCCACCAGTTGCGCGGCAGAATCGGGCGCGGCGACCAGGGGGGGGTGTGCTTCGTGATCTCGGACGGCGGGGAGGGGGCGAACGACCGCCTGCGGGCATTCGCCCGGACGACGGACGGCTTCGAGATCGCGGCGGAGGACCTTCGCATCCGCGGCCAGGGAGACCTCTTCGGGGCCGAGCAGCACGGCCATCGGACGGAGCTGCGATTCGCCGATGTCCTCGAGCACGGCGACCTTATCGCCCCCGCCCGCGACCGGGCCCGCGCCCTGGTCGACGCCGACCCCCTCCTGACCGCCGACGAAAACGCGCTGGTTCGGTTCCTCCTGGAGCGGCGCTACGGCGACAGGCTGAAACTCTTCGGGCTGGGTTGAACCGGCCATCACGCTTCCGGTAGCTTCCGAATCCAATGTCCCTGGTCAAAGATCTGCACCGCCTGGCAGAAGAGCCGGTCACCGTTTCGGGCTGGATAGCCTCCGTCCGCGTTCACGCCAGAGTCGCCTTTGTGGTCGTGCGTGACGGAACCGGCGTGGTTCAGGGCGTTGTCGTCAAGTCCGCCGTGTCGGAAGGCACCTGGGAACTTGTCACGTCGCTCACGCAGGAGAGCTGCGTTGCGGTCTGCGGAGTCGTGCGGGAGGACGCCAGGGCACCGGGCGGATATGAGCTCACGGTTTCCGATGTGGAGATCGTCGGTGCCAGCGAAGAGTATCCGATTCAACCCAAGGAGCACGGTGTCGAATTCCTCCTGGATCACCGTCACCTGTGGCTGAGATCCAGCCTGCAGCGCGCGGGGCTCAAGGTGCGAGCGGAGGTGGAACAGGCCATTCACGACTTCCTGTATGAGCGTGACTTCGTCCGGATCGACACCCCGATTCTGACGGGGGCCATCGGCGAGTCCGCCGGCACGCTCTTCGAGACCGACTATTTCGGCGAACGCGCCTTCCTTGCCCAGACCGGCCAACTCTACGTGGAGAGCGCCTGCCCGGCCTTCCGCAAGGTATACTGCTTTGGGCCGACCTTCCGCGCCGAGAAGTCGAAGACGCGCCGGCACCTGACGGAATTCTGGATGGTCGAGCCCGAGGTGGCGTTTGCCGATTCCGACGACAACATGACCCTGCAGGAGTCCTTTGTCTGTCACATGGTCGAACGCGCCCTGGAGCGCTGCGGTCCGGAGTTGGAGGTGCTCGGCCGTGACCGGGGCCGTCTGGAGTCGGTGGTCGCTCCCTTCCCGCGGATCAGCTACTGCGAGGCCGTCGAGCGGCTCAAAGCCGAAGGACGCGAGTTGGAGTGGGGCAGGGATCTGGGTGTCGTAGAGGAGACGCTCATTTCGGATTGGTTCGACCGCCCCGTCTTCGTCTACAACTACCCGAAGCAGGCGAAGGCCTTCTATATGAAGGAGAACCCCGACGATCCGCGCACGGTTCTGTGCAACGATCTGCTCGCGCCCGACGGCTACGGCGAGATCATCGGGGGGAGCCAGCGGGAAGACGATCACGACCGTCTCCTCGCGCGGATCCGCGAAGAGGGACTGCCCGAGGAGGCCTACAATTGGTACCTGGACCTGCGAAAGTTCGGGACCTTCCCCCACTCCGGCTTCGGATTGGGGGTGGAGCGGACCGTGGGGTGGATAACGGGTCGGCCGCATATTCGCGAACTCGTTCCATTCCCGCGCCTGATCAACCGTCTGACGCCGTGACCGCGGACGCCGCAAGCGCAGATTCCGCGAGTGTGGCCGCCCCGACGCGCTGAACGTGGCTACGCTGGTCATCGATCTCATGGACCGGCGGCCGATCTGGGCGCTTCCTGACCGGGCGCGCGAGCGCATTGTCCGGGCGGTGCCGGCCGACTGGACGGTGAAGTTCATGGAGACGCCGGCCGACGGTTCGGGTGACGGGGTGCAGCGCGCGCCCCCCGAGCTGTTGAAGGCGGTGAGGTCGGCGAGAGTCTACATGGGATACGGGATCCCCGCGGAGGTGCTCGGAGCCGGACCCGGGCTCGAGTGGGTGCATTCGGGGGCCGCCGGCGTGGGATCCTCGCTCGGTCCCGAGATGTTCTCCCGGGAGATCCTTTTCACCAACTCGGCGGGTATCCACGCCGAGCCGATGTCCGAGACCGTACTTGCGATGATCTTCCACTTTGCGCGCGGTCTCGATCTGGCCGTCCGGGCCCAGCGTGAAGGGCGCTGGAGTGCGCCGTCCTACTGGGCGGCGGATGCGCCGGTCACCGAGGTGGGTGGAGCCACGATGGGCATCGTGGGGTATGGGGGGATCGGAAGGGCGGTCGCCCGCAGGGCCGCTGCCCTGGGTTGCAGGGTGCTCGCGTTGCGCAGGAGGCGCGTGCCGGGGGGTGGGGAGGGGGTGGAGGTGGTTGCCGGGGAGGACGGGTTGAACCGCGTCCTGTCACAGTCGGACTACGTGGTGCTGACGATTCCCGAGACCGGCGAGACACGCGGGATCATGACCCGGAAGCGGTTGTTTTCGATGAAGCCGGGAGCAGTCCTGATCAACGTCGCACGCGGTCGGCTGGTGGACGAGGACGCGTTGCTGGAGGCGCTGAATTCGGGTCATCTGCGCGGAGCCGGACTCGACGTGTTTCACACCGAACCCCTGCCCGGCGGTCATCCCTTCTACGCGCACCCGAACGTGGTGATGACCCCCCACGTGTCGGCGACCACCCGCAGGTTCTGGGACCGCGAAACCGACCTGATCACCGACAACATCGCCCGGTTCGTAAGCGGCGAGCCCCTGCGCAACCTGGTCGACAAGGAGGCCGGCTACTAGCAGCCCGCGGATAAGATCCCCCCGGCATTCGAGCCGCGATGCTTCCGGGCCGGACCGCGTCGCTCTGCGTTGCTCCTCGGGCCCGTAGCGCTGCTACCGGCCCTTCGTTGTGCCTTGCCGGCCCGGGGCCTCGCCGCTCTCGGTGCTCGGGCGGCTTTGTCCACGGACTGTGGGCGCGGGTCGGCGCCCCGCCGCTACTGGTGCTCCCGCCGCTTGACCTCGTCCCAGATGCCGTCCAGCAGTTCGAGGGCCGTTCCGGGCAGCGGCAATCCGCGTGCCCTCGCCAGCCGTTCCACCTCTTGAAACCGCACCCTGAACTTGCGGGTCGCCTGGTCCAGAGCGTCGGCGGGATCCACGTGCGCGAGACGAGCGAGATTCACCACCGCAAACAGCAGATCCCCCACCTCGGCTTGAATGGCCGCGCGAGCGTCCGCCTCGGTCGTCACCAGGGCAGCGACTTCTTCGGCCTCCTCGAATACCTTCTGAAGCGCACCCGCGGGTTCCTGCCAATCGAACCCCAGACCGCTTGCCCGTTGCTGAACCGCCAGGGCTCTGGCCATGGCGTCACGGCGCTCTCGCGGCTCGTCGTTTCCAGGCGGTCGCCCGTGCATTCGCTCCTCCCATCGCCCAATTGACACTGCGTCAAGTTACGCGCGAGCCGTACGACGTGTCATATTATCTCGCATACCACATTCGACCCCTGTATCCGCGCCCGTGTCTCCCGCCCATCGCCCCACCCACCCCCGCGACCGCGCATGGGTCGAAGTCGACCTCGCCGCCATCCGACGCAATCTGGATCGCGTGCGCGAGGTCGCGGGTGCGCAGGTCAAGCTGGTGACCATGGTCAAGGCCGACGGCTACGGCCTCGGTGTACGGCGCGTTCTGGAGGCGATTCGCCCCGCCGGCCCATTCGGCTACGGTGTCGCGACGCTGGACGAGGGACTCGAACTGCTGAGGCTCGGCTTGCCCGAACCGATCATGGTATACACCCCGCTTCCTCACGGCTCCCTGGCCCGCTGCGTGGGCGCCGGCCTCATCCCTGCCGTCTCCGACCTCGACACCCTCGCCGCGCTCGGCCGGCTTGCCGCGCCGCCGTCCGCGTCCCGAGACGCGATTCCGTTTCAGATCGAGGTCGACACGGGCATGGGACGGGCGGGCTTCCACCTCGGCGAAGCCGCCACATGGTGGCCCGAGGTCATGCGGGCCACGCGGGCCGGCCTTCGCCTCTTCGGCATCTTCACGCACCTTCACTCCGCCGACCACCCCGAACTCGGCAGCGCGCGCGCGCAGGTCTCCAGCTTCGACCGGTTGGTGCGCGACGCCGCGGGGATCGGACCGGACGTCCTGGTTCACTGCGCCAACAGCGCGGGCTCGCTTCGCCTGGTGTCCCGGACCGCCAACGCGGTTCGTCCCGGCATCTATCTATACGGAGGCGATATCGGCGATCCCGCCAACCCGCCCCGACCCGTTGCGGCCGTGCGGGCGCGGGTGGTGCTCGTGCGCGAAGTTCCGCCCGGCGCGACGCTCGGCTACGGTGCGACCTATGCGGCCCGCGCCACTGAGCGCTGGGCCGCGGTAGGCATCGGTTACGGTGACGGGCTGCCCCGGGTGCTGGGCAACCGCGGGTGGGCCATCGCCGGGGGCAGCAGGGTGCCGATCCTGGGGCGGATCTCCATGGACACGACCGTGGTACGTGTCTCTGGGGATGTTTCGGTCGGCGATATCGTTACGTTTGTCGGGCGCGATGGCGAAGCCGAGCTGTCCCTGGAGGAGGTCGCCGAGTCGGCGCGGACCATCGGGTACGAGATCCTGACAGGACTCTCGTCCCGGTTGCCCCGAGTGCGAATATGAGCAATCACGTCCCGTTGCAGCGGTTGAAGGAGTTGGCCAGAGCGATGTGGAGGCGCTCGTACGCCCCGTATTCGGGCTTCAGGGTCGGTGCGGCGCTCGAGACCGAATCGGGCGCGGTCTTCACCGGATGCAACGTTGAGAACGCCTCGTACGGTCTAACGATCTGCGCGGAAAGGGGGGCGCTGGCGGCGGCCGTGGCTCAGGGTCACCGGAGTTTCCGGCGCCTTGTGGTGACGACGGAGGGTGACCAGGCCGTGGCGCCGTGCGGGGCATGCCGGCAGGCGCTCGCGGAGTTTGGAACGGGCTTGGAAGTATATGGGATTGGAAGGAAGGAGAAACAGCGTTGGACGCTGCAGGAGCTGATTCCCGAAGTCTTTGCGCTCACCGATGATTGAGGGTCCCAACCGGGCAGGTCGGAGTGGCCTGGCGCCGATCGCCGCACTGCTCCTCGCCGCCTGCCAGGAATCGCTGCCGACCGCCGCGACGGACGACCTCGTCCGCGGGGGTGTGGCCGTGGAGGTGATTCTGCCCTTCGAGGACTTCGGGACGCGCACGCGCGTCTTCGGCGGTTACGGCAGGGCTTCCGAACTCGGCGGCGGATTCATCGCCCACGCCTTCGGCCCCGGAACGGGCGGCGTGGACGAGGAAGGACTGGAGGCCGTCACGCTGCTCCGCTTCGGACGCTATCCCGGTTTCGCGTCCGTGACAGACACGACCGGCACTACGCGACCGGACTCGTCGCTGACCTTCCTGTCGGGCCGCATCGCGGCGCGCTTCGACACGCTTGCGAGCGTTCTCCCGGGTCCGGTCGAGGTCACGGCGCGTGCAATCACCGAGCCGTGGGACGGCGTCAGCGCGAACTGGGAGTACGCGATCGACACGCTCGACAACCACGTGCTCTGGTCGCAGCCGGGCGGCGGGGTCCTGGAAGAGATCGGCAGCGCCGTGTGGGATCCGGCCACCGATGGGGATTCGCTCCACATCACCGTCGACTCGGCGCGCGTGGCGTTGTGGGCGGACACGCTGAACCTGGCACGCGGGGTGCACCTCAGCACCGACCACCCAGGCGTCCGCCTCCAGTTGCGCTCGGCACTCATGTGGCTCGAGACCCTGCCCAGCATCAACCCGGACACGCTCGTCGAAGTTCTTGCCGACACCGAGGCCACGAGCTTCATCTACGATCCCATTCCGCGCGCGCCGGACGGCTCGCTCAGGGTCGGCGGCGCTCCCGCGTGGCGTACGGTTATCGACCTCGACATTCCCAGCACGCTGAACGGACCGCCTGATCTGTGCGAGGTCCTGGGCTGCCCGCTTGAGATTACCGACACGCACGTATCGTACGCGGCCCTGCAGCTGACCACGCACGCCGAGTCACCTGCCTTCGCGCCGTCGGACACGCTGACCATCGATCTGCGCATGGTGATGGTTCCCGACATCCTCCCGAAATCGCCACTCGGTCCAGGCACCACCGGCCTCGCCGGCATCGCACTGGCGCCTCAGTTGTTCAGACCGCCCGCAGGGCAGGTGGTCGAAGTCCCGATGACGACCGTCGTTCGCGACCTCCTTCGCGGCGAGACGACCGACGGAGATCCCGTGAGCAGCACGGTGGCGCTGCTTTCGACCTTCGAACCGCTTTCGATCGAATACGCGTCCTTCGAGGATGCGGTGGGTCCCGGCGCACCGCGCCTGAGGATGATTCTGAACTTCTCACGGGGCAGTGGAGGCTGATCATGGGCCACCGGATCCCGCCCCTGGTGCTGCTC
Organism: Gemmatimonadota bacterium; assembly: GCA_028874905.1. Classification (GTDB taxonomy): domain Bacteria; phylum Gemmatimonadota; class Gemmatimonadetes; order Longimicrobiales; family Gaopeijiaceae; genus Bin94. The sequence continues at coordinate 38,434 of JAPPGZ010000046.1, forward strand.
GCGACGCTTCTCGCGGTGTTCCCGAGCGGTGCGGGCGCGCAGTCCTTCCTGGGCTATCGCGCGCTCGGCCTCCCCGTGGGCGCTGTCGAGGCGCGGGCGGTCGCCCTGGGGAATCTTGGCATCGGGCTGCCGGGCGTGCAGATCAACGCGAGCGACCCCGCGTCGGCCGCCGGGGTCCTGTTCCCCACTGTGAGCGTCTCGATGCAGCCGACCTGGGGCGACTTCAACCTGGACGGCCAGACCGGCACCGCCCGCACGACCCGCTTCCCGATGCTCGGGATTGGATACCCGGTGCTGAGCGCCGACGGCACGATCACCGTATCGCTAAGCGGACACATGGAGCAGCGCTGGGCGGGAGAGCGAGACCGGATCGTCAACCTCGGCGGTATCGACGTACCCGTCAACGACCGCTTCGAGACCAACGGGGGCTCGTCGGTGGCGCGCGTGGGCTGGGCGCAGAGGCTGGGGGACCGCTTCGCGCTCGGGGCCTCGTTGGGGACCTACATCGGGCGGTTGGACGAGGACTTTGAACGGACGCTCGACTCGCTGGTGGTCGGCAACGACGTGCGCTCGTACGAGGAGAACAGTTCCTGGCGATACGGAGGGTACACCTTTTCGGCCGGATTCATGGCCGATCCGCACGACCTCATCCACCTGGCCGGCGCCGTCGAGTGGTCGGGCGACCTCACGCAGAAGCCCCGGGTGGCTACCGGCGAACCGGGCCTGTCCTATTCGATTCCGCTGCGACTGTCCGGCGGAGCTACGGGCAGGCTGTCGCAGCGGCTGCACATCAACACCTCGTTCGTCTATCAGGACTGGTCCGTTGCACAGGGCTTCGAGGACGGCGTCGTCAGCGACGAAAAACTCAGCTACGGGGCCGGCCTCGAAATGCAGCTGATTCGGCGGGAAACGCGCAGCTTCCCCCTGCGCCTGGGGTACCGGCGTTCGGCGCTGCCCTTCGGCTATCGCGACCAGGGCGCCATCGAAACGTCCTGGTCGCTCGGATTGGGGGTGAATCTCGTGGAGGTCGAAGGGGTGCGTTTCGGGTGGATGGACTTCGCCGCCGAACGCGGCACGCGCATGAGCGCCCCGCTGAGCGAGAATTTCTGGCGGGCGACGATCTCCCTGGGGATTTCGAGCTCGTAGTGTCTCCGGGACGGAACACCGGTCAGGACATGCGCGTCCACTACAAGACGTTCGGCTGCAAGGCCAACCAGTACGACACCGAAACCATGCGCCAAATGATCGAGTCGGGCGGCGGTGCCCGGTCGTCCTCGCTCGAGGCCGCCGATCTGTGCGTGATCAACACCTGCACGGTGACCAACCAGGCCGACGCCGGAGCGAGGCGGTACATCCGCAGGGCCGCGCGCCGCAACCCCAGGGCACGGGTGGTGGTCGCCGGTTGCTCGGCAGCCTTGCGCGGCAAGGAGTACAGGGGGATGAAAGAGGTCGACGGTGTGGTGGAGGGCCATGATCCCCGCGAGGTGCTGGAAGCGGCCTCACGGGCATTGGGTCAAGCTCGCCACCTCGTCCAGCTCGGGTCGCGCGCGCGTCTCGACCGCATGCATTTGGAGGGAGTCGCGGCGACCGTCCTCCGCCGCCGGGCCGGGGCTACGCGGGGCTGGCTCAAGGTGCAGGACGGCTGCGACCGGAAGTGCGCCTTCTGCGCGACCCGGCTGGCCCGAGGCCGCAGCCGCAGCCGCCATCCCGACCACATCGTTGCAGAGGCACGAACCCTCGCCCGCAGCCACCCCGAGCTGGTCATCACGGGCGTGCACATCGGGCACTATGGCCGGGACCTGGAGCCGCGAGGCACGCTCACCGCGCTGGTGCGGCGGCTGCTCGACGAGGTGCCCGGTCCGCGCTTCCGGCTCGGCAGCATCGAGGCCACCGAAATCGACGACGGCATGATCGATATGCTGGCCACCTCCGGCGGCCGTCTCGCGCCACACCTGCACATGCCGCTGCAGAGCGGTGCGGACCCCGTGCTACGCAGGATGCGGCGCTGGCATACCCGCGAACACTACCGCCGCCGCGCCCACCAGATCGCCGAAGCGGTGTCGCCAGTGGGCCTCGGCGCCGACATCATCACCGGCTTCCCCGGCGAGACCGCCGACGACCACGCGCGCACCCGGGATCTTGTCGACGAACTGCCGTTCACCTACCTGCACGTTTTCCCGTTCTCGCCGCGCGACGGCACAGTCGCCGCTGGCCTTCCCGATCCCGTCCCCGAGCGTGTCTCGAGGGAGCGCGGACGCGAACTGCGGGAGCTGGCCGCGAACAAGGGCGCGCGCTACGCCCACGGCCGCGGGGGTGCCGAGGTCGAGGTGGTGATGGAGGGAACCGGAGGCACGGCGCTGACCGGCGACTACCTGCGGGTGACGGTCGCCGACTCCGCCCGTCCCGACCCTGCGGTCCTGCACAGCGGCCGGCTCTCGGCCGACGGGTCCCGCGTCACGGTTGACGAGGCATCGCGCGCGATGCTGAATTAGAATCCCATGAAAAACGGACGCCGGCGGGCCTACGTCGAGACCTACGGATGCCAGATGAACATCTCCGACGGAGAGCTCATGGAAGGTATCCTGGAGGAAGACGGCTACGAGATCGCGCAGTCGCCCGAAGAAGCCGACGTCATCCTCGTGAACACCTGCGCGATTCGCGAGCACGCCGAGCGGAGGGTTCTGGGGCGCGTGGCGCAGCTCAACGGCTTGAAGCGCGAACGCCCCGAACTCCTGATCGGCGTAACTGGCTGCATGGCGCAGCGCATGGGCGACCGGCTCCTGTCGCAGGCGCCGTACGTGGACCTGGTCATGGGCCCGGACGGGTACCGTCGACTGCCTTCTGCGCTGCGTGCCGTCCAGCCCGCCGCGGGACGTCCGCGCAACCGGCTGTCCGTGCTGGATCTCGATCCGGGCGAGAACTACCGGGGGCTGGAGCAGCGGCGCCGTTCGCAGGTCACCGCCTGGGTCCCCATTCAGCGCGGCTGCGACCATCGCTGCACGTTCTGTATCGTCCCGTACGTGCGAGGCCCCGAAAAAAACCGGGATCCGCGGGATGTGCTCACCGAGATCGGCGACATCGCCGGCGAGGGCATCAGCGAGGTCACGCTCCTCGGTCAGACGGTCAACTCCTACGAGCACGGCGACTGGACATTCCCGGACCTTCTGCGCGCGGTGGCGCGGGTCCCGGGGATCCGCCGCGTCCGCTTCACTTCGCCACACCCCAACGACGTGACGCCGGAACTCGTGGAGGTCATGGCGGACGAGCCCGCGGTGTGCGAACAACTGCATCTTCCCGTTCAGTCGGGCAGCGACCGGGTGCTGAAGCGCATGGTCCGGCGGTACACGGCCGAGTCGTTCATGGAGAAGGTCGAAATGGTGCGCGCCGGCGTGCCGGACATCGCGCTGTCGACCGATGTCATCGTCGGCTTCCCGGGGGAGAGCGAAGAGGACTTCGAGCAGACCCTCGGACTTCTCTCCGAGGTCAGGTTCGACGACGCCTTCACCTACCGCTACAGCCCGCGCGCCGGCACGCCCGCCACGCGACTCCCCCCGGACCAGTTCATTTCCGACGAGGTGGGGCAGCGGCGCCTCGAGACGCTCATCGAGGAGACGCGGGCCGTACAAGCCGAGATCAACAAGGGGGAGGTGGGGCGCCTGGAAGAGCTGCTGATCGAGCGGAAAGGCAAGACGCCGGGCACGGTCATGGGACGCACACGCCGCAACAAGGCTGCGGTCATGCCGGGCGACGAGAACGACATCGGGCGCTACAGAGCCGCGCACCTCGTCCGGACGACCGGCGCGACGTTCGTCGCCGAACCCGTTCCCGCGGCCGTCGCCGGCTAGCAGCCCGTGGACAGAATTCCCCCGGCGTTCGAGCGGCGATGCATCCGGGCCGGACCGCTTCGCTCTGCTTTGCTCCTCGGGCCTGTAGCGCTGCTACTGGCCCTTCGTCGCGCCTTGCCGGCCCAGCGCCTCGCCGCTCTCGGTGCTCGGGCGGCTCTATCCACGGACTGCTGAACAGCGATGCGGCGCTTTTCGGGCCTGGCGGGGCTGGCGGTGGTGATCCTGATGGGCGTGGCCTTCGCACGGGGGAACGCCGGCCGTGAAGTCGCGATCAACCTCGGCTTCATCACGCTCGACAGCGTTCCCGTGACGTTCGTGGCGTTCGGGGGCATGGTGGTCGGGATGGCCGTGGTGCTGGTCGCGGGGATCAACGCAGACCTCAAGGTGCGCAAGCTCCTCCGTGAGAGGCACATGAAGGAAAGCCTGGCCGAGCGCGGGAGATCCACTGAGCGCGCGACATCCGCCGCGCGGGAGGGAGGGACGCTTCTGGAGTGAGGGGTGCGCCCCCGATCCTGTGGACGGCCGTGGGCTTCGCCTGCGGGGCGGCGGCCAGCGCGGCGCTGGGGTTCGACCGAACCCTCCTCTCACTCCTGCTCGTCATTGGTCCCATCGCGCTATGGCGCGGTCCCGGAACCCGGTTGTTCCCGCTCGCCATCTGCTTCGTCGCCGGACTTGCCTGGGGCACGGCGGACCGCCGCGCCACCGAGCATTGCCACGCAGGAATCGCCGATGGTGACGAGACTCAGGTCGGCGGCTACTTCACGCAAACCAGTGCCGAGGGGCCATCCAGCCTTCACCTGACATCCGGAAGCCGCGAAGGGTGCGAGTTCCGGGTGTACACCCGTGCCGGTCTGCCGCCGGAGGCACGTTCGGTGACGGTGGAGGGGCGCTGGTTCAGATCCGAGCGCCCTGACGGCTCCGTCTCGGTGTATCTAAGCGCCTCGTCGATCGACGAGAGGGAGGAGGCGCCCGTATCGGCGGCCCTGCGTCTCCGCGCGGCCATCCGGCAGCGGGCCTCCGAGGCTCTCGAGCGCCGCCTCGGAGGACAGGCGGGCGTTGCGTCGGCGTTGGTGCTGGCCGAGCGCGACGGGATACCGCGTGAGCTCTGGGACGCCTTCGCGCGCTCGGGCAGCGCTCACCTGCTTTCGATTTCAGGATTCCACGTCGGTGTGGTCGCGGCGCTGCTCGGCGGCCTTATCGCGCTCGCCGGCCACCCTCCCCGCACCCGCGCGGCCGGCGTAGCCGTCGGTGTGTGGGCGTACGTACTGCTCATCGGCGCGCCCACCTCGGCCGTGCGCGCCGCCTGGATGACCACGGCGTTCGTCCTGGGCCGGGTGCGTCAGGCCCCCGCCCGGAGCCTCGGCGCGCTGGGGCTCTCGATGCTGATGATCGCAATCCTTCGACCCTCGGTCGTGGCGGGCGCCGGGTTCCAGCTCACCGTCACGGGCACGGCGGGGATTCTCGTCATGACACGGTGGATCATGCGCCACTGGCCTGCACACCCGGGACGATCCTGGATCGCGCCGCCGCTGGCCGCAGGGATCGGCGCGTCCGTCTTCACTGCGCCCGTGCTCGCCTACCACTTCGGACAGATCCCGCTTCTCTCACTTCCGTCTTCCATACTGCTGACGCCGCTCGTCGCGACCGCGGTGCCCGGCGTGATCGCAGCGATCGTCATGGACATGCTGCACATCCCGGGAGCCGCCGTGGCGGGGGCCGGGGCGGAGGGACTCCTGCAGGCCGTCACCGCGACCGCGGCCGCACTCGGCGAACTGCGCTGGACCGTCCTGATGGTCACACCGCTGGAAGCCGCGCTTCTCACGGCCGGGGCGTTGTTGCCAATGTTGCTCGTCAACGCCCCCTGGCGCACGCGGCCCGCCGTCCGTGCTGCCATTTCGGGGCTCTCGGCTTGCGCCCTGCTCTGGACGGGTCAGGCGGCGCTCGCCTTCGCGGGCCGGGGCGCGCTCCACATCGTCGCGATCGATGTCGGGCAGGGCGACGCGATCGCACTGCGCACCCCTGACGGGCACTGGTTCCTCGTGGACGCCGGCCCCCGCGGCTTCGGCGGATCGGACGCGGGACTGACCCGCGTCGTGCCATACCTGAATGCCCGCGGTGCGCGCCGTCTGGAAGCAGTGATCCTCACCCATCCCGACGAGGACCACGCGGGGGGCCTCGCCGCGGTGCTGCAGAACATTTCGACCCGCTCCGTCCTGGGCCCGGGGCTGAGCGCCGGCCAGAGCGGCCACATGGCGGGGTTGGCGGAGGCCCTCGACGCCGATGTCCCCTGGCGGCGCGCCCGGGCCGGCGATTCATGGCGCGTCGACGGCGTCGACTTCCGCGTTCTCAGCCCGGAGCCGCCCGCACCGGCTGACGGAGGGCACGAGCCCCGCGCCCCGCCCCCCACCGACCCGAACGACTGGTCCGTCGTGCTGCGAGTCGACTACGGCCGCTTCTCGGCGCTGCTCATGGGTGACGCCGACGCCGGGATCGAGGCCGGTCTGCTGGATGAGGGCGAGGTCACTCTCCTCAAGGTCGGTCATCACGGCAGCCGCACGTCGACCTCCACGGAATTCGTGCGGGCCGTCTCGCCCGAATACGCGCTTATCTCGGTCGGCGCGCGCAATCGCTACGGCCACCCTGACCCCGTGGTTCTCGGACGGCTCGAGCGGGCCGGGGTCCGCGTCTTCAGGACCGACCGCGACGGCACCGTCGGGGTCGTCGCGCGGCGCGATGGTACGGTAAGGATTGTCCCGTAGGCCCATTGCCTTGTCCCGACCCCATGACTTGGCCATCTTCCCGACCCGTGGCCGGCCGCCGGGCCGTGCGGGCCGCGCGAACCCACACCTCCACACCCCCTCACCAGGATCGGCCGTGCGAAGCAAGGTCGTCACCATAGATCGCCATATCATCGACCAGGAGCGCAACTATCCGGACGCTTCGGGTCGCTTTTCCGCCCTGCTGTACGATCTGGCCCTCGCCGCCAAGATCATCTCGCGCGAGGTGAACATGGCCGGCCTGATCGACATTCTCGGTCAGACGGGCGAAACCAACGTGCAGGGCGAACGCGTGCAGAAGCTCGACGTGTTCGCCCAGGAGGTGATCGTCAAGGCGATGGACCACGCGGGTCACCTTTGCTGCATGGTCTCCGAGGAGCACGGCGAGATCATCCCCATACCCGACAGATTCGACATCGGGAACTACGTCCTGCTCTTCGATCCGCTCGACGGCTCGTCGAACATCAACGTGAACGTCTCTATCGGGACGATCTTCTCGATCCATCACAGGGTGACGCCGAAGGGCGGTGCGGGGACCCTCGAGGACTGCCTGCAACCCGGATACAGGCAGTTGGCGGCCGGATACGTCGTTTACGGGTCGTCCACGATGCTGGTATACACGACAGGTGCCGAGAGAGGCGTTCACGGATTCACGCTTGACCCCTCGATCGGGGAATTCCTGCTCAGCCACCGAGACATCCGCATTCCCGACCCGCCCGCGAAGGTCTATTCGGTCAACGAAGCGTACTACGCGCGCTGGTCCCGCGGACAGCAGCGCCTGGTCGATCACTTCCGCGGGGTCAACGGCGAAGGACAGGGCGGATTCAAGTCCCGCTACATCGGTTCGCTCGTATCCGATTTCCATCGGACGCTGTTGCAAGGGGGAATCTTCATGTATCCCCCGGACACGAAATCGCCCGGCGGCAAGTTGCGGGTCCTCTACGAAGCGGCCCCGCTGGCGATGATCTGCGAGGCGGCCGGAGGACGCGCCTCGGACGGCAGCCGGAACATCCTGGACATCGTTCCGGAAGGTCTCCACGACCGGACTCCGCTGTTCCTGGGGTCGGCCAGCCTGGTCGATCTGGCGGAAGAATACCTGAGAAACGGCTCGGAAGGTTGAGCTAGCGACCCGTTGCCGGCGGCCGGAGTGCGTTCCAGCGCTCGATAAAGGCGACCGCGGCATCCTCGAACGCCCGGGCCGCCCGGCGGCCTCGCTCTGCCGTTGCTTCGCGCGGATCGCGTTCGCCCCATACTCCCGTGCTGCTCATCTGGTGGGACGCCGTGCCCTTGCCGGTCGGTTCATCCTTCAACCCCTCGGCCAGGAATACCGTCAGGGCTGTCGGATCCCCGGCAAGCACGTCGGGAACCATCGCCGCGAGGTGGGGCGGCAGTGTGAGTTGCGCCGGCACCGCCGCGTCAAGGTCCACCAACTCGGGAATCAGGTACATCGACATGGATGTCTCGCCGGTGCCCCCGTGCCGGTCGAGCACCGCGGGACCGTCCGGCGGCGGCCCGGGCGGGGTGCGCTCCATGAACGGCGCGGCGGCCGCGCCCAGGTCGACCGCGATGCCGGCGGTCTCCTGGTTGATGCGGTCGACGATGAAGGTCGTGATCGCGCGGTTGCCGCCGTGTGCGTTCAGCATCAGGAAGCGCTTGAAGCCGTGGCGGATGAGGCTCTTGACGGACTCCACGTAGACCTCCTGCACCAGGGTGGAGGGCAGGGTGACCGTGCCCGCAAAGCCCATGTGATATGGGGACTGGCCCGGAAGGAGGATCGGGACCACCAGGACGTCCGAGCGTAGCGCGAGCCGCTTCGCCCGCTCGATGCCGTTGAGGTAGTCGGTGCCGATCGGTAGGTGAGTGCCGTGCTGTTCCAGCGCGGCCACGGGGATGACGACCATGTCGCTCCGGGTCAGGAAGTCCTCGACCTCGGGCCGCGTCATGTGCGGGAGGTAGTTGTGGACCTTGAGGACCGGAGGCGGCTCGGGGTCCTGGGCGGCGGCGGGCGCGAACGGCGCGAGGGCCGTCAGGATGCCGGTTGCGGCGGCGGTTCCGGCGGCGACGATCAGGGCGAGGACACGCATGGCTGTAATCCGTGGCGGGGGTGTGGTTGAGCGCGTGGAGGGTGCGCAGGTCCAACAAGGTGCCACCGGGCCTGCGTCATGGCGAGCGGACGGGTGCCGCTCCGCCAGTTCCGGCATCCGGGGACATCCGGCCGGCCGCCCGCCCCAAGCGAACCGCCCCCGCCCGGCGAACCGGACGGGGGCGACCCGTTCTGTCACGACTCCTGCGAGAGAGCCGGTTCAGGTGAGCGTTCTAGCTGCTTGGACGCCGGAAGTTGACGAGCATGCTCGCCGCAACCCCATCCTCCGACGTGACCTCGACCTTGGCGGAAGTCTGTCCCACCGGGGTAGCAACCGTGCAGGTATGGACGGTGGCGTCAGCCGTGCCCGCTTCACAGGCCACTGCGTTGCCACCGACCGTGACGGCCAGACTCTGGCCCGCCGCGAGGTCGACTACGATGTCTGCGTTGGCCACGTTGGCGGCGATGTCCTGGTCGTGATATCCGTTGGCCGCCCAGGTAACGGTGGTTCCGCCCGCCGTCACACTCGTCGGCGTGTTGCCCTGCGGCGCTGCCCGCGTCACGGCGAGCGTATACACGTGGTCGTTGAATCCGTTCGCGGCCGTGACCGTGAGGCTGATGGTCGTGGCTATCGTTGTACCAGCGTCGGCTGAGCCCGTCTTGTTGAACGGCAGGTTGCCAACTGAGAAACCGTCCTGTTCGATCGAGGCACGAACACTGGCACCCGCTGACGCTTCTGCATCGATCGTTACGCCACCCGATGCGAACTCGATCGTGCCTGTGGCCAGGGTGACCGCGTTCGTACCCGTAGCGTCCTGGGTTATGCCGGTCAGCTCCGCTCCCAGGTCCACGGTGTCGCCGTCCGCCTGGAACTCCTCGACCGTCAACTCGGTCAATTCATCCGCGGTGCCGGCCTGCAGGTTGTAGATGTAGAAGTTGTTGCCGGTGTCATACTGGTCCCGGCCCATCACCTCTGCAGTGTGCGATCCGATCGTCTCCACCACCGGGTCTCCGGTCGCGGGCACGTCGTCGTCGGGCTTGCCGTCGACCAGCTGTGCCGCCGCGAATCCACCGCCCGTGAACCACACCTGGTGGTAGCCCTCCAGGAGGCCGCTGAACTCGTAGTCGCCGCTCTTGCCCACGCTCTCGGTCCTCACGACCTCGCCCCATGTGCAGCTCTCGGCAGTGTCGTCGCTGTCGTCGTTCGGAGTGCCACCGTCGCTGGCTGCCGTGTACTCGATGCACTGGGCAGCCTCAACGAGGACGCCCGCATTGGCGCCGCTGAGGTTGGTCACCGAACCCGATACGGTGCCGTTCCTGTAGACCAGCGCGAAGTTCTGGAGCGTCGCCCTCACGGTTCCCGTGCTGTTGCTGGCAGTCGTCGTCGTGTTCGAGGCCGTGTTCCTCGCATGATTCCAGCTCGGAAGCAGGCCTATGAAGGGCTCCTCGATGGCCGGGTACTCGGCAGGGTTGACGACTCCGGTCTTCGCCACCTTGAGGCTGCGGAGCCCCGCATGGTCGTCGCCGGCCACCACCGCGACGCGGTACTTCGCGCCCTCGGTCAGGTCGTTGAACTCGTACATGCCGTTCCCGTCGGTCTCGGCGGTCGCCGCGACCACGGTGTACGCGGTGTCCTTGGCGTTGGCCGCCTTCAGCAGGTTCACCGTAACGCCGGCCATGGCCTCGTTGCCGCGCGCGCGCCCGTCACCGTTGTCGTTCGCCACGAAACCCTTGATCGAGAGACGCAGCTTGGTCGCGGCGAAGTCGGCGGTGTGCGCTGACGCGGTACCGACGTAGGTGGTGGCGTCGTCCTCGTCGTCTTCCGTCTCGTCGTGGTAGATCTCGAATTCGTGGCCACCCTTCGGCGAGAAGGAGTTGTCGGCCGTGTTGGGCGTAGTCAGCGTGTACTCGCCGTCCTGGATGTCGCTGATGGCGAACATCCTGTAGTCGGCCTTCTTCGAATCGGCGCCCGTCCTGGCGCTCCGGTCCATCGCGTTCGTCTCGGCCGTGAGCGTCACGGTCGCACCACCGGGACCGGCAACGCTGCCGCTGACCGAACCGGTGGTCCACTGGTAGGCCCAGGTCGCGCACTTGTCCATGTCAACGGACACCGAGCAGAGCTTCACCTCCGGCCCGGTGCCGCTCGCGTCGCCGAACGAACCCGTCGACATGCCGAGGTCGAGATCTTCACCGAAGGCTTCCACGTCGCCGACGTCGGTCGCACCGACCAGCATGCGGTCTGCACCGACGTGCAGCCGGGCCGTGAACTCCACTCCGGCCGGCAGGTTGGCAAAGGAAGCCATGCCGTTCTTGCCGAGTGCCTGGATGGCGTCGACCGGATCGGTCTTCGGATCGCGGTCATGGTCCCAACCATCGTATTGGCGCAGACGGTTGCGGCTGTCGCGCGTCAGAAGTTCGACCATCATCTCCGCCGCCACGGCCTCGTCCGGATAGTCATCACCGCCCAGCGCGGCGCGATAGTGCGAGAAGCCGGGCTCGTCGTCGACCTCGCGGTACACGCCGACCGTCAGCGCCTGCGTTGTCCAGGTGACGTGGATCGCGCCGAGGTCGTTCATGGCCGCCGAGTTCGTGGCCGGATGCATCAGGCCCGTGTGGGTGTGTACGAGAGCGTCGCTCTGCGTGTACGATTCGCTGGACTGGCCTTCGTCTACCGAGACCGAGAAGGTCGCCGGCAGCATCTCCGGATCGACCTTGTACGAGAACGAGCTCCTGCCCATGTCGCCGTCCTCGCCCTCGGTTGGCTCGGGCCCCATCTCGAGCGCCATGGCGTCATCGCCCTCGCCCATGGTCACCGTTGTGTTCCAGCCTTCGAGGCCCATGTCACCGCCCCGGCCGTCCTTGTCGCTCTTGACCCAGAACTGGAAGTTCGCCATCACGTTGAGGAGCTTCACCGCGGTCGGAGATGTCGAGACCCGGTCCGTGCCGGCATAGGAGACCTCGGTGAAAGCGTTGTCGAACACGACCACGTCGTCGTGGCCGGTCGACTTGACGTTGACGAACACGATGTTGTCCTGGCCCGTGGGCCCCGAGTTGTCGGCACGTTCGAAGTTGAACGTGGCCAGGCCCATGTCGTCCGTCGTGGCCTCGCCCAGCATACCCGTCATGTCGGCGTTCGCGTATAGCGCGAGCTCGACGCCCGCGACCGGCGCCCCCACTTCATCCGCGTTACCCATCCTTGCGCCGGCCACGAGCGTCTGTGTCGTGATCCGGAACGGGAAGTTGACCTCTGCGTTGCCGCCAGCCTCCACGTTCACAAGCGTTCCCGTCAGCTCGCCTACGAATGCAAAGCCGGCGTCGGTGATCGCCGCGGCCGCCTCTTCGGTCAGGTTGACCAGAACACGGTAGGATCCGGCCCTCAGCCCCTCGAACACGAAGCTGCCGTCCGCCATCGTGGCCCCGGCCGCGATTTCGTTGACCCCGGGGCCCTGAAGCAGCAGCGGAATGCCCTCGTGCGCGAGCGCCGGCTCGTTGGCCGTGTACATCTTGTCCTGCGGGGCCTCGTCGAGGTACATCATGCCCGTGATCGAAGCGGTCCGGGTATGCGTGCCCTGGAAGTTCACGATCGCCGACTGGTTGTCCACCAGTTCGACGTTCGCCGACGTCGTCTCGAAGCTGTAGGCAACGTCGTTCGGGTTGCTCATGCTCACCACGTAGGTGCCCGCCGCCAGTCCGGCGAAGCCGTACTGCCCGCCGTTCGAGGTCATGGTGGTCGACTCGGCCGCGCCTGCCAGGGTGACCTCGACGCCATCGAGCCCGATGCTGCCGACGCTCACGCGGCCCGCGATGCCGGCCGTGCGGAGTAGCAACCCCTCGAACGGCACATTGGCGATCTCGCCCGTGGCGACGGTCACGGTCTTCGAGGTCGTCGTGAACTCGTACTGGTCGGCGTCGTAGCCCGAGATCGCAACCTGGTATTCGCCCGAGCGCAGCTGCGCGAACGCGTAGAGCCCGCCCGCGTCCGTGACCCGGGTGGTTTCGTCGCCGTGGCCCACCAGGGTGACGGTCACGCCCGCGAGGCCCTCTCCGGCCACGCTGATCTGGCCCTGGATCCCCGCCGTGCGGAGATACGTGCCGTCGAAGCTCACGACCTTCGACTCGCCGACGCCGACCGTCGCCGTGCCTGAGGTGCTCGAGAAGCCGATCTCGCCCGCGTCGAATCCCGAGATCTCGACCGAGTACGTCCCGGCACGCAGTCCCGTGAAGGAATACTGGCCGCTTTCGTCGGTCGCCGTTTCCGCGTCGGACATGCCCGAAAGCCGAACGATGATACCGCGCTGACCGGCGCCCTCTACCGTTACCGTCCCCGTAAACGGCTCGTGCTTTGGGGTGGGGACGATGGTTACACGGTGGGGGAGGAAAGAGCATGAAGGAACGCGATCGTGACGTGCCGGTCGAGGCGGCGAAGTTGGCCGACCACTACGTCGAGGCCATCCTCGCGGCAGTCGAGGGAAGTCGACGTCCGGCCACGCGCCGGGCCTACGCCGGGGCCTGGAGGAGGTTCAGGGAGTGGACCAGGGGCGAAGGGCTCCGGTCGCTGCCCGCCGACCCGATGACGGTGGCGGCGTATTTCGTCTATCGGATGCGGCAGGGCCTCTCGATGTCGTCACTGGAGATGGACCGCAAGGCGATCGGCTACTATCACCGGATCGCCGGCCGCATGAATCCGGCGACTTCCGAAGGTGTTCGCAACACGCTGGCCGGATTGCGGAACCAGGCGACGGACAGGGGCCGGAACAATCCGCGCCAGGCCAGGGGCCTGACCGCAAGGTTGCTCACGCGGATCGAGGAGACCGCGTGCCGGCAGCGCACGGGACCGTCGGGGCGCACGGAGTCGGTTGCCTTTGCCGCTCGCCGGGGGAACGTCGACATCGCGCTGGTGTCGGTGATGCGCGACGGGCTGCTGCGCCGGGGGGAGGCCGCCGAGCTTCGCTGGCGGGACATCGAGTTCGTCCACGACGGCACCGCACGCGTCACGATTCGGCGCTCCAAGACATCGTCGATCTCGGCGGTGCAGTTCATCGGGTTGAAGGCCGCGGTTGCGCTCCGCCACATCCAGCCGGCGGACCCCGATCCGAACGCGCGGGTCTTCGGCATCGTCCGGGGGCGCACGATCTCCAACCGGATCGCCGCGATGGCGCGGGCAGCAGGCCTCGGCGAGGGCTTCACCGGCCATTCGCCGCGGGTCGGGATGGCGCAGGACCTCACCGCGAGGGGAATGGGTCTGAGCGCAATCATGGTGGCCGGCCGCTGGAAGTCGGAGCGAATGCCGGCGTACTACAGCCGAGGGGAGTCGGCGGGCCGCGGGGCCGTGGCGAGGTACTATGGCGACTTCGGGTAGTAGATTCCCCAATGATCTCCGCCACCAGCCTCTCCAAATCGTTCGGCGAACGAGTCCTCTTCGAGGGCGCCTCGTTTCGCCTCAACCCCGGTGAGCGCTACGGACTGGTCGGCGCCAACGGTTCGGGGAAGACGACCCTGCTGAACATCCTGGCCGGGGACATGGAGGCCAGCGCGGGGTCGGTCGACATGCCCCGGAGGATCCGTCTCGGGGTGCTGCGGCAGGACCGGTTCCTGTACGAGGACGAGGAGATCCTCCAGGTCACCCTCATGGGCAACGAAGAGCTGTGGCGCGCAATGGCCGAACGGGACGAAGTCCTGGCGCGCGCCGGTGAGCACTTCGACGCCGACCGCTTCTCACGCGTCGAGGAGGTCTTCGAGCGGCACGACGGGTACACGGCCGAGCCGCGCGCGGCGGCGATCCTCGAGGGATTGGGGCTGCCCGCCAAAGTCCACGGCGACCCGCTTTCCACGCTCTCCGGCGGCTTTCGTCTGCGGGTGCTGCTGGCCCAGGTCCTGGCGAGCGCCCCCGACGCGCTCCTTCTCGACGAGCCCACCAACCACCTCGACATCGTCTCGATCCGCTGGCTGGAGAAGTTCCTGCGGGGATTCCGCGGTCCCGTCGTCGTGATCAGCCACGACCACCGCTTCCTCGACAACGTGGCCACGCACATCCTCGACATCGACTACGAGACCGTGATCGGGTACCCGGGCAACTACACGCGGTTCCTCGAAGCCAAGGCGGCCGAGCGCGAGCGCCGCGAGAAGGAGATCGCCGTGCGGGAGCGCGAGATCGCGCATCACCGGAAGTTCGTCGACCGCTTCCGCGCCAAGGCGTCCAAGGCGCGTCAGGCCCAGAGCAAGCTGCGGCTGATCGAGAAGAGGACGGAAGCGCTGGTGGAGCTGCCGAAGAGCTCCCGGCGCTACCCGACATTCCGGTTCGACCAGCGGTGGCCGAGCGGCCGCGAGGTCCTGCGGGTGAAGGGCGTCGGCAAGTCGTTCGGCGACAACCAGGTGCTGCGCGACGTCGACCTGCGGGTGGGCCGGGGGGACCGGCTCGCGATCGTGGGGCCGAACGGGATCGGCAAGTCCACGCTCCTAAAGATCGCCGTGGGACGGCTGGAGGCGGACGAGGGTTCGGTCGACTGGGGATACGAAACCTGGCCCGGGTACTTCGCGCAGGATCCGAAGGACCATCTGGCGGCCGGGGGCGCGGACGGGGCTGGGGCCGGCGCTCCGGAGCGCCGGACCGCCGAGGCGTGGATCAGCGACTACTGCCCGGGCAAGGGCACGGGATTCGCGCGCGGCAAGATGGGGATGGTGCTCTTCACCGGCGACGATGCCGACAAGCGCCTCGGCGCCCTCTCGGGCGGAGAGTCGGCGCGCCTGGTGCTGTGCAGCCTGATGATCCGCGCGCCCAACGTCCTCGTGCTCGACGAGCCGACCAATCACCTGGACCTGGAGTCGATCGAGGCGCTGGTCAACGGGCTGAACCACTTCGCGGGCACGCTGGTGTTCGTGTCGCACGACCGCTGGTTCGTCGGGCGGCTGGCCAACCGGATCGTCGAGATCACCGAAGACGGCATGCGCGACTACCGCGGCACCTACGAGGAGTACGTGCACCACTGCGGCGACGACCACCTCGACACCGACACCGTGCTGGAGCAGGCCAGGGCGGACGCGAGGGCCGAAAGCCGCCGGTCACGAGCCGAAGACGGCGAAGCGCTCCGGGGCACGAGCCAGGACACATGGGGAAAGAACCGCCGCGCCCGTGCCCGCCGCGACCGCAGGCTGCGAGAGCTGGAGGCCAGGGGCGCGAAGCTTGCGGAGCAAATCGACGGGGCCGAGGCGCGCGTGTCCGAAATTGACGCAGTCTTTGCGTCCCCTACCTTCTACGAACAATCCGCGCCCGAAGAGGTCCAGACGCTGCAGGCCGAGCGCCAGGAGCTGACCGGCCGGATCGCACGCCTGATGCGTGAGTGGGAAGCGGTGGAGGCTGAAGTCGAAGCCGCGGTAGATGCCGCAGGAGGATCAAGAAATGGAAAGTAAACATGACATACTGTAAACTTTTCATTACACTGCGCTCAACACCTGTCTTCGCCACGGTTTTCGTCATCCTGGGCTCACTCACCGCTGGATGCGTGGGCGATTCCGGCCCCGATCCCGACCCCGTCCCGCCGGAAGTCCTCGCGGAGGAACACACGGAGTGGCGCGCGAACCGCCACCGCAGCCTCACGAACCCGGCCGCGGGCGTCATCAGTTGGGCCGGCCTCTGGGAACTCGCGCCGGGCGCCAACCGCTTCGGCTCCGACTCCTCGCTGGCGATCGTGCTGCCGCCCGAGGACGCCCCTCCCTTCGCAGGAACCCTCCACCTCGAGAACGGAGAGGTGCGGCTGGTGCCGGAGGCAGAGAGCGGCCTGACCCTCGACGTTGCCTCGGCGGTCACGGAAGAACTCGCTCTCCGCAACGATCGCGAAGAGAATACCACCATCCTCGCCCTGGGATCCCTCGGTCTGCGCATCCACTCCGAGCGCGGGACGGACCGCCTGTGGCTGCGCGTGTGGGACCGCGATGCGCCCCGCCTCGCCGCCTTCGAGCTCCCCGAGTACTTCCCGGTGACCAACGATTGGCGGCTCCCGGCCCGGTTCGACCCGTACCCCGAGCCCCGCATCGTCCCCCTCGCGGACGTGCGCGGCGGCACCGTCGAGAACGAGTCGCCCGGCGAGCTGGTCTTCGATGTGGGCGGCAGCGAGCACCGCCTCGTCGCCTTCGCGCGGGCCAGCAGCCGCACCTACTTCATCTCGCTGTGGGACTCCACCGCCGTGTCGGACACCTACCAGGGGGGCCGCTACATGCGCGTTCCCCTGGCGAACGAAGAGGGCTGGACCGTCATCGACTTCAACCGCGCCTACAACCCACCGTGCGTCTTCACCCCGTTTTCGGTGTGCAGCCTGCCGCCGCGTGAGAATCGGCTGCAGGTGGCGGTCACGGCTGGTGAAAAGCGTCCGGCAGAGCCGGCGTACTGACGTGCCGCACCGGCGTGCCGACGCCCCGCGCCGGTGTGCCGACGCCCCGCGCCGGTGTGCCGACGCCCCGCGCCGGTGTGCCGACGCCCCGCGCCGGCCCGGCTAGCCGTCCAGATACTTCTCGGGAATCGGCCCCGCGTCCGGCTCGTGCTGCCAGAAGATGCTGAGGATCCACCAGCGCTCGCCGTCGTGCAGGAGCTGGAACGAGTTGATGCCGCGGTTGAAGGGCTCCTCGTTCGGGTCGTCCGTGCGCATGGACGCGTAGCTGCTGAAGCGGTGCGCGATGTCGCCGTAGGTCTCGGTGACGTTGCCGATCTCCACCTCGTAGAACCCCTCCGTTTCGAAGAACTCGTCCGTCCCCTCCGCGAACTCCTCGGGGGACATCGAACTGACCGAGCTCCTGCGGCCGTTCTCCATGTGTTCGGTGGCCACGGGCATCAGGCGCGCGCCCGGCAGGAAGAGGGAACGGAAGCGGTCCCAGTCCCGCGGCACGCCGGCGTCGCCCGAGA
This sequence comes from Gemmatimonadota bacterium, assembly GCA_028874905.1. GTDB lineage: Bacteria > Gemmatimonadota > Gemmatimonadetes > Longimicrobiales > Gaopeijiaceae > Bin94. The sequence goes on from JAPPGZ010000046.1 coordinate 56,032, forward strand.
TGGACTCGTAGACGGCAGTCACGATCGCCTCCACCGACTCCACATCGGCGGGATCGGCCATCGGGGCGGGCGGCATCTCGTGGACCTCGGCGGCCATCGGTTCGGCTTCCGCCCCCTCGCCCTCGGCGCTGTGCTCCGGCGCCGCGCACGCAACCGTCAGCGCCAGCATGGCGGCCCACAGCGGATGCCGCAGCGTGTCTTGCTTCGATCTCATGGCAATCCCTCCAGGGGGTGTGTCCTTGCCCGTGCGGCCGGGCCCTTCCCGCGGCCGCGTCAGTCCCAAGGTTCGTTTCCGGCCCCCGGGGCCGCAAGGTGCCCACGCGCCGTTGCCCCCCCTTCATTGCGCGGGTGCCCGGCGTCCCCGATACTGTGCTTTTCCCCCCAAAAGTGAGATCCCCCATGGCCCCTCAGCCGACCCAGGCAGGCACCGGAGTCCGCTTTCAGCCCGACGAGAAACCCGCGTTTCCCATCGCGATCGGACTGGCTCTGCAGTATTGCATTCTCACGCTCGGACCGATCGTCATCACGATCGCAATCGTGGTTCGCACCGCCGGCGAGAGCGAGCTGTTCCTGTCATGGGCGGCGTGTGCGGCACTGCTCGTCAGCGGCATCACCACCATGGTGCAGGCCAGGCGGGTGTGGCGGTTCGGTTCGGGCTACATCCTCCTGATGGGCACGTCGGGCGCCTTCATCGCGGTGGCGGTCACTGCGCTCGCGCGGGGAGGACCCGGGATGCTGGCGACACTGGTCGCCGCCTCGGCGCTCTTCCAGTTCCTGCTAGCGTCGCGGCTTGCGCTGCTCCGGCGAATCATCACGCCGACGGTCGCGGGAACCGTGATCATGCTGATCGCGGTCACGGTCATGCCGCTCCTGCTGGATCTGATCGAACAGGTGCCCCAGGGCGTGGCGCCGTCGGCCGGACCGGTCACGGCGGTTGCCACGCTCGTCGTCACGATGGTGATCATCCTCCGCGCGAGCGGCGCGATGCGGCTCTGGGGTCCCGTGATCGGCATCGTCTCCGGCTGCATCATCGCCGGCTTCTTCGATCTGTTCTCCTGGGAACAGGTGGCCGCGGCCCCGTGGGTGGGGCTGCCGGTGGCCGGCTGGCCCGGTTTCGATTTCGGCTTCGGCCCGACCTTCTGGGCGCTGCTTCCCGCCTTCATATTCGTCACGCTGGTCGGGGCCATCGAGACCGTGGGCGATGCGGTGGCCGTGCAGCGGGTTTCGTGGCGCGACACACGGGCGACCGACTTCCGCGGGGTTCAGGGGGCGGTCATGGCCGACGGGCTGGGCAATTTCCTGTCGGGACTGCTTGCCACCGTGCCCAACACCACGTATTCGAGCAGCGTGTCGATCGTCGAGATCACCGGCGTGGCCGCCAGGCGGGTGGGCATCTGCATCGGCGTCGGGTTCATGGCGCTGGCCTTCCTGCCGAAGTTCGTGGCCGTCGTCATCTCGATCCCGAACGCGGTCATCGGCGCCTACGGACTGGTGCTGATCGCCATCCTTTTCGTGCTGGGCATGCGCATCGTGGTCGGCGACGGGATGAACTACCGCAAGGCCGCGATCGTGGGCGTGTCGTTCTGGGTCGGTTCGGGTTTCCAGGCCGGTGGCCTCTTCACCAGCCAGATGAGCCCCTTCTTCGCCGAAATGCTGGGCAACGGGATGACATCCGGCGGACTGACCGCGCTTCTGCTGGCGGCGTTCGTCGAGCTTTCCGGCCCGCGGCGCAAGCGGCTCGTCACCGACCTCGGCGTGAACGCGGTCCCCGAGATTCAGGCGTTCCTGACCAGCTTCGGCTCGCGCGCGGGATGGGGCGAGGCAATGGCAGGAAGGGTCGCACTGGCGGCCGAAGAGGCACTGCTGAGTCTTTTGGGGGAGGAGGGCGACGAAGCGGGCGAGGGAAGGCGGCTGCGCCTCAGCGTGCGCTCGGTGCCCGGGGCGGCGGAGTTGGAGTTCCTGGCCGCGTCGGGAGAGGGGAACATCGAGGACCGCATGGCGCTGGTCGGAGAGCACTCGGTGGAGATCCCGACCGAGCACGACTTCTCGTTGCGGCTGCTCCGTCACCTCGCGGCCTCCGTGCGCCACCAGAAGTACCACGATGCCGACATCCTGAGCCTGCGCGTGGAACGTCCGGCGGCATAGCGATAGGCGGTCTGGCGACCGGCATACGCATTGCGGAAGCCCTGCATGGGACGCAATTCTGCACTGTGCAGACCGTCCCGACGCCTTGATCCCGGAGTGCCATCATGCGACGCAAGGCCGCAGTTCCCGCGCGTTTTCCCCTGATCCTCGCAACCTTGGGCCGCGGTGTCGCGTGCCTCGCGGCCGCAGCCCTCGCGGCCGCAGCCCTCGCGGTCGCAGCCTCGCTGTCCCCCGCCGCCGCCCAGCCCGACCGCCGCCCCTACCTCTTCAAGGACGCGCGCGGCGAGCTCGCGCAGGCGCGGGCGCGAGGCGAGAGCGAGGTCGTGCTGGTGATCGCCTCGATGCCGGGGAGGAACGCGCGCGTCGCGGCCGCCGTCGAAGGCATGGGGGGCCGAGTGGGGTTCCGCGCGGACGAGGTGGACTACCTGCGGGCGTGGGTGCCGCTGGACCGCGTCGAGGACGTGGTCTCGCTCGGCGACGTGCACAGCGTGGACGTGTCGATCACCGGACGGCCGCGCTCGTTCGGGCTGGCCGGGGGAGAGGCCGAGGCGCCAGGGTTGCCCGCGGTGCCCGCAGCGGCCAGCTCCGGCGAACCTGCTCGCGCCGACACCGTCTGGCCGCCGGTCCTTGGCGACCAACCGCTCAGCAACCGCTACAGCCCGCTGGGCGACATGCGCGCGCTCGAGTTCCGGGAGGATAACCCCACCTGGGACGGACGGGGCGTGGTTGTCGCCATGATCGACATGCTGCCGGACATGCTGCTGCCCGAACTCCAGACTGCGCGCGCGTTGGACGGCACGGAAGTGCCCAAGATCGCCGTCTACCGGAACGTCCTGGACCCCGAAATCGAGGACAACGGCTGGTGGCTGGACATGGACGACATGGTCGATGCGGCCGGGGGCTCCATCGTCTACCGGGACTCGACGTACACAGCCCCGCGGGACGGCCTCTTCCGGATCGCCATGTTCGACGAGGTCAGGGCCGACACCATGGGCGTCTACGGCTCGAGCCTGGAGCGCGACGTCAACCGGGACGGCAATCCGGAGGGGTCGAGCCGCCTCTTCGCGGTACTCTGGGACGAGGCGGCCGGCGACGTGTGGGTCGACACCGACCAGGACCTGGACTTCACGGACGAGACCGCGCTGGGCGAATACGACGAGCGGCCCGCGTTCGGCGTCTTCGGCACCGACGACCCGGAGACCGCGGTGCGCGAGTCGGTCGGCTTCGGGATCCAGATCGACCGTGACAAGGGCCGCGTCGCCCTGAACCTGGGCATTGCGTCGCATGGAACGCTGGTGGTCGGGGCGATCCTGGCCAGCCGCGGTGAGAGCGGGCGCTTCGAGGGCGTGGCGCCGGGAGCGCAACTCGCGAGCGTCGGCGAGGGCGGATCGGCGTACGGGCAGACCGAGGCCACGATCGTCGCGGCGCGGGACGCGGACGCCGACCTGATCTACTTCGAGCAGAGTTCGAACATCACGCGCAACTACCTCCTGCGCGACGGCCGACTGGTCCCCTCGGTGATCGCCGACCGCCTGGTGGAGCGGTACGGGGTCTCCATCTTCTCCCCCACCCACAACTTCCCCATCCTCGGCGCGATCGACGACATCGTGATGGGACGGGGCGTCATCGGCATCGGCGGCCACGAGAGCAAGGACAACTTCTTCATGAACCACGGCGTGCGCGTCGAGTACGACGACAACCTGCTCATCACCGGCGGCTACGGTCCGATGGGCGACGGCACGCTCAAGCCCGACGTGATCTCGCCCTCCAACTACGTCAGCACCTGGCTGGGGTTCATCGAGGGACGCGCCATGGCGGGCCTCTTCCAGCTGCCGCCCGGCTACACGATCGCGGGCGGCACCTCGACGGCCACGCCCACGGCCACCGGGGCTGGCGCGCTCCTGATCAGCGCCGCGCGGCAGGCGGGCATCCCGATCGATCCGCACCGCCTCAAATACGCGATCACGCGGGGCGCGCGCTGGGTGCCCAATATCGCGGCGTACAAGCAGGGCAACGGCGTGGTGAGCGTCGCAGGGGCGTGGGACATCCTGCAGCAGCTCGAATCCGGCGCGCTGGCCGTCGACATCGAGGCGCGTTCCTCGGTGGTCACGCCGTACAGCCACCTCCTTCCGACGCCGCACGAGGGCTTCGGCCTCTACGAGCGCAGCGGCTGGAAGGCGGATGAGCGCGGCGAACGCACCGTCACCTTCACGCGCACGTCCGGTCCCTCCGGCAACATGACCTTCGACGTCACCTGGGAGGGCAACGACCACGGCACCTATTCGTCGCCGCTGACCGTCACCCTGCCGCTCAACACGCCGGTCGACTTTCCCGTGACCGTCACCCCGGCGGGGCATGGCGTGCACACCGCGCACCTGACCCTCGACCACGACGATGTCGCCGGGTACGCGCACCGGTCCCATGCAGCCATTGTGGCGCCCGAGCCCCTGAATTCCGCCAACGGCTTCACGGCCAGACAGGAAGCCGAGGTCCCGCGCCCGGGGCTCAAGAGCTACTTCTTCGACGTGCCCGAGGGTGTGACCGCGCTCAAGATCGACGTCGCGTGGGAGGAGCGCCCCGTCACTCTGGGCGTCTTCCGCCCGGATACGCGCGGTCAGCGCGGCGAGATGGTCCAGGGCAACGCCGGGGGCATCACGCAGGTGGTGGCGAACCCGATCGCGGGCACCTGGGAGGTGCGGCTGGGCGACATCGCCGACACGCGCACCTTCGACTGGGAGCAGGCGAAGGAGCACGAACCGGTGCCGCCCACGGCCGCAACGCTCACGGTGTCGGCGCTGGCGGCCGACGTGGAGGTGGTCGCGGCGGGGATGGCCGCCGACAACGGGGCCCCGGCGGCTGCGGCGGCGGGCACGGGAACGCACCAGGTGTGGATCACGAACCGCATGGCGTCCTTCACGGGCGGAGCGGTGAACACGCCGGTGGGGAGTGCGAGGCGCGAGGCGCGAACGATCTCGGCCCGCGGGCAGCACGTGTACGAGATCGAGGTGCTGCCCGGGTCGTCGGCACTGGCCGTGCGGACGGAGGTCGAGAGCGCATCAGCCGCCGACCTGGACGTCTACGTCTTCGACTGCACCGGAGACGAATGCACCGGCGTCCGCGTGGACGGCGATCCCGTGGGCGACGAGTCGGTGGTGGTGCACGAACCGGCGGCCGGGATGTGGAAGGTGGTCGTGGATGCCGCCAGCGCGACGGGCGAGGTGGGGTACCGCTACCTGGACGTCGTGTTCAACCCGGCCTACGGGACCGTCAGCGCCATTGACATGCCCCAGGAACGCGCGTCGGATGCGCGCTGGACCACGACCGCGCACGGATGGGCGGCGCTGGCGGCCCACGGCGAGGGGCGGGAGCCGTACCTGGGGGTGGTGGTGGAGGGGCGGAGCGGCGATGCGACGTACTGGGTGACGATGGGTGAGGTCGGAGCCGGGCCTTCGTGAGGATAGCCTTTCTGGGTCCCCGCGGGACGTACAGCGAAGAAGCGGCGCTGCGGCACGCTAGCCAGGCCTCGCAACTCGTGCCGTGCGGCTCCATTGCGGCGGTGATCGGGGCTGTGGAGGGGGGTGCGGCCGATCAGGCCGTGGTGCCGATCGAGAACAGCCTCGAGGGCGCCGTCACCCACACCACGGACCTGCTCATCCACAGCACGCATCTCCTGATCCGAAGGGAGATCGTGCTCCCCATTCACCACTGTCTTCTGGTCCAGCCCGGCTTCGCCCTCCCCCTCGTGCGCGTCGTGTATTCGCATCCACAGGCCCTGGCGCAGTGCCGCGGCTACATCGCCGAGCACCTTCCCGAAGCCGAGCCCCTGGCGTCCCTCAGCACGGCGGGCGCCGTCAAGGACATGGGGTCCAGCACGCGTCCGGCCGCGGCGATCACCAGCCGGCGCGCCGCGGAGATCTTCGGCGCGAAGATCTTCGCTCGCAACATCGAGGATGCCGCCAACAACAAGACCCGGTTCGTGGTGCTCGCCCCCGACGACGCGGAGCCGACGGGCCGCGACAAGACCTCGATCTGCTTCGACTTCACGGAGGACGCGGCCGGCATCCTCCATGGCACCCTGGGCGAGCTCGCCGGCCGCGGCATCAACATGCTCAAGATCGAGTCGCGCCCCGACAGGCGGAGCCTGGGCCGCTACATCTTCCTTGTCGACATCGAAGGCCACCGCGAGGACGCAGTCGTCACGGAGGCGCTGCGCGGCGTGCAGAAACGCGCCGCCCTTTTCAGGGTCCTGGGGTCCTACCCGCGACCGGGCGATCAGGATGGTTCTCAAGATAGTTCTTGACGTTCGCGGCAAACCGTTGTAGCTATCGTTCAACGACAACTCATCGAGACCGGCTGAGGGACAGGCCCTGTGAAGCCGGGGCAACCTGCGGGAAGTGGCATTCCCGCAAAGGTGCCAACTCCTGTGGCGGACCACGCGTCCGGCCGCAAAGATGACCCGCCCGCTGCTCTTCGGAGCGGTAGCCGGAAGTACCAGGGTGTCGAATCTCCGGAGTCCGATGAGCAGTCCAGACCCGGAGAACCGAACGATGCCCAGTTTCCCCGCCGGCGCATCCCTTTCCTTCGCGCCTGCCCCCGCTTCGGCCACTCATTCGGCACCCGCCGCTGGCCCTGCGCCCGCCCGCCGCCCGCCGTCGGCCATTCGCTCAGCGCCCGCCATTCGCTCAGCGTCTGCCGTTGGCTCCGCGCCCGCCGTTGGCTCAGCGCCCGCCGTTCGCTCGACGCTCCGCACCCGCATCGACTTCGACCATCTCGGGCCGCGCACCGTACCGGTGGACTTTGAGGCGGTGGGCCCGAACCACGCGCCAACCGTCGTCCTCGGCGGAATCTCGGCAGGGCGCCACCTCGCGCCATCGTCGGCGTACCCCGAACCGGGATGGTGGAGGGGTGTGGTGGAGCAGGGCGGCGCCCTCGACCCGGCACGCCGGCTTCTCATCGGCATGGATTTCCTCGGCGGCGCGTGCGAAGACGATGTCCTCCGCCCGGTGACAACCCACGATCAGGCCCGCGCACTCGCGGCCGTGCTCGACCACCTCGGCATCGCGGCGACCTCGCTGGTCGGCGCCTCCTACGGCGGTATGGTTGCCCTCGCCTTCGCGGAACTCTTCCCGGAGCGCGTATCGAAACTGGTCATCCTCGGCGCCGCCCACCGGACACATCCCATGGCCACCGCCGTGCGCACCGTACAGCGCGCGGCCGCCACGCTGGGTGCCGAAACCGGTCACGCCGCGCGCGGCCTGGCCCTCGCCCGAGCCCTCGCGATGACCACCTACCGGAGCATCGACGAATTCGAGGCCCGCTTCTCGCCCTTCGCGCTCACGGTAGGGACCACCGGCCACACTCCGTCACGGTTCCCGGTCGAGGAGTACCTGGATTCCCGCGGCGCCGCCTTCGCCCAGGTCTTCGACACCGACCGATTCCTGGCGCTGTCCGAGTCGATCGATCTCCACGGCACGCGTGCCGGCTCGCTCCCGCCCGACGCGCTCCTCGTTTCGTTCGACACCGATGTCATCGTCCCGCCCTGGCTCGTCGACGAACTCGCCAGACGCCAGGGACGGCCCCCCGTCCGCCACGTCACCATCCCGTCATTGTTCGGCCATGACGCCTTCCTCAAGGAAACACGGGAAGTCGCACGGCAGATCACCCTGGGCCTCGCCGAAGAGGAGGCACCCCGATGAACCGCAGCGACACGCTCACGAACTCCGCCGACGGCGCGTCTCCGGACGTTCCCGACTGTCTTCGCGCCGCCCTCGCAAACGGGCGGCCCGGCCCTTCGCGGGTCACCCGCGCGGTCCGCGCCGGACTCGGAGCCGACCCTGGCCACCGTTCGGTCATGCCGCCCATCCATCTCTCGTCGAACTTCTACTTCGAGTCGCCCGGCGTGTACGCCAAATACGACTACACGCGGAGCGGAAACCCCACGCGCGACCTCGCCGCCGAGGCGATCGCCGAACTGGAAGGCGGATGCGGCGCGGTGGTCACCTCTTCGGGCATGTCGGCGATCGCGGTCGTCACGCGGCTGCTGTCCGCCGGCGATCTGCTGCTGGCCCCGCACGACTGCTACGGAGGCAGCCATCGCCTGTTCTCGGCCGAGGCGGAGCGCGGGTCATACAAGGTGCGTTTTCTGGACCAGACCGCCGCAGGCGCCAAGGCGCACGCGCGCGCGCTACGGCCGCGCATGATCTGGATTGAAACGCCGAGCAATCCGCTCCTGCGGATCACCGACATCGCGGCGTGGACCCGCCTGGCGCGGGAGATCGGCGCCGTTTGCGTTGTGGACAACACCTTCCTGTCGCCCGTCAACCAGCGACCGCTTGACTTCGGCGCGGATCTCGTCGTCCACTCGACCACCAAGTTCATGAACGGACACAGCGACGTGATCGGAGGCGCGGTGATCGCGGCCGACGAGGAGCTGTTCGAGGACGTGGCGTGGTGGACCAACGCGATGGGCGTGGCCGGGGCGCCCTTCGATTCGTACCTGACCCTGCGCGGCATCCGGACTCTGCACGCGAGAGTGCGCGCCCACGAGGGCAACGCGCAGCGCGTCGTCGACCTCCTCACGCGCAGCGACGTCGTCTCCAGGGTGAACCACCCGAGTCTGGCGGGGCATCCCGGCCACGACGTCGCCGGCCGGCAGCAGCTGGGATGGGGCAGCCTGATCTCGTTCGAGCTCCGGGGCGGGCGCGAGGCGGTCGAGGCGTTCGTCGACGGGCTCGAGCACTTTGCGCTGGCCGAGTCGCTCGGGGGTGTCGAGAGCCTGGTCGCTCATCCGGCGACGATGACGCACGCTTCGATGGACCAGCACGCCCAGATCGTGGCCGGAATCCGGGAGGGTCTGCTGCGGCTGTCGGTCGGGATCGAGTCGGCGGACGACCTGGTAGCCGACCTGGAGCGCGCCCTTGCCCGCGTGGAGGAGGTGGTGTGCCAGGCGGCGTGACGGCGGTGGTTGCGGGGACGATCTCGCCTCCTGGCCCGCGGTCCACGCAGGCGGCGCGGGCGCCCGTGCGGTGCGGTCCCGGTCCCGGTCCCGTGCGGGCCCATGCAGTCCGTCCGTCGGTCGGGCCGATCCCCGGCCCGATCCATGTGGTGAAGTTCGGGTCGTCCGTGCTTGCCGCGCCGAAGGAGTATCGCCGGGTTGCTGGACATGTGCGCGACGAGGTGGCGCGCGGCCGCAAGCTGATCACCGTGGTGTCGGCCATGGGCAGCACGACCGACGCCTTGCTCGCCACCGCCCACGCGGTGGCCGCCGAGCCTCCGGACGCCCTCGTCGGCACGCTGCTCGCCACCGGGGAAGAGGCGTCAGTGGCGCTTCTGCGGATTGCTCTGACGGATGTCGGCGTTCGGTCCGTCGGCTTCACTGCCGCGCAGTTGTGCGTGCGCACCCGTGGCCCGCTCCGGGACGCCGATCCCGTCGCCGTCGATACCGGCCGGATCGCAGCAGCGCTCGCCCGCTCGGACGTGATCGTGGTCCCCGGTTTCGTGGGCGTCGACGTAACAACCGGAGTGCCTTCGCTCCTCGGGCGCGGCGGCTCCGACCTGACCGCGCTCTTCCTCGGTCAGGCCATGGGCGCGGTCGAAGTACGCCTCGTGAAGGATGTGGACGGCGTATTCCCCGGCGATCCGCGCCGCAACACGGGCCTGACCCCGCTGCGCACGGTGAGCTGGGATCGGGTACGCTGCATCGGTGGAGGTGTAGTGCAGGACAAGGCCCTGAGCTTCGCCGCCCGGCACCGGCTCGGATTCCGCGTGGCCGCCATGGGCGGACGGGGCACGTGGGTGGGGGACGCGGTCCGGCCACCGTCGCCATAGACCACGGATCCCGTTACCCGCTACAGACGCACGCGGGGCGGTGGTGCCTCAGACGTGGACGGGGCGTCCGTGCGCGGGCGCAAGCCGGCCCGTTAGCTTGGGCCGATGTCCGCCCCTGCCTTTGAGCTCTTTGGCGCGCCCCACATAGCCGCCCTGGTGCTGATGGTGGCGGTTGCCGCCGCCATGACGGCCGTCGCGAGGCGGTCGGGGTCGCCGCGCGTCAAGCGGGGGCTGTGCATCGGCTTGGCCGTCATTCTGCTGGTCAACCAGTCCGTAGGCTGGGTCTACCGGTACGCGACGGAGGGCGGCGAGGTGTTCGTCCGCGAGCACCTGCCGCTCCACGTCTGTGGCATGACGATTCTGCTGTCCGCGGCGATGCTGCTCTTCCGCCGGCGCTGGACCTTCGAACTCGTGTACTTCTGGGGGCTCGCGGGAGCGACGAACGCAATGGTGACGCCGGAGCTGTCAGACGGCTTCCCGCACTACCTGTTCTTCCAGTACTTCGTCTCGCACGGCGCCATCGTAGTAGCGGCGCTGTTCGCCACCTTCGGGCTGGGGATGCGGCCCACGTTCAGATCGCTGGTGAGAGCGTTCGTCACGCTCAACGTCATAGCCGCGGTCTTGACGCCGGTCAACCTGCTGCTGGACAGCAACTACATGTACCTGTGCACGGTCCCGGACACCGCGTCGCCCTTCATCTTCCTGCCCTGGCCGTGGTATCTGCTCAAGCTGGAGGTGGTGGCGGCAGTCTTCTTCGGGCTGCTGTACCTGCCGGTGCACCTGGAGAGGCGGCGGCGGGGCAGCTGAGGCCGGGAGTCAGGGCCGGATCCTGCGGTGGGATTGGCCGATACTAAACCATAATGTTTAGCGTCAGCTACATCGGCTAAGCCGCATTGCCGGGGCGGGCCTGCTCACCTCCTTCCCTCCGGCCCTCGCCCTCGCCCGGTTTGTTGCAGAACCAATCCAGCGCCCAGTCCCAGTCGATGCGTTCGCCCTGCCACAGGGTACTGCCGGTCCAGACCTCGATTTCCGTCCGGCCGTGCCAGCGGGCCAGCCCGCAGTCGTGCGCAGGGCGTGGTGGGCTGTCCACAGCCGGTGCGGCTACCGGGCCGTCCGCCGTTGCCCGGGTCAGGCCGTTCCCCGGCAGCAAGCCGCCGATGTCCGGGGTCGGCGGCGCCACAGACATCTCCACGCCCAGCGGGTTGAGGAACCGCAGCAAGCCCCTCTCGTCAACCTCCACCCTCCATCCCCCTTCGTGGACCGCGCGGTGATGCAGCGGGCACAGCAGCACGAGGTTGTCCATGGCGGTCTCCCCGCCCTCGGCCCAGGGGATGATGTGGTGGGCGTGGGTCCGGAGCCGTGATCCGCATCCGGGGAAGCGGCAGCCGCCGTCGCGCGCCTCCAGCGCCTTGCGGAGCCGCCAGTCCACGGTCCGCAGCCGCCGGCCGACATCCAGCACGGAGCCGTCGCTTCTGCGGTCGATGGGCACGACCTCCGCATCGGAGGCGAGCCGCAAAGACGTTTCACAGGAAACGCGCGAGCCCTCCTCCGTGACCAGACCGGCCGCGGCTCCTGCGGCCAGGGCGGCCGACACGCCTCCCGCCAGACCACCCAGTTCGCCCCCTTCGAACGAGTGCACCACCAGCTGGACCTCGGGCTGTACCTGCTCTTCCAGCCACAGCCCCAGCGCGTCGGCCCGGCGCTGGGCCGCGGTGATCTTGTGCTCGGTCCCGGCCTGGCGCTGCTCGTGGAAGAGCTTCCGTTCGGCCGCCTCGAGCGCCTTGAGGAGCAGGCTTCCGACCTCGGGGCTGAGCCGGCCGCGGATCTCGTAGTTGCCGTCCTCGGCGGGGTACAGGTACAGGCCCCGGCGCTCGGCGCGTTCGGCCTGCGCATTCTTGCTCCGGTCGACGCGCCGGGCGTCCCGGACCAGCTTCTCGACGTGGGCGGTGGTGCCGTGATCGGCGAAGGAGAGGAGTTCCTTCTCGTTCTCGGGTGAAGCGATCCGGGTCAGGGCCCGCGCCTTGGAGTAGGAGAGCTTCCCCTTGGCCAGAGCACCGGAGATCCGGGGCAGGTTGGGGAGGCAGCGGGCCACGCGGACCTTCTCGCGGGCGGGCCCCAGCGAGATGCCGGTGCGCCAGGAGAGCCAGTGGGCGCAGGTGCGGAATCCCTCCCAGCGTCCTTCCTCGTCGTAGGTCTTGAGCAGGCAGAGGAGCCGGTAGGTGGCGGCGTTGATATGCGCGCAGAGGGTGGCGATCTCGTCGCCGAGGGGATCGGCGGTAGGGGCGGGGCCGGGCGCGGTGGGGGCTAGCTGGGCCGGGGCTGGCGAAGCGGGGACGAGGGAGGTCGAGGCGGTGGATTCGGTAGGCATACTGTCTGATCCGGAAGTCATGGGTGGGCGATTGCGTTCTCACCTCCTTATACCCTATAGTTCGGGAAATGTTCGGCACCCTCTTGCGCTGGACAATACTAAACATTCCGGTTTAGTATCCCGCCACCTGGTGCGCGCCACCTGGGCCCGTCACGGGGTGTGCCACCGACCGGACCCCGCAGGAGAGCCGCGAGGACGTTTCAGGTGAAACGCGTGCGCCCTCGTCCGTGACCAGCGCGGCCGAAGATACCGAGGAACGACGCCTCGTCCGTAATCCGCAGGGCGCCTCGTCCGTAGTCCCCATGGCGCACTATATTGACGGGACCTATCGCCCGTCTTGAGGATTACCTTTCGCGGCCTTTGCCTTGCCCGGATCGGGGAGCGCCGTTGCCGCTCATGCAGGAAGGCGTTGCCACTATGAAGACCTCCGCGACCACGCTCGTCACCCGTACGCTCCTCCTCGCCGCGGTCGCGGGTTGCGGCGGTGGGGACACGGGGCCGGTCACGCCGCCCGAGCCTCCGCGCGCTGCGACAATCACGATCGAGCCGGCGTCCGCGACGCTCACCTACATCACCCAGACCACGCCCTTCAGCGCGAACGTCCGCGACCAGTACGGTTCGTCGATGGCGGTCACGGTAACCTGGTCGGGCTCCGACGATAACGTCTTCACGGTGGACGCCAACGGTTCGGTGACGGCCGTCGGGAACGGCATGGCGACGCTGACGGCCAGCACCGCGGACATCAGCGCGACGGCCCAGGTGACGGTGCAGCAGCGGGCGTCGGCGATCGGGATCGTGTCCGGGAACAACCAGGAAGCGCTGCGGAACGAACCGCTGCTGGAGCCGCTGGTGGTCCAGGTGGAAGACCGGGGCGGCCACGGTGTGGCGGGTCTGCCCGTGAACTTCAGGCCGAGTGCGGAGAGCGGTTCGGCAAGCCCGGATACGGTGGTGACCGACGACCAGGGCCAGGCTTCGACGGTATGGACCCTCGGCAGCAAGTTCGGTGCGCAATCCCTGACGATCTGGGCTCCGGGCGGGGTCCAGAACATCGCCTCCGCAAGAGCCACGTCCGACAACCCGCTGCCGGACCTCAGCGTGGAGCGATTCGACGTGTCGCGGGACGAGCCGACGAATCTGGAAACCATCGAGGTGGGCGTCACGATCGCCAACATCGGTGACGCTGCGAGCCCCGATTTGTTCCCGGTCCGCCTGACCCTCGACGGGATCGTGCTCGAGACTGTTGAGGTCGCGCAACTGCAGTCCGAGGACACGGCAAGCGTGAGCTTTGCGGCCGCAGGTCCGTTCGAGCCGGGGTCGCGCACCCTCGCGGTCGTCATCGATCCCGACGGCGGAATCGACGAGTGGGAGAAGGCCAACAACGAGGTCGTGCAGACGCTGGACGTTGCCGAACAACCGATCCTTGGCCTCGGGTCGCCGGTAACGGTTTCCGGCACGCTCGACGAAGTGCTGCTCTTCCGCGTCGACATTGAGGAGGCGTCGGACGAAGCACTGAACGTGGAGCTGGCCGGGGGATCGGGGGACGCCGACATGTTCGTGCACTATGGGGAACGTCCGGGCCACCACTATGAGTACCGGTGCCTGAGCGGCAATGCCGCTTCGGATGAACTGTGCCAGATGGTGCCGACCCGGGTTGGCAGCTATCACATCGCAGTGCACGCGTTCAGCGCCTTCGGGCCGTCAAGGCTGACAGTGACCGTGGGCGGAAAGGAAGTGGAGAGCTTTGACATAGAGCTGGTTTTCCTGGAGAGCGGGTCGGCGTCGCAGAATGCGATCATGAGGCAGGCTGCGGATCGGTGGGAGTCCATCATCGCCCGGGGTGCTGACGACTTCACCTTCCAGGAGGCTGTCCCCGTCGGCGTGTGCGGGCCCGGATCACCCGCGATCCCGGCCGGAGAGACGATTGACGACATTCGCATCTACGTGACGATCGACTCGATCGACGCGGGGGGCGACAGCGAAGGCAACATCCTCGGTCAGGCGCGGGACTGCTATCGGAGACAGATCGCATTCGCGACCTCCGATGACATCGACCAGGAGGTCATCACGGGTTTCATTTGGCTGGACGAGTTCGACGTTAACCGAATGGAGGCTCAGGGGGTGCTCCTGGCGGTGGCCACGCACGAGCTTGGACACACGCTGGGCATCGGAACCCTTTGGGGTGTCCACGGCCGTCTGAAAAACCCGTCCCTGCCCAACAAGCCCAATGCGGACACGTACTTCGACGGTCCGCTGACCATCGCGGCATTCGACGCCGCGGGGGGTCGCCGATACAATGCCGGGCCCAAGGTTCCGGTCGAGAGCGGCGGCAATCGCGGCTCCTCCGACTCGCACTGGAGGGAGTCCGTGCTCGAGGACGAACTCATGACCCCGTTCCTCTCGGGGCCCGACGAACCACTGAGCGCCGTCACGATCGAGTCGCTCGTCGAAATTGGCTACGAAGTGAACCTCTCGGCAGCCGACCGGTTTCGCGTGTCTGCTGCGGGGGCTCAGGGGATGGCGGCTCCCAAGGGACCGGTGATCGATCTCAGCAACGACATCCCCCGGATGCCGATCCGCGTGTACGACCAGAAGGGGCGACTGGTGCGGATCGTGCCGCCACTGCGCTGAGGAGCCGCCGCTGCGCTGACGGGCCCACCGCCTCGCTTGGGGGGCCGCATGCGACCTGCCCGATAGCCTACCGCACCAGCAGAATCCGCCGCGTCACCGGATACAGCCACTCCACGCCGCGCTCGGTCACGACCGCGTCGTCCTCCAGCGGGATCCGCACCTTGGCGTTGTCCCACTCGGGGTTGGCGGTGTAGGCGAAGAGTTCCACCGCGATCAGGGTGCCGGGGCGCAGTTCGTAGGTGAGCTGCGTCGGGTTGAAGAACGCCAGCGACGGTCCGATGCCGTGGCCCCAGTTGCCGACCGAGTGGGGTCCGATCACGACATCCGTGACCTCCGGGTCGTCGGTGGGCTGGTTGAAGCCGATCCGGTTGAAGCCCGCTGCCTCGATCGCGGCCCAGGTGGCATCCAGGGCCTGCTGCGCAGTCGGCGCGGGCTTGATCGACGCCTTCATGACGTCGCGGACCTCCATGGCGCGGTCGAAGGCGCGCTGGATGCCCGGCGGCGCCTCGGTTTCGCCCTCGCGAAGGACGTAGGCCACGCGCTTCATGTCCGTGTAGAAGTCGAGGAAGCCGACCCCCCAGTCGATCATCAGCAGGTCGCCGCGCTGGATGATGCGATCGGACGAGGTGGCCTCGATGCCCGTCGGGCCGGTGATGTACACCGACGGCATGTCGAAGGAAGAATCGAGGCCGCGCGCGAGTAGCTGGTCCCACATCCACCAGGCGACGTCCTCGAGGGCGGTCACGCCGGGTGTGATGACCTCGTTGGAGAACGCGCGCTCGGCGATCTCCCGGCTCATCTCGCCCGCTTCGGCAAAGGCCGCGATCTCGACTGCGGGGCGCGTGGCGCGGAAGTCCGACACGAACCGTTCGGCCGACACCAAACGGTCCGCCCAGGGCGCCCCCAGCACCTCGCGCAGGTGCAGGTACGACGTGTGGGAGAGCCCGTCGGCGCCGCCGATGGAGGCGGCCATGTTCACCCCGATGCGTTCGGGGTCGCGTTCGGCCACGTATTCCGCCAGCGACGCGGCGCTCCCGAAGTGGTCGTAGACGCCGCACTGCTCCAGCATGTAGCCGCCCACGCCCAGCGCGGCCCGCTCGGTGCGCTCGCCCCGGTCGGTGAAGACGTAGTAGGCCCAGTCGCCGACGTAGCCGCGTCCGAGCGCCTCCCACAGCGGGTCGAGCAGGCCCTCGCGCATCACCACGATCCACATGTCGAGGTCGTTGTCGTGCATGGCGCCGGGCAGGACCAGGTCGAACTTCTCAGCACGAATCTGGCACATGCGCTCCCACCGCCGCCGCGCCTCCTGGGCGTCGAGGGGAGCGAACCAGGCACCCGCCACGGCCGCCGCGACCGCCAGCGCGAACCTCCGCCCGCCGCCGCGCCCACGCCGCCCCGCCC
>JAPPGZ010000077.1 GCA_028874905.1 Gemmatimonadota bacterium
CCCGACCGTCGGATTATGAGTCCGCTGCTCTAACCGCCTGAGCTATGGGCCCGGATAAGGCTAACGAATCCACAAACCCCCGGCCACCACCCTCAGGAAGTCCCGAAAATCCGGTCACCGGCGTCGCCGAGGCCGGGCACGATGTACCCCACCGCGTTCAGCTCGCGGTCCAGGGCGGCGGTGTAGACGGGTACATCCGGATGCCGAGTGGTCATGTGGGCGGCGCCCTCGGGGCACGCGACCACACACATCACGCGAATGTCGGCGGCTCCGTGCGCCTTCAATTCCGCCACCGCCGCGGCCGCTGTTCCACCGGTGCCCAGCATCGGATCGAGCAGCAGGTGCGTCGAGAGCCCGCTCCGGGGAGGCAGTTTCCCGTAGTACCTCACGGGCTCGAGCGTCTCTTCGTTCCTGTAGAACCCCAGGTGTCCCACCTTCACCCCGGGGATCAGCTTTCGAACGCCATCGAGCATTCCCAGTCCCGCCCTCAGAATCGGGACGGCCACCAGGCGGTCTTCGCGGATGCGGCGAACGCGGGTGGTTTCGAGGGGAGTCTCGACGCTCACCTCGTCGCCTTCGAACGCCCGGGTTACGTGAAAGGTCATCAGCAGGGTGATCTGATCGAGGAGCTCCCTGAATTCCGGCGACGGGGTCCGCCTGTCCCGCAAGTAGGAGAGCTTGTGCTCGATCAGGGGATGACGGATCACTTCCATCGTGGACTCAGACACGCGCATCTCCTTTCAACTTCGGCCCGCTCCGGCGGCCCTTGCGCGCTCGGCGGCGTACCAGGCTCCTGGCCTCGGCCAACTCGGAGCGGCGAGCAGGCCTCCAGGCTCCTGCTTTCAGGCCCCCCAGCCGAAACGGGCCGAACCGGGTCCTCGCCAGGGAGCGCGGAGGGTGGCCCACCGCTCTGAGAAGCCGGCGCACCTCGCGCTTTCTGCCCTCGGTGAGCACGATCCGGACACCCGGCTCATCCTCTCCCCATTCGAACCTGCGTACTCGCACGGGGCGGGCGAAGCCGTCCTCGAGTTCCACGCCGCGCTTGAGCCGCTTTAGCGTCCGGGAGTTGAGCCGGGCTGCAATGCGTGCCTGGTACTCGCGCTCGATCCTCCCGCGCGGATGCGCCAGAGCCGCGGCCAGATCGCCCTCGTTCGTCAGGAGCAACAGGCCGGAAGTGTCGCGGTCCAGCCGCCCGACGTAGCGGAGCCCGGCGGCCCAGCGAGGCAGAAGGTCGTACACGGTCTCGCCGCCGTGAGGGTCGCTTCGGGTGCAGAGGACGCCGACCGGTTTGTGAAAGACGATCCAGCGGCGAGGCGCGGGCTCCACGACCCGCCCATCCAGGGAAACCACGTCGGTGCCGGGGATCACCCGCGCACCCATCCCGGTCACGGTCTCCCCGTTGATGGCAACACGGCCTTCCCTGATCAGGACTTCGGTCTGGCGACGCGACGCGGCTCCGGCCTGGGACATGTACTTCTGCACACGCATGGCCGAGGAGACGTCCGGGTTCACTCTGCGGATTCCGCAGCGCCGTCGGCGTGGGCGAGCACCGCCTCCACTGCATCCTCGACGCTTGGGGGCGGGTCCGCGCCTTCCTCGGCCGGCGCTTCTTCCGGGTCCGTGGGCGCGTCGTCCAGGGGTGTCCTGTCCCTGAGAACCACCGGGAGTTCCTCCGGTCTCGGCAGGTGCTCCATCGAGGGGAAGCCGAAGTGCTCCAGAAACCGTGCCGTCGTGCCGTAGAGCACGGGCCGCCCGACCCCGTCCCCACGGCCCACTGCTTCGATCAACTCTCGGTCCAGCAGGGTTCTGAGTACACCTGTCGAATTGACCCCGCGGACATATTCGACCTCTATTCGGCTGATCGGCTGCCTGTACGCGACGATCGCCAGGGCCTCGAGCGCGGGGCCGGACAGCCGTGACGACTTCGGCACGGTGTCGAAGCGCTCGAGGTAGGGCGCGAATTCAGGCCGCGTCATCAGTTGCACTCCGTCGGCAACCTCACGCAATTCGAATGCGCGTCCCGAGTTGTCGTATTCGGCACGCAATGTGGCCAGCGCCTCCTCCACGCGATCCTCGTCGAGGACCTCGTCCGCGCGCGCGATCTCGCCCGGCGAAAGCGGGGCGTCGCTCGCAAAGAGGATGGCCTCCACAATGCTGGCGTCGTTCATGTCGTGTCGTCGAGTTCCATATCCAGGTTGCGGCCCTTGTAGAACCAGAGCGGGGAAAACGGCTTGCGCTGCCTTAGCGCGACCACTCGGCGCCGACCCAGTTCGAGACCGGCCAGCAGCGTCATGACACCGTGCATCCGCTCCTTCCACGGCGCAACCAGGCTGCTGAACTCGATGCGGCTCGCTCTCCTCACCGCCTCCACAATCAGCCCGACCTTTTCCCGCATGGCCACCGGGCGCACCGCGACCCGGTGCGCGATCTCGCGCCGCACGGGAGATGCCACGCCGAGCGCTGCCGCGTAGAGTTGTTCCCACGTTGCATCCAGCGGAGCATCCGCCAGCGCGGGGCGAGGACGTGGCTCCACGTATCCTTTCGCGAAGCGCCGGCCGCGGTCGCTCTCGGCCGCCCGCATCCGGGTCGCGATCTCGCGGACCAGTTCGTATTCCAGCAGGCGCCGCACCAGTTCCGCGCGCGGGTCGTCGTCTTCCTCGTCCGCCGGACCGGGCAGTAGCATTCGAGCCTTGATCCGTATCAGCGTGGCCGCCATCTCCAGGAATTCGCCCGCTTCGTCCACACCGGTTTCGCCGAGGTCTTCGGTCGCTTGCAGGAATTGATGCGTGATGGGCGCGATCGGGATATCGAAGATGTCGATGTCCTGCGTGCGGATCAGGTGCAGAAGAAGGTCGAGCGGGCCGCGGAAGCGCTCGGTCTCGACGACCAGGAGTCCCTCGGTCACGGCGCCGACGCCAGAGCAAGGACCCACTCGAACACGACGAAAACCGGAGAGAGCAGCACCCCGAAGGCGCCGGGGAACACCAGCACGGTCAGGAACAACAGGGTGACCCCGTAGCGTCCGAGCGCCCGGTAGCGGGCTCCGGCAGCCGGTGGCAGCAGATGATACAACACGTGGGAGCCATCGAGCGGCGGCACCGGAATCAGATTGAAATACGCTAGAATCAAGTTTATGAAGACCCCATAGGTGAGCATTTGCGCGACACTTATGCCAATTCGTCCACCAAACAACAGCAGGTCCTGGAGAAACACGATGACGACCAGGCCGAGCGTGCACAGGACGACGAGGCACAGATTCGCAACGATGCCGGCCAGCGAAACCCGGATGTCGCCCGCCGGATAGCTCCGGTAATTGCGCGGGTTCACGGGAACCGGCTTGGCCCACCCGAACAGGAAATCGCCGGGAAGCAGGTACAGCACCAGGGGCACCAGCACCGAACCCATCAGGTCGAGGTGGGGAATCGGGTTGAGCGTGATGCGGCCAAGGTCCCGCGCCGTCGTGTCCCCTTCCCTTAGGGCCTGCCACGCATGTGCCACTTCGTGCACGACGACGGAAAAGAGGAGCACGGGGATGATCAGCAGGATTTCCATGATCGGAATTGTAGAAAGGACCCCCGGCGACGGCCAGCCCGGCGCTGGGGTGGTTGAACGTATGGTCTCCCGGTTCTACCTTTCGAACCGGCCTTCCTTTCGGAGGCCGACGGCAATGCGCACGATCCACTGCGGGGAAACCACACCGAAATGCCCAATATCAAGAGCGCGAAAAAGCGGATGGAACTGAGCCGGGAGGCGCGGGGCCGCAACCGCGTAACCCGTTCCCGCATCCGCACGGCAGTTCGCAGGGTTCGCGAAGCCGATACGCACGAGAACGCCGAAAGGCACCGTCGCGACGCGGTGGCGCTGATCGACAGAGCCGCGAACCGCCGGATACTTCACCCGAACAAGGCCGACCGGATCAAGTCGCAGCTGGCACGCCTGGTCCAGGGGCACGAGTAGCCCGGCCCAGACTCCAGACGGTCGTCCCGCCCACCAGCGTCCTGACGACCCGCCCTGTCATGCGGGCACCCTCGAAGGGCGTGTTCCGCCCCTTCGAGACGAAGTCCTCGGCCGCCACCGTCCAGTCCATCCCGGCGTCGATGAGCACGATGTCGGCCGGCTGACCGGGTTCCAGACTGCCTCCCGGCAGTCCGAGGGCGCGTGCGGGACCCGTCGACATGCGGTGCAGCAACTCGTGCAGGGGTAGCAGGTTTTTTTGCACGAGGCGGGTGTGGAGAACCGCGAAGGCGGTTTCCAGTCCCACGACACCGTGCGGCGCATCGTCGAAGGCCTGTTCCTTCTCGTCGTAGTGACGCGGCGCGTGGTCCGTCGCGATGCAGTCGATGATCCCGTGGGCCAGCGCCGCGCCCAGCAACTCCACGTCGCGCGCCGTACGCAGCGGTGGATCGACCTTGTACTCCGTGCCGTAGCCCTCGAGCAGATCGTGGGACAGCAGCAGATGATGCGGCGTGGCCTCCGCGGTAACCTGCACACCAGCAGCCTTGGCAGCTTGGATAAGCTCCGCGGCCACGCCCGTCGAAACCCGTTGCAGATGAAGCCGTCCGCCGGTCGCGCGGGCGAGAGCCAGGTCACGGGCAACACCGATCTCTTCCGCTACCGCCGGCTTGCCGCGCAGCCCCAACCGCGTCGACATCACGCCTTCGTGCATCACACCGCGCACCGCAAGATCGCGGTCCTCGCCCTGGGACAACACCGGCACGCCGAACGACCGGGCGTATTCGAGGGCCAGCCGCATCAGGCTGGACGACCCAACCGACTTGCCCGCGTCACATACCGCCACGGCGCCGGCGTCCACGATCTCGCCGAACTCCGTGAGGCGCTCCCCCTGGCAACCCGCGGAGAGCGCCGCGACCGGGTAGACCCTGGCGCCGCGCGCACGTCGTCCTTCAGCGACGATGAATCCCACCGAAGCGGGATCGTCGACGACCGGATCGGTATCGGGCATCGCGCAGACCGTGGTGTACCCGCCGGCCGCGGCCGCCAGCGCTCCCGTCCGGATCGTCTCGCGGTGCTCCCATCCCGGCTCGCAGAGGTGGGCGTGCGGATCCACGAACCCGGGCGCGACGACCAGCCCCTGCGCGTCCACCAAATCGGCGTCCCCCGCGTTGAGGCCGCTCTCCACCGCGTCGATTCGGCCGTCCACAACGAGTATGTCCGAGCCGTCCGCGTCGAGGCCGGTTGCAGGATCGATCACGCGTCCCCCGCGAATGAGAACGCGACTCATGCGCCCGTCCAGTCCCTGGCGGCCTCGGCGAGATGTGGCGCGCCGCCTGCCAGCAGGTAGAGGACCGCCATGCGCACGGCCACCCCGTTGGTAACCTGCTGGAGGATCACCGAGTGAGGCCCGTCCGCCACATCCGAATCGATCTCGACGCCGCGATTCATCGGTCCGGGATGCATGATCAGCAAATCCTTCGGCGCGCGCTCCAGACGCGGGCGCGTGATGCCGAATACCCGGTTGTACTCCCTGAGCGATGGCACGAATCCGTCCTGCATCCGCTCCAGCTGCAACCGCAGTACGTTCAGGGCGTCCGCCCACCGAATCGCGTCCTCGACGCGGGCGAAGACCCGCACGCCGAGCTGCTCGATGCGCGCCGGCAGCAGGGTACGCGGGCCGCACACGCCGACCCTGGCACCCAGCTTGACCAGGCCGTAGATGTTGGACCGCGCGACGCGCGAGTGCAGCACATCGCCGACGATGCACACCCGCAGCCCTTCGAGACTCCCGAAGTGGTCGCGCAGCGTGAGAATGTCGAGCAGTCCCTGGGTGGGGTGCTCGTGGGCGCCGTCCCCCGCGTTGATCACGTTGGAGGGAATGCGCGCAGCGAGGAAGGATGCGGCGCCGGCCGACCAGTGGCGGATCACCACCATGTCGATGCTCATCGCCTCCAGGTTGCGCGCCGTGTCGACAAGAGTCTCCCCCTTCGAAACCGAGGATCCGGCGGCACCGATGTTCACCGTATCGGCCGACAGCCGCTTCTCTGCGAATTCGAAGGAGATGCGGGTGCGCGTGGACGGCTCGAAGAAGAGGTTCACGATGGTTTTCCCGCGCAGCACCGGGAGCTTCTTGATGCGCCGTTCGGTGATCTCCTTGAAGGGCTCGGCGGTATCGAGGATGACTCGAATCTGATCCGGCGACAGGGGCTCCAGCCCGATCAGGTCCTTGCCCAGGGCCGCCGTGGATCCGGTCATCCGGGCTCCACGGCGCTCAGTACCACCGCCAGCTTGCCATCGATATCCGGCACGAGGACGTCCACCCGCTGATTCGCCAGCACCTGGAGCGCGCGGCCCACGATGTCCGGCTGGATCGGCAGTTCGCGGTCGCCGCGGTCCACGAGCACGCAGAGGAGGATGCGCGCGGGGCGCCCCCAGTCCATGAGTTCGTTCAGGGCGGCGCGCGCGGTGCGGCCGGTGTACAGGACATCGTCCACAAGAACGACCGCCATGTCGTCCAGACCACTGGGCGGGAGCTTCGTTTCACCGACCACCGGACGCGGCCCGACGGTCATCAGATCGTCCCGGTAGAAGGTGATGTCCAGAGTGCCGGTGGCGACTTCGATCCCCTCGGCGGCCGCGATGGCGGTCGAGATCATGCCGGCGAGATCGACCCCCCGCCGCTGGATTCCGATCAGCACGAAACGACGGGTGCCTCCCAGCTTCTCCAGAACCTCGTGAGCCATGCGGTCGACGGCACGCCGAACATCCGCGCCGTCCATGAGCACCGTGGGGTCGGTGGGAGTCACCTTTCGGGTTCGCACTCCTTCGAAGAGCCGCGATCAGCGCGGCGAACAGCGCTACGGGCGGCCCAAAGGTAATTGCACCGGAAGCCGTCGGCCAACATCATGGTGGGGTTCCCGGTCCGGCCAGTCCCGGTCCCGCACGTCCTAACCGCCCACGCGGAGCCCTCATGTTCGTTCGAACCACCCGCCCGCAGTCCCCGGTTCCCGCGGACCGACGCCGGCGGCGCACTCCCGCGCGGCTCCGTCGGACCCTGACCGGCTGGCGGGCATGCAGCCTTTTCCTCATGGGCGCTTTCATGACCATTCCCGCCGGCGCGAGCGGGCAGGAAGCCGTCGAAGGCCCCAAGGTCGTGCTCGGCTCGGTACCATTCACGCTCACGGTGCGTGGAGCGGACGGGCTGTCTTCGCTGGTAGAGGTGCGCAACGCCCAGGGAACCCTGATCGCCTCGGGGACGGTCGGCGCGCGCCAGGTCGGCGAATTCCGGAACGTCGTCGTGCACTCGCGGACCGAACTCCCGCTGGAAGTGCGGGTGGGCAACACGGTACACACCGTCACCAGCCCCTTTGCCCCGGCGTGGTTCTCGATCCTTCCGCCACTCGTCGCCATCGCGCTGGCTCTGATCTTCAAGGAGGTGATTACGGCGCTCCTCGCGGGGATCTGGCTCGGTGCGCTGGCCGTGGCCGGCTACAACCCGGTGCAGGCTACCTGGCGGCTCGTCGATCAGTACATCGTCCCGGCCCTCGGTGACACCGACGGCGGTCACACGCAAATCGTGGTTTTCAGTCTGCTGCTGGGCGGGATGGTCGGCATGATCAGCAAGAACGGCGGTACCCTGGGCGTGGTCCGCGCCGTAGCTCCCCTTGCCAGAAACCGGCGCCGGGGCAAGCTGGCCACGGCCGCTGCCGGGCTGGCGATCTTCTTCGACGACTACGCCAACACGCTCGTCGTCGGCAACACCATGCGCCCGATCACAGATCGACTCAAGGTGTCGCGCGAGAAGCTCGCCTACCTGGTGGACTCGACCGCCGCGCCCGTTGCCGCCCTGGTTCCGGTCTCCACCTGGGTCGGGTACGAAATCTCCCTGATCGGCAGCGGCCTGACAGCGGCCGCCGGCACCACGACGGGCACCGACGCGGCCTTCCTGGGGGGTCTCAGTCCCTACGCGGTCTTCATCCAGACGATCCCCTACCTCTTCTACCCCATACTGGCGATGGCCTTCGTGTTCCTCACGTCATACATGAACCGGGACTTCGGTCCCATGGCCAAGGCCGAAGAGCGTGCAGCGGCGGGCCGCGGACTCTACCGCGAGGGGGCGAGGCCGGCCACCGATACATCGGCGAGCTTCGTTAACCCCAAGGAAGGAGCACCGGAGCGTTGGTGGAACGCCGGCCTCCCGGTGTTCACCGTGGTCGTGGTCGTGCTCGGCGGACTGTACGTCTCGGGACGCGCGGCGGTGGACGCGGCGGACCCGGCCGGCGTGACCGGGATCTTCCATCACCTGCGCGATGCCTTCGGAGCGGCCGACCCATTCAATCCCCTCCTCTGGGGATCGCTCGCGGGATGTCTCGTCGCGGCAGCGCTGTCGCTGGGACAGCGCGTGCTGTCGGTGCATGAGTGCGTTGACGCGTGGCTGGGCGGCGTCAAGGCCATGATGATCGCGATGGCGATCCTGACACTGGCGTGGTCGCTCGGCGCGGTGACCCAGGATGTCGGCACGGCCGGCTATCTGTCGCAGCTGCTGGGCGGCAATCTGCCGCTGTACCTCCTCCCGGCGCTCGTGTTCGTGACCTCGGGCGCGATGGCATTCGCCACCGGGACATCGTGGACCACCATGGCGATCCTGATCCCCCTGGTGATCCCCCTGACGGTATCGCTCGCCGGCGGTACGGGCTTCGCCGATGGCTCCGTCTACGGCATCCTCCTGGGTACCACGAGTTCGGTGCTCGCGGGTGCGATCTGGGGAGACCACTGTTCGCCCATCTCGGATACCACCGTGCTGTCCTCCACTGCGGCCGCGTGCGACCACGTCGACCATGTCCGCACCCAGTTGCCGTACGCACTGCTCGTCGGCGCGGTCGGCCTGGCGCTGGGCAGCGTGGGGACCGCCCTCGGGCTGCCCACCTGGATTGCGCTGCCGGCCGGGGTGGCCATTCTGGCTATCCTCCTGCGCGTGTTCGGCACGCCCGTTCCAGAGATCGACAGCCACGCGACGGCGGAGAATGTGCCCTGACGTAACGTCAGGGTTAGCGGTAAGGAACGCGTGGTATCGTCGCGCGGATGGCCGGCGGGGCCTGTGGGCATCCTGACGTAACGGCGGTGTCGTTCAAGATCGGATCTTCTTTGATTCCTTGAGCTTACGAGATTTGTAAGCCCGTTTCTCGCTGTTTGACTCCCGCCGATTCGTGAGCCTCAGCCGCGAGGTCTCCGGCGGGCGTCCAGTGCCTTCCGAAGCTGTCCCTCGTCGGCTCGCTGATAGCATTCGAGCACAGTCTTGGCGGTCTTCCAGCCGCCCAACTCGCAGAGCACCTTGAGCGGCTGGTCCATCAGGTCGGAAGCGAACTTCCGCCTCAACGAATGCCAGCCTCTCCCGCGCCTCGGTTCGAGCCCCGCCAGCGTCTGGGCTCTGTACCACCAAGCTCGCACCAAGGACCGCCCTGCGCACTTGGAGCCATCCGTCGGCGCGGGCAGCACCGGAGCGTCGTCATGCCCGGAACTCCTCTCCCGCGCCTCCTCAAGAACGGCCAACGCTTCCGCCGTCACCGGCGTCCGGTGCTCGAAGCCGGTCTTCTCGTGCTCGGCTCTCCACCGCACCACACCGCCCTCGAAGTCGATGTCCGAGAACCGGAGTTGACGGATGGCCCCGATCCGGTGGCCCGTCTCGTGCGCCAGAACGAGCGCGACGCGGAACCGCCAATCGACCTCTCGGGACACCCCGAGAAGCGCCTGGTACTCCTCCTCGGACAACACCACCCGCGTTGGGTTCTTCTCCGTGGGCGTCCTGAGACCCCTCAGCGGATTCGACGCGAGCAGGAGCTTGCCCCGCTCGTCCCGGGACTTGGACGCCCAGTTGAGCACGGCGATCAGGAACTTCAGGTCGTGCTCAATGGTCCGGTCGGACACCGGCCTTCCGCTGGGGCCGACCCTGCCCGACCTCCGCGCCCGGATGAACCGGTCCCAATCGCGCTGGGATAGCGTCTCGGGACTTCGGCCCCGCCCGAAGAACCGGAGGAACATCCTCGTCGCGGCCCGGTCGGACCGCTGGGATGTCTCCGCCTTCGTGGGCGTCACCTCCTCACCGTAGATTTCAAACAGCTTGTCCAGCGTGAGCGGCTCGCGCTTGGCCTCCGCCTTGCCGTTCGGTGCGTCGATGAACCCGGCGGCAAACTCGTCCGCCTGCCTCTTCGCGCGCCTCCAGTCGCGGTGTTTGAGCGACCGGCTCAGCCTGCGCCCGTTCTCGCGCCACTCCAGCTGGAACAGGCCGGTCTTGGCATCCGGGAACACCCGGACCCGGTTCCGGCCCCATTCGCC
>JAPPGZ010000038.1 GCA_028874905.1 Gemmatimonadota bacterium
GCCCGGCGAACCGGACGGGGGCGCTCTTCTAGCGGAACTGCAACCTCCCGCGGACGCCGACGGTGTGTTGCGGGGCACCGAGCGAGCTTTCGCGCCGCGTGCCTTCGAGTCGTAACCCGACCCCTGACCCGAGATCGTAGCGCACGCCGCTCGAGAAGGCGCGCATTCCGCTCTCGGCGAGGTAGAAGCCGCTGTAGGGCGTCCCCTGGAAGCCGGCGATGCCGTACGCCACCTCGCCGTCGACGTTGGGACCAATGCCCAGGCCGTGGCCGCCCACGGCGTCGTTCACCCCGCGTTCCCAGAGCTGGTTCACCCCGCTCCTGTGGTCACCGTACGACGGTGCCACCCGGATCGAGAGCCCCTGACCGCGGGTCGCCGGGTCGAACATGAGCATGCCGCCGACGCCCCATTCCTCGTAGCCGGCGCGCGCCGAGATGACGAACCGGCCACGGCCTTCCGCGGTCAGTCCCAGACCTGAGTTCGCATAGCGGAGGCCGCCGCCCACTTCCGCGCTGGCGCCGTTCACGCCGTCGCCATTGTCGTAGCGCATCCCGCCCTCGAGCACGAACGCCATCTCCTGCCCCGCGTCGGCGCGGAAGGCCTGCGTCAGCTCCAGGGCGATCTTGCCGCGCTGCATGCTCAGCGTGACCTCCTCGATCTGCTCGCTGCCGTCGACCGTGACCTCGCCGTACCAGCCCTCGGCCTTGAGGCGCACGCCGCCCGCGCCGCGCGTGAGCAGCTGATAGCTCGCGCCCCCCGCCCCCGTCAACAGGCTCGCGGGGGTGGTGCGGAACCCCTCGCGCTCGTCGTCGACGTCGATGTCGCCGCGGCCGAACCCGGCCGAGCCCCACACCGAGGCGCCGCCTCCGCCGGAGAACCACGCCATGTAGGGATGCACGCTGGCCATGGTGGCGCCGTAGGTGCCCTTCACCGGGCTGGCCCCGGTCTTGTCGGTGAAGTCGAAGCTCCCGGAGGAGTACGAGCCCGCGACGCCCGCCAGGATGTCCGGCCCCACGCGCGCGTCGATGCCGGCGTGCGCGCTCACCATGTTGCCCTTCCAGTCGAGGGTGCTCTGGCCCGGTTCGCCGAGGTAGTGGTATTCGCCCGAGCCCCAGCTCGCCAACTGTGTTCCCGTGGCCGACTGTTGCTGTGCGTCGGAGCCCCCCAACGGCATCGTGAAGGAGGTGCCGCCGAAGAGGGCAGCCAAGCCCGCCTGGTCGCCTTGGGCGAGACCGAAGGCTCCCGCGTCCGGCGCGGACAGGCTCGCGGCCATCGACGAGAGTCCGTTCGTCTCCACGCGCCGCTCCATGCCCATCCCGCTGGCCACCGCGTCGACGCGGCGGGCGATCGCCGAGACGGTGCTCGAGGTCATCGCGGCCGCCACGTGCGGCAGCACGCGCGTGTTGAGCCGCCCCGCGCGCTGGACAGGGTCGTCGGTCGCGGCCGAAACGCTCGCCGACGGCGCGCCGGCGCCCGCCCGGTTGATCGCCGAGACGCGGTAGTGGCGTGTGCTCCCCGGCAGCAGGCCGGTGTGCGAGAACGCGGTAGCTCTGGACTGGGTGTTGGTGACCAGATCCTCCCAGGCGGCGCCAGTCTCCGAGACCTCGATGCGGTAGCCGGTGACGGGGGCGCCGCCGTCATAGGCGGGCGCGAGCCAGAACAGGTCGATCTGGGTGGGCGTGACATCGTTGGCCACCAGCCCGGTGGGCGCGTCGGGCACGGTCGCGTCGGTAATGGCGCTCGCCACCCGCGACGCCCGGCTCGTGCCGATCCGGTTGATCGCCGAGACGCGGTAGTGGCGCCTGGTGGCTGGCTCCAGCCCCGTGTGCACGTAGGTCGTGCCCGTGTTGCGCGAGTTGGCCACCAGGTCCTCCCAGCGGGCGCCCCCGTCTTCGGACACTTCGATGCGGTAGCCGGTGACGCGCGCGCCGCCGTCGTTCGTGGGCTCTCGCCACGAGAGCTCGATCCGAGACGTACCGTCGGCCTCCGCGTCGAGACTCCGGGGCGCGCCCGGAGTGGTCGCTTCGGTGGTCGCGTGCGCGGTGTTCGAGAACGGCCCGGTCCCCGCGGTGTTGAGCGCTGCGACACGGTAATGCCGCGTGGTCGCGGGCTGGAGGTTCACGTCGGAAAACGTCGTTCCCCGCGAGTTGGTGTTGCGGCGGATCCTGTTCCAGGTAGCGCCCCCATCGCTCGAGGCCTCGACCTGGTAGCCGAGGACCGGCGCGCCGCCGGTGTTGCGCGGCGCACTCCACGACAGGTCGATCCGCGAGGTGCCGACCGCCCTCGCCGTCAGGTTGAACGGCGCGGAGGGCACGTCCGGGTGCGTGGTTGTCGCCGCCTCCCCCGACCACGCGCCGGCTCCCGCCGAGTTAATCGCCCTGACCTGGTACCTGTAGGCGGTCGCCGGCCGGAGGCCGGTGTCCGTAAACGTTGTCTCAGTCGAACCCGTATTGGGACGGACGATGAACCAAGTGCCGTCGTTGGGCCCGCGCCGCTGGACCGAATAGCTGGTGACCGGCGCGCCGCCGTCGGCGGCCGGCGCCTGCCAGTCGAGGGTGATGCTCGTAGGTCCGGCCCCGCGCGCGCGCAGGTTCAGCGGCTGGGCGGGCGGCGCGGCGTCGGTCGTACCGGGGACCACGTCCGAGGGTGCCCCCGGCCCCCGGGCGTTGACCGCGGCCACCCGGTAGTATCGGGTCGTACCGGGAGCTAGACCGGTGTGAAGGTAGGTAGTGATCCCGCCGCCGGTGGTGGCCACCAGGTCCCAGCCCGCCACACCGGTCGGCGACACCTCGATCCGGTAGGCCGTGATCGCGGCTCCGCCATCCGAGGCCGGCCGCTTCCAGGTGAGAAGGAGCCGCGTGCTTCCCCCCACGGTGCTCGCAACCGCCGTCAGGTCCGTGGGGGCGCCGGGAGTCGTGGCGCTGGTGGTCGCGTGCGCGACGTCCGACCAGTCGCTTGAGCCCGCCCTGTTGATCGCCCGGACGCGGTAGTAGCGCTTCGTCCCGGGGCTGAGGCCGGTGTCCGTGTGTGCCGTGGCTCTGGAACCCGTGTTGGTTACGACCGCGGTCCAGCCCGTGTTGTCCGTGCGTGCTTCGATCCGGTAGCCCGTGATCGGGGTTCCTCCGTCGGAGAGTGGGGCGGTCCAGTTCAGTGCGATGGCGGACGTCCCCGTGGCCCTGGCACTCAGTCCGCGGGGCGCGTCCGGGGCGCGCGGGTCCGTTGTCGCGCTGTCCTCGTCGGAGAAGTCCCCCGCCCCGATGGCGTTGATCGCCGCCACGCGGTAGTGGTGGGTGGTTCCCCCGGTGAGGCCGGTGTGACGGTAGCTGGTCGCGGTCCTCCCGGTATTCCGCTCCACGGTCGACCAGCGCGCGCGGCCGCCCGGCGACGCCTCGATCCGGTAGCCGGTGATCGCGCTGCCGCCGTCGTCCAGCGGCGCGTCCCAGTTCAGCTCGATCTCCGAGGAGCTGCGGGCGCGCGCATCGAGGTTGCGCGGCGGACCCGGAGGGCCGGCGGTCGGCGCGTCCACGTAGGCCGGGGCGCCCGGGCCGAGAGCGTTCACCGCCCAGACCCGGTAGCGGCGGGCCGTCCCCGTAGTCGCACGCGTGTCCCGGTACGCGGTCACGCCCGCGGTCGTGCTCCCCAGCAGGCTCCAGATGCCACCGCCGACCGACACATGGATCTCGTAGCGGATGATCGCACTGCCGCCGGGTGAGGCCGGGGCATCCCAGTCGAGGTCGATGGCCGAGGGACCGGCAGCGGACGCCGTCAGGTTACGGGGCTCCGTGGGTATCCCGGCGCCCACCGTGGCCGCGGTCACGAACGCCGGCTCGCCGGGCCCGCTGGCGTTCCATGCCCGGACCCGGTAGCGGCGGACGCCGCCCGCCGTGGCCGTCGCGTCACGGTACGCGGTCACGCCCGCGGTCGTGCTCCCCACCAGGTTCCAGGCGCCGCTGTTCACGGACACATGGATCTCATAGATGGTGATCGGGCTGCCGCCCATCGAGAACGGCGGCCCCCAGTTGAGGTGGACGACCGAGCCGACGGCGGTCGCTGTCAGACCTTGAGGCGCCGAAGGCGGCCCCGCACCCAGCGTCGTGGCCTCCGCCCAGGCCCCAACGCCATTCGTGTTCACCGCCCCGACCCGGTAGCGGCGCACGGTGCCCGCCGAGAAACCCGAGTCGTGGAACGAGGTCACGTGGGCGGCCGTGCTTGCGAGAAAGTCCCACGCGCCGCCGTTCACCGATACTTCGATCCGGTAGCCAGTGATAGCGCTGCCGCCGTCCGCGGTCGGACGCGCCCAATTGAGGACGATGGAAGAGCCGGCGGCGGTCGCCGTCAGATTCTGTGGCGCCGAAGGCGTATTCTGAACCGGAAGTGCGCCAACGCCGGACGGCATCCACGCCACCGCGGCCACGGCGACCACGAGCGAGCGCACCGCTAAGCCAAGCCTGTTCGGAATCATCTTGCCGCCTCTTCTCTGTGTGAGTAAACGCGTCGGGTGTGTATCGGTTGCTGACGCTTCCGGTCTCTTCTCCATGCGCGAGTTGCAGGCGTCATTTCCTCTGACGGCCCCCCTGCTTCCTGCGCGACAAAGCCGTCACCCCCCGCCCGGTGTCCCGAACGGGGGGTGACGCTTCCTGCGACCATCAGCCAAGCTGATGGTGTTGAAGGATTTACTGTTTGTCGCCTACGGATGCGTCGTTGGACGCATTCCAGACTTCCTCGCCCGTATCCTCCGTGCCGTTGTCGTTTTCGTCAACGAAATCGATACCGGGATGGCGAGCCTGCACACGAACCATGAACTCACCATTCATCATGGCGGCCGTCAGGTCCATGGTGTCAGCCGTGTCGTCCTCGTCGGCATCAATGGCAACACCGGTGGCAGGATCAACAACGGTGGCGGCGGTCACCAGGGTGGTCGACTCGAAGGCAAAGGTCCACTGGTGGTCCTTGGTCTCGTCGTCAGCCGAATACTCGGCAGCAGTGAAGTCGACGGTTGACAGCACCACCCACGTCGTGCTCGTGGTGCCGCCGACGGTGGTGGTGAAGCCACCGATGACCCGGGCTACGGTAGCCCCCGCCCTGTCGCCATCCCACTTGACAACAAGGTTGTCCGGGCTGGGATCGATGTCGCGCATTGCCTCCGCCATGCTGGGCGCCGCGTTGATCCCGGCGACACTTTCCACGGCCGAGTTCTCGATGACGGGCGGAGTGGCACCGTCATTCGCCTGCACCCGAACCGAGAAGCCGTTGTCACTGCCAGTCGGAACGGTTGCCGTGACCGTCAACTCCGTCGCGTCAAAGGCTACTGTCGAGCCAAGGGCGCTCCAATTGTCAACGTTGTCAGGGTTATTGTCGCACATCGTCTCATCGCGAGGCGTGGTGGTGGTATCATCCTCATCAGCCGGGACACAGGACTGCGCCTGGTATGTACCGGCTGCGAGCGGGGTGCCGCCCGCGGCCCATGTGACGGTGACGTTGCCGTCAAAGGAACCATCGGCAGCCTTGTCGCGCGCGGCCTCTACGTTGGTGGGCTGAGTGGTTCCACCCGCCTGGAGGTCGCCGATGTCGACGGTGCCGCCCGTGAGGTACACGTCCCTGGGCGCGAAGTTGTAGCCGTCCTTCGCAACCGTGACCGTGGTCCAACCGAGTGGCACGTTCGTGATCGTGAAGGTACCCGAGGAGCGAGTGGTCGCAGAGGGCCCGCCGGTTCCGCCTCGTGGCGAGGCCGTCACCATCGCGCCAGCCAGCCCTGCTCCATTCTCATCCACCACTCTGCCTCGGATCGAGGCGTTCCCGGAGCCTTCGAAGTCGATGCCCGTGATCGTGGCGCCGGCCGTGAGCGTGACCGAGCGCGAAGCCGGTGAGAAGGTGAGCCCGTCCTTCGACGGCATCACCGTGGCTGCTGCACCGGTCGACTCCACTTCAGCGGAGTAGTTGCCGTCTGTGTCCGTCTTGAGCGCCTTGGGCGATCCCGTCGCGTTGAGCGGAGCCTCGCCGCCCACCGTGATCACCACATCCTTGATCCCGACGCCGTTCGCGTCCGTGACCGTGCCTTCGATCATCGTGGACGGGGCCCTTCGGGTCACCGTCACCGTATAATCCTTGGTCGGAGAGGTTCCGTCCGCGGGGGTAACCGTCACGGTGATGACGTTCGCGCCGAGCTCAAGCTCCACCTGGTGCCCGGCGGCCGAGCTGGCGTCGCCCGGATCGATGACCCGTGACGCTCCGGCGACGGCGGCCGTTGCGGTCACCGTGGTCATCGCGACAGAGTTGCCGACCGTGGCTGTGTACGCACTCACGTCGGCCTTGAACCCAGACTTCATCTTCGTCGCATCCGCTGGATCCGGATACTTCAGGGTCACGCCGCTCAGGTGCAGAGTGCTCAGGTCCGCGTTGGCCTGGTCCGCCGTCCCTACGATGTTGTCGATCGGCCTTCCATCGTTCGGAACGCTGACGTCGGAGACAGAGCTGAACGTGTGGCCATTCTTCGTGGCCGAGACCGTGTAGGTGCCATACGGCACACGGAGCACGTAGGTCCCGGTCGCGCCGGTCGTGTCGGCATGCGCGGCCGAAGTTGCGCCCGTCGCTGTCGCCGATACGATTACGCCGCTAATTGCGTTGGGCGGATCGGCGCCGTCAACCACCCGGCCGGTGATCGTTCCGTTGTCGAAGGCGCTGAAGTTGATGCCCGATACTTGCGCGCCGACCACGGCCGATACCGTGTGCTTGTCGGGCGTGAAGAACATGAACTCCTTCTTCGCGGATACCGAGACGGTGCCGCCGGTGGCGGTGACATGTGCCGTGTAGCTGCCGTCGGCACCCGTCCGGAGCATCCGGACCTGCGTGGTCCCGCCGCCCGCCTTGGGCACCGTATGGTACGTCGCGTTGAGCGGCACCACCGCGCCGGCGCCGTAGTCGACCATGATCTCGACACCCGCAACCCCGGCTCCCGTGCCGGAATGCGTAACTCGACCGCTGACCATGGCGATGTCGGTCGCCTGGGCCACCGAGAAGTCGACCCGCTTCGGCGCGTTCGCGGCGAATGCAATGTGGCTCATGACCATCATCGCACCCTGCCCTGGATCGAACGCCCGCACAACGCTGCGGTTCTTCGAGGGGTTCTTCGCGTTGGGTGCCTTGTAGCTCGCGGGGCCGAAGCCCTCCACGACGTACCGGCCCTGGGCGTCGGTCACTGCCGACTCGCCGTTCACGTCGACGGACACCCCGGCCGCGCGGCGGCCCTGGTCATCGCTGACCGTGCCGAAGACGTACCCCGTCTTCGGCGACACGTCGATGTTGAGCGCCGAGTCAAGGGGGCTGATGCGGTCCATGAGGTCGTCGGTGGGATCGTCGGCCGGTCCCCGCTGGACCTTCCAATCAGCCGTGTCACCGCTGATCGAGACCGTGTAGACGCCCGCGGGCATCTGACCGAAGTCGAATGCCTTGTCGCCCTTCTTCTCGGCCTCAAACGGGTCCGCGCTCTCGTTGGCGAGGTTCTCGCCCTCGACCGGATCCATGTTGACCGTGAATCCGGGGATGCCTTCGGTCGACACGACCTCGTTACCCGCGACGTCCTTGACGAAGTCGT
Organism: Gemmatimonadota bacterium; assembly: GCA_028874905.1. Lineage (GTDB taxonomy): Bacteria > Gemmatimonadota > Gemmatimonadetes > Longimicrobiales > Gaopeijiaceae > Bin94. Next base: position 7,592 of record JAPPGZ010000038.1, read on the forward strand.
CGCTGGACATGCTGACCACGTTCTTCCACGCCTGGCCGTCCACTGCGTAGGTGTGGACGAAGGCGAACGTGGCGCATTCGTCGTGGCGCTGCTGACCCTCGACGGACGCCAGCGAACAGAGGTCCACCGTGTGGTGGGACCCGCCGCCTTGCGCGCCGAACCCGCTGGCGGTGACCTCATCCTGGCCGATGACCATGATGTTCAACGTGTCCGAAGCCTTGTCGGCCGTGACGATCACGTTCTTGTCCGCCGGCACGTGCGCGAAGGTGTACACGCCGTCCTTGTCGCTGATATCGAGGCTGTCCGCAGCCGTGAACTGATGCCGGTATCCGTTCTGGACGTACCGGACCTCGACGTCGAGCATGCCGGACATCCGGACGTCGTCGCCTAGGACGTTCCCGGTGTAGCCCATGACCTGGTCGCGCTCGTGGTGCACGTAGACGTTGAGCGTCTGGGTCGTGTAGGTCACCTGGAGGGCGCCCGCGTCCGCTGCGTCTCCGCCGGCCAACATAAGACCGTTGTGCACGAATTCCAGCGGCGTTGATTCGTACTTCTCGCCACCGTCCAGTTCGTTGCCATCGGCGTCCTTGCCCTCCTGGTCGTCGGCGACGGCGATCGTGTAGGTCTTCGGCAGATCGCCCGCGCCCAAGGTCTCGGAGAACGACGCCGAGCCGTCGTCGCCCAGCGCTGCCGGCGCGCCAGCGACCGCGTCGTCGCCGGAGGTGACGCTGATGGCCCAGCCAGCGAGCGCGTCGCCGCCGAGCGTGGCGCCCTTGAAGGAGAAGTTCGCCGTCAGGTTGACGATGTCGTTGGCGTTCGTCGCCTGGGTGTACGGGCTCTTCGGATCCCACGCCACCGCCGTCGTGCCCTCGGCCACATGGTATCCCTCCGCCGCGACCGTCGCGGTGACCATGTTGCCGCTAGTGCCTTCACGCGCGAACCGGATCATGGCCATGCCGTTGTCGCCGGTCGGACCGCTGTCGCCCGAGGAGAGGGTCACGGTCGCGCCGGAAACCGGAATAGGCGGCGTGCCGCGGTCCTCGCCCGACTTCAGGGTGACCATGAAGTGCACCGTCGTGTGCGTGATATCGACAGGAATGGCTTGCGTCGCCTGGTCGCCGACCCCGATCGCGATCTCGTACCCGCCAGTGGGTCCACCGTATTCGTAGTCCCGCAGCACGGCGGCGGCCGCGGGCGGTAGTGCGGGAAGCAGCGCCGCGAGGGATCCAACCCTCAGCTCGTAGTCGCCCTCACGCAGCCCCGAGAACGAGATCTGGCCAGTCGCGAGGTTCAGCACGCCCGACCTCACTTCATTGACTACCGGACCCACCAGGGTCACCGGTACCGGAAGCATCGGCGGCAACTGCACCTCAGCCGCCTGCAGCGCCTGCAGCATTGCAGCCGACGGGAAGGCGTCCTCGTCGCCCTCGTCGTACGTGTCGTTCTTCGACGCCTCGTCGATGAACAGCATCGCCGTCAGGGTCGCTGACGTGTCGTGCAAGCCCTCGAAGCTCACGATCTGTGAATCGTCGTCGCCGACGGTCCTGTCCTTGCTCATCTCGTCGAACACGTAGCGGGGGTCGTCGACCGCGATCGAGACCGTGTAGTCGCCCGCCGCCAAGCCCGCAAAGGCATACTGACCGCTCGCGTCGGTCATCGTGGTGTCGTCGGCCGCGCCCGAAAGCGTGACGACGACATCGGGAAGCCCCATGCCCTCGACGCTCACCCGACCGCTGATGCCGGAGGTGCGGAGCAGGACGCCCGTGAACGACACCGTTCCGGTCTCGTCCAGATCCACGCTCACGTCCTGCGACGTGGCCGCGAACTCGTAGTCGCGCGTGTCGAAGTCGGAGATGCTGACCGTGTAGTCGCCGGGGCGCAGGTCCTCGAACCGGTACATGCCGTCGGCATCGGTCATCATCGTGTAGCTCTCGTCGGCGGGTCCGCCGGCCAGAGTCACCGTAACGCCGGCAAGGCCCTCGCCCTCGATGATCACTTGGCCCGCGACCGCGGAGGTGCGGATGTAGTGGCCCGTGAAGTCGGCGTTGCCGACCTCGCCCACCTCGACCTCGACCTCGACGCTCACCGTCTCGAAGGAAATGTCCTCCGGGAAGTCGCTGATCGTCACCGTGTAGGTGCCCGCGCGGAGCCCGGTGAAGGCGAAGCCGCCGTCCTCGGCGGTCTCCATGGTCTCGCCCATGGCGTGCTCGCCGCCGAGCGTGACCGTCACGCCGACCAGCGTTTCGGGCTGGCCATCGCCTCCGCTCATCATGGCGTCGGCCGCAACCACGTTGCCGATCACGGC